>JAKIML020000061.1 GCA_022702935.2 Bacillota bacterium | reverse complement strand
TGGTGGCTTCAATGGCAGGCGGTGTTGTGGCTGTCTCAGATGGTTCGGGGGTTGGTGCCAGTTCTGGAGGGACTATGATGCCCGGCGGGGAGATTTCCAGAGGGTCGGATGAGATCCCTGATGGAGTGCTCACCCCGGGCGTGGAATGGGTTTCGGATGGCGTGGAGATTCCCGAGGTTGATGTACTGGCAGGCGGAACCGTGCTGGATGGGAAGATGGGGGTCTGCTCAAGGGGTTCAGCAGACGGGGCTTCGGTGGTGGGTGCGGGGTAAGGCAGCCGCTCAGTTTCAACATCAAGCACCCGATATACGGGGTAGACTGTTACGGCCTTTCCTATAGAAGTCATAAGATCGGTCAATAGGGTGACGACCACCAGGAATGTCAGAAAGATGCGTTTTATCATAGTAACCCAGCCTCCAATGAAGTATATTAAGAGGCAGGTCACTTCATAACGCTTTTATGTGCTAGCGGCGCTTTTTGGATTGATGGCTTTCATTGACCGGGTTTAAGTTAAAGCCCAGCTTGTAATTGCTGCCCTGGATTTCAAAATGTGCTTCCACCGAAAAGTCTATTTTGGTAAACAGGTCGGTCTGATCAAACCAGGGATATCTTCGGTAAATAGACTCGCCCAGGTTGAAGATGTCCAGTCCCATGCTGGTATAGGTCTCGTAGAGATCCATGCACTGCTCTTTGAGTTCTTGATTGAGCTGCTTCTCCATGTCTGCAATAGCTTCCCGGCTCGGGATGAACTTATCCTGCGTACCATAGAGCATGGCTTTTGCCTGGACGATCTTTCGTACCTTCATACCGTCCTGGGATGGGGACAGGATGGTCTTTGTTTTTGATTTCATGGTAACGATAACGGTCTCGGCGTCCTCCGCAGAGGGATTTTTAATGCCGATAAAGTCGGATCTAACATGGTCAAGCATATACATCAGATAATTGGATTTGTCGGAAGGGATCTCTCCCACCATTTTGTATTGCCTTACCAGAGCGACGCCGGGAAAGTCAATGATTTGTGCTTTACCTTTTTCAATAGGCTTTACCATGGGAATGGGTAAAATTTTACCCTCAATGGCCGAGGCATTCATGATATCAATCATTGTCACGACCTTAATATGGGAGGTTGATGCTTCCGTATTGTCGATATGGGTTCGAAGATAGATACCCAGATGCTTTTCACCCTCAAGCTGTACTTCTTCAAATTTCTTGGGGTCGGCATCCCAGATGGCTATATAGGTTCTGACCGTAAAATCATTGGCATGATGCCATAGATTGATATGCTTCTCCAACCCTAACTCAGCCGCTCTGCGCGTGAATAGCAGCATCTTGGTCTGTGAGAATTTGAGGGTGAGATTGGCGTAATTGTTAAGCAGGTCGGTGGCCTCCATCACATTCACATCGGTGACCCCGTATATCAATCTGTCACCAGCCTGGTCCACAGCACCTCCCGAGGAGGAGGGGCGAAAGGCCTCGAAATAAACGTCGTAGGTGCCCTCTTTATCACCCACATCCACCAGAATGGCAGTAATAAAGAGAATTTTGTCTATATCGCGATACTCACAGGCCGTAGTGCTCAAACTTATGCATGCCACAAGAAGCAAAGACATCAGACGTTTCATGGTTTCTTCTTACCTCCCAGGGTGTTATAGGAGATTTCCTTCAGCTTTCCACGTACCAGAAGATCCTTGGAATTGCTGGAGTTCTGGCCAATGGTGCCCATGGGATAGAGGTAAGGATAGCCGCAACTATCCAAAGAGGCCAAATGGGCAATCATCATAATAAAGAAGAGGTAAAAGCCATGAAGTCCAAAAATAGAGGACAGAATGACATTGATAACACTTAGAATAATGGTGGGGCCAACCAGCTTGGGATTAATGAGGGTGGTGACGGCATAGATTCCCACAATAACTATGGTGCCGCCCGAGGCCAATCCCGCTTTGAGCGCAGTTTCCCCAAGAATAAGCGTGGAGACCAGGGAAAGCGTGGTGCCTATGCTTTTGGGGAGCCTCCTTCCTGCTTCACGGGACAATTCCAAAAAGAGAATCATTAAAAGGATCTCGGCAATGGAAGGGAAGGGGACGCCGGCTCTTGCTGAAGCCAGCTTAAACAAAAAGACCATGGGCACCAGTGAATGATGATAGGTGGTCAGCGCTACATAAAATGCTGGCAGCAGAATGGACACTACAAAGGAAAAATAGCGAAAGATTCGCATGGCTGCAACCACATACCGATTGGTATAGTAATCGTCGGGGGATTGAAAATTCTCCATAAAGAAATAAGGTAAGACCGCCACACTGGGGCTTCCTTCCACCATGATGGCTACCCGCCCTTCAAACAGGTTGGCGCAGATGACATCGGGTTTTTCATGGTTGCCCACTGTGTCGAAGAGCGTTATCCTCTCTTTAAACTCTTCCTCGATATAGTTGGTTTCAAGAACCACATTGGTTTTTAATTGGCTGACCTTGTTGAGCACATGCTCCACCAGCTTTTCAGGTGCTGCACCTTGCAGGTAAATGACTGCAACGGGTGTCTGGGAGCTGGTACCCAGGGTAAACATTTTAATAATAAGATCCTTGTTTCGGATTCTTTTGCGAATCAAGGAAAGATTGTTTTCTATGGACTCGGTAAAGCCCTCCTGGGGGCCCTTGATAACTGGATCGGTATCGGGCTTTTGCACATTTCTTGAACTGTAATCTGAGACATCACAGCAAAGCGCCCGCGGGTCAAAATCAGTGGTAATGACTGCATAACCGGACAGGAGTTTTTCGATCGCTTCTTCAGGCGTGTTGAGAATCTCTGTGACGGGCGTGCAGATGACATCCTGAATAGCCTCCATGCTGTCAAGGCTTTTCAGGGTATGCAAAAGGGGCTCTAAAAGATGAAAAGAAAGCAGACGCTTCTCAACAATATTGTTGATAAAGACGATGGTTAAAGTTCCCCGGGAAATGGGAATGCTTTTATATTGTACATCTGAAGTTTCAGACAAGGTTTTCTCTATAACGTCAAGAATGGGATTACTCAAAGCAATCACCTCACTTCAATCAATCATTACATAAAAAATCAATGGTAATAGAATAACCAAACTTTATGCTTAGCATGTAAGGCACGAAGCGAGGTTAGGGAGGATCATGGACAGGATTACCTCAAGGCAATTTTTGTTTTTTATTCCGGCGGTGGTTATTGTCTCCAGCAAGACCTATTCATCCCTGTTCACCCACTACGGTATGCGGGACACATGGATTGCCACCATTATTGCATTGATTGTGGTCTACTTTATGATGCAGTTCCTGCTG
>JAKIML020000070.1 GCA_022702935.2 Bacillota bacterium | reverse complement strand
TCCGTAGACCCCACCCCTGCTGAACAGGCGCAGCGCTAGGGGTACCCGGTGTATTGGGCTGGGTCAGCTTTAGTCCGTCAAAGATTTTGAACTTAATCCGTTTTCCGGTGAGAACATAGATGAAATGCTCCAGAAGGTGGATTTTTTCCTTGTCTTTTTCAGAGAGGGCAAAGGGAACTTCCTCTTGTGCGGATGGTCCTTGAACCTGACTGTTTTGCTGTAGTGCTCTTCCTTCCTCTGAGATATCCAGAAGGACATTTTCTCTCGTACCTTGATTCGGTTCCTGTTTCCAGAACTGAACAGTTTCTTTTGCTGAGTGCTGTCTGATTTGGGCCCATTGTGCGCTCATTGAGACGCTGGATTCCGCAATTTTCATAGGTCATGCCTCCTTGCAAAAACAACCATCCATGATTATGAAGTTATATGGATAATATCGGCAGATATCGGGATTTTTCTTAAGAAAAGATCATAAGGGAAGGCAGAACGGGGGGTTTGTGCTAAAATAATAGAGAAACATGGAGTCAAGGGTGATTGTGTGAAGGACTGGGAGAATTTTGTCACGGCCTGTATGGCGTGCCAAAGGTGTGAGCTCCATAAAACCCGTAAAAATGTCGTGATTGGTCGTGGTGTTCCCAAGCGTGTCCCCCTCCTTTTTGTAGGAGAGGGGCCGGGAGAACAGGAGGATATCCAGGGGGAAGCCTTTGTGGGACGTGCTGGCAAACTCCTGGATCTGCTTTTGGAGGCGCTGTCCTTTGATCCCGACCATTACTATATCGCCAATATCGTCAAGTGCAGGCCTCCCAATAATCGTGTGCCCACCGATGCCGAAATGGAGGCCTGTCTTCCATGGCTTCGTTATCAGGTAAAGGCCATAAAGCCGTCCATTCTGGTTTGCCTGGGTTCCACAGCCGCCCGGGCCATTATCGATAAGGAGGCCAGGATTACCAAGCTCAGGGGGCTATGGATAGAGCGGGAGGGGAATCTCTCCATTATGCCCACCTATCATCCCTCAGCGGTTCTACGGGATATTCACAAGCGCCAAGATTTTTACCTGGATATGAAGAAGGTCAAGGAGCGGCTTGACGAGATAGTCCATAAAGGCGAAGGAGAACACTGAAGGCTGTCCTTCTGCATATCATGGAGTATGAGTTTACGCTTTTTGAGGCGCGTAAATGGTTTACTTGGATAATGCTGCAACCTCGTATCCTAAGCCTTCCGAGGTTTATGACAGCGTGTTTGCTTTTATGAAGGATACCTGTGCCAACCCGGGACGCTCCTCCCATGGCATGGCCAGGGACACCGCCGAACTGGTGATGAAAGCGAGGGAGAGCCTTGCAGCCTTGTTTAATTTCCCTAATCCCTTGCAGGTGAGCTTTACCCCCAACGCCACCTATGCCCTGAACATGGCCATCCAGGGCGTATTAAGAAGGGGAGACCATGTGGTGACCACGGCCATGGAGCACAACTCGGTTCTGCGCCCCCTTTACGAGCTTAAGAAATTCGGTCTGATAGATTATACCATTGTACAGCCCTATGACAGGTTTGGAGCCATTGATCCCAAGACCCTTTCAAGAGCCGTGGGGCCTCGCACCAGGCTCATGGTGCTCACCGCCTCCTCCAATGTGACAGGGACTGTTATGCCCTATGAGGAAATGGGTGAGATTGCCCGTAAAAAGGGCATTTATTATTTAGTGGATGCTTCCCAGGGTGCCGGAGTGCTGCCCTTCGATGTTCAGGCCATGCACATCCCCCTGTTGGCTTTTCCGGGGCACAAGGGGCTATTGGGTCCCCAGGGCACGGGAGGGCTCTATGTGGATGAAGCCGTCGCCTTACGGCCCATTATTCAGGGAGGGACGGGAAGCCGCTCCTTTGAGACCATCCATCCTACTTTTATGCCCGACATGCTGGAGAGCGGAACCATTAACACACCGGGCATTGTGGGACTGGGAGCGGGTGTTGATTTCATCCTCAAAACTGGAATCAATGCCATTCGGGAGAAGAAGGAGAGGCTTCTTGCAAGACTCTATGAAAGACTGGTCTCCCATCCCAAAATAAAGTTGTACTCAACCATTGAGGCGCATAAAAACAGCGGGATAATCGCCCTTCTCATTGAGGGCATGGATTCGTCCGAGGTAGGAAACCTCCTGGATTCCCGGTACCATATTGCTGTGCGCAGCGGCTTTCATTGCGCCCCGCTGGCGCATAAGAGCCTCGGAACACAGAAGACCGGCCTGGTACGCATTAGTCTGGGGTATTTCAACACCCTGGATGAAGTGGAGTATGCGGCTGACAGCCTGATTGAAATCGCCAATAACCCCGGGCAGGGATAGCTATGGGTATTTCCGGTGATTGCTTATAAATCGATGAAAGTGATCTCGGGAAAGGAGCCCAATCTGAAAGGGACCTCCACATTGCCGAGGCCTCGACTGATATAGGTGGGCGTTCCGTTAATTTGATGAAGACCCCGTCTGTAGCCTGCCCGGCAGGTCTGCTCATTGCGAAAAAGCTTGAATTCAAGGCCGAAGGGCATCCAAATCTGTCCTCCATGAAAATGCCCTGCAAGGACCAGATCCACCTCCCCCTGGGGGAGGGAGAGCACGGCTTCAGGGTTATGGGTAATTGCCAGAGTCAGGTCCGCCCGGGTATCCTTTTTTAAGAGAGCGGTCCTGGTGTCGGGATGCCCGCGCCTGTAATCATCGATGCCAACGAGATTGATGCTGCGCCCCTTCTTGTGAAAGGTAATGCAATCATTGACCAGAAGCTCAATACCCAGACTTCTCAGATTAAATTCAAAAAGCTCCTTGGCCCGGGGCTTCTTTTTAAAACAGAGATGATCGTGGTTGCCCAGGGTGACAAAAACAGGGCAATCGGGCGCAATTTCCTTAAACCAGCGGGTAAAGGCCCTGATGTGACTTTCCTTGTCGATAATGTCCCCGGCGATGATAAGAAGGTCGGGGCGCTCTTCAAGGAGGGCCTTGGCAACATCTTTTTCAGAGACCATCAAAAGCCCCATATGCAGATCGGTGAGAAGGGCCACTCTTAATGTGGGGTCGCTGTCACCGAAAGTCATATATTCCCGCTTTAAATAACCGGCCTGAAGGATCATGCTTAACATGAACAGGCATAGGATCAAAAGAAAGAGATACACTATGTCACCACCTTGTACAAGCTTACCATAAAGCTTGGCATACCAACAAGTTTTGAGGGGCATGATGGGCGAAAAAAACTCAATAAGCTGTTTCTATAAGGTTTTTGAGTGATAAATATTCATCGGGGAATGATAATGAATAATGGAGGTATTTAAATATGAAAAGAGCAATTATTATAGTATTGGACAGTGTGGGCATCGGAGAGCTTCCCGATGCTGCTGCCTACGGCGATGCGGGGAGCAATACGCTGGGGAATATTGCAAAGGCTATGAAGCATGAGCCCTGGTTTAAGCTCGACAATATGATTTCGCTTGGATTAAGTCATATAGATGGTGTTGAAGAACTGGAAAAGCCCGAGAAGGTTCATGGGGCTATGGCCCGTATGGGTGAGCTTTCCAAAGGCAAGGACACCACCACCGGCCATTGGGAAATAGCAGGTCTGGTGCTGGATCGTCCCTTCCCCACCTATCCTGACGGCTTCCCAAAGGAGATCATGGATGCCTTTGAAAAGGCCATTGGCACAAAGACCCTGGGCAACTGCGTGGCCTCGGGCACCGAGATCATTGCACGGCTTGGCGAGGAGCACATGAAGACGGGTTATCCCATTGTCTACACCTCAGCCGACAGCGTCTTCCAGATTGCCGCCCATGAGGAGATAATCCCCATTGAAAGGCTCTACGAGATGTGCCAGATAGCCCGGAATATGCTGACCGGAGAACATGCCGTGGGGCGTGTCATTGCAAGACCCTTCCTGGGCCAGCCCGGCAGTTTTAAACGGACCGACAGAAGGCGGGACTTCTCCTTAAAGCCCATCAAAAAAACTGTGCTGGAATATGCCAAGGAACAGGGCTTTGAGGTGCGCGGCGTGGGCAAGATCGAGGATATATTCGCAGGCGAGGGTATTACCCACGCGGTACACATTCATGATAATATGGATGGTGTGGATCAGACCCTTAACTGGATGAAGGACGACTTTTCAGGCATACTCTTTACCAATCTTGTGGACTTTGATATGGTCTACGGACACAGGAACAATGTGGAGGGCTATGCCCGGGCACTGGTGGACTTTGATAAACGCCTGCCCGAGATCATGAGCGCCATGAAGGATGAGGATATTCTTTTCATCACAGCCGACCATGGCTGCGATCCTACCACCGAGAGCACCGACCATTCCAGAGAGTATACACCCCTGTTGGTCTATGGCAAACCTGTAAAGGCCGGGGTCAACCTCCACACGCGAAAGAGCTTTTCGGACATTGCTGCCACAGTGGCTCAATATTTGGGCATCAAGGCAGAGATTAAGGGCGAGAGTTTTCTGGATCTCATCCTGAAGTCATAAGGAAAAGGCTTTAAGCAAAATAAACCCAGCCAAAAGGAAGGTCAATCATCTATGCGCATGGTGGATATTATCGAGAAGAAACGTGAGGGCGGAAGGCTCTCGCAGGAAGAAATTGAGTTTTTTGTACAGGGTGTAACCAAAGGGACCATTCCCGATTACCAGACCAGTGCCCTGCTCATGGCTATTTGCTTCAGGGGCATGGATAAGGCTGAAACCCTGGCCCTGACCCTGTCCATGGCCGCCTCGGGGGATCGTATCGATCTTTCCGAGATTCCCGGCATTAAGGTGGATAAGCACAGCACCGGAGGTGTGGGAGACAAGACCACCCTCATTCTGGGCCCCATTGTGGCGGCCTGTGGTGTACCCGTGGCCAAAATGAGCGGCAGAGGCCTGGGTCATACCGGGGGAACCATTGATAAGCTGGAGTCCATTCCCGGCTTCCGAACCGAAGTGGAGCGGGAGGAGTTTATAAAAATCGTTCAGAATATTGGTCTGGCCGTAGTGGGGCAATCGGGCAATCTGGTGCCCGCCGATAAGAAGCTCTATGCCCTTCGGGATGTGACCGCCACCGTCAGAAGCATTCCCTTAATCGCCGCCAGCATTATGAGCAAAAAACTGGCCGCAGGAGCCGATGCCATTGTGCTGGATGTAAAGGTGGGCAGCGGCGCCTTTATGAAGACCCTGGACGAAGCCAGGGAACTGGCCCGGGCCATGGTGGACATCGGAAACGGTGCGGGACGCAAAACCGTAGCCGTCATTACTGATATGGACAGACCCCTGGGTAAGGCCGTGGGCAATGCCCTGGAGGTCAGGGAGGCCATTGAGGTTTTAACCGGCAAGGGCCCCGAGGATATCACCGAGGTCTGTATCACCCTGGCGGCCAAAATGCTGGAATTGGCCGGGAAGGGCGATTTCAATACTTGCGTGGCTCTGGCTAAGGGTGTGGTTCAGGACAGGATCGCCCTTGAGAAGCTTAAGCTGATGATAGCCGCCCAGAGCGGGCTTGCTGATGTGGTGGAGGATCCCGGTCTTCTTCCTTCAGCCGCTCATACCAAGCCCTATCTGGCACAGGAGGACGGCTATCTGAAGGCCGTTATCTCGGATCGCCTGGGTGTAGCATCCATGCTGCTGGGCGCAGGTCGCGCCACCAAGGAAAGCGCCATTGACCCTGCCGCGGGCATTGTGCTCATGAAAAAGCCGGGGGACAAGGTTTCAAAAGGAGAGCCCATCATGGTGCTCCATGCCAATAATCAGTCCCTGTTTGAGGCTTCCGTCAGTGAGCTGGACAGAGCGGTCATCATCAGCAAAGAGCCGCCCGAAGCCTCCCCGCTGATTATTGATATTATTGAATAGAGGCTGTGTTAGGCGAGACAGCTAGAAGATGAGAGCATCATGGCTTTTATTGAGACAACCTCTGAAACACTTAATAAAAATAGGGGACCTGTCTTTTTTATCCGAATAACAGAGATAAGCCTGCATATAGTTTTTATGGATAAGTCTATGGAGTGGATACCATGAAACATCGATGCAGGTCTTTTTTTGCACTTTTACTCGCCTTTATTCTTTTTACCGGAACCATTGTTTCGGGTGAGGCAGGTACAGAGATATTAAGTGATGAGCCGGACGCATCCATTGCAACACTTCAATTAAACGCAGGGGAAGGGGAAAATACCGAGACGGCGGGAAAGGCGTCGCCACAGTTCCAGGTTGATGCCAAGGCCGCAGTATTGATCGAGGCAGAGACCGGACAGGTCCTTTACGCCTTTAATGAGAACGAATCACTGCCCATTGCCAGCATCACCAAGATCATGACCATGCTCCTGGTAATGGAGGCCGTTGATTCGGGAAAGATCAAGCTCTCTGACTCAACAACCATTTCAGCCTATGCCACCAAAATGGGCGGCTCCCAGGTCTATCTTAAGGAAGGGGAGGTCTTTACCGTTGAGGAGCTCTTAAAAGCCGTGGCCGTTCACTCGGCCAATGATGCATCGGTGGCCCTGGCCGAGGTGGTAGCAGGCAGCGAAGAGGCCTTTGTGTCTATGATGAATGAAAAGGCACAGCAACTGAACATGAAAAACACCAAGTTCCTGGATTGTACCGGATTAACCGATGAGGGGCATTACAGCTCGGCCATGGATGTGGCCATCATGTCCCGGGAGCTCCTTATTAAGCATCCCACCATCGTCCATTTTACAACCATCTGGCATGATACCTTCAGGGACGGCAAATTCGATCTGGATAACACCAATAAGCTGGTTAAAAGGTACAGAGGCACCACGGGCCTCAAGACCGGGTTTACCAATGCCGCAGGATTCTGTCTCTCGGCTTCGGCAGAGCGGGAGGGCACAAAATTCATATCGGTGATCCTGGGTTCCAAGAGCAATGACTTGCGTTTCTCCGAGTCGGCTCGGCTTTTGGATTTTGCCTTCAGCAACTGGGAAAGTGCAAAGATAGAGAAGAAGGATCAGGATGCCGGTTCGGTGAAGGTGAAAAAGGGTGCCGTCACCAATGTAAATCTCAAGTATGCGGATAATGCCACGGTGGTGGTCAAGAAGGGCAGCAAGGGAAAGATTACCGAGAATCTGGAAATTCCCGAAATGGTCAATGCTCCGGTCAAGGCCGGCCAGCCTATAGGGGTTCTCAATATCGACCTTGAAGGGGAAAGGCTGGCCTCCATTGAGGTTGTGGCCGCCAATGACTCTCCCCGCTGCACTTTTGGCCTCATATTCGGCATGGTCGTCAAGCAGTGGACACAAATTTTCGCAAGATAAAACGAGGGGATAAACTATCCTCTCGTTTTTAAACTACCAATGCTTAAATACCTGTATATCAGTTATAGAGCATTCCCACAATCTTTTCGGTAAGACGTGAAGGCATGATTCTCTTAAGCAGCAATATGGCCTTGTATTGGAATCCTACTGCCACCCGTATGGGAGGATTCCTTTTCTTTATCATACGCGCAATGACCTTGGCGACAGCCAGCGGAGGAACACCGTTTTGCTCATCGTGCTCCATTCGGGCCAGGGAGCGTGTAAACCGTTCCGAATAAGCCGTCTGCTCCCGGGCCTTTTGTGCCAGAACCCGATTCTGGGTAAATCCTGTTTTGGTATCGCCCGGCTCCACCACACAGGCCTTGATGCCAAAGGGCGCGATTTCATGGCGCAGCGCTTCTATTAAGCCCTCAATGGCAAACTTGCTGGCGCTGTAATGGGCTTGATAGGGTATGGAAATGATCCCTGCCACAGAGCTGACCGCAATGATTTTTCCGGTTCCCTGGGCCCGCATCACAGGAAGAAGGCTCCGCATCACTCTTAGGGCACCGAAGAAATTGGTTTCGAACTGGCTCTTGGCTTCATCCACAGTGGTGTCCTCAATGGAGCCGGCAATACCCGTACCCGCATTGCAGATCAGAACATCAATTCGTCCTTCCTTCGACAAGATGGTTTCGATGGCCGATGCAACCGATGCGTCACTGGTAACATCCATGGTGAGCATGCTGATAAAGCCCCCCGATCCATTGGAGGCCGGGATTTGGGAAGGATCCGCTGCCTTTCTTGTAGTTCCGTAAACATGATGGCCTTGGGCCGACAATAGCTCGGCAGTTGCCTTTCCGATTCCCGAGGATGCTCCGGTTATGAGAATAACGTGTTTTTTCATATTTCCCACCTATCAAACTTTTTTCCTTTTTCATTGTATTATAAAAAGTAAGGTATGGCAAAAAATCTCCCAGGCTGTCAACCTTAGGGGAACTGTTAAATAATACTGGATATTTCATTGATATGTGGTAAAATAATAGGGGTAATTTGACGCTGGTAATAACACCAGGTCATAAATTTCCTTGAACAAAAGGAGATGTGACAATGGATCTTTTTCAGAAGTGTTACGACTACACGATAGTCAAAGAAGCTATTGAGGCGGGCATATACCCATACTTCCATGCCCTTGAATCGGGTCAGGATATTGTGGTGACCATGGAGGGCCGCAGAACCATCATGATTGGTTCCAATAACTATCTGGGCCTTACCTCGGATCCCAGGGTTATTGAAGCTGCCATCAAGGCCACCGAGAAGTATGGAACGGGATGCAGCGGCTCCAGATTCTTAAACGGCACCCTGGACATTCACCTGGAGTTGGAACGGCAGTTGGCCGAATTCCTTCACAAGGAAGCCTGCATGACGTTAAGTACGGGATTCCAGAGCAATCTGGGTATTATTTCGGCTATTGCGGGTCGTAATGATATCATCATTTGTGACAAGGAAAACCATGCCAGTATTTATGATGCCTGCCGCTTAAGCTTTGCCACCATGGTCCGCTTCAAACATAATGATATGGAGGATCTGGAGAAGGTTTTAAGCGAGCAGCCTGACAATAAAGGCAAGCTTATTGTTACTGATGGTGTCTTCAGTATGGGCGGCGAAATCTGCAACCTGCCCAAGATTGTTGAACTGGCAAAGAAATACGGCGCCCGTGTTATGGTGGATGATGCCCACGGTCTGGGTGTTTTGGGTAAGAACGGACGCGGTACCGCTGAGCATTTCGGTCTTGAGGATGAAGTGGATATTATCATGGGTACCTTCTCCAAGTCCCTGGCCAGCTTAGGCGGATATATTGCCGCTAAGGAAGAGGTTATTACTTATGTGAAGCATACCTCACGCCCCTTCATTTTCAGTGCGTCCATTCCTCCCGCCAATGTCGCTGCAGCCTTAACTGCACTGAATATTCTTAAGCAGGAGCCCGAGAGAGTACATAACCTCAATTCCATTGCAGATTACATGCGTGAGCTTATGAGGAAGAACAACATTCCTCTGAAGGAGTCCCAGACTCCCATCATACCCGTTATGACCTATGAGGATATGCGTACCTTCGTCATATGCAAGGAGCTCTTAAATGAGGGTGTATACGTCAATCCCTGCATTTCTCCTGCAGTGCCTCAGGGACAGAGCATGATCCGTACCAGCTACACGGCAACCCATACCCGTGAACTTATGGATGAGGCCATTGAGAAGTTTGTGAAGGTGTTCTCCAAGTATTAATCCCTAAAATGAACAATTAAATGTCATTCAACAATATTTAAGTAACCTGTTAAAGAGGCCTGGTTCCGAGATATTCGGAGCCAGGCCATTTTAGCTTTTTATAGCCATTTATGGTTTTAAGTCTGGACGAGTTTCAACACGTTCTTTTCTCCTCGGCATTCATTACAATAATAACCGCATTAGTTACGCTGCGCACATTCTGAAAGGCCATCTGCCATTTGAAATCAAGTTATAGATAGCATATAATAAACAGGAAATTATCATGAAATATGCAGTTAATCTCAGCAATCTCAGGGGACATCTTCTGTTTTAAATTTAGCCGTGACATACGGACCCAAATAAGTCAAAGAGAAGGAGTGACAGGCAAAATGATGAAAAGAAGATGGACATGGGGTTGTGCTCTTTTAATTACAACACTTCTGTGGAGCTTAGCAGGCTGCTCCCGAATACCTGCTGATCAGGATACCAGACCGGCAGTAAGTAAGACCCAACAAGAAAGATTGAATAAGGATGCAACGCCCACACCCACCATCACCCCAAAAGAACGCCCGGCATACTTCTTTTCGGATGATAGAAGTGAGTATGTCTATCACGGGAGCTTTCTTTTCAATGATATTGTTGAGCAGGATGTACGTCTGAACATAGATCCCATTGCACAGTTTAATGACGGCATGGCCTATGCGTTAAAGCTTGAGCCTGTTGAAGGGGTTCCCGAGGAGCGGTTATGCCTGGGATATTTCTACGTAGAAGGTGATAGAATTTACAGATTTGAACCCACCGAAGAAAACCTGGTCATTCTTCAAAAAGGTAAGGAATTACCCCAGAACGGTATGATTATCTGCCAGGACAAAGAGATAGAAGATCCCCTGGGTGAGGATGAGCCCGGATACCATGCCTATCTGGAGGCTCAAGGGAATGTTCGTGTATACCATTCATACAATAGCCAGGTTAACTCGGGATATTATGAGTCCTATACCTGGGAGAAGGGGAAAGGGCTGACCGCCTATCGAAGCGGATTTGGCGCTGAAAGAGATGCTATTGAGCTGAAGCTTATTGAGGACTGAGGAAATGTTTGGTCCATCCAGTTATTGATGATTAAATGCCCCAACGTTTAATGGTGGGGCATTTTATTTATCCTATGGAACAGTAAACGGTGCATACAGATATATTTGCTTGGTGTCTTTTATGCGTTCATTGTCAAAAGCTTTAACAATTCGATATTCTCAGGGTTCTAATTCTCCATAGATGCGATCCCGGTGCACACGTATTATAACTTCTCTTTTGGGGCGAAGGGCCAGGGCTTCTGTCGCCTTTTCTTATTTCTATCAGACATAATCGTAAGTTTTTATATGAAATAACATATTTAAATATTATTAGTAAAAATATACTATAAAGCACTTGATTACCACAAAAAATGCTGTTACAATTATAATCTGTAAATATATGTTTATAAATGATGAAATATGAAACATGGACAAATAATAGGAAGTCGATACTGCATCAAAGAACTCCTGGGCCAGGGCGGTACGTCTGCTGTATACCTGGCTGAAAATGTCATCCTGAAAAACCTCTGGGCGATAAAGGCGCTGTCCAAATTGAGTCCGTACTATATGTATGAGCTTCAGGAGATCGAATTGCTCAAGTGCCTGAGCCATCCCATGCTCCCCAGGATTGTAGATCTCTTTGAGGATGAGACCCACTATTATATTGTCATGGATTATATATCAGGGATGAACCTTTTGAGCTATCTGGAAGCTCACGGCAAAGTCCCCGAAGAAAAGCTCTTTCAATGGACCAGGGAGCTTCTGGGCATCCTGGCCTATCTCCACGGGCGAAATCCTCCGGTCATCTATAGGGATTTAAAGCCCTCCAATCTCATCCTGGATAATGAAGGACATTTGCGTCTGATAGATTTTGGAACAGCCAGGCTCCACCGGGAGGGCATCACTGAGGATACCGTGTATATTGGCACTCAGGGCTATGCCGCTCCGGAACAGTATGGTTCGGGCCAGAGCGATGCCAGAACTGATCTCTTCAATCTGGGAATGACCTTGTTCCATCTGGCCACTGGCGTCCATCCGCTAAAGCTTGACAATGCACCGCTGTCGACGGTTTTAAAAAGGTCCGGGATCTCATCCACCATGACCAGACTCATTTTGGATCTTGTTCATACCGATCCGGACAAACGAATACAAAGCGCTCAGGATGCGCTTATGAGACTTGACAAAGCTTCCACTGTGCGAAGCCTATTGTCCATACCGCAGCAAAAAACAGGTATGAGGCATTTCAGCGGGGTTATTGCGCTGGCATCAGTGATGCCCCATACCGGGTTAACCTCCCTTGCGCTGATGCTGGCTTTATTCTTCAAACGGCAGGGCTATCGCACGGCCCTGGCTGAAGTCAATCCCAGCGGGGATCTTAATCGGCTGAAAGATGCCTTGCATCAGGCCGGAAAGATTAAGACCATGGGGGATGACTTCTTTGAAGCCGAGGGAATTACCTTTTTCACCGAGGTCCAGGACAGCGGGATGCTGTCTAAGAAGGGATTGGACATCATCCTGCTTGACTTAGGAGAGCTTAGGCATGAAAGGCTTCTTCGGGAATTGAATCATGGCAACATTAAAATGATTTTATGCCCCAATGCCCCCTGGAAGCTGGATAGTATTCTGAGCTTTCAGGAGCGCTTTGAATCCTTCAACCGGGATGAATGGGTGTATGTACTCTACGGTGCGCATAAGCATGAGTTCTTGACCATCAAACAGTTTGTTCCCATAACGCCTTTGGTTTTATTCCCATCCTTTCGTACACCCTTCACCCTGTCCAGGGAGGACGAGCATCAAATCCGACAAGCTATGAAACAGGTCTTTGCCTATAACGGGCATCATGTACGTTTATGAGTATACAAGGAGGTCTAGCATGATTCTTCGTCCGCAGCGTTACCGTACACTTAAGGGCTTTATTCTGGGTATTCTGCTTTGTGTTGTTCTCCTGGGGGCGGCCATCGTCTTGTTTGGCTCTGAAAGAACATGGATAACCCTGTCGGAAAAATCCGAGATTGAGGCCAAGGCCATTGAAGCATATCTGGAGGCTAATCCGACGGGTATCGTGTATGTTGCCTCCAAAGCACTGAAGTCGGGGACGGTCATTTCGGACAGCGACCTTATGCCTGCCGAGATCCGCAGTATCTATATCCCTGAGGATGCAGTGGTGGATCTGGGACAGGCTATAGGAAAGGTTCTGCGGTGTGATGTCACTACCTCCACGGCTGTGACCCATTCCCTTCTGTATGACCAGGGCAATTACCCTGATGACTTAAGACTTATGGAGTATACGGTGATAAATCTGCCACAAAAGCTGGAACCACGGCAGTACATAGACATCCGCATTATGTTCCCCAACGGTATGGACTATATCGTTCTATCCAAGAAGCAGGTTACAGATCTGGAGAAACCCATCGACAATCAGCCGGGGATTCTGTGGATTCAGGCCAATGAGGAGGAAATCTTAAGAATGTCCAGCGCTATTGTGGACGCGAGCATCGTTGACAATGCCTATCTCTATGCCCTGCCCTATGTAGCTCCTGATATTCAGAAGGAGGCCATTATCACTTACCCTACCAACAGTGAGGTCATGAACCTCATCCTTCAGGATCCCAATATAGTCACCAAAGCCATTACAGAGCTTGAAATGAGAAACAGAAGAATGCTGGAGGAAAAGATTAACGAAGATAGGGAGAACTTTGGCTTACGCAGAGTCTATGGAAAGGATACCACGGTGATTACACCGACAGCGCCGACGCCTCCCCCTGCCAATGACGCAGCCCCAGCGCAAAACGCTCAGGACTCTGGCAATGAGCAGACCTATGTTGCCGGAGATTTGGATGGAAGACTATAGGAGGAAGGGTATGACCATTGCTTTTTTAGGGACAAGTACAGAAGCCAAGCGATTTTTCATCCTGACCATGGCTAAGATTCTCATGGCACATCACAGGACGCGGATATTTTCAACAGTTCCCTATCATTATGGGGACATCACTGACACGGTCTACGATTACTGCGGTGTTGAAATCCATCAATTCAACAAGGAGGAGGGGCTGGATCAGGCGCTTAAGCCCGAGGATTACAACCTGCTTGACCTGGAGGAATATCTTCCTCTTGCCGAGGGATTTCAAGCTGTTGCCCTTTGTGAACCATCCCGCCATTATCTGGAGCAGTGTGTAAAATTGGCGGGAGCTTTCTCCTGGGTTCATCCCACTCTGGAGATTAAGATCATCTACTTAAACCTGTTGGAGTTTAGCAAGGTCAATAAACGGTATCTGGATCTCTTCTGGGAAAGAAGCGTTCCAAGCTTCACAAAGCTGGAGGAGAGCTATCCCTTGTACTTTGAGGAATCCAATCAGGCAGCCATGCTGGAAACCCAGTTTTCTGACCGGCTTTTAATAAAAACACTGACACCATCCTATAAAGCAGCGCTTCGGGAGTTGATTCAGCGTCTTTTCCAGCTTGATGCCAAGGTGATCAAAAGCCTTATCAAGAAGGCCGAAAGGATGAAATAGGATGCAAATAGCGCTTTGGTCCAACATGCATGGCCAGGCTGCCACCAGTGCTACCACAGCAGCACTGGCCTCCATGATAGCACAAAAAACCGCCTACAAAACCCTAGTGGCGCACAACCATTTTGAGCGAAGTGCTCTGGAGGGCTATTTTTTCAAGCAGACGGGACAGCTTGAACAGACCTTGCCCAGCTTCAGCAATCAAGGCATGGATGCCCTCGTACGGCTTGTGCGTAATGGAAGGCTGAGACCTGAGATGATCACCGACTATACTTATTCGCTGCTTAAGAACCATCGACTGGATATCCTGGTGGGCACCGCCAAGAAGGAGCGGCCCGGTGATGAGGACAAGGAACTTTTGCTCGATATTTTTGAGAGTGCCCGCCAGTTCTATGATTTAGTGCTTATTGATGTGCACAGCGGATTGACAGAGACATTGAGCCGAAGCATTCTTGAAGGCTCGGATATCATTGTCTTTTGCATGAACCAGAATCGGTTTCTTCTGGATGATTTTCAAAGTCTCATGGAGAACAATCGGGTGATTAAAGAGAAACGCTGTGCCTATGTACTGACCCGATACGAAAAACAGGCTTCGGCCACCAGGGGCAATCTCGCCCGAAGCTACGGACTGAATCCCAAGTCTGTGTTTGTACTGCCTAATAATGTGCGTTTTGCCGATGCCCTCAATCAGGGCAGGGCCTTTGATTTCGTGGCTTATTACCATAATGCCCGGCGGGGAGAGGAGCGGGAGTTTCTGGACTGCCTGGGGCAATTATGTGATTTTGTGCTTGAGGGGTGTGCGCAGTAAGTGCCAGCATTTTTGAATCTGCTCATTATTCTCATCATCATATTGGCCCTGGTCACCTTCCTGTACTTTTTTCTCAGGGCCAGAAGGTATCCATCAAATCGGGAGCAGGAGGAGGATCCGCAAAGGTTCACAGTCCCCGGTCTTATTGAGCATGTCAAGGACTGCATCAATGCTATTACCCGAACCAATCTCTATGAGCTGGGCCTCAACGAAGTGGAGTTTAAGAAGCAGGCCAATAAGCGTGCCGAGCTCAAAAAGGCTTTAAAAAGCTGCATGCATGGCTCCATTGAGGATAAGCAGTTTGTCAAAGCCTTTATCTATGATATTTTATTGTCCTATATTCCCAGTGAACGTATCAACAGCATTATTCCCTTTCACAACCCGTATCTTCTAAGCACCAGAGATAAGTTTGCCATTATCCTGCACATGCTGAAAAAAGACCATGGCTTTGACGCCCTGACCCATCTTATTGAGACCTACCATTTGGACGAGCTTAAGCCCATTTCAGAGAATGAACAGGCCTTTGTTATCACCAAGGAAGAGATTGATGCCATTTATGAGAAGGAAGGCTTTATCCTGTCCAAGGAGGAACGCCTTGAGATCATTACCCAGCTTGTCTATGAACGATATAAGGGCCTGGGTGTCATTGATGAAATCCGGGATATGAACATTGACGGGGTATCGGCGGGGGTGTCGGGCATCACACATGATTTTATGGCCAAGAACATTCAGGGACTGCAGGAAAAGATTCGGCGCATGGAACGAAATTATGAAAGTGTTTGGATATTCTTCAAAGGAAAATCCATAAAGCTGGACTTTTTGGGCTTTGAAAATGAACAGGAGCTGAGAAGAGTCTGCCAAATTATCTACCGGTATAACCGCGGCGGTCAACTTTCTGAGAATACGGGGTACAGGGTTAACGAAATGAAGGATGGCAGCCGTATTCTGGTGGTGCGCCCGCCTTTTTCGGAATCCTGGGCCTTCTTTGTCCGAAAGTTTCATATTAAGAATGTCACCCTGGAAACGCTGATTCAGGACCCTCAGGCTGAGCTGCCTGTCAACCTCATCAAATACCTGGCCAAGGGCGGCATGATTACTGCCATTACCGGACAGCAGGGAAGCGGGAAAACTACTTTGCTCATGGCCATGATAGGGCATATTTACGCCTCCCTGACCTTAAGAATCCAGGAGATGGCCTTCGAGCTGAACTTAAGAAGTCTGTATCCTCACCGGAACATTCTGACCTTTAAGGAGACAGAGAATATATCGGGGCAGCAGGGGCTGGATATCCAAAAGAAAACCGACGGAAGCGTCAATATTCTCGGTGAGGTGGCCACCGATCCTGTTGCAGCCTGGATGATACAAATGGCACAGGTGGCCTCCCTGTTTACACTGTTTACCCATCATGCCAAGACAACCCGGGATCTCATCTATTCTTTGCGCAACTCCCTTTTAAAGTGCGAGATGTTTAACAATGAGAAGATTGCCGAGCAGCAGGTGGTTTCGGTGCTGGATTTTGATATTCACCTGACCAGGGATTATCGGGGAAAGCGCTATATTGAACGAATTACTGAGATTGTGCCCGCGCCCGAGCTTCCCTATCCTACGGATTATCTTGATAAGGACACACTCCCGGAGCGGGCTGCCTCCTTTATGGAGACCTCGGCGGAATACTATCGGCGCATGACTGACAGAAAGACTTTTGAAACCCGCAATATCATTGAATTTAAGGATGGCAGCTATGTAGCGGTGAACCCCATCAGTGAGGAGCGGGTACGAAAGATGAAGCAGGCCATGACCCATACCGATGCTAAAGCCTTTGAGGCCTATCTGGAAAAGTTCTTTGGCAGGCAGGTGGTGTGAATGAAGGCATATGGATGGATAGGAATAGGGTGCCTGACCCTTGCCGTTTTCCTGTGCCTGTTGGCTGTCAGGCTGACAAAAAAGCAGTCCGCCGCAAGAAATCTTAAGGACAACAGCCGTCTTGGTTCGACCCTGGCCATCAGTCTCTACGGCAAGATTCTGAACATTCCCGTTTTGCGCAGTCTTCTCCTGAAAATACGCAAAAGGCTGGAGGTATATAGCGATTCGGACGAAAAGGTCCTGCGAAAGCGGGCTGTGAGCCTGCTTATCATAACATTGTCCGTCTTTCTTGGACTTTTGATGGCCTTCTGGTTCATCACCAGAGATATCTTTTTGTTCATCCTCTTTGCCGGTCTTCTGTCCTTCATTGGCGATACCGCTGTGGAGATCTTCATCCATAACCTTCAAACAAGGCTCCTTAAACAGCAGGTTTACTATCTGGAGGTCCTGCGCCACAAATACTATGAGCAGAAGTCGGTGGAGGATGCCAATTATGAAGCCTGTGATTTGCTCAATCAAAAAGGAAGCTTTGAGATTTATACCCAGGCCGAACGGATCAATGATATACTGACCGCCTCGGACATGGAGACCGAGCTGGAGCGCTATTATGAAACGGCACCCAACAAATATCTTAAGATGCTGGCCGGTATCCTCTACATTACCAAGGAATATGGGGATACCCAGATTCAGGGGGGCTCGGTCTTTGTACGCTGTATGGCCTATTTAGGAAATGAGATCAAGGCTGAGATCTATAAACGGGAGAAGCTCAAATACGCCCTTAAAAGCCTTAATTTCATTGCTTTGGTTCCGCTGTTTTGCATAAAACCTCTGAAGAACTGGGCCTGTGAAAGCTTTACTCCCCTTGAAAGCTTTTATGCCAGTAAACTGGGCATTGTTCTGGCCATCTTTACCCTCATCATTACCATAGGCGCCTATATGACCCTGCGAAGGCTGCAGTGCTTCGAGAAGGGGACAAGGGGAGGATTAGGCGGCAAAACGCTGGAGCAAAGGCTTTATTCGGCCGGACTTTACAGGCTGGTTGACCGCCTGGTGCCTCCCGGGTACACCCGTGAATATAACAGGCTTACCGAGCTGATAAAGAGCGCCATGGCTCCGCTTAATTGCTATACCCTGTGTGCGCGACGGCTTATCTATGGTGTGGCATGCTTCTTTCTGAGTCTGGGGCTGATTCTGGGGCTCAATGCCTATTCCCGCCATGCCATCCTGTACATGCCCCAAATGCCCCAGGGCTTTTTGGGAGGAAAACTGTCCGAGGAAGAATATGCCAAGCTCCAGGCTATTGCTGATGCTGATCGCATGGTCATTGAAAAACTCAGGTCTGACGCCAGTGAAGCAGAGATTTATGAGGCGGTGAGTCAGAATGGCGTTCTGGACAGTGCTGAGGCCAAGGTCGCGGTGGAAAGAATCCGGGGCAAGCTCAACGCCCTGCGATCCAATATCTTCTGGTGGTGGCATCTTATCATTTGCTTTGCCTTTTTTGGTGTGGGTTATACCATTCCAATCTGGAATCTGATGTTTTTGGCCAGGGTCCGCAAAATTGATATGGAGGAGGAGATCTCCCAGTTCCAGACCATTATTCTCATGCTCATGCATATGAATCGTGTACATGTGGAGGAGATCTTGGAGTGGATGGAGACTTTTTCGGTACATTTTAAGGACCCCCTGCAAAAATGCCTGTCCAATTTCAGTTCGGGACAGTCCAAGGCCTTGGAGGAGCTTAAGGAGGATGTGGCTTTTCCGCCCTTTATCAGCCTTGTGGACAATCTTCAGTTAGCCTGTGAGGACTTGGGGGTGGCCAGGGCCTTTGAGGAGCTGGAAAACGAGATGGCCTTCAACAGCCAATCACGAAAAGAGAGCAATGAGCGGATTGTGGAGAAACGAAAGAATTTGGGCAATATGATTGGCTTTCTTCCGCTCTATGCCTTAATGGTGCTTTATCTGATTATTCCTATGATTGTTACGGGCTTGGAAAGCCTTTCGGCTTTTTATAAACAGCTTTCACAATTCTAGTGGTTCAAAGTCCAGTTTTATCAACCTGAAAAGGAGGATCAGTATATGGATGGCAATTTGTCAAAAGCGCTTTGGATTGGTGTCTCCATCTTGCTTTTTATTGCCGTGGTCACTATCGGCCTCAGTATTTTTGGCGGTATGAAGGATGTGGCCGCTGCGGGCAACGAGCGTATTGGCTCGGTGGCTCAGGGGATGCTGGAGAGTGAATTCAGCAAGTTCAATGGAAAGGAAGTAACCGGAGGGGATGTGCTGGCCGCACTGGATTACTATACGGACAGAAGCGGTGAAATCATTATATTTGTTGCTCCTCTGGGCAAGAACTCAGGACGTTCTACCAATCTCAACCCCGATACCAATACGGGTTTGAGCCTTTCCAGTTACAACGCCTATATCTCCAGTACAACAGGGTCCCTGTCTGTCAGTGACCGAAACATCATCCTGTCAGGCGGCAGCGGCAATCTGCTGAGCACGGTGAGCAAGTCAGTTCAGAATGCGGCAAGAAGGGATGCAGAGAACCCCAATCTTCCGTCCCTTTATATTAATCCCTCGGGGAATTTCAGGGCCCATCTGATTTATGACACCAATCAGGTCATTCGGGGCATCATCTTTGCCCAATTGGAATAGCCATGAACAAAAATCTGGAAAAGGCGTTATACCTGGGAACGGGTCTTATACTGTGCCTCATAGCCCTGTCCTTGTTCTTCAGCCATTATGAGGAATTTCAGCGCTATATCGCAGGCCATGAGCACCTGGTTCAAGAGGACAAGCTGGTCTCCCTGGAAAAGGTGGGCATGAGCCAGGGCGTAACCTATGAGGAAGTGGTTTTTCAGGTTCTTAAGGCCAAGGAGCGACAGGAGGCCCGGATGCTGTCGGACCTCTATGCCGTATCCCAAGTTTTTAATGATCTTTCTCCCACACCGGCCGCCATGGGTACTGATGCAATTCAGGTGGAAATCCGGGTCAATGGCATCAGGGCCGAGGAGGTCGACCTGGAAAGCCTTGTCCCCGGGACGGTTTTTCAATGCACCCATGAGACCGATAATCAAGGGCGGGTTCTTGTGCTGAATTATACCGGTAGTCCTTAAGGAGTCTTTATGGAAAATGTCCTTTGGAAGGTTTTAGCCTTTCTTCTCTGTGCCTTTCTGCTCTTCCTGGCACCCATGATGAGCCTGCTGGACAGGCAGGACGATATTGCCTACAGCGTGGTGTTGGCCGAATGCAATCGCTTTGTGGATGCCTGCAGGGATACGGGCTATATCACCCCCAATATGTACTCGGAATTCCTTGATCGGTTGAACGCCACGGGCAATTTCTATGAGATTAAAATCTCCCATATCCATCGTTCGGTCATCCCTGTATATAAGGAGATGGGTGGTGTGCTTACCTTCACGGGGGAGTATGATATCATCCGACGGGGCACCCATGAAGCCGATATTCTTCAAGTGCTTTTTCCGCCGGGCTCAGGTCTGTCAGCCCTTGACAAAAGGCGGTATTATGTCATGAGTGCAGGGGACCTGTTGTTTGTAGAGGTCAGGAATAAGGGAAAGACCATGGCGGCGTCCTTACGGGATATGATCCTGTTTTCCGATTCCCAGACACCCACCATTTTTGTGCGCGCAGGGGGGATGGTGAGAAATGAAGCTGACTAGCCTTGCCATCCTTGCGGCTTTGATCATGTGTCCCTTTTTGTTTATTATGTCCCAGCAGACCCGACTGGTCAGGGAGGATTTAAAGCTCCGCGATTACTATGACACCGTGGTGGATAATGCCATCATGGACGCGGCCCAGACCATGACGCAATATAGCCAGGGGCTCTCCTATAGTGCCAGCACCGATTTGGAACTATCCAGAACCATGGCGGTCCAAACCTTTTTTGACAGCCTCTATGTGGCCTTCAACGCCCAGAGTGACGTCCAAAAGGCAAGGGTGGAGGCCTGCGTTCCGGTGCTTCTCTTTCTCCAGCATGATGGCTATACCCTTTACGCATTACATGCCTTTAAAAACGCTGACGGGCAAACTCAGATCTCCCACGGCTGGTTTCCTCAGGCGCATTATGTGGGTGAGACCCTCCTTGATCGGTATGTGATGCGCTATACCCTGGGGGATACGGTCTATGCCTATGACCGGATTGACCAAAAGCTCTATGAGGGAACCTATCAGGAATTGGCTTCCTTCATACCTTTTTTTAATGATGCCCGGATGTTTGAGAATCTCAGGCTGGCAGCCGTAAGAAGCTCCATTGAGAACTCCATGGAGAATTACATGGCCCAATATGATCAATGGGCCTTTCAACGAAGCCTTTCTATCAGCTTTCACTTTCCTGCCATTGATGAGGCCGATTGGAGGCGGGCACTCACCGATGAGGGTATGCTGGCCTTTGCACAGGGCTTTCCCGTCCTAATGGGAAGGCGCTATGAGCACTATGCCCTGGGTGGGGCCAGGATCATCAGAAAGGAGCCCTTGATGGGCTATAGCTATCAGAGCCGTCTCTGGTATTGCCGAACCGACTGTGAATACTTTGATTCTGTAATAAGTACGGATCCGACCTTTTTATCCGATACCCTGATCTATTTCACCGACGCCTATGAAGCGGCCCAAAACGGCTATTATCCCTGTACCCACTGCCGGCCGTAAATTACAGGGGATGGAGATAAAATACGGCCGGAGAATGCATGAACCCAAAGAAGGATTGGCAATCCAACATTTGGGGGGATATTTTTTGATCATTGGCTATGGCTGAAACCATGGCAGCGGCTTAAAGCTGTGCCACAGTGGTTATGCCTGCCGGGACGACTCCCTCTCAATCACCGTGGGTGAAAGGATGATGGGCTGGGGCTCTGTTTCCTTTTTCAGACAATCCAGAAGCAGGTTGCAGGATTGGACCCCCAGCTCGAACACGTCGATATCCACAACGCTTAAGGAAGGCGAGGTATAGGGGGCAAAGGGATAGTTGTCGAAGGTGATGAGCTTTAAGCCCCGGGGGATGGCGATCTGCATTTTCTGAAGGGCTTTCAGGGCATAAAAGGCCACAAAATTGCTGTTAAAAACCAGGCCGTCTGGGTTTTCCGGACCACCCTGAGCACCCGAAAAGAGGCTTTCGCAGAGCGCGGGGATCTTATCAAAATCATCGTCCACGTCACTCACATACTGTTCCACAAAGGGAAGACCATGATCCTTCAGAGCCTTCTGATAGCCCGAGAAGCGCATATTGGTCAGGCTGGCCCGGATATTCTGACCCATGAAGGCAATCCGTTTGGCGCCCTTGGAGATTAAGTGCCGGGTGGCCAATTCCCCTGCCTTGATATTGTCTATATCCACATAGAGGCAGGGGCTCTTGATTTGAGGCTTTCCAATGAAAACACAGGGAAAGCTGTTTCGTTCAATGATGGCATTAAGCTCGGGAGTAAAGCCGGCAAGATGAACTAAAAGGCCGTCCACTCTTTTTTGTACCATGAGCCTTTCCAACTCGTTGGGATTCTTAAGTACAGTATTCATATTAATAAGGGAAAGGGAGTAGCCGTATTTTTGGGCCACTTCCTCAATTCCCCCCAGTATTTCGTAAATATAGGGGTTTAAGAAAGCGTCCTCTCTTTGGAGACTCATGATAAGGCCGATGGTATAGGAACTTTGCTGCGCAAAGCTTCTGGCAATGATGTTGGGATAATAGCTAAGATCCTCCATAACCTTTTTGACACGGTTCTTGGTTTTCTCCGAAATGGTGGGGGCATCGTGTATCACCTTGGATACCGTGGAGATGGAGACCCCTGCGGCCTTTGCCACATCGCGTATGGAAACAGCCATTCAAACACCTCGAAAGCATGAAATTTATCATCATTATAACATGTTTCTCCAGAACCTTCGCAAGTTTAACATTCCCGCTTTACAAATCTCCGGGAGTGGGTAAGATTATAAGAGAGGAATTCGAGGTGTTTTTTAATGCTTTATGATGCGCTGATTATTGGAAAAGGTCCGGCAGGTCTATCCTGTGCCGTTTATACCATAAGAGCCAATTTGAAAACCCTGGTGGTGGGACAGAATAAGAGCGCCTTGCTCAAGGCCGACAGAATTGAGAATTACTATGGCTTTAAGGAACCCCTTTCGGGCCGTGAGCTGTTGGACGCAGGAGAAAGCCAGTGCCGCAGACTGGGGGTAGAGTTCGTCGAGGACGAGGTCATTGACATCCAGAAAGAGGATCATTTTAAGGTCATTTGCACGGGAGCGGTCTATGAGGCGAGAACTGTCCTTCTGGCCACAGGCTCCCCGCCCGTCAAGGCTCCCATTAAAAGGCTGGAGCAGTTTGAAGGCAAAGGAATAAGCTATTGCACCACCTGTGACGGTTTCTTTTACCGCAATAAAAAGGTGGGGGTGCTGGGCTTTACCGACTATGCCGTTCATGAGGCCGCAGAGCTCATCCCCTTTACCAGGGATGTAACCTTGTATACCAACGGCATGCCCCTGGATCTTACCGAAAAGAGCCAGCAAATGCTTAAGTCCTTTAAAGTCAATTCCTCAAAGATCAAGGAACTGGCGGGCGACGATGTGTTAAGCGGCCTCACCTTTGAGGATGGCAGCACCGAAAGCCTGCAGGGGCTGTTTGTGGCCTTTGGAAGCGCCTCCTCCACCAGCTTTGCCTTAAAGTTGGGTATTGCCATGGAGGGAAGATCCATCAAGGTCAATGACAAAATGGAGACCAATATCCCCGGACTTTATGCTGCCGGGGACTGTACGGGAATCTTCAAGCAGGTTTCTGTGGCCGTAGGCCAGGGAGCCCTTGCTTCCCGCCAGATGGTTGAAGCTGTAAGAAGAATGAAGACCGCTGTGTCATGAATAGAACCTTAAAAAGGGCTGAAAATGAGAAAAAAACGGGCAAATCCCGTTTTTTCTCATTTAAAGGAGGAATCTATGATAAAATTAATTAGTTTACCGCTCCATAAGGAGCGAAAAAGGGGGTAAAAGGGGCAAATGACTACTTTATTTTGTGCGGCATTTTTTACTTAATCAAAACTAAGTGTTTTACTGCTGGGTTTGCTGCGTTGTTTGCTTCGTTGTGTTTATTATATCCCGAAGGTATACCACTTTATAAGTATAAAATACTACAAAAATACGTCTTGCCGTGTTTTTCCCTTTCGTACATTATGATGGGGTAAAACTGCATTAAACTTACCTAGAGATCCAAGTAATTTTTGTAATTAAGGTTATTTCTTTCACAATAGTCCATCAACGAAAATATCAGCTTCTTGCCCCCGCCCACACCGGTATTGAGAAAACGATGCAAATGCGCGGGGTCCACGCCCAGCTCCCGACTGAACCGATTATAGTTCCCCTGACATTGTCTTTTCATCAGTTCCTTCATTTTGGAAGGACTCAACCGTATTTGCACAGCTATAACCTCTCTTTCGATTATACATATATAAGGTATTATTTACACATCCTGTAATATCTTACTGTGAGTTTCCCACTTTGTAAAGTGGACATGAAAACAAGAATAAATGATGGGCACCAATCATAGACATAAAAATGGATTCAGACAAGAGGTGTGCATGATGAAAAGGATGAAAGTAATAGCCCTGTTGATAGCTCTGGTGCTCGTATTGTGGTCCTGTGGCAATAAACAATCAGACTTGAGACCAGTGGTTGAGGATCTCACTCCCGCCAGCAGCTTGACAATTGATGAAGAGGAGGCTGCCGTACTTAATGAAAAGGTTCCGGTGATCCTTTATTTTGCGGATGAGCAGCAGACCAAGCTGGTCAAGGAGATACGCTATGTGGATATTAAGGAGGCTAAAAAGGGCACGGCTGCACTAGCGTCGCTTATGGTGAAGGAGCTTATTGCAGGCCCTAAGTCCAAGGGGTTGAAATCGGTCATTCCCGAGGGAACCGCCTTAAGAGCCCCCGTGGCCATTGAGGGAAGAACGGCCACCGTTGACTTTACCAAAGAGTTCATTGATAACCATCCCGGCGGCAAGGAGCTGGCCGAGCTGACCATTTATTCCATTGCCAATACCTTAACCGAGCTTAAGGATATTGAAAGGGTAAAGATCATCGTCAACGGAAAAACCACCAAGACCTTCAAGGATAAGGTGACCCTTGACTCCGACTTCCCGCGTAATGATGCAGTGGTCAATAAGGAAGTGGGCCTGGCTCTTCCTGAGGACAGCGTTTTGGCTCCCGTTGAAGAGACCGATGCTGAGACCCTTCAGCTTTCGGGTGAAGAGGGCGAAGACCCGCTTGAATAATGATGGGGTTATCATGTATAATTTATTGGAAGATGTTTGATAAAAAAGCATTTTTAAAGGGGAGCAGTCAAAGCTCCCCTTGATACCGTTGTAGGAGGATAGGATGAGCAATCGTAAAATAAGGGTGGCCGTGCTTTTCGGAGGTCAGTCCTCGGAGCATGAGGTCTCAAGAATTTCAGCCCAATGCGTCCTTGAAAATATTGATAAAGATCGTTTTGATATACAAACCATCGGCATCACCAGGCAGGGTGAATGGATAAAGTACGACGGAGACATCCGCCTCATTGGCAGCGGTGAGTGGGAGGAAAAGGCCAGAGCAAAGCTTCTGGAGGATAGAAACAAGAGCCCAAAGACCATCCAGTCCGGCCCCGCAACTTGTATGGACTTAATCAGCTATTATGACCAGGAAGGCAACAAGCAGTCAGCCGATGTGGTTTTCCCCGTCCTCCACGGGCCCAACGGAGAGGATGGATCGGTTCAGGGCCTGCTTCAATTGGCCAATATCCCCTATGTAGGGTGCAATATCTTAGCTTCGGCCGCCGGCATGGACAAGGAGTTCTCCAAACTGGTCTTCCAGAATGCGGGCATCCCCCAGGCCAATTACATCAAGGTCATGAGAAATGAGATTACAGGCTCCATAGATTATCTTGTTAACCAGGTGAACGAAAAGCTTGGATGGCCCTGCTTTGTTAAGCCTGCCAATGCGGGTTCCTCGGTGGGCGTCAGCAAGGTTTCAAAGCCCGAGGACTTGGAGGGAGCCCTCCGCACTGCCGCCGAGTATGACAACAAGATTCTCATTGAGGAGTTCATTGACGGGCGGGAGGTAGAATGTGCCGTACTGGGCAACGAAAACCCCATGGCCTCCACTGTGGGCGAAATCATTCCCTGCAATGAGTTTTATGATTACAATGCCAAATACCTGGATGGAAAATCGGAAACAATAATCCCAGCAAAGCTGGATGAGCACATTATTGAGCAAGTGCGAGATTACGCCATTAAGGCCTTCAAGGCCCTGGGCTGCTCAGGATTGTCCCGGGTGGATTTCTTTGTAGAGAGAAAGACCAACCGCGTTATCTTAAACGAAATCAATACCATGCCCGGCTTTACCAGCATCAGCATGTATTCCAAGCTCTGGGAGGCCAGCGGCATCCCGTATTCGGAGCTGATTACCAGGCTTATCGAATTGGCCTTTGAAAAGCATGAAAATACATTACGCTCATATGAAAGGAAATAACGCGTGGAGAAACAGGTTCTTATTACAGTCAACAGTGTCATCGACGGCACAGCCGGAGAAAGCGACAAAATGAGCTTTGTCACCGAGGGCACCTTAAGCCGCATCAATGATGAGTACATCGTGCAATACCAGGAAAGCCAAATCACCGGATTGGATGGAACAACCACCACTCTCAAGGTCAGCCGGGATTCAGTGACCCTGATCCGACAGGGGAATGTGGATTCCATGATGCTTTTTGAGGAGGGCAAAACCCACCTGACCGATTACAACACACAATACGGCAGTGTGATGCTGGGCATCACCACCAAGAAGGTTAATGTGGATCTGAACGAATCAGGCGGAAAGATTAAAGTGGACTATATTCTGGAGTACAATCGAGCCTACGGTGGCAGAAATATTCTGGATGTCAGTGTCAGCGAGGTCAAGAATTAAATCAATCTTTAAAACAAAGGATGGATTTTTGGAATGAACAATATCTTTGAGAAGATACGGGAGCAAATCCGCACAGTTACCAGGGAGGCTTTTGCATCCTGTGAGCAAAACGGGCTTTTGCCCGCGATTGAACTTCCCGACATTGTTGTTGAGGTACCCCGTGAAAGGGGCTTTGGAGATTTTTCCACCAATGTGGCCATGCAGGTCTCCAAGCAGGCTAAGCTTCCGCCCCGGAAGACCGCCGAGATTTTAGTTCCCGAGCTCAATCTCTCCGGCACCTATATTGACAGGGCTGAAATTGCCGGACCCGGATTTATCAACTTCTATCTGAGCAAGAATTGGCTCTTTGATGCCCTTCATCTCATTCAGGAGCGGCAGGAGCGCTATGGTGAGGTGGATCTGGGCAAGGGTAAGAAAGTCAATGTGGAGTTTGTCAGTGCCAATCCCACAGGTCCCCTCCATATGGGCAATGCCCGCGGCGGTGCCCTGGGCGACTGTATTGCCGCTGTACTGGAAAAAGCGGGCTATGATGTGACCCGTGAATTCTATATCAACGATGCGGGCAACCAGATTGAACGCTTCGGTCTGTCCCTGGAGGCACGCTACCTGCAGCACTTCATGGGCGAGGATCAGGTGCCCTTCCCCGAGGATGGCTACCATGGCGAGGACATTATTGAGCATGTGAAGAACTATATTGAGATTCACGGGGACGCGCTGCTTTCCAAAACACCCGATGAAAGACGCCAGACCCTTGTGGACTATGCCCTTCCCATCAATATTCAAAGAATCCGTGAGGCCCTGGCCTCCTATGGCATTGAATACGATGTCTGGTTCTCGGAAAAGTCCCTGCATGACAGCGGCGCTGTTGCCGAGACCGTGGAGTTTTTAAGACAGAGCGGCTATACCGTTGAAAAGGATGGGGCCATCTGGCTCAATGGCGAAAAGCTGGGCCTTGAAAAGGATGAGGTGCTTGTCCGCAACAACGGTGTACCCACCTATATGGCCGCCGATATTGCCTATCACCGGAATAAATTCATTACCCGCGGCTTTGACTGGGCTATTAATCTGTGGGGGGCCGACCACCATGGCCATGTGGCCCGTATGAAGGCTGCCATGGTGCCCTTCGGCATTGAAAAGGACAAGCTTGAGGTGGTACTGTTCCAGCTTGTCCGCCTCTACCGCAACGGCGAGATAGCCCGTATGTCCAAGCGTACAGGAAAGGCCATCTCTTTGGGCGATCTCATTGAAGAGGTGGGCCGTGATGCCGTCCGTTTCTTCTTTAATCTGAAGACCTCGGGCAGCCATTTGGATTTCGATCTGGATCTTGCCGTTAAGCAGTCCAATGAAAACCCGGTGTTCTATGTTCAATATGCCCATGCCCGAATCTGCAGCATTTTAAGAAAGCTTGCCGAGGAGGGGGTAACACCCAGACCGGTTGATAAGGTGAACCTGGCCCTGTTGCAGGAGAAAGAGGAAGAGGAGCTTATCAGGAAGCTTGCCGAGTATCCCGAAGAGGTTACACTGGCTGCCAAAACCCTGGAGCCCAGCCGCTTAACCCGTTATGTTCTGGAAGTAGCTTCAACCTTCCACAGCTTCTATAACGCATGTCGTGTCAGGGGCGAAGAGGAAGAGCTGATGATGGCCCGCCTCATACTGGTGGACTGCACCCGTATTGTCATTCGCAATGTGTTGGAGCTTATCAGCATTCAGGCTCCTGAAAAAATGTAGAATTACAGCAGACTTTAAGGTCTTTAAAATGTATGTATGAGAGGAGATTATTACCCATGAGCCTTTATAGTCAATGGCAGAAAAAGCTTGAGAGTCAGGGAAACAGTCCGGAAACCCAAAAGTTCTTCAATAATTATCTGAGTAAGGAAACCGATGCCTATAAGGCCATTCTTTCCTCAGGCTCCACCGCGCTGGAGGGCAAATTGGAGGATCTTGCAAAAACCTATGATATGGATAACCTCACCTTCATGGGCTTCCTGGATGGCATTAATACCAGTCTTGAAACAGAGCTGGATCTGGAATCCCTGACCGAGGAGAGCGAAATCAAGGCCAATATTGTGCTTGACAAGCTCTACTACAATATGCTCAAGGCTAAAGCCAATTGGCTTTATGAATTGAAGGAATGGGAGCCCCTGCTCACTGTTGAAGAACGCGCTGCTATAAGAAAGAAATACAACGAAGATCATCGTGCAGTGAGCAATAAAGTGGGAAGAAACGATCCTTGTCCCTGCGGCAGTGGAAAAAAGTACAAGAAGTGTTGTGGGGCATAATCTAGGCCCCACTTTTTTGTCCAGATGCACCCGTTGTACTTCATCCTTTGGCAGACAATATTAAGATCTAATATGGAGGGAAAAAATGTTAAAGGTTAAGAATTTATCAAAAAAGTATGAGAAGGTCTTAGCTGTCAACAAGGCTTCATTTGAGGTCAACGCTGGTGAGATCGGGGTTCTGTTAGGACCCAATGGTGCCGGAAAAAGCACCACCATTAAGTCAATTGCCGGGCTTTTGCGCTTTGAGGGAAAGATTGAGATTGCAGGGAAAGAGAACAAGAGTATTGAGGCAAAAAAGGCCTTTGGATACATTCCTGAAACGCCTGCACTCTATGAATCCCTTACGGTTTGGGAGCATCTGGAGTTTGTTGCCCGCGCCTACGGCCTTAAGGATTGGGAGGATCAAGCCAATGCTCTCCTGACCCGTTTTGACATGGATGACAAGAAGAAAAAGGTAGGCAAGGAGCTGTCCAAGGGTATGCAGCAGAAGGTTTCCATCTGCTGTGGCCTGATTACGGACCCCAAAATGATCATGTTTGACGAGCCCATGATTGGTCTGGACCCAAAGGCCATCAAGGAGCTTAAAGAGATATTTGTTGAGCTGAAGAACAGGGGCTGCGCAGTGTTAATCAGTACCCATATCATTGACTCCATCGATGAGGTATGGGATAAGGTGCTCATCATGAACAAGGGCGAGATTGTCTACAACCGGACAAGGGATGAAATGACAGCCAGCGGCGAATCCCTTGAAAAGATCTTCTTCTCGGTTACTGAACCCGAAAAAGAGGAGGAGAGTGCATGAGCTCCGTATTTTATCTGTTGAGAAAGTCCCTTAAGAATCTGATAAAGGGTGCTGCTAAAAAACCCCTGGTGCTGATAGGCTATATTTTTATCCTTGTATTCATTGTCTTTATCATTGTTGCTTCCTTCATGCCCAGCGGTATGGTAAGAAACGGTAACCCCCAGCTATTCAAGAGCATTATGATATTGGTGTTCACTGTGCTCTATTATACGTCTCTGAAGCTGGGCATTGATAAAGGGAGTACCTTTTTCCGCATGAGTGATGTCAATCTGCTTTTTACGGCGCCCATTAAGCCCAACCATGTGCTGCTTTACGGCTTTATCAAGCAGATTGGCGGAACCTTCTTCATGATGTTTTTGGCCATGTGCCAGATCCCGAATCTCAGAAACAATTTCAAGATGGAAGCCCATGGTGTGGGGGTTATTCTGCTGGCCGTGGTGGCTTATACCCTGGCCTATCCCTTGCTGGGCATGGTCATCTACTCCTGGTCTTCAAAGGAGAAATCCCGTAAAAAGCTGCTGAAACGCATATTTGATATTGGTGCGGTGGTTGTTGCCCTGCTGTTTCTTCTCAGTGTGGTGCAAACAAGGGATTTTGTTTCAGCCATGGACAGGGTCTTTAACCATCCTGTGGCCCGCTATTTCCCTGTTATTGGGTGGACGGGCTCCATTGGGGCTGCTGCCGTGGGACCCTTAACCACCGAATTCTATGTGGGGGCCATTGGCATGCTGCTGCTCATTTTAGGTTCAGCCATTACCCTCTACCGTGCCAACCTTGATTTTTACGAGGATGTTCTGGAGGGCGTGGAGTTTGTGGAGGCGGCCTATAAGGCCAAACGTGAGGGCCGTAACATGACCTTCAACCTCAAGGTCAAGGAGAATGTGAAGCAGGGGCTGAAGGGTGAAGGTGCCCGGGCCATCTTTTCCAAGAACCTGCTGGAGCTCCGGAAAACCTCCCTGTTCTTATTCCTGGATAGAATGTCCCTGATCACCATTATAGCCTCCCTGGTCTTCAGGTTCGTTATGCCTGATGAAATAGGGGAGATGGGACTGTTTGTGGTTCTGTGTTTCAGTGTGTATTTGCTGATGCTCTTTCAGATTCAGGGCAGACTTGTCAATGAGATGGAGAAGCCCTATATCTTTTTAATTCCTGCCTCACCTTTCCAGAAACTTTTCTATGTAACATTATCCGAGCATCTTAAAAACCTGGCCGACGGATGCGTGCTTTTCATTTCGGCGGGGATTCTGTTCAAAGGTGATGTGGCGACGGTTCTGGCCTGTATCTTCTCCTATACATCCTTTGGTGCTGTGTTTGTCTATAACGATGTATTGAATCGACGGCTGTTCGGGTGGGTTCACAGCAAGAACATGCTGGTCTTTATCAAGATTATTGCTTCATTGCTGCTTCTGGTGCCCGGTATCGTCGCTGGTGTGTTCGTCTATGCCATGACTGAACTCCAATTACTGCTCATACTTACCATGGGCGGCTGGAGCTTTATTCTTGCCTTAACCTTCTTCATGTTCTCTGCCGGTATTCTCAATAATCTGGAATCGGCCGGCTGACAGGAGGGAAAATCCATGTGTGCGCGATTTGCACGTTATGATGACCTGGAAGGAATTATGGATCTCTATGAGGTTTTGATTCCTGATGATACCCTGGCTTCTTTGGACCACCTAAAAACAGTTTGGGATCATATTATGAGCAATCCAGAGCTCTATCGCTATGCCGTTGCCGAGGAGAACGGACGGCTTGTGGCCACCAGCAATATAACCATCGTTCCTAACCTGACCCGTTCGGGGCGTCCCTATGCTGTCATTGAGAATGTGGTCACCCATCCCTCAGCCCGACGCCGCGGCTTTGGACGTGAAACCATGGAGCTTCTGCTTGATTATGCCAAGGAGAAGAATTGCTATAAGGTGATACTGCTCAGCAGCAGTCATCGGGCCGAGGCCCATAAGTTTTACGAGAGCCTTGGATTTGATGGGGATGCCAAGCGCGGCTATACATACTATATGAAATAATGGCTTAATATTTTATGACCTTGGGGGGCCTGCCGGAGGCGGAAGGGTGACCCGTTGGAATGGAAATGAAGGGTAAAAAAAAGAGGGGCGAATACTTCCCCTCTTTTTTGGTACGCCCGACACGAATCGAACGTGCGACACCAAGTTTAGGAAACTTGTGCTCTATCCTGCTGAGCTACGGGCGCATAAGTGCATCAATTATTATACGATAGGACTTTTGAGGCTGTCAAGGAATATCTCCGGCCTTATCGGTCTGCATAATCTGCGCTGATTGTTAAAAATCACACAGGATTCATGCAAAAAAGACTTGGAAGGACAAAAGATTTTTACAAAAGGGCATGCTTTTTTGTGGCATGGGGCTGACTCTGAGAATAGCATATACTATGATAATAAATAGTTGGGTGTATGCTGTGGACTGTATTGCGCTTTATGATTCGGGCAATTATGCCTATAGAATATGTCGTGTTTTTGAACAACGAGGCCTGGTTTTTCAGGTGATTTCAACCCCGTGCAAGGTGACAAAAACGGGCTGTGGCTATTGCCTGCTCTTCCCCGAGGAGTATTTGGACCAGGTGGTCAAAACAAGCCTGGCCTACGGATGTCCCGTGAGGGAAGCCTATAGGGTTGTCATGGGCCAGAACAAAAAGACTTATGTGAGATTGATCTAAGCCTAAGAGGTGAATCATGGCACTGGATAAAAACGAGATACTTAAGATAATGACAGAATTGGCCAGGGAAGCCGGAAAGGAAATTCTCAAGCACTATACCTCCGCTATCGCGGTAGAATACAAGGAGGATCAGTCCCCGGTCACCGAGGCCGATCGAAGCGCCAATGCGTTGATCGTCCAAGGCCTTATGGGCTGGTATCCGGACATTCCCGTGCTGGCCGAGGAATCAGCCGATGATCCTAAGCGCCTGGCATCGCGCCTATGCTTTGTAGTGGATCCCCTGGACGGCACCAAGGAGTTCATCAAGCGGAACGGAGAATTCACCGTCAATATAGCCCTGGTGGAGGAGGGCAGGCCCATCCTCGGGGTGATTTATGTACCGGTGCTTGATGAAATCTACTATGGGGGCAAGGGCCTGGGAGCCTATTCGGTCATCCAGGGACGAACAGAACGCCTCAGGGTTTCTGAACGCGTGGGAGATATCCGCCTGGCAAAAAGCCGTTCTTATTATGCGCCTGAAATGGACAGGCTCATAGAGCATAATGGTATTAAGCAAGTGCTTATTGCGGGAAGTGCCTATAAGGGCTGCCTTCTGGCAAGGGGCGATGTGGAGGTCTATTATCGCTTTGGCCGCACAATGGAATGGGATACGGCAGCCATGGAGATCATTGCACTGGAAGCAGGGGGGCTGTTCTCAGGGCTTAACGGCAATGAATTTCGGTATAACAAGCCCAATCCTGAGAACCCCACCGGATTTTTCATCATCAATCGCGAGGAGAATCGTTTGGATTTAAGCTTCCTCAGTTCGGACGCTGCGGAACGATGATTTTGAAAGCATGAGGAAGGATTTCAATGGCAACACGGCTTTCCATGGTGATCTCCCCATCCATATTCATGGGGAAGGGCGTGTCGCTTTCAATGACCACCTGGGTCCCCCGATAGAGGGTGACCTCCTTCATGCTCTCATGCTCACCTTTTTTAAAGCGCGGGAAGAAGCGAAAGATGGTTCTGCGGGGCACCGCTTCCACCTCATAAAAATCCAGAAGCCCATCGTTCATTTTAGCCCGGGGCGCAGATTTCATGCCCCCGCCATAAAAGGAGCCGTTGGCGAAAATGGCCAGGAGCACATCCTTTTCCTTTTGGTGCAGATCCTTATAGGTGATCCGAAGCCTGTACTTTTTCAGCCGTATCAAGGTGGCCAATACCCCTAAAATATAGGCCATGGAGCCCGAGACCAGCGGGAAGCGGCGAAACAGCCGGCTTTTTAGAACAACCTCCGCATCAAAGCCGATGGAGGCAATATTGAGAAAGTATCTGCTGTTGATCTTCCCTAAGTCCACCATCTCGGAAGGCGCGTCGGGAAGAAGCTCTATAAGCCGGACCGGATCGGTCTCGGCGTAAAGGGAGCGTACGGTATCATTCCCCGAACCACAGGGGATAATGCCTAACTCGACACCCGTTCCGGCAAGCCCGTTAACCACCTCATTGAGGGTTCCATCGCCGCCCACTGAATAAACGCGCAGATGCTTCAGGCTTTGGGCGGCCTCCCTGGCCAGCACTTCACCATGACCGGGCCGTTCGGTTATCTTGATTTCATAGCTGTCGGAGCTGTTTTTAAAGGCAGCCTGTATTTTCTCAGCCATTTGCAGGGTCCTGCCCTTGCCGGCTGTGGGATTCACTATAAATACATGATGCAAAAATATCACCCATTACTTGTTTACTATCTTTATCTTAACATAATTGCATAAGTTTCACGCAAGAAATATGAAGTATTCCATCCTTTGCGGAAAATTGGTCGGAAGGTGCTCCTCCTGTGAGGATTGCTTAAAATTTTCCCGGGCCAATGGATTAATATGGCATTTTGTGTGATTGAAGGGTGATTTCTTTTTTGATATGATTATTTTTGCCGGTATTTCTAGATAAAACCGGACACATTATTTCTATATTCTATATTATCATTCGACTTATATCCCTCGTGCAGGGAGTGAGAACGGAGGTAACACAATGGAAAAAGTCATCACAAAGTCTCGTCTGAGTACGAGAACCATTGCCGTAGCAGGCATCTTATCAGCCATTGCCATTCTTTTGAGCCTGGTTCCCTGGTTGGGCTATATTCCCTTAGGAGCCATCACCATCACCACCATGCATATTCCCGTCATCATTGCAGCTATTTTGGAAGGACCCCTGGTAGGCGCTTTTGTGGGGCTGATCTTTGGTCTGTCCAGCTTGTATACCGCAGCCACCATATTTGCGGGCATGCCCACAGCCGTGTTCTTCTTAAATCCTCTGGTTTCGGTATTTCCGCGTATCCTGATTGGCATTGTGGCTTATTACGTCTTTATAGGCATCAAGAAGTTAATTGATAATAAAAGTGTTTCGACTGTTATCGGCGCATTGGCCGGCACCTTCACCAATACCATTGGTGTTTTGGGCATGATTTATGTTCTCTATGCGGAACAGTATGTGCAGGCCATGGTTGAGTCGGCAAAGCAATCGGGTCAAACCCTTGTGGTAACCAGTGCCCTGGCCCTTATTTTCGGCAGTGTCCTTACCAATATTATTGCTGAGGCGCTTTTGGCAGCATTGATTTCTGTTCCCGTGGTTCTGGCCGTTGGAAAGATACGCAAGCGCGCATAAAGAGGCGGTCGGCCATAAAGGGGGAACATCAAAATGAGCAGAGTCATAGGGATTGATATAGGCGGCAGCACCACCAAGATTGTTGGCTTTTCGGAAGGCAAGCTTTTCAGCCCCTTCCTGGTTAAGGCCACCGATCCCGTATCCTCGGTCTATGGGGCCCTGGGACGGTTTCTGACCGAGAATGGGCTGCAGTTGTCCCATGTGGACAGGATCATGATGACGGGTGTGGGGTCGTCCTTTATCAATGACAAAATCTTCGGCATTCCCACCTACAAGGTGGATGAATTCCTGGCCATAGGCCTTGGCGGACTTTTCTTAAGCAGTCTGTCCAAAGCTGTGATAGTCAGTATGGGTACAGGCACGGCCTATGTCTATGCCGAGGGTGATCATGCCGTTCATCTGGGTGGAACCGGTGTTGGCGGAGGAACCCTACTGGGGCTGTCCAACAGAATGCTGAATATCCGAAATTTTGATGATATCATCGAAACGGCCAATGGCGGGGATCTCAGCCATATTGACCTGAGCATTGCAGACATCACCCATGATGAGCTTGTCAATCTTCCCCCTGAGACAACGGCCTCAAATTTCGGGAAGATGCAGGACCTGGCCACCAAGGCCGATGTGGCGCTGGGCATCATCAATCTGGTCTTCCAGACCATTGGCACACTGGCTGCTTTTGCGGCGCGCAATGAGAAAGTCAGTGATGTGGTACTTACGGGGAACCTGACCAATGTTCCTCAGGGCAAGGGCATCTTTGATGCCATGTCCGGGCTGTTTAAGGTGCGCTATCAAATCCCGCCCCATGCCGAGTATGCCACGGCAGCGGGAGCAACACTGGTATCCATAAATGGAAATCATGCAAAAGCAATATAAAATCAAAGGGGCATTCTTCTAGGGCTTGCCCCTTTTTTGCGCCATTTTGCTTATGGGCGAGGATTTTAGTATCTTTCGCCGTATATAATGGAATAAGTTAAATCACGACTTCCTAGAAGGGCATATAATGTGTATAATTATGTGTAAACTACTTCATCGTTAGGGTGGAACGCAATGTTTAGATGGTACGAGGAAGCAAAATCAATCGCAGAACGGGATCCTGCAGCCCGAAGTGTATGGCAGGTTATTTTTCAGTATCCCGGGTATAAAGCCATACGCATGTACCGTAAAGCCCATTGGTTCCATAAGCATGGGATGTATTTCATTGCGCGTGCCATTTCTCAGTGGGCGAGACACAGAACCGGTATAGAGATTCACCCCGGAGCCAAGATTGGCAAGTGTCTCTTTATTGATCACGGCATGGGGGTCGTTATCGGTGAAACCGCCGAGGTTGGCGATTACTGCACCATTTATCATGGCGTCACCCTGGGCGGAACGGGTAAGGATAAAGGAAAACGACATCCCACCATCGGCAACAATGTGCTCATCAGTGCCGGCGCCAAGATTTTAGGCCCCTTCAAGGTGGGGGACAATGCCAAGATTGGTGCCAATGCAGTGGTGCTTAACGAGGTGGAGCCCGATACCACAGTGGTGGGTGTGCCCGGACGAGCCGTTAAGCGCGGGGGTGCCAAGATCCGTGAAAGCTATGAGCTGGATCAGATTCATATCCCCGACCCTGTTTCCCAGGAGTTCTGCAAGCTCAGGGGCGAAATGGAAAAAATGAAGGAAGCGCTGGAGAACTACGAGAAGCTCTTTAACGATATGAAAAGCAGGATGAACATACCCTGTGACAATGAGAAGAATTCCTCGAAAGAATAGGAGAGAGAATATGAAGCTTTATAATACATTAACCCGTCAAAAGGAAGAATTCATCCCCATCACTCCGGGGACGGTACGCCTCTATTCCTGCGGGCCCACCGTTTACAACTATGCCCATATCGGAAATCTGAGGACCTATGTGTTCATGGACATCTTAAGAAAGGTCCTTAAGTACAATGACTATTCTTTGGTCCATGTAATGAACATCACCGATGTGGGACATCTGGTTTCCGACGAGGACGAGGGCGAGGATAAGATGGTTAAGGGCGCCAGGGAGCAAAAGAAAACCCCCTGGGAGATTGCCGAGTTCTATACCAATGTCTTCTTAAAGGATATTGCCGCCCTTCATATTGAGAAGCCCGAGATCATTCCCAAGGCCACCGATCATATCAAAGAGATGATTGCTTTTGTAGAGGGCCTTCTGGAGAAGGGCTATGCCTATGAGACCAGCGACGGCATCTATTTTGATATTTCCAAGTTCGAAGAATACGGAAAACTGTCCCGCCTGAATCTGGAGGATCAAATGGCGGGAGCCCGCGTGGAGGTCAATGAGGAGAAACGTCATCCTGCTGACTTTGCCCTCTGGAAGAAGGCGCCCAAGGAACACATCATGCAATGGGAAAGCCCCTGGGGCATGGGTTACCCCGGATGGCATATTGAATGCTCGGCCATGGGCCGCAAATACCTGGGCGATCATTTCGATATCCATACTGGCGGTGTGGATCATATTCCCGTGCACCACGAGAATGAAATTGCCCAATCGGAAGCCCTGCTGGGCAAACCCGCCGTCAATTACTGGCTCCATGGCGAGTTTATGATGGTCAACAACGGCAAGATGTCCAAGAGCCTTGGCAATACCTATACCATTGCCGATTTGAAAGAGAAAGGCTTTAATCCGCTTGCCTTCCGCTTTATGTGCTTAAATGCCCATTACAGGAACAAGCTGAACTTTACCTGGGAGGTCATGCAGGCTTCACAGGTTTCCTTTGACCGCTTTATGGAAGGGGCCTTAAGCCATAAGACGGGTACGGCCCAGATTGCTCAGAATATTCTGGACGGATTCCAGGCTGATTTTGAAGAAGCCATTAATGACGATCTTAATATCCCCAAGGCTCTGGGGGTGGCCTGGACCCTGGTTCGGTATCCCGAAAAGTCCAGTCAGATCTATGAACTTCTGGTTAAGATGGACAGTATCTTCGGTTTGGGTATAGCGACGGCTGAACCCAAAAAAGAGGAATCGGTTGAACTGGATGCTGAAATAGAACAGCTCATAGCGCAAAGACAACAGGCCCGCAAGGAAAAGAACTGGAAATTGGCCGACGAGATCCGCGATAAGCTTAAGGCCATGGGCATCGAACTGATGGATACACCCCAGGGTGTTAAGTGGAAGAAGCTGTAATTTTATCTCTCCGGAGTTTTACATTGGATAAAAATGGGTATGTAATATCCTGATAAGGTACTATTGGATAAGGAGTAGGCTGACATGTCAAAGCTCCGCAGTAAATATGTCTGTGTTGAGTGTGGTTATGAAAGTGCCGGCTGGATGGGCAAGTGCCCCTCCTGCTTAAAATGGAATACCTTGGTTGAAGAAGCTGTGGAGGATGTTTCCCCGACTAAGGGGGGGAGCCTCTCCTTGCCGCCGGTGGTCTCGCTGACAGAGATTGAGGTTCATGAGGCCCAAAGGCTGGTCACCGGCAGTCAAGAACTGGATCGTGTTTTGGGGGGCGGACTTGTTCCTGCCTCCCTCATTCTTGTAGGCGGTGATCCGGGCATTGGGAAATCCACCCTGATCCTGCAGACCTGTGCCAAAATCGCTCAAAGCAAGCGGGTGCTCTATGTCTCGGGCGAGGAATCGGTGGGACAGATCAGGATGCGGGCCGACAGACTGGGCGCTGTGCACCCCAATGTGCTTATGGTCTCCGAGACCTCTTTCGAGCGTATCGAGGGCGTCATTGAAAAGGAAAAGCCCGAGTTTGTGGTCATCGACTCTATTCAAACCGTCTATACCGAAAAGCTGTCCTCCGCTCCCGGCAGCGTCAGTCAGGTCCGGGATGTGACGGGGCAGCTTTTGCGCATTTCCAAAAAGAACGGCATTACTGTGTTTGTGGTGGGCCATGTGACCAAGGAAGGCGCTTTAGCCGGGCCCAGGGTGCTTGAGCATATGGTGGATACCGTCCTCTATTTTGAAGGAGAGCGCCATCAGGACTTCCGTGTGCTGCGGGCAGTAAAAAACCGTTTTGGCTCCACCAACGAGATTGGTGTTTTTGAAATGAGCGGCCAGGGCCTGATGGATGTAACCAATCCCTCCACCATGATGCTGGAGGGGCGCAGCCGGGATCAGGCAGGCTCGGCCGTGGTGGGTCTCATGGAGGGAACCCGCCCCATGCTGGCCGAGGTCCAGGCATTGGTGTGTCCCACCAGCTTTGGTATGCCCCGGAGACAGGCCACAGGAATGGACTATAACCGTTTGTCCATGCTCATGGCCGTCCTTGAGAAAAAGGTGGGCATGCAGCTCCATGCCTTTGATGCCTATCTTAACGTGACGGGCGGGTTTAAGCTGGACGAGCCCGCCGCCGATTTGGGCGTCATACTGGCCATTGCGTCCAGTTTTAAAAACAAGCCCATTGATGCGTCAACGGTCATTTTCGGTGAAGTGGGCTTGACAGGCGAGGTACGGTCGGTCAGTCAGATGGACAAGCGCATTACTGAGAGCCATCGCTTAGGATTTAAGCGTTGCATCGTGCCGAAACTGGGTAAAAATGTATCACAGGACTTATTAAAAAACATGGAGATCATCACTGTAGGAACTGTAGAACAGGCTTTAGAAGCAGCTTTAGAATAAAATAAGCCTTTGTGCCTTTTTGAGGTGATTTTTTATGCCAGATAAAGAAATGCTGGAGATCATCAAAATGACCGCACCGGGGACACTGCTCAGAGAGGGACTGGATCATATCATACGCTCGGGGACGGGCGCATTAATTGTGGTGGCCGATCCTGCAAAGCTGACCTGCCTCATTGACGGGGGCTTCCGTATAGACAGCGAGTTTCTCCCTGCCTATCTCTACGAGCTGTCAAAAATGGACGGTGCCATTATTGTCAGCCGTGATCTTAAGCGTATTCTTCTGGCCAATACACTTTTAATCCCCAATCCCCTTATCCAGACCGGCGAGACGGGAACCAGGCACAAGGCTGCCGAGCGTACGGCCCGCCAGACCGGGGAATTGGTCATCTGTATTTCCCAGCGGCGGAATGTGATTTCCCTCTATAAAGGAGAGCATAAGTACATACTGCGTTCTACCTCGGAGATTATGGCTCATGCCAACAACGCCCTGCAGACCATGGAAAAGAACAAGAAGGTGCTCAGCCGGGAGCTTGATAAGCTGACCAGCCTTGAATTCAATGATCTGGCCAGGCTTCAGGATGTTATTAATGTCATTGTCCGGGCTGAAATCTCCTTGCGCATTGCCGACGAGATCCGCACTACCATCTGTGAGCTGGGGGTGGAGGGAAGGTTGGTCAGCATCCAGCTTGAGGAGCTTTTGACCAATCTGGAGGATGAGGAGCTCTATGTGATTGAGGACTATCTGGAGGCCAACTGCACCAAACACGCCACCGAGGTTCAGGAGGAGCTCCATACGTTAAATGACGATGAACTGGCCGATTATGAGATCATTCTGCGTATTCTGGGGTATGATCCCAATGCCATTTCCTATGAAACCATTGTGACACCGCGGGGTTACAGAGCCCTGTCCAAGATATCCAGAATTCCCAAGTCGGTGCAATGCAAGCTGGTAAAGAACTTTAATAATATTAACGGCCTGATGGCAGCCTCTGTGGAGGTGCTGGACTGTGTGGAGGGTATAGGAACACAAAGGGCCAAGAGTATTAATCTTGGCCTCAAGCGCATCAAGGAACGTATGGTTATGGATTAAGGCATTTTATCTCAGACTGTACTTGCCCAAAAGATTCAGCCGATCCAGCTCTTTGATGATGATATCGTAAAGATTAAGATCCAGATTATTGCATAGAGACGTCAGATAGAATAGATGACGGCCAATGTCCTTCTCCAGCAAGTCACGGCAGCTCGGACACAAGGAACCTTCCAAATGGGAGCGCATGGCCTTCTTAATGGTCTCGAAGTCCATGCTTTCGGGATAATCCTGCTTGCAGGCATTGATTTTAATGCATCCACATTGGGTGACTGCCTTGGAGAGGGTTCTGTTGATGCGTGCGTTGGAATCCTCAAGCTTAGTCATCTCATCCAGTATGCTTTTATTCCGAACCAAAAGCTCTGATACAGCGTATTGGAAGCTATCTAGTGCGGTATCCTTTATTTTACTCATGACGGACTCTCCCCTTGCTGTTTTTTTACTATAATCAATTATATTTACAGCTTTTACAATTTGTCAACGTGCTTGACGTTTAAATTTTGGTATGTTATCATTCATCTAGTAATTGAATAGTGACCTTATCAAGAGAGGTGGAGGGACTGGGCCCTATGATACCCGGCAACCGGCTCTAAGGAGCAATGGTGCTAATTCCCACAGGATTGAATCCTGGCAGATGAGGAGAATGAACATGGATCTCTTCTCGGAAGAGATTTTTTTGTTATATAGGCAAATATACTGAAAACAATTCTCAATGGGGCTTATTGCACCCAAGGAAAGGAGATAGAAAACCATGAGAAGATTATTTACTTCTGAGTCAGTTACCGAGGGACATCCCGATAAGATTTGTGACAATATTTCCGACAGTGTGCTGGATGCCATACTGGAGCAGGACCCCATGGCCCGTGTGGCCTGTGAGACTGCCGTGACCACCGGTATGGTGCTGGTCATGGGAGAAATCACCACCAATTGCTATGTGGATATTCCCAAGATCGTCCGGCAGACCATCCGTGAGATTGGCTACGACAGAGCCAAGTTCGGTTTTGACTGCGATACCTGTGCCGTTATCACCTCCATTGACGAGCAGTCGGCCGATATTGCCATGGGAGTTGATGAAGCCCTGGAGCATAAGAAAAAGGCCATGGACGATGAGATTGAGGCCATTGGCGCAGGGGACCAGGGTATGATGTTTGGCTTTGCCTGCAACGAAACTCCCGAGTACATGCCCATGCCCATCTCTCTGGCCCATAAGCTGACACAGCGGCTTGCCTTTGTACGCAAGCAGGGTATCCTGGACTATCTGCGTCCCGACGGCAAGAGCCAGGTGACGGTGGAATACGAGGGGGACAAACCCGTACGCGTGGACACCATTGTTATCTCCACTCAGCACGGGCCTGAAGTGGAGCATGACCAGATTGAGCGGGATATGATTGAGCATGTGATCAAGCCCGTCATTCCTGCAGAACTTTTGGATGACCAAACCAAATACTTTATCAATCCTACGGGGCGCTTTGTGATTGGCGGGCCCCAGGGGGACTCAGGACTTACAGGCCGTAAGATCATTGTGGACACCTATGGCGGAATGGGTCGCCACGGCGGCGGTGCCTTCTCGGGCAAGGATCCTACCAAGGTAGACCGTTCAGCCGCCTACGCTGCCCGTTATGTGGCCAAGAACATTGTGGCGGCGGGTATTGCCGACAAGGTTGAGGTTCAGCTTGCCTATGCCATAGGTGTTGCCCATCCTGTATCGGTGCTTATTGATACCTTTGGCACCGGAAAGATCCCCGATGATCAAATCTCCAAAATTGTCACCAAGCTCTTTGATTTGAGGCCCGCAGGCATTATCAGGATGCTGGATTTAAGAAGGCCCATATACAGAAAAACAGCCGCTTACGGCCATTTCGGAAGAAATGATCCCGACTTCACCTGGGAGAGGTTGGACAAGGTGGATCTTCTTAAGAAAGAAGCCGGTCTTTAATTCATGAAACAAGAAAAGGGACGATGCTTTGGTTTTAAAGCGCTGTCCCTTTTTTCAGCTTATAATATCCACAACAAACACGGTGGGATTGCTCCGCAAATCGATTTCGTAAGGCTCCAGAATGGGCGGTCCGTCCTTGCGGGTAATGACCGATACCACGGGCCGCATGGACCGGATGCCCCGGCAGGGCAGAACCCGGGCGATTTCTCCGGTATTGAGAAGAACAATAACATCCTGAGGATATACGGCAATGCTGTCAATGAAATACTTCATGACCTTGGGATCAAACTGGGTCTCATTCTGGGCCATAAGATACTCGGCGGCCTCATGGGGCATAAAGCGCTTGCGGTAGACCCGGTTAGCGGTTAAGGCGTCATAGACATCGGCAATGCTGATAATGCGCGCGGCCAACTCGATGTCGAAGGATTTCAGTCCAAAGGGATAACCGGTGCCATCCCATTTCTCATGATGCTGGCAGACAATCTTGGCAATGCGCGGATTGAGACCGGGAAGCTGATTGACAATTTCCATACCCTTGAGGGTATGCCGTTTCATGACCTCAAACTCATCAGGAGTGAGTTTGCCCGGCTTATTGAGAATGGAGAGGGGTGTTTTACATTTTCCAATATCATGGAGTATGGCCGCCAGGCCAATTTCATGGATGTCATCCTCGCTCAGGTTCATGACCTTCGCCGTGATGACCGAGTAGATGCAAACATCCACGCAATGCAGGAAGGTGTAATTATCGATATCCCGGATGCCGGTGAGGGTCATAAAGATCATGTCGTCATTCATGATGTGCTGAACCATATCATTGACGGTCTGCTTCAGCGTATCCACATCCACATGTTCGTCCATGCGGATACCTTCCATAATCTCCTTGATGGTATGGAAGGCGTCCTCATAAATGCGCTCTTCATTGACTTCCTCAGAGGCAAAGAAGCCCTCATCCACATAGATGTAGGGGACCTTGTAGGCTTCGAGCTTTTGAATGTAACGAGGCTTAATGGTGAAACCCTTCAAAAGAAGGATTCTCCCATCATCCAGCACCACGTCCTGAGCGAGCTTCATACCCGGCATCACTTCACTCAGCGCCAGTTTCAGCATAGTGACCCTCCACCCTTAACAGAATGTGAACTAAACTCATATGATGATTTAAGCACTAAAGGTTTTGTCTGGCATAGGAGCGCTGACTATGGAGGCTTTAGTACTGACCATCTTGTCTATCTTTGCGTTTATTGGTGTGTCATCCACCATCAGGTATTTCTTGTGCGACCATAGAAATAAACCCATGGATTCAGATATCAAGCTCATTATATATATACCCGAAAATTCTGAATCAAAACTTGAAGGCATTATCCGTCTCATCTTTTTGGATGAGATTCCCCGAAGGCTCGGGACCGACGGAAAGGTCTATATTGTTTCATCGGCCCATCATCCCGAAACCCAGCGTATGATTGAGGAGCTGGGGAGGCAGTATCCCCTTGAAGTGTTGCCTGACGCTTTGTCCTATTGTATGATAACAGAGAAGGAATAGAAGCGGTTTGCTTTCTCAAGGTGGAAGAGTGGATACAATCATCGGCGTCATCAAATCCATACGCTATACCAATGAAAAGAACGGCTATACGGTGTGTGATCTTAAATCGGGGCAGAAAGTGGTTACGCTGGTGGGGATTATGCCCCTGCTGGCCGTGGGTGAAAATCTGGAAGCCACGGGTGAGTTTGTCCAGCATGCCGAATATGGCCGCCAGTTTCGTGTGGTTTCCTGCCAGCGGCGGATTCCTACCCGTGAGGAGGAGATGAAGGAGTATCTGGCCGGGGGCTTTATTAAAGGACTTGGCCCTTCCACGGCTGAGAAAATTGTGGAAACCTTTGGAGAGCAGACCTTTGAGATTATGAAAAATGAGCCCTACCGCCTTGCCGAAATCAAGGGGATCACGCCCGAAAAGGCCCTTATGTTTGGACAGGCCTTCATGGAGCATGAGAATATGCGCGGCGTGGTCATGCTCGTGCAGCATTACGGGGTTTCAGCAGCCTATGCGTCGAAGATATGGAAGATCTTCGGGCCCCTGGCCGAATCGGAGATCAGACGCAATCCCTATCGGCTTGCCGAGCCGGATATCGGCTTAAGCTTTCAAATCTGTGACCGGATTGCTTTTTCCCTGGGCTTTGAGCCCTTTTACAAGGAAAGGCTCAAGACCGCATTGCTCTTTCTCTTAAACGCATCCATGCTCAACGGCCATTCCTATACCCTCAGGGAGGAACTTGTCAAAAAAGGGATGAAGCTGACACGGGCTTCCCAGGAGCTTCTTCTGGATGCGCTGGATGCCCTGATGCTGGAAGGGAGAATTTATGCCGAGCGGCAATACCCGGACAGAATCTATACCCAGGAACTGATTGAGGCTGAGCGCTATTGTACCAGAAAACTATGGGCCCTTAACCAGGAGCGGGAAGAATCCTGGTTCAAGGACTGTGACAGGCTTTTGGCCGAGTATGAGGCAAGCCACAGGATTATCATGGACGCCATCCAGAAGAAAGCCGTCAAGTGCGCCCTGTCCCAGGGTGTTTCAGTCATTACGGGCGGTCCCGGAACGGGTAAGACCACCATCATCAAAAGCCTGATTCATATCTTTGAGGCCAAGGGCTATTCGGTGATTCTTGCCGCACCCACGGGCAGAGCCGCCAAACGGATCAGCGAGACCTCGGGGTATGAAGCCAAGACCATTCATCGGCTTCTGGAAGTGGGCTATAGTATTGAAGACAATGAAAAGCCTCATTTCATGCGTGACGAGGACAACCCCTTAACCAGTGATGTCATCATCATTGACGAGGCCTCCATGATAGATATCCTTCTGCTCCATGCCCTGTTAAAGGCCTTTCCGCCCAATGCCCGCCTGATACTGGTGGGGGATGCGGACCAGCTTCCCTCGGTGGGGCCGGGTAAGGTTCTGGCCGATATCATTGACAGCGGCTGTTTCCCTGTAGTAAAGCTGGAAACCATATTCCGGCAGTCCGAGCAAAGCCTGATCATCACCAATGCCCACCTTATCAATCAGGGGCTCATTCCGGCCATCAATCAGGAAGAAGGCGATTTCTTTTTTATACAGAAGCTGGGCAGCGACGAGGTGGCCGGATGTGTGGTGGATCTCTGCCATTCCATCATTCCCGAGCGTTTTGGACTGGATCCCTTTAAGGACATCCAGGTGCTTTCCCCCATGCGCAAGGGGGACGTGGGGGTCGCCCATCTCAATGCCCTTCTTCAGGACAGGCTTAATCCCTATAAAGAGGGGATGCCTCAAAAAGAGGCAGGCGGTGTAACCTTCCGCCTGGGGGATAGGGTCATGCAAATCCGAAACGATTATACCCTTCCCTGGGTGCTCACCGATGAAAAGGGTGATTGGATTGAAGGCCTGGGGGTCTATAACGGGGATTTGGGACTGATTATTGATATTGATATGAAATCCGAGCTTCTCACTGTTCGCTTTGACGACCAGCGGACCTGTGAGTATCGCTTTGATCAACTGGACAACCTGGAGCATGCCTATGCCATCACTGTTCATAAAAGCCAGGGCAGTGAATTCCCCGCGGTGATTATTCCCCTGTACGGGGTTCCCAAGGCTTTGACCTGCAGAAATCTTCTGTATACTGCGGTCACAAGGGCCAAAAAGCTGGTGGTGCTGGTGGGCAGCCCCACCACCATGGAGGAAATGATACGGAATATCAATGAAAAAGAACGTTTTTCCGGTTTGAAGGAGCGTTTGTGTGAAACAGGAAGTCAGGCTTGAGCCACCCTCTCTGTTGGAAAGAGTGATACGCCTGGTCTACCCGGCCAAGTGCATGATATGTGACAGCCTCTTAAGGGAAGAGGCTTCCCTCATGCTGTGCGAAAGCTGCCATACCCTTTTGCCCCGCTGTGAGAAGGGGTTTGTGAAAATGCCGTCCATGCCCTATATCCATCAGCTCTTTGCCGCCTATTATTATGATGAAGGCTTGGACTCGGCCATTCACGCCATGAAATTCAATCATCAGCCCAGATTGTCCGAAACCTTTGGCTATCTCCTTTATGAGGAAATGGACAAGGTTTCCTATTTGCCTGATTGGGATATGATTCTGCCGGTGCCCATGCATAGGAGAAAGAAGCGGGAGAGAGGCTATAACCAATCAGAGCTTATGGCTCTAAGCCTGTCCAGGCATTTGAAAATCCCCGTATATTCGGATCTCTTGATAAAGACCCGCTATACCAGGCCCCAGAGCAGCCTTAAGCGCGAGGAGCGGCTTATGAATCTGGAGGGTGCCTTTGATGTGGTTAATGATACTGCTATAGCGGGTAAGAATATATTGTTGATAGATGATGTGTCAACGACTGGAACGACCCTCAATCTCTGTGCTAAAATACTCTATGAAAAGGGAGCGGCTTTTGTTTATGCAGCGGTTATAGCAATCGTCGAAAAATGACGATATAGAATATGTATGATATGTTATTATATTGAATGGGGGATACTTTATGCCGGAAGTCAGGAACTGCAAAAGGTGTAAGAAGATTTTCATGTATGTCTTAGGGCCTCAGATCTGCGATGAATGTAAAAAGCGTGAGGAAGAGGACTATGAAAAGGTAAGACGCTTTGTTAAGGATTACCCGGGAGCCACCATTCAGGAGGTATCCGCTGCGACTGAAGTACCCACAACCTTGATCTACCGCTTTTTACGAGAAGGCAGGCTGGAGGTTTCCGACGAGAGCCCCATAACCCTGCAATGCGAAAACTGCGGTGTCAGAATCAGAAGCGGCCGCTTCTGCATTGAGTGTTCGAAGCGCCTTGCAAGGGATATGCTCAATGCGGGAAGAAGTCTCAACGATGTCCTGAGAAGCGAGGTCAGCAGAGATAAGGACAACGTGGGGCTGCGCTATTTGCATGGAGAACGTAAAGATAAATAAGGAGAGAAACTGGTAAATTTATTCTTGGGAAATTTCTGAAGCCTGTTAAGCGCCCAAAGAATCCTGACGATATATAAAACGACAGGTAAGAGATCCTGACACTTCACAAAAGATTAATCTGCTGTAAGCTTCCAGCGAATGTGAACTATTAGGAGAGGGATTAAACATGAAGATTTGGGGAAATATTCCCAAGGTATCCGGTATCTATGGCAGCACAAATAAGGTTGACAGAACCTCAAAATTGGGAAAGGTTGCTTCGAAAAAGGATGAATTAACCATTTCGGGAGCGGCTAAGGATTTTAATGTTGTTATGAAAGCATTAAGACAGGTTCCTGATATCCGTGAAGATAGGGTTAATGAGATTCTGCAAAAAATGGAAAATGGAAATTACTCAGTTTCATCCAGCGATATAGCCGACAAAATGATTAAGACACTTAATCTGTAGGAAGTTATAGCAGAAGGTAGAAAAACGGGATAATCCAAAAGGGTTATCCCGTTTTTAATTCATGCCGATAAATAGGGTGAGGATTATATTGACGTCCCCACAAGGGAGGAAGACCATGATAGAAACCAAATTGATAGAAAACCTGATAAAGGCCCTGCAATACGAATACAAGACCTATTCAGGCATCCTGAAGCTGGCAGTGAGGAAGACCGATTGCCTGATTAAGAATGATATAGAACAGCTCATGGCCATTAATGAGGAAGAGAAAAAGGCCGCTGAGCAGACCTTAAAGCTTAACCAGGTGCGGGAGCAGCTTCTGTCGCAGATATGCGAAGCAGCCCAGCTTGATTATAAAACCCTTACCCTGGAGAAGCTGAAGGATTATGTTGAGGAGCCCTATAAAAAGGCTCTGGAGGAAGTGCGGTTAAAGCTCAATCCGCTCATTCAAAAGCTTGCTGTCCAGAACAGCTATAATCAAAGGCTCATAGAGAATGCTATGGAGACCTTGGATTTCAGCATACAGCTTATTTCCTCTCCACAGCCTTCGGTACCGCTCTATGGGAAAACCGGGCAGGAATTATCGCAGAACACCAAACGCAGCATGCTGGACCTTAAGTATTAAGGGTTAGGAGGAAGGGTATGTCCATCAGTTTTTTTGGATTGGATACGGCGTTGTCAGGCTTATTTGCCAACCAGAAGGCGCTGGAGGTTACCGGTCATAATGTTTCCAACCTGGGAACTCCCGGATTCTCACGCCAAAGTGCCATTATGGCCTCTGCTGCAACACGCAGTTACGGCAATAACTGGGTGGTGGAGATGGGCTGTGATGTCCAGGAAATCCGCCAGATCCGCCATATCTTTAACGATAATATATTCCGGACTGAGAGCAATGCCCTGGGTTATTGGGAAAGCCGGTACAAGGCCGTTACCGATTTGGAGAGCATTTTAGGGGAGCCCATGAAGCAGGGCTTCCAGGTGGCTATGAATAACTTCTGGGATTCCTTCCAGGAGCTCAGCAAGGCCCCTGAGAGCCTCACCATTCGTGCCCTTGTTAAGCAGCGGGCCGATTCTCTGGCCAATTACCTCAATCATGTGGGAAGCCAGATCGATAAGCTTCAGAGTGATCTGAACAACGAAATTAAACTTAAAATCGATGAGGTCAATACCATCACCCAGAAGATTGCCAAACTCAATGTGGATATCATGAGTGCAGTGGCAGCGGGCAACTCGCCCAACGACTATCTGGATCAGAGAAATTATCTGGTGGACCAGCTTTCCAAGCTCGTGAAGTGCGAGACCTGGTATACCCAGGAGGGGAGCATGGATGTGCTTCTGGATGGCTATTACTTAGTCAGCAAGGGCAGATCCACCAACCTTGTGGCTGAGCCCAACGGGGAGTATTCCCATTTCTATACGCCCAAGCTGTATGATCCCAACGGAAATATTGATATTGACGTAGGCCAGGGGATTATCAAGGGCCTGTTGGAGGCCAGGGGCGAGGTCAATGGCGCCAAGGACAGCTATGACAATGGCTCTCCCAATACCACGGCCGATGTGACCATTGCCGTGGATATCTCCGATACCAGTGCGTCCTATCTGGCCAATGTTAAGGATCAGGTGGAGGCTCTGGCCAAGGATCTTGAAAAAAGAGGCCTCAACTATAATCTGAGGCTGGTTCTCTTTGGCGGGTCGGGGGCTGTGACCAATGTGAATTACGGCAGGGATGCCGCTGCCCTGTGCAGTGCCATTCCCGATACCCCCGATGCGGGCAACAGCAATAATTTTGCCGATGTTATCAATGCCGTCAACAGCAACAGCTACGGCAAAGATGTGAATAAATACTTGATGGTCTTTACCAATGAGAGCCTTGATGGGGATGAGACCACCACCGACAGTGATGATACGACCCAATATCTCAATACCCTGAAGAAGCTTGGTATGACGGTTTCCATCGCCACCAACCCCATCTATCATGATCAGGGCAATGCGGGCGAGGCAGGCTGGGGCTTTTTTGCCGAACAGACAGGCGGTAAGCTCTATGATATCGGAACTGCCGACTACAAAGGGCTGATGGAGCAAATCTCCAAGGACATCAACGGGGATGTGAACATGAAAATGTCCACCGTACCCGACAACCTGAACATCATCTCCTCGGTGAAACGGCAGTTGAATGCGCTTATCAATATTATGGCAAGGGAAATCAACTATCTGCATCTGTCGGGGAAAACCCTGACGGGCGCGGACGGGGGCCTCTTCTTTGAGGCCGCTAATTCTACCATGCCCATTCAGATGGGCAATATTAAGGTGAACGACGCCTTAAAGGATGTGAACTATATCGCCGCATCCACCATAGATGCCAACGGGGACAATACCATTGCCCTGGCCATTGCCAACCTGCGCAATGCCGAGCTTATGACCGGAAATAATAAGGTCTTGAGTCTGGATACCTATTATCAGAACCTCATTATGGATGTGGGCAACAAGGGCAATGAGGCCGCGGGCATGATGGAAAGCTATCAGCTTCTGGTTCAGCAGGCCGATGCCATGCGCCAGAGCATTATGGGGGTCTCCCTGGATGAGGAAATGACCAATATGATCAAGTTTAAATACGCCTATAATGCTAATTCCAAGGTTATCGACGTGGTTAACCAGATGCTTGAAACCATCATCTTCAGATTGGGCGCTTAAGCTAAGTTAATTTAAGCGCTGAGGGTACGCAAGAAAAGAAAACAGAGGAATGACTAACCGAAAGGCTAGGTGAAAATATGAATAATACCACCTTTATGGGCATGGAGATAGCCCTGCGGGGCCTGTACTCCTCACAGCGCGGTATGGCCAATGTCAGCCATAACGTGGATAATACCAACACACCGGGCTATTCCAGGCAGGTTGTCAATCAGGTGGCAGCACGACCCCTTTTGGTGGCCAGCGGCGCGGGCATGCTGGGTATGGGTTCGGATGTCATCAGTGTGGACCGGGTAAGGGATCAATACCTGGATGAAAAATATTGGAGTGAAGCCAAATATCTCGGTGAATGGACTGTTAAGGCCACCATCATCGAGGATATGCAGACCATATACAATGAACCCAGCGACAATGGGTATACCAAGATAATCAATGAGTTCTACAGTGCCTTGCAGCAGCTTTCCACCGATCCCTCCAGCCACGCGACCAGAGCCATGGTTATGGAGAAGGGGGTAGCCGTTGCCAAGTACTTTAACAGTGTGGCCAAACACTTTGATAAGCTGCAGGAGGACCTTAACAATATGGTCTACTCCAAGGTGGAGCAAATCAATACGCTGGCCGATCAGATCCGGGATTTGAACCTTCAAATCTATAACTACGAGATCATGGGCAATAAAGCCAATGATCTGAGGGATCGCCGGGGGCATCTTGTGGATCAGCTCTCCCAGCTTGTGAACTGCAGCGCCTATGAAGTGGAGACAGGCTTGAAGCTTCCCAACGGGGAACCTGAAAAACGTTTTATGGTTACCATCAGCGGCAAGGCTCTGGTAGATCATGCCGATGTGGTCCACTTAAAATGTGAGAGCCGTAAGGAAAACCTTAATGCCGAGGATATCAACCATCTCTATGAGGTATCCTGGGAGGATGGCAATAAGCTTAATGTAAAGTCCGGGGAATTAAAAGGCTATCTGGATATGCGGGACGGCAATGACGGTGTTCCGGGGCTGAACAGACAACCCAGTCCCGAATGCAAGGGCATTCCCTATTATCAGAGAAAAATGAATGAGTTTGTTTGGATGTTTGCCATGTCCTTCAATGAGGGTATTATGGACACCAACGGTGACGGTGAATTTGATAAAACCGTCGGCCATGTCAACGGCTACAAGCTTAATTCAGTGGATGGGGACCCCGAGTCGGGCATCCGCTTCTTCACCATGCTGGGCTCTGACGGAAAACCCATGGACAGCAATGCCTTCCTCAATGAGGTTCTGGCCTATGCCGCCAAGCAGGGTATCACCGATGATCCTTCCACCCCTTATGATGAGCGGCTGGTTGCAGGCTATCGGCTGATCAATGCCCGGAACTTCTCCATCAGCTTTGATGTGGAGGACAATCCCAGCAATAATATCTCGGCCTCCTCGGTTGCCGGCCAGGTGGGAAACAATGAGGTTCTCGCAAACCTTATGAAAATGCGTCATAACACCTATATGTTCAAGGAAGGTACGCCCGAGGACTTCATCAAGACCCTGATTTCCACCATGGGTGTTGATGGACAGCAATATGAACAGTACCTCAGCGTCCAGGAGGGCATCACCAATCAGATTATAAACCGGAGACAATCCATTTCAGGGGTTTCCCTCAACGAGGAAATGACCAATCTGGTCAAGTATTATCAGATCTATGGCGCTTCGGCCAAGATGATCCAGACCTACGGCGATGTGCTGGATATTCTGATAAATCGTATGGGAATCTAAGGAGGTAAGGATTTATGAGAATTACCAATAATATGCTGATAAATAACATGATGTTGAGCCTGTCCAACAATTTGACCAGAACGGCCAAATATCAGGAGCAGTTGGCGACGGGTAAGAAGATCAGCCTCCCTTCGGACGATCCCATTGTGGCCTCCAAGTCCTTGAAGCTTCGTACCGATGTGGCTGAGATTCAGCAATATAAAAGGAATACCGATGATGCCACCAACTGGATGGAAATCACCGAAGCCACCATGAATCAGATTACCGAGGTGGTTCAGCGTATGCGGGAAATCACCGTACAAGCCGCCAACGGAACCAATACCACTGAGGATATGGAAAAGATTAAGGAAGAGGCAGCTCAGTTGAGGGATCAACTTATCAACCTGGGCAATGCCACCTATGCGGGACGCTATATCTTCTCGGGCTATAAAACCGACAAGCCCCTTCTGAACAAGGATGGCACCTTCAATATTGATGTGGCCAACAGTGAGCAGATCAAGTTTGAGATAGGCATTGGGGATGACATCAATGTGAACGTTCCCGGAAGCGACCTGTTCAACAGCGGTGCACCCGCCACCGGAGGCACCACAAAGAGCAGCTTTGTGGATACCTTTGATCAGATTATCGCGGCCATGCAAAGCGGAGACAACGCTGCAGTTTCGGGCCTTGTAGAGAATTTGGATGAGCAGATGAACAACCTTTTGCGTGTCAGAGCCGGCTTGGGTGCACGAATGAATCGTGTGGAGCTTACCGCCAATCGTCTGGATGACGACAATGTAAACTTTACCCGTCTGATGAGCAAGAATGAGGATGTGGATATAGCAGAAGCCATTATGAACCTGATGAACGAGGAAAATGTCTACAAGGCATCCCTGTCCACCGGAGCCCGGGTTATACAGCCTTCTTTGGTTGATTTCCTGAGATAACATATATAAGGAGGACTATTCCATGAAGTTGGATACCGCCCATTTCGGGGTTATTGATGTTGATGAAGCAGACTTCATTGTATTTCCTGAGGGAATCCCCGGCTTTGAAGACAATAAAAAGTTTACACTTATCGGATATGGTGATAATAAGACACCCTTCTTCTGGCTTCAAAGCATTGATGATCCCAGGCTGTGCTTTGTTGTCACCGACCCGTTTATGGTTTATGATAATTATGGTGTGGATGTTGAGGATGAGGACGTTCAGCTTTTGGGCATCACCGATCCCAACACGGTATTGACCCTGGCCATCGTGGTCATACCCGACAACCCTAAGGAGATCAGGGTGAATTTAAAGGCTCCGCTTTTAATTAATGTGGAGAAAAAGCTGGGGAAACAGGTCATACAGAAGAACGAAGATCTCCCTCTGCGCTATTATCTCAATACCAATTGATGAGCCCGTTGGGGCAAAGGAGTGGATACCATGCTCGTTTTGACAAGAAAAAAGGGTCAGGCCCTGATGATTGGGCAGGATATCGAGCTTTCCATAATAGATATTCAGGGTGACCAGGTACGCATCGGCATCAATGCCCCAAAGAGCGTAACCATACACCGCAAGGAGATCTATGAGGAGATCCGCAAGGAGAACCTCTCTGCTGCAGCGGGTAAGGAAACCGACATCCAGGCCCTCAATGATATGTTTACCAAAAATAAAGGAGAGGCATAAGCCTATTTTAGGATCAGGCTGAAGGCTTCAAGGTAAAAACTTGGAGCTTTTTATATTGCCCAGAAGAAAAGATGCACTTCAAAAAAGTGCATCTTTTTTAATAGCCACTATTGAAAGAACAAAAGAAAAGCCGGAAGATGAACTTCCGGCTGATCGTCAGTATGTTCAGACTGATTATCTGAGGAGCTGCAGTACGCCCTGGGGCTGCTGATTGGCCTGAGCCAGCATAGCCTGAGCGGCCTGGGTAAGGATGTTGTTCTTGGTGAACTCCATCATTTCCTTAGCCATATCAACGTCACGGATACGGCTTTCAGCAGCGGTCAGGTTCTCAGAAGAGGTACCCAGGTTGTTGATGGTGTGTTCCAGTCTGTTCTGGTAAGCACCAAGGCTGGCACGGGTGCTGGAAACCTTCTTAATAGCCTCATCAATGGTGGTGATGGCGGTTTCAGCATCGGCCTGGGTTGTGATATCCACGCTGCCAAGAGCGGTAATTGCAGTGGTGGTACCGCCGGTAACTCTCATGTCGTCGATGGCAACATCAATGGTCTGGTTGGCATTGGAACCAATGTGGAATTTCAGAGTTCCGTCCCCGGTTACTTTAAACTTCGTTCCATCCAAGTCACCAGCAGCAAAAGCATTGTTGACCTTGATGGTTACGCTTTCACCATTAGGTCCGCCAAAACGGATGGTTTGTGCGGTACCGTCAGCGGCTACAACATTGGAAACCAGAACTGTACCAGAGGTTGCACCTGTTAATGTCAGGGTTCCATCAGCACCGGTATTGTCTGCGATTTCCCACTCTTCTGCTGTCAGGCCGGAGAAGGTAAGGGACTCAAAGGCACCTACAGCCAATAAATCGGATACAGTGGTATCCGTGTCAATACCAAGAGCGAAGTCACCCTTCAGCAGATTCTTGGTGTTGAACTGGGTCTGGTTGGCGATACGATCCAACTCGCCGATCAACTGATCAACTTCCTTCTGGAGCTCAGCGCGATCGTCATCGGTGTTGGTGTCGTTGGCAGACTGAACAGCCAGCTCTCTCATTCTCTGCAGAATGCTGTGAGTCTCATTCAGAGCACCTTCAGCGGTCTGAATCAAGGAAATACCGTCCTGAGCATTCTTCTGAGCCATATCGAGACCTCTGATCTGGCCTCTCATCTTTTCACTGATGGCAAGACCAGCAGCGTCGTCACCGGCACGGTTGATTCTGTAACCAGAAGACAGCTTCTCCAAAGACTTGGAACCGTTGGTGTTGTTCAGGGTTAACTGACGATAAGTGTTAAGAGCTGAAATGTTGTGATTGATTCTCATAAAATCATCCTCCTTGATTTTTATGGGGAGAATCCTTTCTCCCGTATTATTGTCCCTATTCACCGGGACCTTGGTTGTAAGCCCATCCCCCTTTGGCGCCTTACCGAGGGAATGAAGCTTCCTGTTACTTATATCGGTTTTTTACCAACATACTTTAGCCCTAAACAAAAAAATCATTTTTTTTACAAAAAAACTCTCGGCTAAATTTTCTTTAGAATATGCCGATGTTTATAGTAGACAAGATTCAAGGAGGGATCTATCAAATGAAAATTGAAGGCATGGATGCAACGTTAAGAACCACCATGAATGTGGTAAATAGTCAGGGACTGGGGAAGGCCGACATAGCAAGGAAAAGTGTACCCGAAGAGCAGGACAATCCCCTTCCCAACGTGAGTGCGGCCTTTATCCAGAAAGCTGTCGAAAAGGCCAATAAAGCAATGCAGATTCAGGGGAGATCCCTTGAATTTAAGATCCATGAAAAGACTAATGAGATCATTGTCAGAATCGTGGATACCGAAACAAAAGAAGTGGTAAGAGAAATACCTTCTGAAAAGATTCTGGACATGTTTGCCAGCATGCTGGAACAAGCGGGCTTATTGGTAGACGAGAGAAGGTGAATGTATGAATCCAATTTCCGGTACTTCGAGCTTTACGTCCAAGCTAAGGCTTACGGGTCTTTCCGGCCTGGATACTGAGTCCATCATTGAACAGCTCATGCAGGTGGAAAGACTACCGCTGGATACACTAAAGCAAAGGAAGACCCTCGTACAATGGAAGCAGGAAGCCTATCGGAGTGTAAGCACATCCCTCATGGGCTTTAAAAGCAAGTTCTTTGATATTGTCAACAGATCCTCCTATCTTTTGTCCGAGAATTCCATAAAAGTAAAAACCGTTAAAACCAGCAGCAGCGAATACCTTACAGCCACCGCTGCCGCCAATGCCAATCTGGGCTCACAGAATGTGAAGGTGGTTCAGGTCGCCGAGGCGGCCAGGAGTGTCAGTGCGGGCAAGGTGAGCAAGGCCATTACGGGAACCATTGAGAATACCCAGTTGGCCGATAAGAATATCCTTGTTACATTGGATGGTGTCTCCAAAGAGATTACGCTTGAAAACTATGCCAGTGAAACCGAATTGGCCACAAAGCTCCAGGATGCGCTCAACAAGGCCTTTGGCAGCGGAAAGGTACAGGTCAATCTCACTCTTAATGAAGATCTTAATAAATATCAGTTTACCTTGGATACTGCCAACGGCGCCACAAAGGTGACCCTCAATGAAGCCTCAGGTTCCTCAGGGGTTCTGGAGAATCTTGGGCTTAATAATGGTGTCTCCAATCGAATCAATATAAAGGGCACCCTGGCGTCCCTTGAAGATTCGCTGAATATACCTTTGACAAAGGATGCCGACGGCAACTACAGCTTCACTATCAACAATAAGACCTTTTCCTTCAGCGAAACCGATTCGCTGCAGAAGGTTTTTGATACCATTAATAACAGTGCTGAAGCCAATGTGACCATCAGCTATGATGAAATCACCGATAAGATCACGCTGGCCGCCAAGCAAACAGGCACCGGCGATACTCTTAAGCTGGAGGATCTTGACGGCTCCAATCTGTTGGCGGCCCTCGGCCTAGGTTCAATCACTGCGGGTAAGGATGCTGTGGTACAGATCGATGGGGAAACCATTGTCAGAAGCTCCAACAACTTTACAGTCAACGGGATTACCTATTCATTGAAAAAGGCCCATGCAGCATCCTCTACCGGAGAAACCCTGACGGTGGAGCAGGATATTGACTCAGTGGTCAATAATATCAAAACCTTTGTTGAAGAGTACAATAAGCTCATCGATTCCATCAATGGTTTGGTGAATGAAAAGTATGACAGGAATTATCTGCCCCTCACCGACGCCCAGAAGGAAGCGATGAAGGAGGATGACATTGAGAAATGGGAAAAGAAGGCCAAGACCGGCATCCTTCGCAATGACAGTATTCTTCAGCAGATCACCCTTGCCATGAGAAAGGCCCTCTATGAAAAGGTGGAGGGTGTGAATATCAGTCTTAAGGACATAGGCATTGAATCCAAGTCCTATAGCGACAACGGCAAGCTCTATCTGGATGAGGATAAGCTGAGAAACGCGCTGACCAACAATCCCGATGAAGTGACAAAGCTGCTTAACGGCACATCCTCCCAGTATCCCACCTATTCCAGAGATTTTACATCCGAGGAGAAGCAGGCCTATCACAAGCAGTCCGGGGTACTGAGAAGACTGGCCAGCATCATTGAAGATAATATATCAACGGTGCGAAATGCCAAGGGCTATAAGGGCACACTCCTGGAGAAGGCCGGCATTGAGAACGATCTGACCAACACAAAAAATCTTCTTTCTTACGAGTTGGAGGACTATGACGACAGAATTGATGACCTGGTTGCAAAGCTTGCTAAGAAGGAAGAGAGTTATTACAGCAAATTCTCAGCCCTGGAAACCATGCTTAACAAAATGAATCAGCAAAGTTCGTGGATCCTCAGTCAATTTGGGGGCGGCGCATAATCATAAGGCGGCTGCGTGCTAAGTTTATATACCACCAGTGTAGCGGGAGGTTTATTCATGATTGCATATAATGCATATAACCAGTACAAGGAAAACACCATTAACACATCCAGCCCTGAAGAGCTTACTCTGATGCTCTATAACGGCTTGGTCAAGTTTATCATGCGGGGCATTGACTGCATTGACAAGCATAATGTTCAGGATGCGCATAATAATATCATCAGGGCACAGGACATCATCAAGGAGTTCATGAATACCCTGGACATGCAATTCGAGGTGTCTAAAAGTCTTTATGCCATTTACGATTATCTTCTCAACAGACTGGTGGAGGCTAATATTGCCAAGGATAAAAGCATTCTGGAGGAGGTCCTGAGTTTTGCCAAGGTCCTGAGGGACACCTGGGAGCAGGCCATGAAGGCTGCCAAGGTTCAGGCCAAGAGACCCGAAGTGGCTTCACTCTGATAGGACGTAAATATGGAAGCTGCTGAAATTGTTCAGAAACTGAATGAAATAAGCCTCAAAAAGCTTGAACTGATCAGGGAGATACTTCTGTATACCCGCAGCGAGAGGGATGCGCTTACCTCCGATAGATTGGACGATATGCAAACCCTGCTCGATGAGAAGCAACTGCGGATGGATGCGGTGGACAAGCTTGATGAGCAGTTTGCTCTGCTTACCGACAGACTCAAAAGCAGTCTGTCCCTGTCCTCCCTGGAGGAGCTGCCCAAGCACCATCTCCCCGGTGTGAAAGAGCTCAAGGAGGTTGTAAGCCAAATCCATCAACTCCTTGGAGAGATCAAGGAGCTTGAGGATGAGAACATCGCTTTGGTCAAGGCCGAGATGCAGGACACCAGGGATAAGATCAAACAGGCCGAGAACTTTAAGCGTGTAAGGGGGGCTTATAAGCCCGTCAACAACAATACACCATCGTACTTTTTTGATACCAAGAAGTAAAGGGGAGGCTCCATGGCGACTATAGAATGTGCCAGATGTCACAGATATTTTGAAAAAGTAGCCTTTGAGGCTGTCTGCCCCCGGTGCTTTCCCATTGAGGAGCAGGAATTTGCCAGAATTAAGGAGTACCTGAGCCTTCATCCGGGTGCCAGCACCAATGAAGTGATGCGTGACCTTAATGTGGATTTGAAATCCATTAAACGCTATCTCAAGGAGGAGCGCCTTGAGATTGTGGGGGACAATAAGGGCTTTATCAAGTGTGAGCTTTGCGGCAAGGCCATTAACAGCGGCAGATTCTGTGATGGCTGCTATAAGGAGGGGCAAGCCCTTCGGCATAAGGAAGAGGGTGCCGTCAAAAGCGCCTACATAAAATCGGCAGAGCATACAACCAAAGGCATACGATTCAGAGATAATAAAGATAAGAAGGGGTAGAGCAGGAGCTCTGCCCCTTTTAAGTTTTAAGCCAATCATTTCTTAAGGTTATAGAATTCAAAAAACCTGGCCTGTCTTAAGAGCAACTCCTCGAAACGACCTGTCTCCAAAATGGTGCCGTTTTCCATGTAGATAATCTGATCATAGCGGCTCAACAGCTCTTCATTAAGATGATGGGTAATGGTAATCAGGGTGAGGTTGTTCATATTAAGCAGCCTGCTTTCAATATCGTAAGCCGTCTGCCTGTCAACGGAGGATGTACCCTCATCCAGTATGAGAATGGGCTTCTTGCGGATCAGCGCTCTTGCCACGGCAATGCGCTGGCGCTGCCCGCCCGAGAGATTTGCCCCGTTTTCTCCCACCTGTGACTTTATGCCATGGGGCATCTTGTCAAGGAATTGCAAAACACCGCTTGCTTTAAGCGCACCTTCCATTTCTTCCTGGCTGAAGGTATTGCAGAGTTCAATGTTCTGCTGGATACTGTCGTCAAACATATAGATATTCTGATGGATTACGGAGATCATGCTCTGCAGCTTATCAATGTCAAGCGCCTTAAGTTCAGTGCCGTCGTATAGAATACTTCCGTCATAGAGCGGATAGTTTCCGCACAGGAGCCTGACAAGTGTTGATTTGCCGCATCCGCTCTGTCCCACAATGGCGTATTTCTTGTTCTTATGTAAGACGATATTGGTATTGGCAAGAACGGGACGATCGGCCTCATAGGAAAAGGCCAGATCACGGATTTCAATATTGTTTTCAAAGGAAGGCGTCAAGCTTCCGGCAAAGGATGTATCAGTATATTCAGCAAACTGGTTGATGCGATCAATGACGGGCTTAATGCTTCCGATTTTGGGCACATTTTCAACAGCTTTCTAGTAAACAGGGATAATTGCTTCGAGAGCATATCCTGCCTTGTCTGCAGGGACTTTCCCAAAAGGCCGGGAATCAGGAGCATGAAAATGACACAACCTGCAAGGATTAAAGTGATCAGCGGGTTAATCTCAAAAAGCAGGATGAGAGAGACAATGAAAATCACTCCGTACTGCACTATCAGCAGCAAAGGCGCGATATAGTTTGCTTCAATTAAGTTGATATCATTAGTGAAGGCTGAGATGTAGTCCGAGGTATTCACACTGCCAAAGTCGGGGGTGTTTCTGCGGAGTATGCCCTGAAAGGCTTTTTGCCGCAGCATGATGGTCAGATTTCGGATCAGTTTTTTACTGCTCAAGGAGTAGGCATAGCTCAGACACCCCAATAGGACAAGATAGATAACAGAAGTGACAAGGACCCTGAGAAATGCAGACATATCACCATTCATGGCCGCATCAATGATCTGCTGAAGGAATCTTGCTATAAATACGGCCGCCACGGCATGGATGACGTTGAGTAGCAAGGTAACAGCCAGCAAGAGCTTGCTTTTCATAAGGTATTTTTTCATAACCCACCTCACAAAATTAGACAGACATCTAATGGAACGAAATATATAATATACTAAAATTAGTAAACTGTCAACTGTATTAGAAGTATATCTAACATTATGACATAAAAAATCCCGGCAGAACCGGGATGCTTTCGCTGAGTATTAAAGCAATATCTTCTCAAGCACTTCGATCATAGCTTTGAGATTATCCTTTTCCAGGTGATAGTAGACCTTGCCCTCCTTTTTTTCAATGCCCACAAATCCGCAGTTCAGCAAAACACCCATATGATGGGACATGGTGGCCGCTGTCAGCCCTAATTGCTGAGCTATCTCCAGATTGTATTTGGGACTGACCTTTAAGGAGGTGAGAATCTCCAGCTTGCTCCTGTCGCTTAAGGCCTTAAGCTTCATCAGCAGCAGTTCCTTTTCCTGAACGAGGGATTTCTCCTTGCTCAGGGCCTTGGCGCAAAGAAGGCCGTAATAGCAGCTTGATTCCAGGATTATCTGCGATATTGGATAGACCAGGGTAGGATGGATGGCGGTATTGGTGGACACCTTGCGCTTAAGCTCAAAAAAGGTCTGATCATCCTGATTGCGCATCCATTGATCATACTGCTGCATAAGCCTTCCCAGTGGCTTTGATACACTGCTTAGGGCTTTTTCATAGGCCTTTGCATTGGCGTTAACAATGTCAACTAATCGAGCGACATGCTTTTTGGGCTGCTGCATCATAAGAAGCAGCAGCCACTTGCTGTTATCCTCAAGACCAATGGCCTCCAATAAGCCAATGATGTCCTCCAGGGATTCGGGATTGGGGGAGTCGGCCAAGTCGTCAATGACCTCTCTGCAGGCTCGGATAAGCTGTGCTCTAATCTCTTCATTGGTGAGCGCTTTGGTTGAGGCGAGCCAGCTTCTGTTTTCTGCCAGTAAGGCAAGGAGTATGACGAAGCAGGTAAAGTCCTTTCCTTTAAATAATGTCAAATCTTCCGGGCTGCCTTCCCGGTTGTTCATGAAGGCCTGAACATATTCATCGAATATCGTGAGATTTTGGGCATAAAATGCTTCAGCCTCAAGCCCAAAATCGGAGAGGCCCGCCTTCATCTCCTGCTTGACCGCATCAAGATTGCAGCTTACATAGAGCAAGCCCATGATTTCAAAGAGGGGATCCAGTTGACCCTGTATGTCTATCATACATGCCTCCATAAATGCTAAGCGTTCTTTGAAAATGATTATTTGATGATCGTCTAACTGATTTTATTCTAGTACAAGATAATAACGGAATCAAGAACCAGCAAGCCCGGAAAAACCTATCCATAGCAAAAAAGAACCGGGAAGGGTACGGGTTCATGGATAGAATTCCATGTCCGCCCTTAATGTTTATATTTTTTCTGTTATAATAAGAATGTTTACAACATAACAGCCAATTTTTGTGAACAGTTAAACTTCAATAGGTGGACGAATGATGACGAGAATTATACACGCCGATGATGAGCAGGGGCTTAAGCAAGCGGCGGAAGGCTTAAGAAGCGGACAATTGGTGGCTTTTCCTACCGAGACGGTTTACGGTCTGGGGGCCGATGCCCTGAATACGGCGGCGGTGAAACGCGTTTTTGAAGCCAAGGGAAGGCCTTCCGACAATCCGTTGATTGTGCATATTGCGGAGTTCTCACAACTATCCGAGCTGGTTCGTGAAATTCCTCCCCAGGCAAGGGTTTTGATGGAGGCCTTTTGGCCGGGTCCTCTGACCCTGGTCTTTAAAAAGTCTCCAAGGGTGCCCGACGCTATTACTGCAGGCCTGGACACCGTAGCCATACGCATGCCCCAAAACCCCATGGCGTTAAGACTGATTCGGGAGGCCCGGGTCAGCGTTGCCGCGCCCAGTGCCAATCGCTCAGGCAGACCCAGTCCCACCACAGCCAGCCATGTGGCCGAGGACCTTAATGGGCGTATTGAATATATCATCGACGGCGGTCCCTGTACGGTAGGGGTCGAGTCCACCGTGCTGGATATCACCGTGCCTGTGCCCATGATCTTAAGGCCCGGTGGGGTTACCCGCGAAATGCTGGAGGCCGTCATAGGTCCCATCGCCGCTGATACAGTTCTGGAGGTCAGCAAGGATCAGAAGCCCCGATCTCCCGGTATGAAATACCGCCATTATTCCCCAAGGGCAGAACTGGTGATTGTCCGGGGCGAAACTGGGAAGGTGACAGAGAAAATCAATGCTCTGGTCCGGGAAAAGCAGGAGCAGGGTCTCAAGGCGGGTGTACTCACCTGTGCTGAAAACAGGGAACGGTATAACGCCCCCGTTGTCATTCCCGCAGGCTCAATAAAGGAGCCCTCGTCCCTGGCAGCAGGCCTATACCAGGCCCTCAGAGGCTTTGATGAAACCGATGTGGATATCATCTACTCGGAAGCCTTCCAGGAGGAAGGCATTGGCCAGGCAGTGATGAACCGTTTAAAAAAAGCAGCTTCAGGAAAAATCATTGATATATGAAAGGATATAAAGCCATGAAAAAAAGGATAACCTTTGTCTGTACCGGCAATACCTGCCGAAGTCCCATGGCCGAGGCGTTTTTCAACCATATGCTCAACGAAAGGGAGGAGCTTAAGGCGTCCTTCGAGGGGGCCTCAGCCGGTGTTTATGCCTTTGAAGGAGATCCGGCAAGCCAGGAGGCCAGAGCCGTCATGGAGCAGGAGTTTGGCATCAGCTTAAAATCCCACAGAGCCAGGGTTCTGGACATTCAGGATATCCGGGGGAGCTGGCTCATATTGACCATGACCCGGCATCATAAGGAAATGATCCTGGATATCTATCCCGAAGGCGCGGATAAGGTCTTTACCCTCAAGGAATATGCACAGGGCGAGAATGCCGACATCATCGATCCCTTTGGCTTTGGTGAAGAAGTCTACAAGGATTGCTCCTATGATATTGAAGCCTGTATTCTGGATCTGTTTGAAAAACTTAAGACCCAGGATATTTCGTTTTGACATTGGGGTACGATTACTATAAAATCAATGATGAAAGAAAGGAAGAGTGTCTTGAAAATAGCTTTGGGAAGTGACCACGGCGGATACAGACTCAAAGAGAGTATTAAAGCACATCTCATAGAACAGGGTCATGAGGTCGTGGACTATGGAACCTACGATGAGAGCTCGGTGGATTACCCGACCTTTGCTTTAAAAGCAGCATTGGCCGTGAGCAAGCAGGAATGCGAGAGAGGCATACTGATTTGCTCCACCGGAATAGGCATATCCATTGCGGCCAATAAGGTCAGGGGAATTCGGGCGGCACTTTGCAGTGATTTACTATCAGCCAGACTGACAAGGGAACATAACGATACCAATGTCTTGGCTCTGGGCGCCTTTATTGTCGGGGAGAAACTGGCCCATGCCATTGTGGACACCTGGCTGGGGACTGAATTTTCCCATGACGAAAGGCATCAGCGGCGCATTGACGCCATTACCAAAATAGAAAATGAATATTTAAAATGACAAATCGGGAGGGCTTTTATAATGAGCGGAGTTTTTGTTTTTGATCACCCACTAATTCAGCACAAGGTGTCGCTTCTTCGGGATAAGAACACCAGCAGCAAGGAATTTCGTGAACTGGTGTCCGAGATTGCCATGCTGATGGGCTATGAGGTGACCCGGGACATTCCTTTGAAGGAAGTTGAGATTGAGACACCGGTGGGGTTGGCAAAAACCAAGATTATCTCAGGGAAAAAGCTGGCCTTCGTTCCCATTCTGAGAGCAGGTCTGGGCATGGTTGACGGTATGCTGAAGCTTGTTCCCATGGCAAGAGTGGGACATATCGGGTTATACCGAGATCATGATACCTTAGAACCGGTGGAATACTACTGCAAGCTGCCCGAGGACATCAGCGAGCGCGATGTGGTGGTGCTTGATCCCATGCTGGCTACCGGTGGTTCGGCCTGTGACGCTGTCAAGTTCTTAAAGCGTTATGGTGCCAAGAATATTAAGTTTGTCTGCCTCATAGCTTCAAAGCAGGGTGTTGAAAGACTCAACTCCGAGCATCCCGATGTTGGCATCTATTGTGCAGCCGTGGATGAATGCTTAAATGATATCGGATACATTGTTCCCGGTCTGGGAGATGCGGGGGACAGACTTTTCGGTACAAAATAGGAAAGTGCCGTTAAAAGATGAATGGGGGTCCTTGTATGCGTCCGTCTTGGGATGAATACTTTATGAGTATTGTCGAGTTGGTTAAGACGCGCTCTACCTGTCTGCGCAGGCAGGTAGGGGCCTTGATCGTGAAGGATAAACGTATTCTGGCTACAGGCTATAATGGTGCACCAGTAGGCTGCAAGCATTGTCTGGACTTAGGTTGTATCCGGGAGGAGCTCAAGGTACCCTCGGGACAACGCCATGAAATTTGCAGAGCCACCCATGCTGAGCAAAATGCCATCGCCCAGGCGGCCTACTCGGGCATAAGCGTCAAGGATGGTACCCTCTATGTAACCACCCAGCCCTGTGTGCTCTGCGCAAAATTAGCCATTAACGCCGGAATTACAAAGATTGTTTTCAGAGGAGACTACCCGGATGAGCTGGCTATGGAGCTTCTCAAGGAAGCCGGGGTTCGTGTCCTCAAGTATGAGGGTCCTCAGATTGAGGGGAGCTTCTTTAGTGGATCCGAGGTGTAAGCATGATTATCATAGAATATCATCACTTGGTGGCTTGTGCGGTAGCTTTGATTGTCGCTTTTTTTGCGACCCCTGTTGCCAGGAGAATAGCCTTTAATTCGGGTGCCATCAATGTACCCAAGGATAACAGGCGGGTGCACAAAAAGCCCATGGCCCTGATGGGCGGTCTGGCTATCATTGTGGGATTTCTCATTGCAGTGGTTTACAGCTTTTCAGTCAGAGACTCCAAGGAGTTTTTATCCTATCTCTCACAGCCCAAAGCCCTGGGTATGATATTGGGTGTACTCATTATCATTGTGCTTGGCATCATTGATGATATCAGGCCTTTGCGGGCAAGGGTCAAATTCCCGATTCAGCTTCTGGCGGCCATTATTGTGGTTGCCACAGGCACCAGGATTGTTGCCATCTCCAAGCCCTTCCAGGCCACAGTGGCCACCCATCCCAATATGATGTATATTTTGGGTGACATTCTGGCCTTTGTGGTTTCGGTGCTCTGGATTGTGGGCATTACCAATGCCATTAACCTTATTGACGGCCTGGATGGTCTGGCTGCCGGTGTATCGGGCATTGCAGCCATTTCCCTTTATATTGTGGCCGTCATCCGCAAGCAGGATGATGTGGCCATCATTGCGGTTTCACTGGTGGGTGCCGTATTCGGATTCCTGCCCTATAACTTTAACCCCGCCAAGATCTTTATGGGGGATACGGGCTCAACCTTTTTGGGCTTTGTGCTGGCCATCCTTTCCATTGAAGGCACCATGAAGTCGGTTACAGCCTTGTCCATTGCCATTCCCATTCTGGTACTGGGACTTCCCATCTTTGACACGGCCTTTGCCATTATCCGCAGAATTGCAGGCGGAAGGCCTATTGGGGAGGCCGACAGGGGTCATATTCATCATCGGCTTCTGGACATGGGCATCAGCCACAGAATGTCGGTGGTCATCCTGTATATTGTCAGCGGTGCCCTGGGCCTCTTTTCCATTGTTCTGGTGGATAAAGGACTTCTGCCTTCCTTAATCCTTTTGATCATCCTTGTCATGTTTGGTATAACGGGAGCCCGTAACTTAAGCGAGATGGCGGTTCCTGATCCTGAAAAGCGGGTTCGCCAGACCGAGGCAGCCAATGCCTTTGAGCTTTCGGAGGCTCAACAGGAGGCTGCAACCGGTAAAAAGCAAACCCTGGAGCAGGCTCAGCCCGACACCGCCCCAGGGGCCGAGGACGCGCAGCAGTCCACCCAGTCCTAAATTGCGAATCGGGAGTGTAGCATGCAAGCAATAAAGGTATTAACGGTCTTTGGTACCAGACCTGAAGCAATAAAAATGGCCCCTCTGGTTAAAGCCCTTAAACAGTGCGATTATATAGATTCCAGGGTCTGTGTTACGGCCCAGCACCGGCAGATGCTGGATCAGGTGCTTGATATCTTCCATATCAAGCCCCATTATGATCTCAATATTATGCAGGATCGGCAGACCCTTGTGGATATCACCACACGGGCCACCGAAGGACTTTATGATGTGTATCATGATTTTAAGCCCGATGTGGTCCTGGTTCATGGGGATACCACCACCACCTTTGCGGCTTCCCTGGCGGCCTTTTATGCCAAGGTCAGGGTTGGGCATGTGGAGGCGGGCTTAAGAACCTATGACAAGTACTCCCCCTACCCCGAGGAGATGAACCGAAGGCTGACGGGGGCTATTGCCGACCTTCATTTTGCGCCCACCAGAACCAACAAGGAAAACCTGTTGAAAGAAAATGTTCCGGTACATACTATTTATGTGACTGGCAATACGGTGATTGATGCCCTTTCCGATACGGTAAGGGAGGATTACCGCTTTAAGGACAGCTTTTTAGCGTCCTATAGCTTTGAGAACAAACGCGTCATCACGGTGACAGCCCATCGCCGGGAAAACCTGGGTGAGCCTTTTGAGAATATTTTCAGGGCATTGCGCAGATTGGCCGATGATATCCCCGATGCCGAAATTGTCTATCCCGTCCATTTGAATCCGGTGGTTCGGGAGACGGCCGGAAGAATTTTGGGCCAGCATCAGAAAATCCATCTGATTGAGCCCCTGGATGTTCAGGATATGCATAACCTCATGGCACGCTCCTACCTCATTATGACCGATTCGGGAGGATTGCAGGAGGAAGCTCCCTCCCTGGGCAAGCCCGTACTTGTCTTACGGAAGGAAACCGAGCGGCCCGAAGCTGTTAAAGCCGGTACAGTCAAGCTTGCCGGAATTATGGAGGCGTCCATTTATCAATCGGCCAGGCTGCTTTTTGAGTCGGATGAGGAATACCTGAAAATGGCCAGGGCTGTCAATCCCTATGGGGATGGAAAGGCTTCCCGACGTATTGTTGAAGCCCTGCTTCATTATTTCGGATTATCCCAGGAAAGACCCCGGGAATTTGAGGCTGACGCTTAAATGAGGAATCTATGGCTGATTTCTTAACGCATATTCTCCTGGCCGACAGCGTCATGGAGAGACTGGAAAGTCGAAGAATACTCGAGGGCGTTATGCACAAACGCGCTCTTTATTATCTGGGTGCCCAGGGCCCGGATCCCTTATTTTTCTATAAGGTGCTTCCCCTGTCGGGAAAAGGGCCTTTGACGGGACTGGGTCATGTACAGCATCGGCAGCATACCGGTGCCTTTTTGTATCATGGCTTCAAAAGGCTTAAGAATGTGTCCTATGATAAGGGCTGGATGGATCTGGCCATTTATCTTTCCGGATACATCTGCCATTTCACCCTGGATCGCATGCTCCACCCCTATGTGTATTGGGCAACCGATCACTGGATATGGGGCATGGACGGAACGCCCCGCCAGGCCACCCATCAGCAGGTGGAGATGTCCCTGGATGTCCTTCTCTGGAAGGAAATCAAAGGGGTCTCGGCCTATCGGGTTAAGACCAGAAAGCTCATTGATATTGGCCGACATTGGCCCAAAACCATTGCCGAATTTCTTTCTTCGGCTTTTTCAGAGCTTTATGGTATAGAAGCCGAGGAAAGAGAGCTCAATAACATATTGATTGACGTATATCGGGGCCATGACTTGCTCTATGATCCCAGGGGATGGAAAAAGGCCATGATTTCCTGGATTGACGGCCTGACAGGAGGGGGCGTCAAGCCGCCCAAGGCCCCCTATCAGGAGGTTAATGACCCCACCATTGACTGGGCCAACAGAAAAAGGCGGACCTGGACCAATCCTTTTACAGGAGAGGCATGGAATGCCTCGGTGGATGAGATTCTTTCAGAGGCTGCCGATACGGCGGCCATTCACCTGAACACCCTGTTCGCGCGGTTGTTCAAAGGAGAGGACATCGAGGATCTCTTCCCGGATTTAAGCTATGATACAGGGATACCCTGTGTTTATGAAGCAAAGGAGTGAATTTCATTGCAGGACTATATAGCCAAGGCCATGGCCCTGTCGGGTCAGGTACGAATCTACGCAGCCATCACCACAGGGACTGTGGATAAGGCACGGGAACTTCATCAGATGTATCCCACGCCCACTGTGGCGCTGGGAAGGCTTCTTACAGGGGCAGCCCTGATGAGCCAGACCCTGAAAAGCGACAAGCATTCCATAACCATTCAGATTAAGGGAGACGGCCCCATTGGCGGCTTGGTTGTGGTGACCGATGCCAACGCAGGGGTTAAGGGCTATGCCTATAATCCTCATTTTGATGTTCCCTTAAATGATATGGGCAAGTTTGATATCCGTTCTGCCGTGGGAGCGGGCCGCCTGAATGTGATTAAGGACATTGGCCTCAAGGAGCCCTATATCGGCTATGTTGATCTGGTATCGGGCGAGATTGCCGAGGATTTGACCTATTACTACGCCTACTCCGAGCAAACGCCCACGGTCATGAATCTTGGCGTGCTCATTGGGGCAGGGGGCAAGGTGGAGGCTGCAGGAGGCTATTTCCTTCAGCTCATGCCCGATGCCAAGGATGAGGTCATTGATATTGTGGAGAAGGGCATTGCCGGTTTACTGCCCATTACCACCCTCATTCACCAGGGGAAGACCCCTGAGGATATTATCAAGAGCATTTTCCCCGATGGGACTGTGGAGCTCTTTGATACCTGCCCAGTGAGTTATCAGTGCAACTGCTCCAGGGAGAGGATGGAGCGGAATCTGATTAGCATCGGGAAAAAGGATCTTGAAGAAATCGCCGGTGACGAAAAGGGCGCCGAGCTGGTATGCCATTTCTGCAACAAGAAATACCATTTTTCCAGAAACGAGCTTATGAGTCTGCTGAATGTGGCGGTCCAGACCGACACTGAGGAAGATAACGAGGAAGCATAGCAAGAAAAAGTTGTGCCATAACTTATAAAATCACATAATAAGGCAACACTACCGAAAGGAACGTGTTGTCTTTTTTTCATCAAATAATTCCTGACAAAAAAGAGAATACTACGTAAGAAATCAAATTCAGACATTGGAGGGAGAGTATGAAAAGACGTATTTTGGCTGCGTCACTTGTGGTTTTCTTTGCGCTGACCCTTGTCAGCCTTAAGGGCAGTACGGCCGAAGCTGCTCAGACCTTTGAAAGAGTCAATTTCATCAGTGGAGTAGTGACCGCAAACGAGTTGAATCTTCGTAACGGTCCTTCAATGAACAATGACATTATCGGTGTCTTCAAAAAGAACAAGTGGGTAAATGTTTTGGCCCAAATCGGCGACTGGTATGCGGTGTTTGATCCCGATACCGGCATGGTAGGTTGCGTATACAAAGCCTATCTGGCTAATCCCGCCAATTTGCCCAAGACAACCGCTACGCCAGCCCCTTCAGGCAATGCACCGGCAAACCCCAATCCTAATCCCAACCCCAATCCATCACCCTCGACAACCCCTCAGCAGCCCAGCGGGGATTTAAGTCAGGAGGAAAGAACCCTTCTGGATCTTATCAACAAGGAAAGAGCCAATCATAACCTGGCACCCCTTCAAGCCGATGCCGAGCTCATGAATGTGGCAAGGCTTAAGGCCAAGGATATGGTGCAGAACAATTACTTCTCACATTATTCGCCCACCTATGGCTCTCCCTTTGATATGATGAGACAATTCGGCATCACCTTTAAGTCGGCTGCGGAAAACATTGCAGGAAACTCCACCATTCAGGGCGCCGTCACCTCATGGATGAATTCCGAAGGTCATCGCGCCAACATTCTTAACGGCAATTACAACGCAACCGGTATTGGTATCTACAAGAGCAATAAATACGGTTATATCTTCGTCCAGATGTTTATACGCAAATAATCCCCAGTCTAAAAGCCAGGCAATGCGTAAGTCACCCGCATCATGAAAGGGAAATTACCCTTTTGTGGTGCGGGTTTTCCACATTATCCACAAAATTATCCACACTTTACCCCACCCTGTGGAAGGATGTCTCGCTGTTCTGTGGATAACTTCATTGGTTGAGAAAGGATTTATATGGGTAATATCAAAATACAAAACCTAAATTCCTTTGTTGAGAGGGGTTGTTTCTATGAAGTTCATCGTCAAAGGCAAGAATATCAGTGTCACAAAGGCTATGCAAGAAAAGGCAGAAAAGAAAATAGGAAAGTTTGATAAATTCTTTAAGCCTGAAGCCGAAGCCGTTTTAACCTTTAAGGTTGAAAAGGATCGTTCCAGTTTTGAAGCTGCCATCTATTCCAGCGGAACCATCATCCGTGCCGAGGAAGAGAGTAGTGATATGTATGCGGCCATAGATCTGGTCGTCGAAAAGCTTGAAAGACAAATCAGAAAGCACAAGACCAAGCTGGGCAGAAAGATCCACCAGGAGGCCTTTGTTCCCGAGAACTTTGATATCCAGGAGAATATTGATGAGGATGAGGACTATGGGGTTGTAAAGACCAAGCGGTTCCCCTTAAAGCCCATGAATGTGGAGGAAGCCATTCTCCAGATGAACCTTCTGGGCCATAGCTTCTTTGTCTTTATTAATTCCGAAACCGAGATGGTCAATGTGGTCTACAAGAGAAAGGACGGCCATTACGGTTTAATAGAGCCCGAGGCTTAAAATTGATTGGTTGAACCTTGATGAGCAGTAACCTTAAGCGCCGCATCTTGTTGAAGATTTGTCTACTATACTGCTTGTGCCCTGCATAAGATGTTGTAGTTTGGATTTTGTCCAAAAGAATTTTTAAGTATGGTGTAATGGGGTGTGGCCAATGAATACCAAATGGAACACGGAGAACCGCAGCAAGCTTTCTCTGCAGGATATTAAGGTTATTGAGCGCTACTCATCACAGGTTCTGCCCGATCATATGGATGAAGTTAATGCACGGATAGCGGCATCATTCTGTAATGAATATGGAATGATGCCGGAATCCACCAACCTGAAAAAGGATATTTTAAAAAATTTGTTTTAAGAATCTGTTTCTTTGGTAAATAATTAACATACCAATGATCTTGTTCCTCCTTTTAGATATATTTTCAATCAGTTCATATGATATGAGCTGGGGGCACGAGTTTGAAGCAATGATTTTTCATAAATACATAACAGTGCCTTTTTTTGTGCAAAGAAATAGCCTGTCGTGCAATCAGTGCTGCACCAAAGGAGATGGAAGGGAGTTAAGCAATGCTTCTACGAGATTGTGCCGGTGGCGTGGTCTTCTATAAACAGAAGGTGTTTCTCCTGCTCAATGAGAAAAATGAGTGGGTCATGCCAAAGGGGTTAATAAAAACCGAAGAACGTCCTCAGGATGCTGCCCTCCGCAGAGTATACGAGGAGGCCGGTATCAAGGGAACCATTGTGGAGCAGGCCGGTAGAACCTATTATGAGTTTTACTCGGTGACGCGCCAGATGCCTGTCTGCAATCGTATAGCCTGGTACATCATGGAGACCCAGGAGGATACCTACACCATTTCCGAGCCTGAGAAGTTCAAGCAGGCCGGCTTTTTCGCCATTCCTGAAGCCCTTGAAATGATCACCTACAGCCAGGACAAATCCTTGGTGCTCCAGTCCTATAAAAAGCTCTGCGAAAAGAAGGGAACGGTTCCGGAGTTTTAAGGACGGGCAAAGCTTTTAGCCTGTTTTGCACAGTTTTCAATAATCTGATAAAATGAAGGATGACCCAAAGTCATCCTTTTTCTTATGCATTTTTGTTAAATGAGGGTAGATGTTGAAAAGCTATAAAACCATACGAAGCGAAGGCTATTTTCTTCTGGAGGAAAAACGCTCCCGATTTATTGCGCGGGCCAGACCCGTCTCCACCGAGCAGGAGGCCATTGATTTTATCCAATCCATCAAGGCGGAACACTGGGATGCCACCCATAATTGCTATGCCTATTCGGTGGAGGATGGTGCCCTGTACCAACGCTACAGCGATGACGGGGAGCCCCAGGGAACGGCGGGATTGCCCATGCTGGAGGTCATCCGGAAAAGGGAGCTGACCAATGTGGTGGTGGTAGTAACCCGGTATTTTGGAGGTATTCTGCTGGGGGCCGGCGGTCTGGTAAGGGCCTATGGTAAGGCCTGTGCCGGAAGTCTGGACAATGGAGAGGAGATCTGGGTAAAGCCTTGCCTTGAGATGAAAATACCGATAGAATATCATCTGTCTGGAAGATTGCAGAATATGCTGCTCAATGAGAAGTTCATCCTGGCCGGGGCGGATTATGCCGAGGAGGTGACCTTCACCGTCTATGTACCCAAGGAGCGCAGGGACTTTCTGGAGAAAGAAATTCGGGAAATCACCGGCGGTACTCTCCGGAGCCAGGTTATAGGACATAAAAATGTAAGGCTCGATCCATCAGGCAAAGTATTAGAAGACGAATAGAAAGAAATTTAAGGGGTGTTTTGATTATGTCAGGCCATTCCAAATGGGCCAATATTAAGCACAAAAAGGAGAAAACCGATGCCCAGAAGGGCAAGCTGTTTACCAAGTTGGGCCGTGAAATTGCACTGGCCGTTAAGAGCGGCGGGCCCGATCCCACATCCAACTCGAAGCTCAGGGACGTGATTGCCAAGGCCAAGTCCAACAATATGCCCAACGACTCCATCCAGAGAAGCATTAAAAAGGCCGCGGGCGAAGGCAACGCCGACAACTATGAGATCATCAATTACGAGGGCTATGGTCCCGGGGGTGTTGCAGTTATTGTGGAGGTTATGACCGATAACCGTAACAGAACAGCCGGGGATATACGTCATTTCTTTGATAAATTCGGGGGCAATATGGGGACCACCGGCTGCGTGTCCTTCATGTTTGACAAGAAGGGGCAGATCATCATTGAGAAAAAGGCGGGCATGGATGACGACGAGATGATGATTGCAGTCCTGGACGCCGGTGCATCGGATTTTCTTGTGGAGGATGAATACTATGAAATCCTCACCGAGGTTTCCGACTTCACGGTTGTCCGCGAGACCCTGGAAAAGCAAGGCTTTGAGTTTGTGTCAGCCGATATCACCATGATTCCGCAAACCTATACCAGGCTCACCGATGCCGAAGCCATTGAAAACATGGAGAAGCTCATTGATCGTTTAGAAGATCATGATGATGTTCAGAATATATGGCATAACTGGGAACAGGATTAAGGAGGGTTAATGCTGTGGACCAACCGAAAACAGAGCTGGGGGCCTTAGAAATCCAAAAAATTCTCCCCCACCGCTATCCTTTTTTAATGCTGGATAAGCTTGTTCTGCTTCCGCCCGAAGGCTTAACGCAGATTGAGCCGGGGATGAAAGTGGCGGGCATTAAGAATGTGACCTTTAACGAGCCCTATTTTCAGGGACATTTCCCTGAACAGCCCATCATGCCGGGTGTCATGATTGTGGAGGCATTGGCCCAGTGCGCCTGTGCCGGGGGCTTGCTGCTCAAGGAGAACAAGGGAAAATTGGGTCTGTTTACGGGAATAGAGGAAATGAAGTTCAGGCGCCAGGTGGTGCCCGGGGACGTTCTTTTTCTGGAGGCCGAGTTTCTGGCCTTCCGCCGCGGCATGGGCAAGGTTGCCGTCAAGGCTTCAGTAGATGGCAGCATTGCCGCCCAGGGCGTGATTCGCTTTGCCATGGTCGATCCCAGCAGTGACATGAATGCAACGGAGTAATTCAATGGCCATTTATGCGATATCGGATTTACATTTGTCCTTTGGGACCGATAAGCCCATGGATGTTTTCGGAGGGCGCTGGGAGAATCATGCCCAACGTATCAGGGAAAACTGGGAACGAAAAGTGAAAGAGGATGATTGGGTGCTCATACCCGGCGACATCTCATGGGGCATTGATCTTGTGGAGGCCGACCCGGATCTGGCCTTTATTGAGGCGCTGCCTGGGAATAAGATACTATCCAAGGGGAATCACGATTACTGGTGGAGCACCATGAGCAAGTTCTCCCAGCATTTTGAGCTTAAGGGCTATAAAACCCTGCACATGCTTCACAATAACGCCGTTACGGTGGGAGACTTTACAGTTTGCGGCTCCCGGGGCTGGAAATCCCCCGATGAGGAGGATTTTACGGCCGAGGACAAGAAAATATTCAACCGGGAACTGGAGCGGCTCAAGCTGTCCCTGCAGCAAGGGAAAAAGCTCGGAGGCGAGATGATTGCCATGCTGCATTACCCTCCCTTTGATCAAAAGCATGCGCCCAATGCCTTCGGCCAGCTTTTGGAGGAGTTTGGCGTAAAAATATGTATTTATGGACATATCCACGGGAAGGCTAATGAGGCATGGCTGGATGAGTGCATCAATGAGGTCGAATATCATTTAATCTCCTGTAATCTCATCGGCTTCGATCCCATAAAACTGCGCTAGAAAAGGGTTATACCGTTAGCTATTGGCATGATTCAACGGCTATGATATAATCTAATGGTTTATAGATTGATGGGGCAGGCCTTTTCTGCACCCTGAAAATATCAATAAATAATACTAAATAGAAGTACGGGACCATAATTTAGGAGGACATAAACTCATGAGTGTAAAGATTGAAAATGTAGAAAAGAATGTTGTAAAGCTGGAGATCGAAGTTGCTGCCGAGGTTTTTCAGGAGTGCATGGACAGGGCTTTCAACAAGAACAAGTCAAGATTTAATGTGCCTGGTTTCAGAAAGGGCAAGGCGCCCCGGGCTATTGTAGAACGCTATTATGGCGAACAGGTGCTCTATGAGGACGCCATTAATTTTGCCTGTGCCGATGCCTATGACAAGGCCATAGATGAAAATGATATTCAGCCCGTCGATCGCCCTGAGATTGACATTATACAGATTGGAAGCGGCAAGAGCCTTATCTTTACGGCTACTGTAACCGTGAAGCCCGAGGTTGAGCTGGGTGAGTATAAGGGCCTTTCGGCTGAAAAGGACCAGGTGGTTGTCACTGACGAGGACGTGGAGAACGAGCTTAAGAGAATTGCTGAAAGAAACTCCAAGCTCATCACCGTTGAAGATCGCCCCGTTCA
>JAKIML020000014.1 GCA_022702935.2 Bacillota bacterium | reverse complement strand
CCATACTAACTTATTTTGGCCGTTTTGTCTGTCTTAATTTCTGGTATCATTATAAAATGCCTGACTGTAATATTTTTTACTTTTACTCCTGATGCTTTACACACAGGACATGTATTGTCATTTTCTATTTTATTAAGTGACTCTTATCCCTTACAGCAACAGCAGTTATTTATTTTTTCATTTATCATTTTATCATTACCTCTCTATTATACCAATTTTTATTATAATTCTCATTTCTGTTGTATATAACTGTTATTTAATTCTGCTTTTTATTGATTCAATAATCGGATTTATTGATTTTTTATTTGTCCAGTCAGCAGGATGTTTATAGCATGCAAGCATTCCTTTTTCATCGTCAGTAAGTTCATCAGGTTTTTTATGCTCAATTTTCTTCTTTAAAAGATACATTAAAATCTTATCAATTGGATTTAACTTCTTATAATTGAAGCCACCCCGCAAGTGGAAGAAATGCACTTTCCCCTTCATTTCTTCGGTAAAATTATTGTTTATAATATCGTTTATTGCTTCAGGATGTGCAGGAGACGCACCTACAGAAAACACTATCACTTTTTTATCTTTTAATTTGTCAAAGTTCTTTTTTATGAGCGAGATACCCAAAATACCAGCAGCATACAGTGAACCGCCATAAACAATTGTATCATATTTGAGTATGTCATTTAGTGTAATTTTAGACCTTTCAAATAAATCCGCCTTGACTTCATCTGCAATCCACTGTGCATAGCGTTGTGCGCTGCCATATTTTGATTTATAAATAACAACTACTTTATTAATGTTGTCTGACATATTATTTTTCCCCCTCTTTTATCACCTTATCTCCTCCATACAAAGTCCGATAAAATATATATGCTTTTACTTTATCATCTTCAACATATCATTGACTTCATCTATGCTGAATTCTTCAGGGTCGAAAGAACCCCCCACCCATTCAAGCATGGATTCATGCTCTGGATGCTGCGGGTCTTGGATTGCTTCAAGGAAATCTTCATATCCCCACGGCCCACCTACATCTTCAGGAGGACAGTTTCTTTTACCACCGATACATACTGGATATTTAATACCTTCGTCTGGGTCAAGCACCTTCTCAACAACAATGTCATGTCTCCAGTCATCACCAAAATCGTAAACATATCTGAATTTATCCTTGGGTGCAAAGTTCATGCTGCTTAACTTTACCCTCTTTGCACTTTTTACTTCATATCTGCTGTTAAAGTCCCAATCATCATCTTTTTCCCCTATAATCATATCTCCCAGGCTGAACTCATAAAGGTGGGATTCAAACCATCCCATCGCATACTGGATTATCCTGTGGAGTTTATAAAACGTGATATCGTCTCTAACCAATACCCTCCTCCACACGGGCGGTTTTACATCTTTTAATGTTATTTTCAATTGAAGAATTTTCATACCCTCACGGCTCCTTTTACTTTTATTTATATTTATGAACTTTCCATTATCAATTATCTAAATACCCTGCCCCGTTAACAACTGAAAATCCTCACAAAATTGCTTCCATCAGAATTTTATATCAACGTTACGCTGATGTAGTTACCTATATTTCTTACACTATTACTCAATTCATTTAGATAAAACTGTGCAGCAACTGTAAGTACAAAATGCATCAATAAACATTTTGTCGCAATTAAATGATTCAAATATTTCATTATTGCGACAAAATAATGAGACATATGCTTATTTATTAATTTAACTTCTCTTTAGATAAATAATAATATGCTCCTCTGCCACTGCCTTTAATCTGAACACCATCCGCTTCTAACTCGCGCATAAGCCTTAATACCTGCTGCCTATCCATATTTGTCATTTGTCTTATCTCTGAATTAGTAAGATTCCTTTCTTTCAATATAGATAGTATTCTCATTTTAATAGACTCTTTATCAAGTCTTTTATCCCTATCGTATTCTACTCCTTTTTCCAGCATTGAATAGACTTCCCGGGTTAAAGAATAGTATTTCTTTTTAACAGTACCTCCTGATTTTATAAGTTTTAAACTATTCTCCATATAACTAAGTATTTCTCTAACTTGTTCTATACTTCTCTGACATATATAAGAAGCATTATATGTGTCTATTTCTCTATGTCTAAGAAGATAGTTTAAAATAATCAGGTGGTCTACATCAACTTCAATCCCCTTAGAATTTAATTCTTTAATAAAATTTCTGAACTCTGGAACTATTGTTGATGCAATAAGGGTTAATTCGATACATTCTCCTATTTCATTATATTGCGGAGGCTCTTTTCCTTCTATTAATAAAGACTTATAGATTCTCGGAACTCCAAGATTACTTCTATTTACAAGTCTCAATCTGTCCATCAAATCTGCAAGATGCAAGTTCCTTGCTACTGGTGGGTGATGAAGTATATTACTCGGAGAAATACCTCCAATAAAATTGCCTGGGTTTGTAATAATCAGTTTGTCTTTATAATGTTTCAGCATAACACTTCCTGGAATTCTATAATCCCTATGTACAAATGCATTAAGCAGTGCTTCTCTCAATGCTATTTTAGGATACGTGGAAAATTCAGGGTGTAAGAAACCAACCTCAATGGTGGTTGTAGGATTTTCAGTAGCCATGTACCTTTCTATTTCATATAAACCTATAGGTATCGCTGAATTTTCTCCATGCTTTATAGTATAATCCGTGCTGCTTATCATTCTTCTAAAATCCCACCTATGATTTGGGATATATTTTGACAGTGCTTGAGTATTCCCAACAATCAAAAGTCCTCCAAAGGTTAGTTTCCCGTCTTTTAGTGCTCCTATAGACTTTAACAAGTCTTCATTAGACATTTTTAATAATGTATCTGGAGCATGTTCTTCGGCCATTATCATTCTTATTCTTTCCATAGCAACTGGTGAGAAACAGTCTTCCCAGTATTCGTCTACTAAATTTGATGTGAAGTCTGAAACTCCAGTTTTAGCAAACAGTTCTTTTCTCATAGACCCTGTAAGCGGTCTGCATTCTTTACCTATTCTTATTGTAGCACTCCCATTTGTTTCTGTATAAGGCGGCATACCAGGATATACATTCATCATCAGTATTCTTCCATATCCTTCTGGCACTTCAATCCAATCAAATGTCGGAGTAATATGAGGGTCGGTTTTTTCATACACTGCTTTTTGCATCAACAAGGCATCAACAGTAGGAGGTACCCCTAATATTGCCTTATTTCTACCTTTAACTTTATCTTTTATTCCAAATACTATAGTTCCTCCTCCACCATTGGCCATACAAACTGCCATCTTTACTGCCAGATTTATATTATCATTTATACTTCTTTCTATCCATTCTTTAAAGTCTAAATCTTGTGCTTCAAAGTCATCTGCAATATGTTCTTCTAACAAATCAAGAATTTTTAAAATATCATCTTTTGTTCTCAAGCCTTTACCTCCTCTCACGCTTATTTTTGCAATTAAATGCGACATGATGCATTTTAATTGCATCATTACTTATATTATTGCATCATTTCTTTATATAATGCAATAGTGAAGCACAATATCCTATTATCATTATGCATTAAATTTTATTTGCGAAAATGCTTTTTGCTGTTATTGGCTTTTATCTTCTTTAAAAATATCCATGTTATACTTTTCCCTTTTTTCTCCTCGTCCCTTAATCCTGCCTTCTGTGTAAACATCAAATAAACTCGTTCCATTGCAAATAAAATCGTTCCGCT
>JAKIML020000015.1 GCA_022702935.2 Bacillota bacterium | reverse complement strand
GTCCATGTCATTTTATTGGACTTTTATGATTTTGCGAAACTTATTGTACCTTATCGCATTTTAGTGGTATAATTTCCATAATTAGCTGGATGTACATTTTTGTTAAGGAGGTCAATTACTGCATGACTCATACAAGAAGTACAACATGGTACGGATTACAAAACAATAAATTTAATACTAAAACCTTCTGGGAGAGGGAGAACAAGAAAAACTTAAAAAATTTAAAGACTATCGTATTATTTGGAGTTATTTTGTCTTTGCTCTTTTTCGCATTCAATTACTTAGGGTTCGCCGATACTACTAGAAAACCTCTTGTTAATTCAAGTGAAAAGTCTTCTCTGGAACAAATAGAGGATGATACCTTTTACGAGGATAAGTTATTAAAATCTACCGATGATTATGTCATAAAGCATTTAAAACAGCTTGGAGGCGCATATTCAAATATTGTAGCTATGTCAGTTAGTCCGTTTACTACGCTTACAATTTTATCAGGAATAGGCACACTTCAAAATTTGGATATCAATGAACGACCAGATTTTAAAATTTTTAAAGATATGGTGGCTAAACTTCCAATAGACCTTTCCGAATTTCCATTGGCAAATGAATCTTCTTTTTCTATATTACTTGTGGCATTCACTTTATGCTATATTCTTAGACTATTCAGTATTACGAAACTATTAACTATGGCAACGATAGATAAATTAGAAAAATGGTTTGGTCAAATTATATCAATTCTATTTGTTGCATTAACAGCTTCTACAACTCAGGTATATGCGGCAACGACAATTGCTGCTCAACAGGATGATACGTCAACCTGGCTTAATATAGTAAACATTCTTATAAGTTTGCTTGCTCCAGTGGCGTCTGGAATTATATATTATTTTGTAAAAACCATATGCCTTTGCATAGATGTAATATTCTTTATTTTCAATCAAATTCCGGCTTTTAAAGTTATAGTATCAGGTGTTTACGAAGGGCTTAAATCGGTATCATCTTTTGCACTAACCATGATAGCTCTTTTAAATCCCGCATTAAGCATTGCGATTAGCATACCTATTTCAATTCTTTGCGCGTACTTCTTCAAAAAAGCGTATATTACTGTTACATATTTTAAGTTTATTTATCTTAAACCCTTTTGGAATGCTACTTTTTATAAAAACAAGCTGTTTCCGCTGGTTTGGAGTAATGTGCCTAGAAAAATCACAGCTTTATTTAATAACATTGAAATTGCGTTGCCTGTATTTCCACTTAAGCGAATTCGAAAAATAGGCAAGAAGGAAAAATGCTGGCTGGTTTGTAATGGGGAAAAAGTTTATATATGCAGGAATAGAGTATTTAGGAAACCAATTTGCATTTCGCTAGATGAGTTAGTTGAAGATGGCAATAAAGTATATATGCAAAAATCCTTCCGGTTCTTACGTATTTTTTCGGATGAACAACTAACAGACAGCTATAAAAAGCTTATAGCAGTTGTAAGCCGTGAGTACAATAATCAATTTGAAGATATAATAGAAACCCTTGGCCTGAATAATTACAATGAATTAGAACAGGCCAGAAAGGAAGCACGGAGAATTCAGAAGGAAGAAAATAAAATTGTAAAGGTACAGGCAAAACAGGCTAAGAAAGAGGAAATGCTTCAAAAAAAGCAGGACTTAAAAATTCAATCAATTATAAATAAACAACAGCTTAAAATGAAGCAAAAAGAGTTCAAGGATAATTTAAAACGGCTTAAGGCTAAAAAGCCAGATACTTTAACAAATTCAATAGAAAATCAAAAACCTCTACCTATAAGCAATGAGCAATTGGCTATAATCGATAATATCAGAGCAGATTTAGAATTGGACATAAGTAATGCGATGGAAGAAGCGGCTTCCTCAACTGATGAAACATTTGTACAATGACACTTTTTTGAAGTCTAATTAAACAGAATACAGCCCCACTAATGAGAGGAAGAGAATAAAATAGCAGAAATGACAAAGCTCCTGTAGGTGTGCAGGAGCTTCTTTACTACCTTGGTTCTTTTGTCACATATTAAGGTATCAATAAAAAGATTCATGTGATAGAATTGAAAAGAGATTGGCTTGCGAGACTATAAAAATTTTTGTGTATGGGAACGAGGAAATACTCTTTTCTGGTAAAGATCAGTAATAGTAAACCAGAGAGGAGTATTTTTTATGGGAGCAATACCTAAGGATGTCATTCAGGGAATAATTCGCAGTCAGAATTTTAAAAGTGCTGGTGAGGTTTACAGCTTTTTAAAGGAGTCTTTTAAAGATGTACTCCAGGAGATACTGGAAGCAGAGATGGATACTACCTTGGGCTATTCTAGAGATGAGGCTTCATCCAAAACTACCGATAATAGTCGTAATGGCTATACAAAAAAGACTGTCAGGAGCGAACTAGGCCCTGTTGAATTGAATATTCCTCGGGACAGAAAAGGTGAGTTTGAGCCTAAAATTGTACCTAAGTACAAAAGGGATGTGTCTGGAATTGAGGAAAAGGTAATATCCCTTTATGCCAGAGGCCTTTCAACCAGGGATATACATGAGCAAATCAAGGACCTTTATGGTGTTGAGATATCTGCAGAGATGGTTAGTAAAATTACAGAACGGATTGTACCGGAAATCAAAGAATGGCAGAACAGGCCGCTAGAAAGAATATACCCTTTCATATTCATGGATGCCATTCATTACAAAATCCGAGATGATTCAAGTGTAGTGAGTAAAGCTGCCTATGTAGTGATGGGTATAAACATTGAAGGTATGAAAGATATTCTCGGTATCTGGATTGGTGATAATGAGAGTTCAAAGTTCTGGCTTGGTGTTTTGAATGAGCTTAAAAATCGAGGTGTAGAAGATGTACTCCTGTTCTGTGTGGATGGGCTCACAGGAATAAAAGAAGCTATTAATGCTGCCTTTCCTAAGTCAGAAATACAGAGATGCGTTATACATCAGCTACGTAATTCCTTCAAGTATGTATCATACAAGGATTTAAAGGCTTTCTCGAAGGATTTTAAGGCTGTCTACACTGCTCCAACAGAAGAATCAGCCATGGATAATCTCATTGATTTGAAAACCAAATGGGGTAAGCAATATCCCTATGCATTCAGAAGTTGGGAAAGTAATTGGGATGTATTAAGTCCCTTTTTCAAATATCCTAATGAAGTCCGGAAAATTATATACACTACAAATATTATCGAGGGTGTAAACCGGCAATTTAGGAAAGTTACAAAGACCAAATCTGTGTTCCCCTCAGATGTATCCCTGGAGAAGATGCTTTACCTGGCAACAAAGAACGTTATCAAGAAATGGATACAACGGTACCGTAATTGGGATCAAGTCTTAAGTCAACTAATGATACTGTATGAGGATAGGCTTTTAAGTTACTTGTAAAGCCACCCCCACCGCCCTCAAAGGGCTCGTCCTCATTGCCGGACGGGCTAGACCTTCAATACATTTTAAGCCCATGCATCAAGGGTGTAGCCCGTCCATCATGAATGATTATTGGCAAAAATACTCATACTGAAGCATAAAAAATGAATTTTGGGGGAATAATCCTTGCAAGCGTTACCTTAAAAAATACTGTACATATGCTGATTCTATATGCCAGAAGAGATATAGAAATTATTCATACACAGAAATCTTTTCAGTCCCTGGCTTGCTGGGTACCGTCAAGATTTTTTCGCAAAATCATTTTCCGCTTGGTAACCGGCAGTT
>JAKIML020000062.1 GCA_022702935.2 Bacillota bacterium | reverse complement strand
GCCAGAACCTCTCTTTCGGCCTCTTTCAAGGCTCCTTCAGCCTGGTTTAGTTTTTCCTTGGCCTCATTGGCCTGCTGCTCCAGCAGGGCTGCCTCGGTTTCCTCCCCATGGGCGGCGGGCTTGGGATGGTGCTCCGAGCCGCAGACCGGGCAGGGTTCTCCCTCCTTAAGGGTCTTGGAGAGCATCCAGGCCGCATTCCGGGTCAGGGCTTTGTTGACCTTCTCAAAGGCCTTCTGGCATTGGCTATATACTGTTTGGGCGTCATCCCTGACCTGGCTTAGCCTGGCTTCCTCCTCAATCAGCGCCTTATACTCGGCTTGGCGCTTGGTAAGGTTTATTGTAATGGTATCCAACCCGTTTTTCTTATGGCTTAAGACACTGTATTCGGTATCCAGGGCATGAAGCTGGTTGAGGGTTTCCTGAACCTTGGCCCTGTCCTCGGGCTTGGCCGCCTCATGATTGGCTATGTTCTGGTTGAGGCCATCCAATGCCTGTTGAGCCTGGGCCAATTCTTTTTGAACGGCCAACAGTTTTGTTTCAAGGCCACCAATAACGTTTTTAAGCCCAAGGACCTTGCTCTCCTGCTCCTTCATCTGACTATGCAGGCTCTCTGCCTCGTTTTCAAGCCTTGCCCCCTCCTGGATGCTCTGCCGGTACTCGGGCTGGGTCTTCAAGGGCTCCATCTCCTGTTTAAGCCCGGCAAGCTTTAGTTCCAGCTCTTCCGTGGCCTTGGCTTCCCCGGAAATGGCCTCTTTTTTACCCGCTATATCCAGATTAAGCTTATTGAGGGCGCTTTGGATTTGGCCCATGCGCTTATCCAGGTTTTGCACTTCATCACGAATGGCCAGTGCATCCACAAGCCTAGCCCTGAGCCCTGCCAAAAGAGGCTGTTGGGTGGCTGTTTCCTGTTTTAAGGCATCATGATTCTTACGGGTATCCTCAAGGTTTTGGGTCACCTGGGGCAGGGCGGATAAAACCTCATTGAGTCCATCCTCGGTTTCTTTCAGTTTTGCGCTCAGGGCTTGGGTATTCCGAATCATCTCTATGAGGCTATCAGCCTTCTGGGCCCTATCGAGCTGGACCCTCTTTATGGCTATATCTTCCTCACGGGATAGATGCTGCTGTTCCTTCTCATGGATAAAGGCAAGTTCCTGAACAAGGTCCCACACTGCCTTAGCCTCGTTGTATTCCTTCTCAATCTGCTTTAACGCCTGCTCGGCCTTGTTTTTTTCGGTCAGGGCTGTTTCCATGGCCCTTTGAGCCTCCTCCAGAGCCTCGGGGGTGGCATCGGCATAGCCCTTCAATTCTCCTGAGAGGGTATCGATGCGGCTTTTCAGCCTGGTCATTTTCCGGCTCAGCTTGTCCTGCAGAAGTTTGCCGTACTCTTCAAGGTAGAATATCCGTTCCAGCATTTTTCGCCTGTCCGAATTGCTTAAGAGCAGGAATTCCTGAAAGCTGTTCTGGGGCAGTACCACGGCCCGGGTAAAGTCCTCATGGCTTAAGCCTAAGAGTTCCTTAATGGTATTGGTCACCTCGGTGGCCTTATCACAATGGGGGATTTCTCCAGCAGGGGTGATTTCAATGAGCCGGGCAATCTTGGGCTCGCAGGAATTGACGGTTCCCTTTTTTCTCTGATATACCCGCTCCACGCGGAAGGTCCTTCGGTTTCTGTCCTTGATAAGTTCAAAGGTAAAGGATACCCTGGCCGTATTCATGTTGGTATTGATAATGCCCTGGGTTCCTCGGTCAGCCCTTTTCACCTGACCGTATAAGGCCAGGGTGATGGCGTCCAGGACAGTGGACTTGCCGCTGCCGGTGGGCCCGAATATGCCAAACAGGCCGGTTTCGCCCAAGGTCTCAAAATCTATTCTCTGCGAATCGCGAAAGCTCTGCAGGCCTTCGATTTCAAGAAGCTTCGGTCTCATCCTCCGTCCCCTCCTCTTCCTCATCGTTGAGTATCTCGATAAAGGCACCCATCAGCTCATCGGGGATGGGGGCCTGCATTTTATGGGCATAGAAATCCTTAAACAGCTCGTCAATTCGCTTTCCCTCTCTGTGCTGAGGGCTTATGACCTCCATATCACTGGTCTTCAGAATGGGACGAATGTTGATAATGCCGGGATGGAGGGTTCTTAGGGTCTTTTGCTCCTCCACCGTCAAAATCCTGTCGGTGACAATCTCAAGATCCACCCAGGCGTTGGCATCCCTGCCCTCCTCGCACCATTGAAGGGCTTGTCCAATGCCGTCCTCGGCCACCCACCGCCTTAAAGGTTTGCCGCAGTCCAGATAGATGGGCGTGATTTCCGCCTCTTTACCGGGAACCGCATCAATCAGATATACAGCCTTGCTGTGGCTGGCCTCCGAAAAGCTGTAAGCCAAAGGCGAACCCGAATAAAAGGCAGGGCATGGCGCGCTCTTGATTTTCTGGGGCCGGTGCAGATGGCCCAAGGCCACAAAGTGGGCCTTGGCGGGCAAGACCCCCGGGTCCACCGTCAGGGCGCCCCCCACCTGCAGGGTTCTTTCCGAATCCGATTCCTTACCGCCCCGGATAAAGACATGGGCCATGACCACGTTCACCGTGTCGTCCCGGAAATGCTGGCTTAGGGATGAAAAGATGCTCCCGATTTTATCGGAATAGGCCTTCTGCAAAAGCCCCTCATCGGCCTCCTGGGAAAGGACTTCCTCAAGGCGGGACTCAGAAGGATAGGGCAGGGTAAGAATGACCGCATGTTGGTCACAGCCGGGCACTTTGAGCTCCAGCCAACCCGGCCCCGATTGCACAATGCTGACACCACCGCTCCCGGTTTTGTACTCACCGGCATCACTTCCTGGATACCCCAGCAGGATGATGCCGTTTCTATAGGCCAGGGGGCTTGCGGCACAGAGCCGCTCCGGGTTGTCGTGATTGCCAGCAATGATCACCACCGCCCGCTTGCCCTTGCCACTCAACCGATCAATGGCATCATAAAAAAGCTCCTCTGCCGCAGCAGAGGGGTTATAGGTATTGTATATATCACCGGCCACCAGGACCAGATCAATCTTCTGCGCCTCCACCGCATCACACAGCCAGTCAATAAACTCGCGCTGCTCATCAATGCGGCTGACCTGCTCCAGGCTCTTGCCCAGGTGCCAGTCAGATGTATGTAAGATTCGCATGGGAACCTCCTTGGTTTGGCTTAACCCCATTTGGTTTATATCTTACATTATAGCAGATGCTTTAGTATTCGCTCATTTACTATTTCTATATCCTAGTAAAATGACTGGGAAAATTAGAGCACGTACTTTAAGGTTCCTCAGGAGAGCCGATCGTCATCTCTTTAGACTAGTGTTTTAACAGTGCTATTCACTCCTTTTAAATAAGCTTACTAATTGGCTCATAACTCTATCAAAGGCGATCATCCCTGGAACTATGGTTATATTTGCAAGAACTATTGATAAATTTACTTCAATGTTGTTTAAAGTCTTTAGAAGCTGGCTATATCCATAGTAAAGCGAAATAACAAAAACTACTGAAAAAACAATTAATTTTTTCAGCGCAACTTCTTTTGAGTTACTGTTAAACTTTGGTACGGATAAAAATTTTATATCCCATTTAAAATAGCACCACATAACACACGCAACACCGATAAAAGTGTAAATCAAATATAGCTCTAGTACACTAGTTGTACTAACACCATATACAGCCCCAATAAAACATTGTAAATAAAATAATAGATAAAATACTGATAGCGGTATATAAAGCTTATTCGAAACTTCTGCTTTTAATACCTTCATTAGCAACACGGTAACAAGATATAAAAATAGTCTCAGATAAGGTACAATAAGTTTCGCAAAATCATAAAAGTCCAATAAAATGACATGGA
>JAKIML020000010.1 GCA_022702935.2 Bacillota bacterium | reverse complement strand
ATATTGTACATAAAAATATTAGCAACTTAGTACATTTTTATTTTAGCATTAATACTCAGTCCCAATGAGCAGTATACCGTTTATGAAGTAAGTGCCGACGGGGAAACCGCCGCCATAGACGAGAACGAGGACATTCTCAACTATGATGATGTGGACGACCCGGAAGCATTTGCATAACTTCGGGCCAAGTTGGCCCGAAGTGGAGCCACCAGAGATGGCGGTTTTTTTATACCCGAAAACAATATGAAAACATGGAGGTAACCAGATTATGGGATTTTTTACGAGTGCAGTTAGTACCTTACAGACCCTTGTTGTAGCTCTGGGCGCGGGCCTTGCCGTGTGGGGCGTGATTAACCTTTTAGAAGGTTACGGGTCGGACAATCCGGGTGCGAAATCGCAAGGAATCAAGCAGCTCATGGCCGGGGGCGGCGTTATCCTGCTGGGAACAACGCTTGTACCTATGCTTTCCAGCCTGTTTTAAGGTAGGCCGGTATGGATTTTCTCACCGACTGGATTAACGAATGGATAAAGGGCCTGCTGATAGACGGTATCATGGGCAATTTAAGCGGTCTTTTTGAGAATGTGAACGACCAGATCGGAGAGATTGCAACACAGGTGGGAACTACGCCGGGGAACTGGAACCCCGGCGTGTTCTCCCTCATACGGCAGCTTTCCGAAACGGTTGTCTTGCCGATTGCCGGACTGGTGCTTACCTTTGTCATGTGCTATGAGCTGATACAAATGCTGATTGAGCGGAACAACCTGCACGACATTGACACATGGATTTTCTTCAAGTGGATATTCAAGACCTTTGTCGCGGTACTGCTCCTTTCCAACACGTTCAATATCGTAATGGCAGTATTTGATGTTTCCCAAAGCGTCATTAACAACGCAGGGGGCGTGATTGCAGGAAACACGGCGGTAAGCTCCGATATGCTGGATAGCTTGGAAACCCAACTCATGACAATGGAAATCGGCCCTCTGCTTGGCCTGTGGATGCAATCTTTCCTGATACGAATAGTAGTCGTAGTAATTAACATTGTTGTGTTTGTCATTGTGTACGGCAGAATGATTGAAATTTACCTACTCACCAGTTTAGCCCCTGTGCCAATAGCGACCTTGGTCAACCGGGAAATCGGCGGCATGGGTCAGAACTATCTGAAATCCCTGTGCGCCGTGGGCTTTCAAGGCTTGCTGATTTTGGTATGCGTGGGAATTTACGCAAAGCTGGTGCAGAGTATCGCCGTAGGCGGCGACCCCATTGGAGCCATATGGACGGTTATTGGCTATACGGTTCTGCTATGCTTTACTATGTTCAAAACGGGAAGCCTTGCGAAATCCATTTTTGGAGCGCACTGATAACTTCGGGCCAACTTGTCCCGAAGTGAGAAAGGAGAATTTTTTACTATGAGCAACGAAAAAACACCGGTTCCGCAGGAAGCGGAACCGCAACCCGGACAGGCGGCTTTGCCGCTGAAGCTGGACGTTACCGCCCGGCTCATTGAACCCAAAGGCAATCTTGTAGGCTTTGCCAGTCTGAAACTGAACGACTGCTTTGTAATTGACGATTTCAAGATTTTGCAAAACGACAAGGGCATTTTTGTAGGTATGCCGAGCAAGCCGGATAAGACCAGCAAGACCGGCTACCGGGATACGTCCCGCCCCATCACAAAAGAGTTCCGCGCCGAGCTGACCGAAGCCGTGACAGCAGCTTACCATGCGGAGCTTGAAAAGTTGCAGACCCGCGCCGCTGCCATTGCTTCCCCCGAAAAGCAGTCTATCCCGAAACAGCTTGCAGAGGGAGCCAAACAGGCGGCACAGGAAAACGCCGCCCGTTCTACTACGGCAAAGGCCAGTAAGGCCCAAAATGCAGAAAGGTAACTTCGGGCCAACTTGGCCCGAAGTGCCGGAAAGGAGGATTCTATGCTTTACCAACAGCCGGAACAATCGCCGTGGGGCAAGGTGCAGACCTGTGATATGCTCTGCCCCGGCGTGTTTCTTGTGAGTACCGCCAGTCACGGCGGGACAATGGTTGCAAAGGATATGGCGGCGGTGCTTTCTCCTGCCGCTATCAAGTGCGGCTTCCGTCACAGCGGTTTTCTCTGCTTTGAGGAAGATACGCAGGAAGATGTTGCCCTGCGGGAGCTTTTGGATAAAAAGCTGTGGGCGGTTCCTGACCGTATTAAGGATAAGGTGGCTTTTGAGGAAAACATCAATCAGTCACTTCGGGAACACAACCCGGATTATTGGCGGGTACGGCAGGCCGGGCTTGAAAAGACCCCGGCCCGGCAGACGGTTTCCACTCACAGCGCAGAGCGATAATGAACTTCGGGCCAAGTTGGCCCGAAGTTACGACCAAATGACAAAGCAAAAGGGATGCCCTGCTGGGTCAAGCATAGTTGTCCATAAGGATTCACTTTCCGGTGAAGTGGCTTCGCCATATTGTATATTGGCTTTTACTGCCCCACAGGAAAGCGCGTGCTGTACGGCAAGCTCCAACTGCTCCTGATTTTGTACCGTAAAATCCAAATGTGCCATTTGCTGTTGTGCGCTCGGCTCGTCCGGCCATACGGGCGGAACGTAGTCTGGATTTTGCTGAAAGGCGATTTTTACACCGCCAGAGGGCGAAATAATATCCGTCCACTCGTTTTCTTCCACATGGTTTTTCTTCCAGCCGAGAAGCCGTATATAAAAATCAGATAAAGCGGCTGCGTCCCTGCACTCCAACACAACAGCGTCAAGTGCAATCGGCAACAACCCTTTTGTATTCAATGTTTCCATAAAAACACTCCTTGCTTTTTCTCTAAATTATACCATGAAAACACCCGGAAAGGAGGATTTTTCATTGGCATATGTAAGCGTACCAAATGATTTATCGAAAATAAAAACCAAAGTGGCGTTCAATCTTACCAAACGCCAGCTACTATGCTTCGGAACGGCGGCGGTAGTCGGGATTCCGACCTATCTTTTTACCCGTACCGCCATTGGCAATACCGGGGCCATGCTTCTGATGATTGCCCTAATGCTCCCTTGCTTTCTTATTGCCATGTATGAGCGTGACGGACAACCGCTGGAAAAGGTGGTGCGAAATATTGTCCGCTCCAAATTTCTGTGGCCCCGTACACGCCCCTACCAGACACAGAATTTCTATTCCTACCTAAGCAAACCCGGAAAGGAGGTTTCACCCAATGGCACAAGAAACAAAACGCCCGCCCATTCCTGTAAAAAGCGGAAAGCCTAAAAGGCGTGGGCCGCAGTCGGCACAGCAGACCATTCCCTATAAGGAAATGCTGAAAGACGGTATCTGCAAGGTGCGGGAGGGCTACTACACAAAGACCCTTTCCTATGAAGATATTAACTATGCTGTTGCTTCCAGTGACGACCAAAGCACCATTTTTGACGGGTACTGCGGCTTTCTCAATTACTTTGACAGCGCCTTACCCTTTCAACTTTCCTTTATCAATCACCGCTCCCGCCCGGAGAACCGTTACAGCGTGAACATTTCCCCGCAGGACGATGATTTTAACAGTATCCGGGGTGAATTTACCGCCATGCTGGAAAACCAGATTGCCAAAAGCAACAACGGCATTGTCCGCTCCAAATACATTACATTCGGGATTCAAGCAGACGGGATAGCGGCGGCTCGGCCCCGCTTGGAGCGAATCGAAGCAGATATTGTGGGGAACTTCAAGAAGCTGGGCGTACAGTCGGCAACCCTTTCCGGGCGGGAACGCCTGGAAGTGCTGCACAGCCAGCTACACCCCGGAGGAAAGGAAAAATTTATTTTCTCTTGGGATATGATACCCAAAACCGGCATGGGAACAAAGGACTTCATTGCTCCCACTTCCTTTGATTTTCGCCAAAGCCGCGCCTTTCGTGTGGGGACTACATGGGGCGCGGCTCTGTATATGCAGATTATGGCTTCGGAGCTTTCCGACAAGCTGTTAGCGGAGCTTTTGGAGGTGGACGCAGAAATGACCATCACCCTGCATATCCAGACGGTAGACCAGACCAAAGCGGTAAAAACGGTCAAGGCAAAGCTGACCGACATAGACCGTATGAAAATGGACGAGCAGAAAAAAGCCGCAAGAGCCGGGTATGACATTGATATTCTGCCCCCGGATTTGCTCACTTACAGCAAGGACGCGGCGGCACTCTTGGCAGATTTACAGAGCCGTAACGAGCGAATGTTTCTTCTCACGTTTCTTGTGGTGAACACAGCCCCCACCCGCCAGCAGTTGGAAAACGATATTTTCACGGTGTCGGGCATTACGCAGAAATATAACTGCTTTCTCAAACGGCTGGATTTTTAGCAGGAA
>JAKIML020000033.1 GCA_022702935.2 Bacillota bacterium | reverse complement strand
GGTGATGGCCTTTGACGGAGTGCTTTCGCCGCTCTTCAGCAAAAGAAAAGCTCAGATAACATCCTCTAAGTGGGTATGGGGCGGATTTACTGCCGCATTTCTGATTTTCTTCCTGCTCTTAAATGGTTGGATACTGTACGGTTCTACCCAAAAGGCTGTTTTGGAGGGAGCCGGGGGCTTTAACTCTGACTACTGGCAGAAACATGGCTTTTTGTCCCAGGAGGCCCTTTATTCGGACAGTGACATGATTTACAGCAATGACCCTTCGGCCGTCCACTTCCTTACCGGCAAGCCGTCGCATTTCCCGCCCAAGACCTTTGGCATCCCCCTCTACGGCTATGAGGCCTTCCTGAAGGAGAGCGAAACGTATCAAAAGCAGGTTATTATCTGGTTTGGAGAGGAAACCTCATCAACCGTATATACCCCTCAGATGCTGACCAAGGACTTCGTCCTTACCGAGCTCAGCAAGACGGACACCTTCACCCTTTATGCCATGGAAAGGAAGGGCCTATGAAAAAGATCGCTGACATCCTGAAGACCATGCGCCCCAAGCAGTGGATAAAGAACACTTTTGTGCTGGCTGCGCTTATTTTCTCTAAAAGCTTTATGGATACCCGGGCCGTTATTCTTTCCTTCACGGCCTTCATCCTGTTTTGCCTGGCCTCGGGAGCGGTGTATATTATCAATGACGTTATTGACAGAGATAAGGACAAGCTCCACCCCAGAAAATGCAAGAGGCCCATTGCCTCGGGACGGCTGAAGGTTGGGGAAGCCCTGTCGGTTGCTGTGGTCCTTCTGGTTCTGGTCATTGCACTCGGGGTCTACCTGTCACCGAGTTTTGCCATGGTGCTGGTCGCCTATATTGTCACTGTCATGCTCTATTCCTTCGTCCTTAAGCATCAGCCCATTCTGGACATTCTGGCCATTGCCGCAGGATTCCTGCTGCGGTTACTTTCGGGGGCTGTTATCATCGGCGTTGAGGCCTCCTCCTGGCTGCTTCTTTGCACCACGGCCCTCTGCCTGTTCCTGGCGGCCAATAAACGGAAATCCGAACTGGATATTATGAAGGATGGGGCCAAGGAGTATAAAGCTACCCTGGGCGTCTATACCTCGGCCTTTTTGCAGCAGGTCATCACCATATGCCTTGCCCTGTGCATCGTGCTTTATTCGCTGTATGCCTATTTTACGGACATTCCCTATATGATGGCCACCGTGCTTTTTGTCATCTATGGCCTGTTCCGGTATCAGCTCCTGGTGCTTTCGGGCCAGCCGGGAGACAATATTGAGGTAACCGTCCTGAAGGACAAGCCCCTGCTCATAGATCTCATTCTCTGGGGTCTAAGCTGCCTTGTGATTGTGTGGAAGTTTTATTGATATAGCCGAACCTTCAAATGCTGTTTGGGAGAGATTGGTATGCTCCGACGGAATGCCCTTCCGATTGTCATTATCCTTGTATTTCTCGTTATCTATGGCACCTTTTTTGGCGTGCTTCAAGACCGGGGCCTCTACCGGATTACCCCGGACACCCATAATGATCGGTTCTTTTCTATGGACGATTCCTATTATGTCCAGAATTTTTATGCTTTTAAGCCAGACGATACGGGAAGGGTTGTCAAGCACCCGCTGCTGGTGGCCTTTGCCCACTATTTCACCCTGGCCGAAAGAGCGATCCTTGGTGAAAAGACTCTGGAGCACCATTATATGCTGATTATCCTCTTTCAGATCATGGTCCAGGTTCTTGCTCTGGCATGCCTCTATAAGACCCTTACGGTGCATTACAAGCTGAAAGAATGGCATGCAGTTCTTCTGACCTCGATCTACGGCCTGTCCTGTGCATCTCTTCTGTTTACCCTCATTGCCGAAAGCTATGTGTTCAGCGGCGCACTTCTAATATTTACCCAGTGGTTCATTCTCCAAAAGAAGCCCCTGCCCGTGGTACTCCTGGGCATTCTCCTGGGCGGCATCACCATCACCAATATCTTTATCTGGGGGCTTATGGTATTGTTCTATGAGGCTAAGCTGTACAAGCGGGTGATCATAGGCGCATCGGGGGTTTTGGGCCTGCTTTTGGCTATATATCTGCTTCCGGTACGCCATGTCTTTTACAGCCAGGTTCTGCATGTTTTTCAAAGCAGCCCTGCCAACTACAGGGACAAGTTTCCCTTGCTGACCTGCGCCAAATATAGTTTTTATGCCCTCTTTGGCTCTACATGGTTTTTTATTGATACGACCGATGCCTCACCCTTCGGCCAGTTTGCTGGCTCGGCTGTGTCCTTCATCCCGTCAGCGCCCTGGTACCTGACGTTTCTGATTGTCCTGTGGACTCTTCTGCTTATAGCTGCGGCTGTCTTCTTAAAAAAGAACCGGCAGCTTGTTATTCCCCTCATGGTCATCCTGTTCAATCTGGGCCTTCATGGGGTCATCCAATATGGACTGAAGGAAGGCTTTCTCTACTCCCTTCACCATGCCTTTGCGCAGATTCTTCTTTTGGCTTGCCTGTTAAGGCCCGACGAGGTCAAGTGGCTTAAGCCCGTTCAAAGGCTCTTAATTGCCGGCCTTATCCTGTTCGCCGTGGTCATGGCAGGCGTGAATATTCAGGGCATGCTGGCCCTTATGAGCTGAGGTGTGAAGCCGCCTCCAAGGTTTACGTTATTTTGAGTTTATGGTACTATTAAGTGGACAAACCTATCAAAGTGAGGTCCTGTTATGCCTAAAAAGCGTATTCAAGAGAAACCCAGTTATCTTTATATATTCCCCATAGCCTTTGTCATTGCTGTAGTGCCCCTGATAGTTTTCATGAAATTGGATACACTCAGCGCCATCGAGATGAAAAACTGGTATGGCGAAAGTACCTATACAGATTTTTTCAACTATTATAAAAGCCAATGGCTCATGATAGGTACGGTGCTGGCTATCATTTTCTACTTTGCACAAGGGCTCTCCAAAAAGCTTGAGGTTAAGAAAAGCTTTATCTATATTCCAACCGGTATCTATGCCGGGTTTATTATCCTGTCCACCCTTTTTTCAAAGAACAAGGACGTTGCGCTCAATGGCTTTGTGGCACGGTATGAGGGGATGATCTCCTTGTTGTGCTATCTGGCGCTTATGCTGATAACCTATAACCTGGTTAAATCAGAATACCAGGTCCGCTTCTTGCTTGGAGCACTTTTGATTTCGGCGACCATAATATGTGTGATCGGACTCTTCCAGCTTATAGGGGTGGATATTTATAGGACAAATTTTGTTAAGTCCTTAATTATTCCCAAAGTATTCCAAACTATTGCTGATAATCTTGAAGTCAGATTTGAGAAGTCAGTGGTGTTTTCAACCTTTAGTAACTCCAACTATATAGGCAGCTATGTAGCGCTTGCGCTACCAATTGCGTTTGTCAGTTTACTCTGTGTCAAAAAGCTTTATTTTAAAGTTGGTGCGGCTCTTTTAACGGTCCTTCTGGTATTAAGCCTCCTGGGAAGCCGTTCCCGTGCCGGTCTGGTAGGGGTGGCTGTGATTATTATCTTAGCTATCATTTTGTTCAGAAAGTACTTGTTTAGAAGAAAATTTGTAACATTGGCTGTAATATTGGGTGCAGTGGCTTTATTTGCAGGTGTAAACATTGCACTAAAAGGTGCTCTTACTGAAAGAATTCTTAAGGAGTTCACCCAGTCAGACGAGACACAATACTATAACCTTCAGGATATCATTTTTGAACAACGAAAGGTCACGCTGGTAAGCTCAACAGAGACTTTTGTCATAAAACTTAGCGAGGACTCCCGTCTTTATTTCTACAATAATGCTGATGAGGCCATAGACTATGACATGACTGATATTGATGGTGGAAAGTATATTAATTTCACAGAAGCGCCCTATGAGAATTACTCAATAATCTTAAAGGGTGACATTATCACAATAAGCAATAGAGATTCTCAGGTTATTCTTCGGGCAAAAAGTGATTATTTTGTATTAATTGGAAATCACGGCGAAGAGGTCAAGGCTGTTCATAAGCCTGAGTCTATAGGTTTTGCAGGAAGAGAAAGATTAGGCTCAGCAAGAGGATATATTTGGTCAAGAACCCTGCCCGTCATTAAGAACTCTCCGCTTATTGGGTATGGTCCGGACAACTATGTAATTGCGTTCCCACAGGATGATTATATAGGGAAAATAAAGGCCTATGGCACGGCCCATATGATTATTGACAAGCCCCACAATCTGTTTTTACAGATTGCTGTCAATACTGGTGTTCCGGCACTCATTGCCTTTTTAGTGCTCATAGGCTTGTATTTTGCTCAAAGCCTCAAGCTCTATTTTAAGAATATCAATGGTTCCTTGACCGCATTAGCAGGTACGGCTATATTCCTATCCATCTCAGGTTACTTGACCGCAGGGCTGTTCAATGACAGTGTGGTGGGTATCGCCCCCATTTTTTGGGTGCTGTTAGGATTAGGGTTTGCATGTAATTATATACTTCTCGGTCATTATGCAAAGGAAGGGCTGATAAAGAATGCATGAGCCAAGGGTCACCATACTCCTGGCCACATATAACCCCAATACGACATGGCTAATAGCTCAACTCGAGTCTTTAAACAAGCAAACATACCGGAATCTTTCTTTGCTTGTTTGTGATGATTGCTCCTCATCAATTGGCATTGATGAGATCGCGCATATGCTTAATAAATGCATTACTCGATTTCCCT
>JAKIML020000053.1 GCA_022702935.2 Bacillota bacterium | reverse complement strand
TCTTTCCTTTAACAAAAAGCTGTCCCTGAACAGCTTTATCGGCCCCATACAAGGCGCGTACCAGCTCGCTTCGCCCCGAGCCTAATAGGCCGGCAAAGCCCACCACTTCCCCTTTATGTATCTTAAGATCAAAGGGGGCAATTTTTGAGGTGCCGCTGGATAGTTCCCGAGCCTCCAGGAGGGGCTCCTCGTCTGTATGTAACTGATCCTTGCTTGAACTGAGATCCGAGAGATTCTCCAGCTCCTTGCCCATCATCTTGGTTACCAGCTCAAGGCGGGGCAGCTTTTCCACCTCGTATTCTCCAACCAGCTCCCCATTTCTTAAAACCGTGATACGGTCACAGATTTCATAGACCTGTTCAAGAAAATGGGTGATAAAAATAATGCCCACACCCTTTTCCTTAAGCTGCCGCATGAGGGTAAAAAGCTTTTTTACCTCGTCAGTGTCCAGGGAGGATGTGGGTTCGTCAAGGATAAGGAACTTGCAGTCAGTGTTGACGGCCCTGGCTATGGCAATCATCTGCTGGACTGCAATGGAATAGCTGTCAAGCTGGACTGTAGGCTCAGCAATGATATTGAGCTCCTGCAGGAGCTCTGCGGCTTTGCGGTTCATGGCCTTCCAGTCAATCAGGCCGAGGGAGCGCGGCTCACGTCCCAGAAAGAGATTCTCAGCAACGGTAAGATTTCCGCAAAGGTTTACCTCCTGGTAAACGGTGCTGATGCCAAGCCTTTGGGCATCCTGGGTGGAGCGAATGGAAACGGGTGTGCCGTCCAGTTCTATGGTGCCCTCATCCAAAGGATAAACCCCGGTAAGCACCTTAACCAGGGTGGATTTTCCGGCGCCGTTCTCTCCCATCAGGGCATGGATCTCACCGCGGCGCAGCTTAAAGTCCACACCGTTCAAGGCCCGAACCCCGGGAAAGGATTTTCCGATGCCGGTCATAATCAGAGAGGGGGTCTGATTCTGATTTACGCTATCCATAAGGTATCACCTGCCTTCATAAAGCTGCCGTTGTTTAAAAGGTCAATAAAAAGATTTCAGTTCGGGGAGATGCACGCACCTTTCTCCCCGAACCGAATAGGGGTATAATCATGAATACGTCCGATGATAGAGGATCACAAATTATTATTAATACGGACGCTTGTCAATGATTTCCTGGGTAATAGTGTCGTAGAAGAATGCAGTCTCATCAATGGTTTCCTTCTTATTAGGTGTTCCGCCGCCTTCGATCTTCTTGATGATATCGGCAACAGCGGGACCCAGGAGAGGATTACATTCTACGTTACAGTTGATCTTGCCTTCCAGGGTCATCTGGAGATATGCTCTGTTGGCGTCAAAGGAGATGATGGCGATTCCGTCGTCTCCGCCAACCTTCATACCGGCTTCTTCAAGGGCCTGGATGGCGCCGTCAGCCATATTATCGTTTTCAGCATAGACACAGTGGATCTGGTCACCGTACTGCTTAATCCAGGAAGCCATAATTTCCTTGGCCTTGTCGGTACTCCATTCACCGGTCTGCTGAGCCAGCAGATTCCAGTTGCTGTTCTTGGCAATGGCATCCTCAAGCGCCTTGGTACGGCCTACCTGAGCAGAGGCACCTAATTGTCCCTGGAGGTTGACAATATTCACCTTATCAGCTCCGGCGAATCTCTTAGCGATCCAATCGGTGGCCTTAACACCTTCTTCATAGAAGCCGCCGCCGATCCAGCAGGTATAAAGATCTTCGCTGGCATTGATGGTACGGTCCATCAGAATAACGGGAATGCCTGCCTTCTTGGCATTGTTCAGTACCGTATCCCAGCCGTCCTCGTTAACTGCAGCGATGATTATGTAGTCAACTTCCTGATCGATGAAGCCCTGAACGTCGGCCACCTGCTTTGCAGCATCGTTGTTGGAGTCGGCGAGAATCAGTTTAAAGCCATTTGCCTCGCTGAGCGCTTCCTGCACGGACTTGGTGTTTGCCTTACGCCAGTCGGACTCGTCGGCCTTACACTGTGCAAAACCAACGGTAATCAATTTGCCCTTGTTGGAGCCGGCAGGGGTGGACCCACAGGCCACAATTCCCAAGGCCAATGCGACAATTAAGAGAATCGCTAAGCATTTTTTCATGTTTTTATTCCCCTTTCTTTTTTGGAAGTGATAAGAGATGTACACCTCTAATTATGCAAGGGGAAAAATAGATTACAACAGATTTGGAAGAACCCGGTAAAATATTCAACCAACTCGATGGAATAGCAAACATTCAAATTCCTTAACCGGTTTTGAGAGGATAAAAAAGTGTAAAAAATTAAACAAGGGGCCGTAAAAAAACGACCCCTTTAGATACCAATAAACTTTCTGACTAATAGTCTCTGCCGTCTATCATTTCCTGAGTGATGGTAAAGCAGTCAAACTGCGTTTCCTCAATGTAGGTAATGGGCTCGACGGGCTCTCCTTTTTGAAGCTGCTTGATAATTTTATCCAAATAGGGCCCCTGCAGGGGATTGCATTCCACATCCAGCGCAATCTTCCCCTCCAGACAGTATTCAAGCCCCATCCGGGTGGCGTCAAAGGAGATGACAATAACCCCATCGCTGCCATGACAGTTCAGGCCCGCCTCTTCCATTGCATCAATGGCCCCCAGGGCTTCTCCGTCGTTTTCACAGTATACCACATCAATATCGGTTGTCTTTTGAAGGATGGCGCTCATGACCTCATAGGCCTTGGCACGGGTGAAATCCCCGCACTCCTGCGCCACCAGCTCCCAGTTGGCATGGCGTTCTATGGCCTTTTCCAGCGCACTTGTCCGACCAATCTGGGGCGAGGATCCCAGGGTGCCCTGAATATGGACAATCCGAAGATGCTCCTTGTCCCTTCCCTGCTTTTCCAAATGCTCCTCCAGCCACTGAACGGCCTTCTCCCCTTCCTGGTAGAAGTCGGAGCCGATATAGGCTGTATACAGGCCCTCAACGCCCGGCTCAATATACCTGTCAATGACAATAACCGGGATATTGGCCTGCTTGGCCTCCTGCAGAATTGAGTTCCAACCCGTCTCCACAATGGGAGAGAACACGATACAGTCCACCCCACGCTGAATGAAGGTCCGAATGGCCCGGATCTGGTTCTCCTGCTCCTGGCGGGCATCCTCGTAGATAAGCTCATAACCGTTGTCCTCGGTTAGTGCAGCCTTTATGCTCTCGGTGTTGGCCACGCGCCATTCGGATTCGGCACCCACCTGGGAGAATCCCACCACGATTAAGTCCTCCTCGGAAACTCCCGATACCTGCTGGGAATCCTGTGTGCAGCCCCCCAGCAGAACCAAAAGACAAAGGGCCATGACAAACAGTTTTTTCATAGGGCAATCTCCTTATCACTGGTCTTCATGGGAATGGTGACAATGATCCTGGTGCCCACATCGGGCGTGCTTTCAACCTGCAGGCCATATTCGGGGCCGAACAGAATTTGTATTCTCTGATGCACCGTCCTGAGCCCAAAGCCCTCGCGCTTGTCCTCCTCGGTCAGGGAGGTCTTAACCTCCTGGAGCCGCTGGGGTGTCATACCGGGTCCGTCATCCTCCACCTCCAAAACCAGCAGATCCTCCTCAGCCCTTCCGGTCAGGCGGATAAAACCTTTGCGGCGCCTGTTCTTCAGACCATGGTACAAAGCGTTTTCCACCAGGGGCTGCAACGTGAGCTTTGGCAGGATATAGCACTTTAAGCTGTCAGGAATGTCGATATGGTAATCCATCAGATCCCGATAGCGCATCTGCTGGATTTCCAGATAGCTTCTGATGTGCTGCTCTTCCTCGGCCAGGGTGATGACATTTTTCCCCCGGCTCAAGGAGAAACGGAAATAATTGGACAGGCTGCTTACCATTTTGACGGCCTCCCCAATCTCCCCCGACTCAATGAGCCAGATGATGGTATCCAATGTGTTGTAAAGAAAATGGGGATTGATCTGTGCCTGCAGCAGGGCCAGCTCGGTACGCCGGCGCTGTTTTTCCTGCTGGGTGTTTTTATCAATCTGCCGCTTCAAATGGCCCACCATGTTTTCAATGCCGTCGGAAAGAAGCTGTACCTCCTCCACATCGGCCTGGATGGGCGGGCAGACCAGCAGGCTTCCCTTACCGATGGCCTCAAGACGCTCACAGATTCTGTCGATGGGGTCCACAATCTTATGGCTGAGCTTTCTTGACTTTGTCAGAAGGAAATAAAGCAGAACCAGTGATAGAATCACAATGACGACCATGATAATGATCATGTTCCGTATCATGGTGGACTGAAGGGCCTTAAGATGACCTGCCTCGTAGTAGAGGTAGGTGCTCATATAGCTTTGAATCAAATCGGTAAGGATATAGATATTCTTTTCAAGCTGGTCAACACGGGAGTCGTACTCGGTGGTTTTGGCTATTTGCTGCATCTTGTCCTCAAGGGTATGGCAGAGATTCATAACACTGCTGATGGCCCTGAGACTCTCTTTCTTGGTGGTGGTGTCAATGAGCTTCTGTGCGATGGTCTTGGCAAATTGCACTTCCTTGGTGGGAAGGCCCACCGAGTATTGGCTGTCGATAACGTAATAGTACATTTTCAGATCCACGTCGTCCTTGAAATTCTGGTTGAAGTCCGAGGCCGTGGTCACATTATTCAAAATGGCATTGTATTGCAGGGTATAGCCAATCCCCGTAATGGCCACAGCGAGGATGACAATCATCAGCGGCAGCGCAACCATGAGGATGATCTTCCATATATTACTCCACAGCGTGGTTTTCTTTGCCTTGCGTCGGAATACCTGGCTCACTGATTCATTCCCCTTCGATATTCGCTGGGTGTACAGCCCTCAACCTTCTTAAACACAAAGCTGAAATAGTGCGGGTCCTTATACCCCACGGCAAAGGCAATCTCGCTGGATCGCTTCTCGGTATGGCGCAGCATGCGCTTGGCCTCGTCTATCCGCTTGCCGGTAAGGTATTCGGTGAAGGTCTGCCCCACCTCCTGGCTGAATATGGCCGACAGATAATTGGGGCTGATATTCACCTGTCTGGACACTTTGTTTAGGGAGATGGATTCATCCCGATAATGTTCATCGATATAGGCAAGGGCCTGTTTCAGAATATCCCGCTGCTGCTTGACATTCTCCAGATCCCGAAGCTCAACGGCCAGGCTTAAGACTCGCTGGGCATACTCATGCACGCTGTCGGGCTCATTCATGCTGTCGTCGGGCCAATACTCCGGGGAACAGAAGCTTTCGTTATGGCAGCCAATGGAGGTCAGATACCTTACTGCTGCAAAATAGATGGTCATGGCAAGATATTTGCAAAACACAGGCAGGCAGGCGGTATCTCTCTGGGTACTGTGTAAAAGCTGCGAGATAAAGCGGTTAATTTCCTCCTTGGCGGCGCTGCTTAAGAAATGACGGACACATTCCTGATCGATATCCTGTTTATCGGGTTCTACGCCCAAATTTTGACGGAAGTTGCGGATGCTCTCCTCGGACAGGATATGCTCCTGGGGGAAAAGATAACGATAGGACAGAATGCGGCTGGCCTCGGCAAAGCAAAGGGGAATGGCACTGAGGCGTGATACGGGCGTGCCGCAGGCAATATACCAGCCCACGTCCTGCCCGGCTATGACACAGTGCTTTTGAATATTCTCTATGCACTCCCGGGTTCGCTCCTCTATATCCTTGAGTTGTGCGCCCTTCACCAGGACGGCATGGGTTGTTATATTCCATCGAAAGAGAATCAGGTCGGTATGACCTACGAAAAACTGGTTCACTTTGTTCTGAACCACCGCCAATGCATCGGTATAGCTTTCGGGTGCACTGGCATCATATTGGGCACTGTTCAGACAGAACAGTACAATATTATAGAAGGGCGCATTTAAAGAAATGCCCATGGCCTTGGCGGTCTCGGTAATATCCGATACGCTTAAGCCCCCTGTGACGATTTGCTCAAAGAATCTGCGTCGTGAAAAATTCTCGTATTCCTGCGCCTCCCGCTGGAAGCTTTCTATGTACTCCTGCTGCTGCCGCTCGGCCTCCATTTTCTTTCCCAGTTCAATGAGCATCTCAGTCATTTTTTCTTTATTGATGGGTTTCAGCAGATATTGCTCCACACCCATGCGAATGGCCTTCTGGGCATAGGAGAAATCATCATAGCCGCTTATTATAACAATCTTGGTTTTGGGCAGCTCCTCCCGAACCAGCTCAATCAGAGAAAGGCCGTCCATGAAAGGCATCTTGATATCGGTAATAATGAGATCGGGCTGAATCTGGCGAATCAAGGGCAGCGCAAGCTCCCCGTCCGAAGCGTCGCCAGCATAGAGGAAGCCATACTGCTCCCACGGAATGTTCTTGCGGATGCCCTCCCTAACTACAATCTCGTCCTCGACAAGAAAGACCTTAAACATGTTGCAGAGTCCCTTCTTACAAGTTTTGGGTATCAACACATTTGAGGTAATTGCTTATGTAGTCTTGCCCGATGCCGTTTACCCTTTCTGACCATAATAGGCGTTGGGCCCATGCTTGCGCATAAAATGCTTATCCTGAATATGCTGGGGTGCCGGGGAAGCATGGGCATTAATATCCCGCGTGATGGCGGCCATTTTCGATATCTCTTCCAGCACCACGGCATGATACACGGCCTGTTTGGGATCCTTTCCCCAGGCAAAGGGCCCGTGATTTCTGCAGATAACCCCTGGCACATGTACAGGGTCAATACCCCGGGACCGGAAGGTTTCTACAATAATCTTACCCGTATTTCTCTCATAGCCCTCATCAATTTCCTGCTGGGTCAACGAGCGGGTACAGGGCACTGCCCCATAAAAATAGTCGGCATGAGTTGTCCCATAGCAGGGAATATCCTCCCCTGCCTGGGCCCAGGCCACAGCATAGGTGCTGTGGGTATGCACAATACCGCCAAGCTGGGGAAAGGCCTTATAGAGCTCAATATGGGTTTCGGTGTCGGAGGACGGGTTTAACTCGCCCTCCACACGCTTCCCGTTCAAATCCATAACCACCATATTGTCAGGGGATAATTGATCATAGGCCACACCCGAGGGTTTGATGACCATAAGGCCCTTTTCTCTATCTATACCCGATACATTGCCCCAGGTCAAGACCACAAGTCCGTGGCGAAGAATATCCATATTGGCTTGATAAACGATTTTCTTCAGTTCTTCCAGCATGCTGTCAACCTCACTTCAGCTTCCAGGCAAGGTCTGAAAGGAACAGATCATGCTCCAGGGTATCAATGGTGGTGTCCTTGTTGATATGCACAAACTCGATATCCATTAAGCGGGCCCAATCTTTCATCTGTTCGGCAGTGATATCATAGCTCAGCACGGTGTGATGAGCGCCGCCGGCTGTAATCCAGGCCTCTATGGCGGTGGTCATATCGGGCATGGGCTTCCACATAACCCGGGCCACCGGCAGCTTGGGCATATCCATAATGGGCTTCACACACTCAATGTCCTGGCAGATTAATCTTAGGCGGCCGCCCATATCCACAAGGCTGACCACAATGGCAGGACCTTCATGTCCCTCAAACACAAGGCGGGCAGGGGGTTCTCTGTCGCCGATACCCAGATGATGAACCTCAATACGCGGTTTATCAGCGGCCAGAGAAGGACAAACCTCCAGCATATGGGCTCCCAGGCTGTATTCATTGCCCTGGGCCAGGTGATAGGTATAGTCCTCCATGAAGGAGGTTCCGCCGTTGAGTCCCTCGCTCATGGCCTTCATTATGGCAACCATGGCCGACACCTTCCAGTCGCCCTCGCCACCGTAGCCATAGCCATCGGCCATCATGTTCTGAGTGGCAAGACCGGGCAACTGTTTCATGCCGTAAAGATCCTGGAAGGTATTGCTGAAGGCCTGACAGCCCTCCGCATCCAGCATCTTGCGCATGGCAATTTCTGCGCGGGCCTGGTATCTTACGGTTTCCAGATCATCGGTGGCAAAGGTGTACTTGGTGCGATAAACCGCCATGAGGGCATCGATTTCGGAAGAAGTAACCTCGTCCATCACTTTCACCAGCTCGCCCACCGGCCAGGTGTTAACCTGCCAGCCCAGCTTTGCCTGCACCTCAACCTTATCGCCCTCGGTGACAGCCACTTCACGCATATTATCACCAAAGCGCATGACCTTCACCTTTTTGCTGAAGACAGCGCCATAGGCGGCACGCATCCAGCTTCCCAGCCTCTTCTGGGTTTCTTCATCCTGCCAATAGCCTGCTATGATCTTGCGTCTCATTCTCAGCCGCGCGGTGATAAAGCCATGCTCCCTGTCCCCATGGGCGGCCTGGTTTAAGTTCATAAAGTCCATATCAATCTCATCGTTGGGAATTTCACGGTTATATTGTGTGGCTAAATGGCAATAGGGCTTCTGAAGCAAGTCAAAGCCGTTAATCCACATCTTGGACGGGCTGAAGGTATGGCACCAGGACACAACGCCGGCGCACTTGTCATTATAATTGGCTTCCTTCATAAGCTTTGTGATTTCCTCATGGGTCTTTACCGTGGCCTTGTAAACAAGCTTACAGGGCAGATTCCCTGACTGATTGAGTTTATCGGCCATCTCGGAGGCCCTTTGCGCTACCGTATTCAAAACCTCTGTACCATAGAGAAACTGGCTTCCTACTACAAACCAAAATTCATAATTCTTCATACTCATAACTATCCCACTCCTTTACTTCCTTCACTACAGGGCTCTATTTCCGTTTATCGCAGGGACTTGACGGCAGCTTTTTCGGCCTCCAGTCCCTTAACATATCTGTCCATAAATTGCTTAAAGCCTGCGATATCAGCCTCAGCAGGCTCCACGCGCTCGCAATGGCTGTCCTTGAATACCCGGTTGTCCAGGTAATCCTCCAGGGTCTCGTCCTGGGCCTTATGCTTCATATAGGCCGCCAATATGGCCATGCCCCAAGGCCCGCCTTCTCCGGCGGTTTCCATGACCGATACGGGCACATTGAGGGCTCCGCTCATGAACTTTTGGGCAACACCCTTGGTCTTAAAGAGGCCCCCATGCCCCAAAAGCTGTTCTATGCGTATGTTTTCATTGATGAACAGAATATCCATACCCAGCTTAAGGGTGGCTATGCAGGAATAGATTTGTGCCCGCATAAAATTGGCCAGGTTGAAATTCGCATCGGGCATTCTTAAGAGGAGAGGACGCCCTTCCTCCAGATAGGTCACCGGCTCACCCGAAACATAGTTGTAGTTCACCAGACCGCCTGCATCCTTGTCCCCTTCCAGGGCTTTAAAATACAGCATGTCATAAAGCGCCGGCTTGGTGATTTCGGCTCCGGCAGAGCGTATGGCCTCGCCGAAGATCCTGACCCATGCGTCCAGGTCGGAGGTGCAGTTATTGCAGTGAACCATGGCCACAGGGCTGCCGTTGGGTGTTGTCACCATATCGATTTCGGGATAAACCCGGGACAATTCCTTTTCCAGGACTATCATCGCGAAGATGGAGGTTCCCGCAGACACATTCCCTGTGCGAACACGGATACTGTTGGTGGCCACCATGCCTGTTCCCGCATCCCCTTCGGGCGGGCATAACGGAATACCGGACTGAAGTTCTCCGGTGGGGTCCAATAATTTAGCGCCTTCAGGCGTGAGGGTTCCTGCGTCTTCCCCGGCATTCAGGACCTTGGGAAGAATTCCTGACAAGCTCCAGGGCACCCCGTAGGGTTTTATGAGCTCGTCGAATTTCTCCATCATAGACGCACTATAATCACCGGTACTGCTGTCAATGGGGAACATGCCCGATGCCTCGCCAACACCCATAACCCTCTGTCCTGTCAGCTTCCAATGGACATAGCCTGCCAGGGTGGTTAAAAAGTCAATATCCTTGATGTGCTCCTCCCCGTTGAGCATGGCCTGATAGAGGTGTGCAATGCTCCAGCGCTGCGGTATATTGAAGCCAAAATGGTTGGTAAGCTCATTGGCCGCTTTCTCGGTAATGGTATTGCGCCAGGTTCTGAAGGGAACCAACTGGTTGCCCTTGCTGTCAAAGGGCAGATACCCATGCATCATCCCCGAAAAGCCCATGGAACCGACGGTTTTTAAGGTGACACCGTACTTTTCCTTAACCTGAGCGGCAAGATTTCGGTAAGCCGTCTGAAGCCCTGTCCAAACATCGGCCAGGGGATATGTCCAGATGCCGTTTTCCAGGCTGTTTTCCCAGTCGAAGCTTCCCGAGGCGAGGGGTTTGTGATCCCGCCCAATCAGAACCGCTTTGATACGTGTAGAACCCAGTTCAATGCCCAAAGAGGTCCATCCATTGATAATCTCATCCTTCACTAAATATCCTTGATCGCCCATAAAAGACCTCCTTCACTGAAATTAGAGACAATCATAAAATTTGTCTGTACAAATTTAAGTTTATCACGGGTCATTTATTCATTCAATATAAATCACGAAGAATTATTACCCTTACATCTTATTCATATTAACTAAATTTCTGGCTTATTGCCCGTCCATTTGTACGTACATTTCAGGATAAAAAAGTCAATCAGGTGCTGTCCTTTTCAACAAGCTTCCAGGGGGACTTGATCGAGGCCTCCTTGACGCCCGATAAAAGGCCCATCAGCTTTTTGGCCGCCATCTGGCCCATCAGGAACTCATCGTTGGCAAGGGAGGTGATTTTAATGGGTGCAAGCTCGCTATAGCTGCTGTTGTCAAAGCTGACAACGGCCAGATCACTGGGAATCTGGATACCCTCCCTGCCAAGCAGCTCCAGAACTTGAAGGGCAATTTCATCGTTATAGCACACCAGGGCATCACACCCGTCAATGATACGACCCAGGCCCATGGCAACGGTCTGTTCGCGGGTCTCAGTGGTATACCACAGGATGTGATCGTCGTTGATGGGAAGCTTGAGCTTTTGCAACTGCTCAATGAAGCCCGAATAGCGACGCAGCCCCTGCATATCGTCACTCTTAAAGATGCCGCAGAAGTGCCTCCTGCCTCTACCATACAGATATTTCACAGCCTCCATGCCGCCTGCATGATCATCGGCCACCACATGGACACATTGGCTCAGCTCAGGATAGTACCCATGGATAAAGACAATGGGCAATCCTGTATCAAGCAGTTTGCGGTATAAGGGTACATTGGGGTTGGGAAGGGCCGTTTTGGTGCCCTCTACAATTAACCCGTCCACTTTCTTTAAGACCAGGTCGTTTAAGATGCGCTGCTCGTTGTCAATTCGGTTATAGGTGGCATAAAGCAGCGGAGAAACGCTGTTCTTGCTGAGAACCGACTCTATGCCCCGCAGCATTTCAGGGAAAATATACTCGCCAATATAGGTGGTTATCACCGCTACCGTCCCTGTACGGGGGCGCGGAGCACGGGCAGCTCTGACCGTGGTGCCACTGCCCTGACGCTTTTCAATCAGGCCCTCGCTCTCCAGCAAGGAAAGGGCCTGGCGAACGGTCTGGCGGCTCATATTCATGGTTTTGGCAAGCTCATACTCGGTGGGAAGCTTTTCGCCCACCGCATAAACGCCCTTCTCAATAGCCGCGCGCAAATGCTCCATTAGCACTAGATACTTAGGTTTCACGGCAACTCTCCCTCTACCCGGAGGTGTTTATCTTTTTGATATTTTATAATATAAACAAGAAAAAACAAAGCCTGGGATAGCGGCGTGATCATCAACCAGGGTTTAATTGGCATTAAGGCTGTCAAAGCGAGTCTTACTCCCGCGAATGGTCTTTATGCCGTTCCATAAAAGATAACAGGCCACGATCACTGAGCCAATAATATCAATGGCCTTGGTGACGGGATGGGTTGGCGCAATGGCCACAGCCATCAAGGCCGTCACCACGCAAAAGTCCACGCTGGCTTTGGCCCGGTAGAGGCTTTGCTGCGCTGAAAGAATGGCATCATACTTCTCACGGGTCAGGCTGCGATAGCGGAACCAGAACCAGGTGTTGGTGATGAGCCCCAGAATGGCGATAATTAAGCCCATGGTCACATTCCCGGCAGCTCTGTCAGCAGAGATTTGAATCAGGGCGACAATAAAGAGGATCACACCAGAAACCCCCATGGACCCTCCCACATAGAGATTGGCCAGGTGCTCCAGACGGGATACCTGGGCTTGCTCCATATCCTTATTCCTTTGAAGCTTGCGATAGATCCACCATGAGGCGAAAAGGGCCACCAGTTCGGTGGTACGCCTTAAGAAATCGGCAAATTGTGTGGTAGAAAGGCTTAAAAAAACAGATATCCCGGTGACCAGGGGGCCGGGAGCACTGAGCAAGAGCGCTGTCAATAAAGTCTTTTGGCCCTTGGAGGTCTGCTGCTCGACGGATTGGGTCATGCAACACCTCCCAGGTATGTGAAGAAGGACACTCCGCCATAAACCATGAGGGCTGTGGCCAGAGGTACGGTAATGGTGTCGTTGCCATTCTTTGAAAACAGCTCAACAAGGGCGCAGAACGGAGAAACCATCAGCGCCAGCACAAGGCACAGATACCAGGGGAGCACGGCATAGAGGATGGTCACAAGGCCTATGGCAAAGCAGGATACGGCAAACATGGCCAGAGTGCCCTCCAGGGTTTTCTTGCCCTCTATCAGCGGATGCTCCAGGAAGTGGCGGCCGCAGGCCTTTCCGATGAGGGCTGCTGCCGCATCACCCAGGCCCCAGGCGAGAACGGCCACAACAATGTTATATTTCCATTGCTCACCCAGACAGCCCCAGAACACAACAATCAATACAATAATCATCAGGGATACAAGAAGGAAGCTCCGCTTGACCTCACCCTCTTTCCGCTGGGAGAAGAACTTCCCATATTGAGGATGGCGTTCAGCCAATGTAAGCAGCGGATAAATAACGGGTATGGCTATCAAAACTGACAGGACGGCTAAATACCATACCCTAAACAGATATATGGGCAGGAGCACCAATGCCATACACATAACGTGCAGGAACTTGCGAAACAGTTCGGATTTAAGACCCGTGCCTTTTGCCATTGGTCATCCCTCGATTCCTCGATAAGTGAATCTCCCTAACTATAATTATAGGTGTCCTATGCCAGCCCCGCAATGAGAATTTAGATCTTTAATAAACCGCGAAATCCTCTGGAGCCATAATAGGACTCGGCGCCATTGTGATAGATAAAGACACGGCCATAACGGTAATCCCCAAAGATAGCGCCACCAAGCTTTCTGATATCATCAGGCGTTTTTATCCAGCTTGAGGTTTTGGTATCGAAGGGCCCCAGCGCTTGCAGTTCCCGATACTGTTCTTCGGATAATAGCTCAATGCCCATTTCTTCGGCCATATCCAGGGCGCTGTTCTCGGGTTTATGCTCTTTTCTGGATCTCAGCGCATCCCCGTCATAGCAGAGGCTCCTGCGGCCCTTGGGGCTTTCAGGGGAACAGTCACAGAAGACATATTGACCCGTCTGTGCGTCATAGCCTACCACATCGGGCTCGCCGCCGGTTCTCTCCATCTCATAAAGGGACCACAGCTTCTCAGGATGGGATTCCAAATGCGCTTCAACTTGAGCCCACTCCACTTCCTTATGCCGGTTCATATGCTTTTCAAAGCGAGCCTTCAGCACACTGAGCAGCTCATCTTTCTGAGCCATTGGCAACGTCTTTTTGTCCTCTTTCATAGCACACCTCCACATAGGTAATTTACCCAGTTTAGGGTGTGTTCCATTAGAAGAAGTGCACTTTTTTCATGGACGGTACTAAATCAGTCTTATTGATATCCTTCCAAAAGTTTATCAGAATGCATCCGCAAATCGTGAAGCTGTATATGAATTACTTCAGTATCCCGCAAGTGTCAATGAGAACCTGTCACTCGCTCCGTGAGCCAGCTTTACGTATGGATTTTTGCTTAAGCTTATACAGCTCCTCAGTGGCAAGGGCAATCTTGGTCACCGAGAAATACTCGCACTGGGGGTAGATGTAATAGGTCTCAGTCAGGGTATTTAAATCCACGCAATCGCCATGCTTACCCAGATAGTTATACTCAATATGACAGGAATAAAGGGACTTGGCACTGATGGATAAGGAGTAGGGCTTCCCTTCATAATCGCCCTCCAGGAAGAAGCCCTCCATATCATGGATAAGCCGTCCCTGCCCCAGGTGTACGAAGCCCTTGGAATTGGGCAGAAAATCTACAGTAACCTCGGACTCAAAGCGGTAGGTACCGCTTTCGACCTCCTTGCGAACCTGTTCCCGCTCCCATTCATACCAATCGGGAATATGGCTGAACTCGGTAATGCCGTTTACAGCCTTAAGCTCACCATATTCGGACATCTCCCATTCCTTTTTACAGCTGCCGCACCAGAGCTTTGTCCCTTCGGAATGCATGTGATACTCCGTTTTGCAGCTGGGGCATTGATATAGCACCTTATGTAGACCCTTGGCCCTGTCCGGGTAATCGATGCGGATATTCTTCTCCCTCTGCCAGGCAAAATCGTTATATTTAAAAGCGGTATTGATTCTCTCATTGATTTCCTTATGGTCCAGGGTCTCAACTTCCTCCTGTGACACAAGCTGCGTCAATACAGCTTCCAGGTTCTTGACCTTTCTGTTCTTGATATTCCAGAACGGCGAATTGACGTGATGCCCATGCATGATGAGCGTAACCACGGGAATCTTAAGCAGCTTGACCAATTTCCCCAGCGATTCGGGAAGAACCGCATTGGTACCGCATAATGAGTACCTGGCCTCTGGATAGAGCACAACCACATCCCCATGATCCACCACCTTTTTCATATGCCGAATGATGGTGGTGTCATTGGTAAACTTACGCTTACAGATGCATCCCACTTTTCTCATCAGCCATTCTCTTCTGATAAAGCCGTCAATCGCCACCAGATAATTGGCGCGATGGGGGAATATGGCCACAGTGGTCACCTTGAAATCAATAAAGGAGTTATGATTGCACAACAGCAAATAAGGGGGTTTTAACCCCTGCATCCCAACCTTTGTGATTTTTACACGATGGGCCCATACGGCAGGATAGCTCAGCAGCCAGGTAATAGGCCGTAATATATGCCACTGTCTCACAGGCTTTCTCTGCATGTCGAATCTCTTAAAATGCGCAAACTCCATAAAAAACTCCTTTACAATGCTATAGTACAATTATACTGATGAATCGGGCTTAAAGCATTATATTTTTCGCTCACAGATTATCCCAGCCGCTAATTCAGGCAGTTTTGAGGCAAAAATCCATGTTCCCTGGCTATAAAGCAAAAGAAGCTGCCTTTCAAAGCAGCTTCTTTTGCTGAGATGTTCAAGCCTGAACAGTCTCATCCATTTCCCCCCCATAGATCAGAAAACGTGGGTTCAGTCTTCATGTTCCAATTGCCTTAGGATCTGAACGGCCACATGGCCGCTAATTCTTTCAACAATCACGTCATCATTGTTCCAAGTGATATTCAGCGCATTGCCCCGATCATCCCTGAAGTGGGTTTGCCCTTTATCGCCAGCCAGATAGAAGCACAGATGCTCATACTCCCCCATGCCCGTACCCACCGGGGAGCCCAGCTTCAAAGATGCGCCTAAATTAAGCGCCAGGGCCCAGCCATGCTTAATATACACCGGTATGCGGTTTTCATGAACCTCGCTGTCTACCCACCGGCCGCCCTCATAGACCCTTTGGGACCATAGGCTGGTCCATTGCCCCTCGGGGAGATAGACCTTCCGCTGCTTTTGTCCCTCCCAAAGGATGGGGGCGATTAACAGACCTCCGAGCATAAAAGCATCCTCAATGTCCAGAGCATTGGCATCCTCCGGATACTCCAGGGCCAGGTGCCGCATCATGGGAAGACCGGTTTCCTGAGATACCAGTGCTTCATGATACAGGGTGGGAATAAGGTTACTGCGTAAGAAATAGTGGAAGCGCAGCCTATCCAATAGGCCAGCATACCCGTAAACCTCAGCCATATTCCAGGGGCTCCGGTCATTGATCCCTTTAGCAGAAGGCATGATCTCCGCGAACTGTCCGCCCACCGGCTCGGTATGCCATTGCATAACAGGAGCAAACACGGCCATTTGGGTGGAGCGCTCATAGAGCTCAGGGGTGGGAAGGGCCCCCGCAAATCCGCCAATATCAAAGCTCCAGAAGGGTACACCTGACAAGCCAATGGAAAGCCCTGCTTTTACGATGGCCCGGAATTCGTCCCAGGTGGATTCCTGATCCCCCGCCCATTGGATGGGACAGCGCTGCTGACCTGTATAACCCGCGCGGGAAAACAGCACTCTGTCGGCGCCCACAAAATCGTTGTAGGTTTCCATATACCGTTTGACAAACCCATTGCGCATCTCCTTACCCGTTGAGCCATCAAAGAAGGTAATGTCATCCTTGCATATAAATTCTCCGCCGTCTGTTTTAAACCCGTCCACGCCCATTTCCAGAAGATATTTGCGCTTTTCAAACCACCACTTGACGGTTTCGGGGTTGGTAAAGTCCGGCACCATGGAGCCCGAGAACCAATGCCCATCGGGAATGGTATAGGGGCTTCCATCAGCATTTAAGACCACAAGCCCATGCTCTGCTGCATAGTTCCAGTCAGCGTCATGCTGGGGGCAGGACTTTCCTTCCTCGCACTTCTTGATAACCGGAACCTGCCATAGGATGAAATGAATCCCCTCCTCATGAAGCCTTTCAATCAAGGCCTTAGGATCAGGCCAATAGGACGAGGCTGTAAAGTCCAGCTCATCCGCGCAGAAGCCGCAAGAGCCGTCATTGACCTTATAAGCTGCGCCATTCCACAAGTAAAAGGTGGATTCGTCACTCCAGGCCTCAACCACCATGACGGTAGCCGGGAACCCATGCTTTTTAAGCAGTGCGACCTGGTTCTCGACCTCGGCCTGGTTATTCCAGCGATTGGCCGAGATCCAAGGGCCAAAGGCCCATTTTGCCGGAAGCTTAACCGCCCCGGTCAGGCGCGAGAATTCACCAAGGATCTCCTTAGGCCGGCCAAAGAACAGAACAAGCTCGGGAAGCTCATCAACACTCCCCTTCAGCCCAATGACGATTGATTCCTTAAAGCTCACCTCACTGACCCGCAGGGTGTCTATGTATACGCCAAAGCCTGTATCGGTAAAGAAAAAGGGTATGGGGCAATAGGTGATGGGCCCCTGATGACAGAACTTTTCGATAACCTCAAGGCTTCTTTCCATGCCCTTCTGGTTGACGGCATCAAAGCGCTCCCCCAGTCCAAATACGGCTTTATAGGGAACTTCCAGATGAATGACCGCGCCTTCTTCATTGTGCCGGGTCTGAACGGTGCATGTAAATTTGCTCTCGGAGGATGAGATGTTGGCCTTAAGGCCATCCTCCGATAAATGGATTGTCATATCACCAAACTGGATCTTCTCCTGGTCCAAATCATTGACTCCAGGATTTAAAACCAAGTGATTCTCTTTGACATAGAACTTCATAGAATCCTCCAATAATCGATAAGTACCATGGCTTATGGATTGGGCAGGGCTATGGTTCACAGGGCTATAACATGCAGTTTAGCCCTTGACGCCTCCGATTTGAAGCCCTGAACGGAAGTACTTCTGCGCAAACATGTAAACAATGAGTATGGGCAGAATGGAGATTAAGCTTCCTGCCATAAGCAGGTTGTAGTCACTGCTGTATTGCCCCTGAAGCGCGCTTAGAATAAGCGGCAGGGTAAATTTCTTCTTGTCCGAGAGCATGACCAGGGGGAAGAGATAATCATTCCAGGATCCCATAAAGGCCATAACCCCCAAGGTGGCCAGAATCCCCGAGGACAGGGGGAGAATAATCTTTCTGAAAATCTGAAACTGATTGGCGCCGTCAATAATGGCGGCCTCAATAAAGCTGTCACTGATGGTCATCATTTTCTGCCTGAGCATAAAGATGGCAAAGGGATTAAAAAGCTGCAGGAGCAGGAAGGCATTCAGGTTATTGGTCAACTTCAGACTGGACATGACAATGAACAGCGGAATAAAGACAACCTGAAACGGTATCATCATGGTGGCAAGATAGACCTTAAACAAGGACTCCCTGCCCTTAAACTGGATCTTCGAAAAAGCGTATGCCGCCATGGAGGCCGACAGTATCTGAACCAGCGAGGTGGTCACTGCAAGATAGAAGCTGTTGAGGATGGAGCTGCTGAAGTCCTGCAGGGCAAATATCTTTTTATAGGCATCCAGGGAAGGCTTCTTAGGTATCCATTCCACCGGAATGCTCAATAAGGCGCCCTTGGACTTCAAGGAGGTGACTATCATCCACAAAAAAGGAATCATAATGATGATGGCCACCAGGGAGCCAAGCACATAGAAAAGTATTGCGCCCCAGATTTGACGGTGCTTTCTGTTAATCATCATAGTACACCCACCTTTTTTGCAGCTTAAGCTGAATGGTCGTGAAGATAAAGATTATGGCAAACAACACCCAGGACAGAGCGGCGGCATAGCCCATCTTATGATATTTGAATGCATATTTGTAAATCCGCTCCACCAAGACCTGGGTAGCACCGTTGGGACCTGCGTCCTTGGTCATGACCATGATCTGGGGGAAGAGCTGGAACGAGTTAATAATGCAGATAATAATCACAAAGAAGGTCACAGGGGACAATAGCGGCATTGTAATGTGCTTAAATCGCTGCCATCCATTGGCACCGTCGATTTCAGCCGCCTCGTAATAGGAAGGATTGATGCTTTGCAGGCCTCCGAGAAAGATCAGCCCGAAATACCCCACATCCTTCCAGATGGATGCCAATACAATGGAGGGCATGGCCCAAACCTCGCTTTGAAGCCACTTGGGCCCCTCAATGCCCACCAGCGCCAGAATCTCATTGACAATCCCATACTGGGGACTTAAGGCCCATTTCCAAATCAAAGCTCCAGCAACCCAGGAGGTTAATACGGGAATATAATAGAGCACTCGGAAAAAGCCAATCCCTCTGTACTTCTTATTAAGGATGTTCCCCACCAATATGGAGGAAATGACAATCAGGGGAAGATATAAAACAATGAAGTACAGGGTATTGCCCAAGACCTTCCAGAACTCTTTGCTCCTGACAATCTCTGCGAAGTTGTCATACCCGACAAAGAAGCTGGCTAAAAAGCCTTTCATATCTGAAAACAGGGTGAGCTTGGTCAGACCGTCCCAGCTTGACATGCTGATGACCAGGGAAGTTAAAATGGGCACCAGACTAAAACATATAAGCCCGATTAAGCTTGGCAGAATGAAGGGAACGGCCTGCAAAAAACCTGCTGACTTATATTTTTTATACATGGGTAGCATCCTTTCTGTAGTCACGGGGCAGTTTTGAGGCTGCCCCGCTTAAAGTGAGAGGGTTTAAGTGTGGAATGCTACAATTACTTCAGCTTAATTTTTTCTTCCAGTTCCTTTTGACATGCCGCCAGAGCCTCTTCAACTGTGGCATTCTTGGTGACCACAGTATTTAAGTGATAGCCCACAATGTCCTGGAACTCCTGGAACTGCTCGATAACAGGAGGTGTTACCAAATAGTCCAGAGAATCAAACACAGCCTGGCGATTGGACGGAGGGGTCAAGGCCTTATACTGATTCAGAACATTCTGATCGGTAACGGGAGGGAGTTCCCAGCCGGCATCAAGACGAATCTGAACGGCCTCCTTGGCGCTGGTCAGGAAGGCTGCAAACTCAAAGGCGGCATTGGCCACTTTGGTATCCTTGCTGATAACATAGCCATTGGAGAAGAAGTGGGTGGCCTTGGCCTTGTTTCCGGGCTCAATGGCAATATCCCATTCAAATTCGCAGTTCTTTGTAAAGTCGGGAATAGCCCAAACACCGGTAACAACCATACCCAGGCGTCCTGCCTTGAAGAGATCCCAGTCGCCCATTCCGGCCAACTGCTCTTCAGAGGGCATCACATTGTACTTGTTGATCATATCCACCATGTACTGCACGGCTTCGCGGTTTTCAGGCGTGTTCACAGTGAACTGGGTCATATCAGCATTAAAGAGCACGCCCCCATTCTGGCGGATAACCTTGAAGAATTCAAAGAACTGTACAGGGCGATAATAGCCGAAGATGTTCTCATCCAGTGCCCGGATCTTCTTTGCAGCCTCCAAAGCATCATTCCAGGTCCAGTTATCGGTAGGATAGGCTACGTTGGCTCTGTCAAACAGGTCCTTGTTATAGAAAAGAAGTACGTTGGAGAAGCTGTTAGGCAGTCCGTACTGTTTGCCGTCGGTACTGAAAGCGCCCAGTGCCATGGCATTGTACTTGCCGGTATCATAGCCGCTTTTCTGAATAATATCGTCCAAGGGCAGAAGTACACCCTTTTTGGCATAGCTGACGAAGTTTTCATAGTTAAGCTCATAAACATCGGGAGCCTGGCCAGCGGCAACCTTGGCCATCAACTGATTGAAATAGTCATTATAGCCTATGGTCTGAAGTTCTACAGTAACATTGGGATACTGTTTATTGTATTCCTCAATCATTTGCTTCAAATAAGCTTCGGTATCCCCCGAGCCGGAAAATTGCTCAAATTTGATGGTGACCTTTTCAGATTTAGGATCGGATGTATTTGAGCCACCGGATGTGGGTGCTGGGGATGCACTGTTATTGCTGCTTGGCGCCTGGGACCCGCAGGCCGTGGCCACCATAAGTACACACAGGACAAGTGCAAGAACGGACAGAAATTTCGACTTTTTCATCATAATCCTCCTTCTGATACAGGGTTGATTTTTCTGCCCCAAAGCATTACACTAAAGCTGGGCTTTGGGAATATGTCTGCAGAGCTCCGCCTACACCAGCGACCGTCAAGTTATGGTGTAGGTTGTTTTTTAGGGTTTACCAGCGTTATCATCCCTCCCTTCAAAAAAGCATCTTTCCATGTTCCATACTGCTTTAGGGATATCCGTGCTCCCGCTTATGTGTTATTCAGCTTTTTCACAGACTCTCTTTCAATCAGGGATATGGGCAGTATGCATTCCTGCTTTCCAAAGTTAGCATTGTTAATAGAATTTATCAGAATCTGTACCGATTGCTCTCCCTTTGCCCCAATGTCCTGGTGAACCGTCGAGAGGCTGGGAGTCACATACTGGGAGATGACAAGATCGTCAAATCCGATGATGGAGATATCGTCGGGGATGGCGAGACCCTTGTTGTGAAAGCCCTTCATGGCTCCAATGGCCATAATATCCGCAATGCAGAAGACCGCTGTAATATCCGATTTGCTGTTGACCATTTTTTCAGCCAGCTCCAGCCCCGAGCTGAAGTCCACGGTTCCCTCAAAAACATCCTCTTTTCTCAAGGGCAGGCCATATTCCTTAAGCGCATCCACATAGCCGTCAAACCTTCTTTTTACAACGCCGCCTTCCTTGAGCTGACCCGTAAATATACCAATTCTCCTGTGTCCTTTCTCCAGCAGATGCTTGGTGGCAATATAGCCGCCATACCGATCATTAATCTGGATGTTGTGGAAGTAGTGATCGTCAAAATAGCTGTCAATCAGTACAATAGGGATTTGGGTCTTCTTGACATCACAGAAAAACTGATCGGGATATACCCCAATGACAATAATGCCATCCAGGTTTCTCTGCTTGGCCAGATTGAAGTAGCTCTCATTGGCATCGGTAGCTGAAATAAGGACATGATAGCCCCGAATGCGGGCATGATACTCAATGGCGCTCACGATTTCACTGTAGAAATTATTATGGAAGATCAGAGAACTGCCCGGTTCGGTTTGGGGAATAACCACCCCGATGAGCTTTGAGGTGTTGTTGGCCAGTACTCTGGCTGAGAGGTTGGGCACATAGTTAAGTTTCTCCATGGCCGCATAGACACGAGCCTTTGTTTCCTCGCTGATGGTTTCTTTACCATTGAGGACATAGGAGATGGTGGCCGGTGATACCTGAGCTTCTCTGGCAACGTCCTTAATGGTTGCTCGGCGTTTCATGGTTTTGCCCCCTTAAATTTAAACGTTTAAGTGTTTTCACCTTCATTATAAACCCGACTTTGAAAAAGTGTCAATACAATTTCACCAAATTCTCACCCTAAAATTTTTGTTGTTATCGTTCATTTTGCCATCTTTTTTATTGACCCTCCTTTATCTTTGTGCTAAATTAAAAGCATAAAGAACTTAAACGTTTAAATTGCGAATACAGAGGGAGGTTCTATGGCAGAAGCAAGAATTCCAACCGGTAATGAAAGATTGTCCATCCCCAGTATCATGGAGTCCGATGGGAGCATTTTCGATATAACCTTTTTACATATGGGCGCAAAAGGGCTCATTGACATTCGGGGCACAGATTCAAATCCGCTGATGCGGCCCTTTCTGACCAAAGAGGGCACACCCTGCCCTATCCATATCACGTCCTGGGAGAGGCTTAACCACTGGATTCCTCAATTTCAGGCCCAGTCAGGGGACCTTGGTATCAAGGGCACCATTCTCACCCCCATTGGCGAGCGGGGCTTTATCTATCATTTAGAATTTAATAATACGGGCACTGAAACCCTTAAGTTCTCGGCGGGTCTGGAAGGCCTTTGGCACTCCTCCTGGCACTGTATTAATGAGGATAAGCTTTTGGACGGCAAGGCCCATGTCTATTACAGCGGATGGAATGAGGGCATTGTCTTCGATTTCAGATATGGTGTCTCCCTCTTTTCCTTTGCACCCATGCTCAGCAGAAAGGGCGCCATGGAATTCCAGCAGACCGAGGAAGGTGTTTTCTACGCCATTTCCGCACCTTTTGCGCTTTCCCCCGGGGAAGCTGCCACCCTTGACATCTTCTGGGGGTTGGGCTTTGAGGAGGTGGCCTCCACCACCTCAGCCAAGGAAATGCTGCGTCAGGGCTATGCCTATGAGCTTGAAAATACCTTAAAATGGCTGGAGCAGCGGAGCACCCGGTTCGAGAATCCTTTGGTGGACCAGCTTTACCATATCAATCTTTTCTTTAATTTCTTTTTTGCTTCCGGTATGACCATGGATACCGAGGAGATGGTTCTGGTAACCTCCCGAAGCCCAAGATACTATGTCAGCGCAGCCTATTGGGACAGGGACAGTCTTTTATGGAGCTTTCCCTCCATCCTGCTCACCGATCACGCCCATGCCCGCCAGATGCTGGACTATGTCTTTACGCGCCAAATCAGGAATGTGGGGATTCATTCCCGGTACATTGACGGTACCGTTTTGGAGCCGGGTTTTGAGCTGGATGAGCTCTGTGCGCCCATCCTGGCGCTGACCAGTTATATTGAGACTACGGGGGATGAAGCCTTCTTAAGAGAACCCCATATTCAGAAAGGGGTGCGCCTTATTCTTTCCAGACTCATGGAAAAGAAGCATACCAGGATTGACCTTTTTGAAACCTTTCTTCAGCCCACCGACGACATGCATGTTTACCGCTATATCACTTACAACAATGTGTTGGTTTGGCGATCCCTTTTGAACATTGCAAAGCTCTTTGACGGGATCTGGAACTCTGCCGAGCTCAATGGCTATGTTCAGTTGGCCAGCTCGGTAAAAGCGGCCATTTATGAGCACTGTGTCAAGGAGGTTAAGGTACGCCGGGGAACAGATGCTTCAAGTGTCGGAGATGGTCATGCAAAGCGGATCTTTGCCTGGTCGGTGGATCTGGAAGGCCGCTATGATATCTATGATGAACCGCCTGGAAGCCTGCAGCTTCTCCCCTTCTATGGTTTTGTTGAAAAGGAGGATGAGATCTTTAAAAATACGGTGGCTGTCATTCGAAGTCCTGATTATCCCTACTCCTTTGCCAACTCGCCCATTCCGGAAATAGGATGTCCCCATGCGCCCCATCCCTGGATACTGAGCCTTGCCAACAGCCTCCTGCTGGGTCGACTGTCCCAAAGCCTCGAAATATTGGCAAGGCTCAAAATGGATAATCTCATTGCCTGTGAAAGCGTGGATGAGAACACGGGAGAATGTACGACAGGGGCTGCATTTGCAACCTGTGCCGGGTTCCTGGCCTTCGCACTCTATCACGCCTTTGGCAAAGAATCATCATAAAAAAGCCCTTGAGCTTTCTGGAGCAATAGCCCCACCAAGCTGCAAAACAAACACCATCCTGCTCAACAACTATAAAATGATAGGTGGTTTTATATGGAGATTCAATATCGCACTGACGGTATATCAACCCAAAACCCGCATACCAATGATTTTCTGGAAAGTGTTTTCTTCCATGGCAACGGCTATATTGGTGCCCGGGGTTTTCCCTGTGAGGATCAAAGCCAGCGCCCCCACCAAAAGGGGCTCTATATGGCCGGTGTATTTGATGAGTTGAAGCCGGGCATCACCGATATCGTCAATACCCCTAACTTTCTTGGCCTTACCGTAAAGGTGGAAGACCAGGACTTGCACAATGCCTCAAAAAGTGCCTTTTGCCAGCAGTTGTCCTTCCGGGATGGTGTCCTGGCACGGGAATACGTGGCCTCATTTGGTCAAAAGCATATAAAGATAAGGCTGTCCCGCTTTTTCAGCCTCGCTGATGTCCATACAACGGTCATACGCCTGGAAGTAACACCCCTGGATTTTGAGGGCGAGCTCACCGTTCTGGCCGCATTGGACGCCACAAGCTGCAATCTGCCCATCCAGGATGATCAGGTTAAGAAGAACACCGAGACTGTGCGTTACGTGGAAACCGTTGATTCATCCCTGCTTGAGGACGGAGGCCTTTTGGTTTACAAGACAAGGGTAACCCGGATAACTATTGCTCAGGCCTTCTGCTTGAAGCTCTCTGACAATGTTCAGGTTCTCTCACGCCAAAATCAAGTATCGGAGCAGGGCCTGGACTATATGTTGACCTTCCGCGGAAGGGCTCAGGAGACTTATGTTATCGATAAGATTATCACTGTTTATACAAGCCGTGATATTCACACCCATCAAATTAAGGACATGGTTTTGAATCACTTAAGCCTGAATGGGGATAAGGGCTATGACCGTCTTCTTAAGGAGAATGAGGCGGCGTGGGCCAGGCGCTGGGAGACCTCGGATGTTGTCATCTCCGGAGACGAGCGGGCTCAGTGCGCCATACGCTATACCATCTTCCAGCTCATTGCCAACAATGCAAGCCAGGACAGCGCTGTGAGCATCGGGGCCAGGGGCCTTACCCATGCCCGGTATAAAGGCTGCTATTTTTGGGATACCGAGATCTTTATGCTGCCGTTTTATATCTACACAAATCCTGAGGCGGCCAAAAATCTGCTGCTTTATCGCTATCACACCCTTGATGCGGCGCGGGAGCATGCCAAAAAAATGACGGCAGCAGGAGCACGCTATCCCTGGATGACCTCCTATGACGGCAGTGAGCAGTGCGAAAGCTGGGATATCGGCGCCTGTGAGGTACATATCACCGCCGATGTGGTCTATGGCATGGACCATTATATCCGTGCAACCGGGGATACTCAGTTTTTACTGGACCAGGCCGCAGAAGTTTATCTTGAAACAGCACGGTTCTGGGAGAGCCGTTTTACCTATGATCAGCGGTCTGATCACTACAATATGCTCTTTGTCAAAGGCCCGGATGAGTATTGCGGCGCCACCCAGAACAATACCTATACCAATATGCTGGCCGTCTACAATCTGACCCTGGCCCTGGAAACCCTGAAATTCCTGGAAGCACAGCATAAGGAAGTCCATGAGCGGCTTATCAGCAAGCTCGGCCTTAAAACCGACGAACTTTTAAGGTGGGAGGACATCATCCAAAAGGCCGTTATCCCTTATGACAAGGAAAAGGACCTTTATCTGCAGGATGAGACCTTCATGCTGTTGGAGCCCCTGGACGTTGCAAGGATTAAGTCGGATAACATCCCTCTGTATCATCGGATCTGCTTTGACAGACTGCAGCGGTATCGGGTGATTAAACAGGCCGATTTAATCCTGCTCGTGGCACTTTTCCCGCAAAAGTTCACCCAGGCCCAGAAAAAAGCCATCTGGGACTTTTATGAACCCATTACCCTTCACGATTCCACGCTGAGCTATGGCATTCATGCCCTGATTGCCGCGCAGCTTGGTCTGAAGGAGAAGGCCTGGAATTACTTCTGTAAGAGCCTTTACTTAGATTTGGACAACATCATGGAAAACACTGGCTCCGAGGGACTCCATCTGGCCGCACTGGGGGCATCCTGGCAGGCTCTGTTCTTCGGATTTGCAGGACTGAGCCTTGAAGACGGTATGCCCAAGGCCGCTCCAAACCTTCCCGATAATTGGTCGGAGCTTCGTTTTACTTTCCTCTTCCAGGGAAAGCAATGGCGATTTGAGGCCAAAAGAGACGAGAATGGCAGCATGACCGCAGGGACAGTTTTTGTGGATCAGTAATTTGCAACCCCCCAAGCCTTGTTCACCCAAGCCAATACATGGTAGAATTAACACAGCTTGCATTTTACATAGGTGGGGTGTCAAAGTGGATAAGCTGTTCCTTATTGATAAGGATACCATTGGTATAGTGGGTGAAAAACAGATTGAAACACTGGAAAGCCAGTATCTTGTGAAGTACAAAAAAAACGCCCTGGATATCCGGAAAAAGCATGAATGGAAAACCCAGGGCATTAACGCCGCCTTCCGTGAAGAGCGGAAGCTGTTTCCTGATCCTGACACAATCCAGGGCAAGATAAACAGTATCACAGTGCTTAATGGCGGTGAGCGGCTGCTCTATTCGGTTTCTGTAGAAAATTTTTCGGGCCTTTTTATCAAATCTCTCAGCGATCCAAAAGAGCCGGAGATCCATATCATGCATGGTGATAAGGCTTCCTTTTTCGGAATGGAGGCCCATGAAGAAACGGGCGAGATCATTCTGTCGGTCAGCGAGTCCTCTCTGGAGAGAAATCTGGCCTTACTGGACATGGAGAATTCCCGATACCGATTTGTGACCGAGGGCGATACCCAGGACGATAATCCAACCTGGAGCAAGACCCAAAAAAGAACGGTATATTACGACTCGGCGGGTATTGGACGGGATTACCAGGGGTTCTTTGCAGAGTTAGGGCCAAGAACCATCAACAAACTGGATCTTAACCGTTATACGGTGGATGAGGTGGTAGCCCTGCCGGGATACGACTGTTTCAGGCCCCAAACTGATTTAGACGGCAATCTCTACTTTATCAAAAAGCCCTATGAGGACGGAAAGAAGAAGAGTATGACCTTTATAGAGTTCATCTCAGTTCCGTTCAAGATATTGAAAGCCATTGGCAAGGCCATAGAATTCTTCACCGTGCGCCATACCGGTGAAGGCTTTACCTCCAGGGGCTATAATCCGGCAAAGTTAAAGACCCTCGATCCCAAGGATGTTATCATCAACGGAAATATTATCAACGCCGAGAAGATATACCAGCAGAACCTGCAAAGCGGCCAGCCCTATCCGGGCATAGCGCCCAGAAGCTGGGAGCTCATGTGCCTCGATAGTTCGGGCAACCTTAAAACCATCAAGCAGGGCGTTATAGGTTATGCCCTCAAAAAAAATGGTGATATTGTCTATTCCAATGGTAAATATATAATACAAATGACCGGTGAGGGGAAAGAGGAGGTGCTGCACCAGATCGATTATATAGAAGAACTCATAACGGCCTGAAGAGACAAAAACCTGGGCACTCCCGAGGGGGGGGAAAAGGGAGGCCTGGATATGTATAAAATAAGACGTATAATCGCAATCGCACTGATCTTATCGTTGGTGCTGATGATTCAAGGCTGTGGAAAACAGCAGCAAGTCAATACAGGCAGGAACGGATCAAATCAGAATAACCCGGAAGAGGGCACTGATACGCCCATTGTATTCGTTCCTTCAGATCCAAAGGGCAATACTGCCAATAATCCCGGAACCGATGAGAAAAAACCCGGGGGAACCAGTACGCCAATACCCTCGGAATCGGCTACGCCCGCGCCCAATGCACCCACCCCCACCCCTGATATGGATGAAGAGGGCATGTGGGTGATATGGGTCACCCAAACCATCGATTATACCTTGCTGGGACTGGGTGAACTGCCCTGCAAGGATACTCTCAGTTTTATTGCCGTGAATATGAACGAATCGCCCTATGAAGGGGAATTTTCAGCCACCGTACTTATGGAGATGTACATCAATTTCAAGGAGCTTTATCTCAAGGACTACCAAGTGGCCGATGTCCGTGCCAAGCAAAGCTCCGACAGTGTTCAGTTCCAACTCAAGCCATCGGAGCTGGAATCCCTCACCAAGCCGAAGGATTTGGATCCGCGTTTGGTGGGTTTTTCTGATGCAGCATTTACCATGAAGACCTCCGGTGACATGTTTGAATCCTTCCTGGTTGTCAGCCCCGAGGGAGCCACCCAGACACACAGGCCCCAAATGGAGGCTGAATGGAATACCAAGGTAACACAGCTTGATGACAAGATCACCATTGAGATTGAGATGTTCGGCACCTTCCAGGGAACCATTAAGCATGTTAAGAGCTTGGATGAGCTGCCCCTCCCTCCCCTTGAGCTGGCACCCCTGGTTCAGTAAATAACAAAGGGGCTGTCCCCGAAGCAGTAATTAAGCCATGTGTTCTCATCTTCTCGCCCTCGTCGCAGGAAGTTGTTCATGCTCAATCTTGCTCTTACGAGGTCGTTGGCAACGGCTCCTTCCGGGAGCCTGCCCACTAAAAGCAGTGTCCGGCTGCTTTTACCTCGCTCTAGCTGCGATGTTTGCATGACAACATTCAACTGCTCCTGCGGAGGCGTATCAGATGAGAGCATCATGGCCTTTTGATAACTATCTGAATTGGTGACAGCCCGCATCTATCTCATCATGGAATCCTCGACTCACAGGGGATGCCGGTCTGGCAAAGCCCACAGACAACAAGGCCATCATGGTTGTAACGTTCACGATAAACTCTTTCTAGGACATCCCTATGATATTGCAGGCATTTGGCCTTATCATGGCCCGCGGACGTAATGGCACCGGCCGGGCAGCGCTTAATGCATGCGGTACAGCCCTTTTTTGCCAAGCAATATTCATTGTATTCAGTGTATGGCCGCGGGGTTTTGCTCAGGCGGCAGTTGACAATGACCGAGCCATAGCGGACAGCCTTGCCCTTGGCAGAAATCAATCCATCACAAAGGCCAAAGGTACCCAGCCCTGAAATATAGGCTGTATGCCGCTCAGACCAGTTAGAGATCTTATAAAACTTCTCCGAGTCGCCCCAGGAAAACATCGCACTGCACATGGGGGCCACTGCTTCATAGCCCAATTCCTTCAGGTATTCCTCCAGCGCCTTGGCAAGGGATCGATTGCATTCCTCACCGTAAATCCGTGCATAGGTCCACTCCAGAGCAGGACAATCGGTCTTGTCCTGGCACTGATGCTTTGTATCCTCGGTCTGGGGCAGAATCCAGCTTATAATGCTCACATTCCCGGCATCAAAGGGATGGCCGTAGGTCTCCTCCAGCCACTGGGTTGGCAGCTTGTAGAACTGGGGGTCAATATGCTGCTTGTAAAAGGCGTACAGCGCATCGTCCCCATGGCTGAAGCCCACAGTTGGCTCGCCGAAGGCCGGCTTATCAATCAATCTCAGTGTATTCTTGTCAGATTTCATATAGTCCATGATAAATGCCTGGATTTTCTGTTCCATAACCCCATCCCCGTTTCTTTTATCGTAAAAAACTCTCAAAAGAGAGTAAAAATAATAAAACAATTATACAGAGCGGATTTCCTGCTCGTAATGGCGGGGTCCCAATACCTTAGAAATGGGCAAGAAATCGTAATATTGGGCATACGCTTTTACTTAAGTTTGCTTTCTTCCTCCAGTTATCTGGAATCCAGTAAGCTTTAAAGATGTGGAAGGCACAAGAGAACAAAGCAGCAGCCAGACAAAAGGCGCAGATGGTCATCCAGAAGCTTCGAGAAATGAAACTTATTTTTCAGTGATCACTTTAATATTAACGAACTTTGCAGCAACCATGTGCCCCCATCTGAGATGATTGTATAACTAAAGAGGTCTGCATCCAAACGATTTCTCATTTAGAAGCAGACCTCTTCTTAACCCCTAATATATCTACCTATTTTTAACCACGGGTCTTACCGCCAGCCACATTGATGGTTACGCCATGGATATAGCTTGCCCTTTCACTTAAGAGGAAGGCCACCGCCGATGCCACCTCATCCAGCCTTCCGCTGCGTCCGATTGGAATTGAACTGGTTTGCACATACCCTGCACGAAGCTTGTCTACAGAAATACCTCTGGTATAAGCAAGCGCAGTCTCATAGGCTTCTGAGCGCAGTCCTGTGGCTTCCAGAATTCCCGGTGCGACCCCCACTACCCGTATTCCCTGCTTTCCCAGCTCCTTAGCCCAGGATCGTGTCAATGCATTCACAGCATTCTTGGAGGCTGCGTATACGCTTTGCCCCTCCGAGCCCTCCAGACCACATTCCGAGGAAACATTCACAATGACGCCTTTTCCTCTCTCGGACATTTCGCGAGCTACAGCTTGGGAGCAAATAAAAACACCCTTTGCGTTTACATTCATTACCTTATCCCAAACCTCTTCATCAAGCTCGTATTTCTGCGCTTTATCAACCAACAGGCGCGGGATATTGATGCCTGCATTATTCACAATCCCGTCAATAGTTCCAAAGGCTTTTTTCGCCTGCTCAATCATATCAGTAACGCTCTTAACGCTTGTTACATCAGTTTCGACATAGAGATAGCGTTCACGCTCCGTGTCAAATTCCGGTGCCTTTGGATTTTTATCGCATACAACGACATTTGCGCCATCCTCTAAAAGTTCCTTTGCAATCGCGTAGCCAATTCCAGAGGCACCCCCTGTCACAATAAAAGTCTTTCCTTCCAGGCCCAGCCATGATGTTTGATTCATATCTCAAAACTCCTTCTTAAAGGGTTTATGCTTCTACAAGTAAACTTCTGAGAGTATTAATATCTTCAAGATACCGCTTTTGCTGCGGAACGCCTTCATACTCCATGACCAGAGCTGCGTCAGGGGTATGTTCATGAACGCCTTTCATAAATGACTTCCAATTAAAAACCCCTTCACCGATGGGTAAATGTAAATCCTTTGTCCCATCATTGTCATGAATATGGTAAGCAACGATTCTGTTCTTCAGCTCTTTCTGAAGCTCTGCAACATTTAAGTCAGAGAGCAAGGTGTGTCCTATGTCTATAAGGCAGCATACTTCGGGCAATTGGCGGAACAGATGAAGAAACTGTTCCTGGTTGAACAGGTAACGTTTTTCTGCATTCCACCCGATATTCTCAACCACCATGCGCACACCTTCTTGCGAACAAATATCCTGGAACTTCGCAATTCTATCCAAGGTGCGCTTCCGGTTCTCCTCTTCCAGGATGGGGTTCGCCTCATACTTGATGCCAGCATTGGTATGCACGACATAAAACTCCCCCTGGAATTGATGATAGAGATCGAAAGGAGCCTTCATGTGCTCAAATAGTGTACGTTCATCACAGGGCAGGGAAAAGTCATCGAACATCGCGGGCCCATGGATACTGAAGCCACCCGTCCTTCCCCCCATCAGACAAGGCAGGATGTTATTCCAATAGTCCCGGCTTCCCCATTCATAGAAGATTTCAATGCCAAGCTCCGACGGCAATTCCTGCATCCATTTGATTTTTCCGCCCGTAAAACTCAGGTTGCTAACCGAAAATTTCACTTTTACCACCCCTGTTAATTTCTTTATTACTCCTTCATTCCAGCCATGGCTATGCCTTCGACGAAGTATTTCTGGCAGGCAATGACTAGGATGATCATTGGAACAATGGCACTGGCTGCGGCAGCCATCATCATGTTGTATTCTCTTGCGTCATCTACCAGCCAGAATCTGATGCCAAGGGAAATGGTGTACTTCTTTTTATCAACCAGATAAATCAGTGGAGGTAAATATGCGTTCCAGGTCGAAATGAATCCGAGTATTCCTGCAGAGACCAGAGCGGGCTTTGTCAACGGGAGATAAACCTGACCCCAGATTCTGAAGAATCCGGCACCGTCGATCTTTGCTGCTTCCATCAGGTCATTCGGCAGCCCATAGTAGAACTGGCGGAGCATGAAAATGGTGGAGACATTAAACCAGGTGGGGAGTATGATTGCCGATAAGTGATTATACAGGCCTAAGGTTTTGAACAACATAAAGCAAGGGATAATGGTTGATTCTGTTGGTATCATCATTGATGCCAGCAGGGCCATAAACACAATGTTCTTCCCTTTAAAGTCCAGTTTTGCAAAAGCAAAGGCCGCCATGGAGGCAAAAGCAAGCTGACCCAAAAGGGAAAAGAAGGCAACAAACAAGGAATTCATATAGACCCTGGTAAAAGGCATCTGCTCATTGGTCCAGATTCTTGCATAGTTCTTCCACTGTATGTCCTTTGGGATCCATTCGATAGGATAATCCAAAACATTAACCGGTGTCTTTAAGGATGCCGACAGCATCCAGAACAGCGGCAGCAGGAATAAGAAAGCAAAAATCCCCAAAATAACTGTCTTTATTATCGTTTTATAAGGAATCTTTTTTAGTTTCATAACTATCCTCTCAATAATGCACCCATTTTTTCTGACCAATAAAGTTAAAAATAGTGATAATCATGATAATGATGAACAAAATGAACGATTCAGCACTGGCATACCCAAAGTTATAATGGGTGAAGGCCTCTTCAACGATTCTGCTGACCACCGAGGTATTATACTTTGTGATCTGGCTATAGGTCATAACATTAATGGATGTAAAAATTTTGAATACAGCAATTAAACGAACGACCAACAAATAAAAGGTTGTGGGTGAGATTAAAGGCACGGTTATTTTAATGAATTTTTTCCAGCCAGTTGCTCCATCGATATCGGCAGCTTCATAAATGCTGCTGGAAATATTCTGGAGGGCGGCCATGTAAATGATCAACCCATATCCAATGGAGGTCCAGATAACAAACAGGATAATGGGTATTTTATTGATGCTCCCATCGGAGAACCAACGGGGTAAGTTTTCAACCTGAAATACGTTTTGTAAGACCATGTTGATGGGACCATCTTCCCGGAACAACATTTTAAACACGACTGAAACAGCGACTGCACTGCAGACATAGGGAATGAAAAAGGCTAGACGCATCGTCTTTTTAAAATAAATTTTGCCATTGAGGATATAAGCTAGGCCCAAGGCTACTGCTATTATAATGGGAACGGTGGTTATGGTATAAATCAAAGTATTTTTAATAGCGCTGATAAAGTACGCATCCTTAGACAATTTAACAAAGTTGTCAAAGCCAACAAACTTTATTCCTTTTAAGCCTGAGATAAAATTCCATTTGGTAAAGGAAAGGACGAAGGAGGACAACAGCGGAATCAGGACAAGGCTTAAGAAAATGATGATTGTAGGTAGCAGGAAACAATAGGCCGCTATGTTTTCTTTAATTCTTGATTTCATCACAGTAGCTCCTTAATTTGACTTAGGGGGGGACGGCCCTGGAGCCGTCCCCATGTGCATTGGAGAAGGATTACTTCGCTTCTTTGATGGCCTCATCCTGGAGCACCTTCAGCTCAGCGAGAGCCTCCTTAGGAGTTTTCTCTCCGCTGTGGGCGTACATTACATATTCCTGCATGAGGCTGTTGAGCTTGCTGTAGGCAGTCAGCTCAGTATCAACATGATTGTAGCCGTTAAAGTTACAAATAACTCTCTTGTAAGATTCTACATCAACAAGTTTCTTTGCAGCTTCCTCGGAGCCGAATACCAAATCAACCATTCCATCGGCATCGGTTCCCTTCCAGGTAGGCATATGGCCAGCGATTGCCAAATACTTACATCCATAAGTAGAGTACCATTTTAAGAATGCATAGATAGCATCATAGTTCTTCATGTCGCACTGAGATGCGATACCTACATGGGAGAAGGTGGAGATACCTTCCATATAATTGGTCTGTCCCTTTTCTTCTGTTGGCCAGGGAGCAAAGGCTGTGACGAAATCAACAGGATAGGTTTGGGTATCTCTTAAGAATCTGGTCATATTACAGGTGATGGTCGATGCAGCCTGACCAGTTAAGAAAACCTGGTGAGTTGTAGCACCATCAAAGCGGTAGGATGTCAGAGGGAACCAGATCTTCTCTGTTACTTCGGCATTAATCTGGCGCTCTAAAGCCTTAAGAATTACCGGATCATCGGCGCTGCTGGTTCCATCCTCGTGATAGAAAGCGTTCTTGCCATAAACCTGGTACATGGTGTTATAAACGGTGTTGATGGCCTGGTAGGATGAACCGCCATAAACCTTAGAATTTCCTTCGCCGGTGGTCATTTTTCTGCTTGCTTCGATGTACTCGTCCCAGGTCCATGCGGTGGGGATCTCACCTAAGCCGGCATTATCCCAGGCGGTTTTATTGATGGCAATGTAATAGCTTTGACCGCCTGCGGGTAATGTATAAACCTTTCCATCATAGGTACAGGTATCATTGCCCCAGTTGGCAACTAAGTCAATGCCTTCTTCCTTAATCATGTCTGTCAGATCCATATACAGGCCGTTTTCCCAACGGGCATAGGCGTTATAAAGCTCAAAGCTGTGCAGAACGTCTACTTCACCGGCCATCATTGCGGTGTTAACAGCTGTATTGCCCTCGGCATTGTTGTTGTAGGTAGTCAGTACAACCTGGATATTGGGATAAGTCTTGTTGAAATCAGCGATCATGGCATCCATGCCCTGCTCACCTTTAAAAGGTACCCAGAAACGAACGGTTCCAGAGATACCCTGGGGATTTTCCTCAAGTATCCATGAGTAAATGTCCGAGGGATCCTTTGATGCTGCCGGTTCCTGAGAAGTTTCGGGGGCTGCAGTGGGAGCGCTGGAACTGGGGGCCGGGTTGCTCGGCGTATTGCTTGTACCACAAGCAGATATGCCCAACAGCATTGTTGCCACTAACAAGAATACGATTAGCTTTTTCATTCTGATTCCTCCATGATGTTTATATTTTAGTATACATGCTGCATACTAATTGGACGGTAAAAAAACGTTTTGTTCTATAAGCATCTTTCGCAAATGATGATAATCAATATCCCGAACGTTACAGTTTGTCTTCGCCGCAATAGCAGCAGCAGTTCCTGCCGCCTGCCCCGTTCCCATACAGGGAGGCATGACACGGATTGCACCAGCCGCATCCGCTGTGGCAGAAATACAACGTCCTGCTATCAAAAGCTGATCCACATCCTGCGGAATTAGGGAACGGAACGGTATGCCGTACCAATTTCCATCCTCAACAGTCTTGTATTCATTGCTTGTTGGCCCAAACCGCCCATGAATATCAATGGAATTGGATGCCAGCAGAATGGTATCCTCCGGAACCCGACCCTTTAAAATATCCTCTGAATCCAGGGTATATTCTCCATGAACATGTCTGCTTTCGCGGATACCTAATGTTGAAGCTGAACTAAGGAGCTTGGCATTTGAACAGCCCGGAACATATTTAACAAGAAACTTGAAAATTTCTTCCACCTGACGGCGGCCTTCCATTTCACCAAAGGTCAAACTTTGATTATCTGTGGCGTCTATCCCCATAATTCTTGAAGTGTTAATGCTCCATTCGTCGGGAGCAACACCACGGAACATCCCTATAGAGACACGGTCCAAACTCCAGTCCCCGTTCTTCCTGGCCTCTTCTACCCGCCAATGGAACGACCTGTAGTTTACGCCGTTCTTTCTGTAGAAATTATGTTTGTTGGCTTGAATATCCGCTTCAACTTCCTCTAAATTAACATTACCAATTCGGAAGAACATTGAAGCAGGCTGCATGATTCCAAGTTTTTCATTTCCTTTGTCGCAGGGAACTCCGCTTCTATAGGCTACATCCGCATCCCCTGTACAGTCAATAAATACTTTTGCAGCAATCCCCTGAAGCCCTGATTTTGAATCAACGATGATACGCTTTAAGCTCTTCCCCTCCATGACAGGGGAAACAAAACTGGTATGATACAGCACCTGTACCTTTTCATCTCTCAGCATATTGTCCAACAGCTTTTTCAAGATCTCTGGATCAAACGGTGTAACATGATCATGGCCGGCTACAATCCAGGAGGTAAAGGCAGTACCTGCACGAACTAATGAAGGATGTATAGCGCCTCCACGTTCTACAAGACGGTCTACAATTTCACTGAACAAACCTCTGATTATCATGGTTTCACCCGTCTTGTCGTAGCAAGTCATAAAAGGGCCAACCAGACCCAGGGTTGCCATTCCTCCGGCACAACCTCCCTGTTCCACCAGAATTGTTTTTACACCTGACCTTGCTGCAGCCAAGGCTGCACATACTCCGCTTGGACCACCGCCTATAACTACAACATCTGCTGTATATTCAGTCTTTATATTTTTCCTAAACTCTATAATTGCAATCAGCACCCTTCATACACGAATTAGACCGGTCCGAAAAATGAGTATTAAAAAAGCTTTGCTCCCCGATGGATCAGAACCTTTTGCACTTCTGTGCAGGGCACCTTTCTTGGTTGTATTTCGTGCCTTACACATAAGGCCGCTGTTATTCCGGCTGCCTGTCCGACGGCAAAGGCTATACCCATGACCCGATAGGAAGCATGAGCGCGATGTGTCCCTGAAATGCAGCGCCCTGCCAAAATCAGAGAATCAACTTTTTGGGGAATGAGGCATCTAAGAGGGATATCATAGGGCTTAGCCGGCTGTGAACGGCCTTCTGCCTGACCACCACCATTGGGATTATGAATATCGATCAAGAACCATGCATTATGTACGATAACATCCTCAAATCGACTTCCACGCTCTACATCTTCATCGTTAAGAACATACTCTCCTAAAATGCGCCGTGTTTCACGAACGCCCAGGGTAGAGCCCGAAGCGGTTACCCTACAGTTCTCATAGCCAGGAATATGCTTGCGTAAGAATTCTACGATTATAGGGATCTGCTTTCTTGTGGTCAGTTCAGCTTCCAGAATCCCCGCAGGTGTCAGGGTGTTGCAGTTGTTTGCTTGCGTGGCATTAACCTGACGCTCCCCAGGATAAAAGGTCTTGTGCAGACGGACAATGGTCACATTCTCGGGGAGCTCTCCCCTTTTACTGGCCTCCTTGCAGAAGTCTGAATATCGAACCCCATCAGGCAAGGTCACCGGATCACTTCCGCCATAGCACGAGATCGCTGTTTCCTCGTTAACATGATCAAGGGTAAACTCTACGGACGTAGGTTGGCATCTGCCGTCCACATCCCTGCCAAGGAAGAAAGGAGCGCCTGCCTGTGCGGCCACAAATCCATCCCCGGTAGCATCCACAAAGACTTTGCCAAGAATCGTTTTTATGCCTTCCTGCGTACCTATCTTAAGCCCTGCCACACGATTTTCATCCATCACAACATCCACCACCGGTGTCTGCAGATAGATGTCAACACCGTTTTCATTGACAAAATCAAGCAGCAACAGCTTTGCTTCCTCAGGATCGACATGGCATTCTGCGCCGTTGCGGGTTATAATGGTTTCTTTATCTTCATGACCACTCTTCAGCAATTGGACCATTTCATGATACATCGTATTTGGCTCTGTCATTCCCAGAATGGGATGAACATGTCCGGATGTAAGCATTCCCCCCAGGATTCCATATCTTTCGATAAGGGCTACCGATACTCCCTCCCGGGCGGCAGAAACTGCGGCACAAATACCCGCCGGACCTCCGCCAGCAACAATGACATCATAGGAACTCCATTCGTTCACGCTTCTTCTCCTTGTTAAAATAAGTTAGTCATCTTTCAATCAGCGATGCGTTCTATTGGGTGATAGCTATGAATTATATTAGACCGGTCTAAGCATTATTATAATTTGGACCAGTCCAAATGTCAATGCCTTTGTGCAATTATTTTAGTTTCTTGAGAGAGGTTTGGGGCAAAGCACCCTGTTCTGAGTTGGAACGTTCTAAATTTACAGTGTATAAAAAGCCCTGTACTAAAGGCTTATAACCTATTGGCCACGCTGTCACGGCGGACAAAATACGGGGGAATAATGATCTTCTCAGGCTTCTTGTCCGGGTTCTTTATCCGGGCAAGCAAGCACTCTGCAGCCTTCTGCCCCATGAGCTCCTTTTGCACATTAACACTTGTTAATGCAGGGGTGGCATAGCTGCACAGCATTGAATCCTCATAGGCGATAATAGAGATGTCATCCGGGATTCGCACTTTTTGCTCGTAGAGATAACGCATAATACCCAATGCTATATTGGCATTGGCAGCAATAATACTATCAGGGCGATTTCCTTCCTCCCAGAATTTCGAAAAGGTTTTATACCCGCTTTCGCCATCGTTGCTTTTGCATTCCAGCAGCCAGCATGAATTCTCCAGACGCATCTTATGTACTGCCTTTTCAAAGGCATCCTTTCTGGTATAGTGCGAACGGTAGGCCCTGGGACAGTTGACCAGGCAGGGACTGCGGTGGCCCTTCTTATAAAGATAATCCATCGAAATGGTAATACCCACACCGGGGTCAGCCATGATCGAATCAATGCCCTCCTCACAGCTGTTAATACCAACCATGACAAAGGGAATGTTCCTATTTTTAAGATTTTCAATCAATTTGGGACTATAGGGCGACCCTACAATAAACACGCCATCAACACGCTTTGACTTTATGAGCATCGGAAGATCATCGGGCTCCTGCACAGAACAGAAGTATTCCATGGCAACACCATAGCCTGTGTCCGCAAGCCTTGACATGATGCCGGCACTAATATTATGACTTGTCAAGCCCGTATGGCTGTTAAATTCATAGCCGCTTGATACTGCAGTAGTTATAGCTTGCTCAGTCATTATGATGATGCCAAGGTTATTGGTGTTCTTGCTGCTGAGACCCCTGGCATTATTATTGGGAGTATACTCCATTTCCTCAATGACCTTAAGAACCTGTTGTCTTGTCTCCTCTTTAACAAGGGGGCTATTATTTAAGACCAGCGAAACCGTACTGCGTGAGACCCCGGCTCGTTTTGCCACATCCCGAATTGTTGTCATTCTTGGCAACCTCCAAAGAAAACAGAAGCTGACCTTTGCTTCTGCTAAAGCCTATCACTTTTGCAGTTTATTATATATTAGAACGTTCTAAAAATCAAGATTTAAGCCTCGGACTTTTAGCTCATGGAATAATAATCCGGATATTTAGTATAGTTTTTGGATTGTACAGTTCCAAAGACAGAGTTATTTTAAAGCTAATATGTACGGACAAACTCATCATTGATGGACCCGGCAAGTAAAAACTAAACATTTGACAATCATACCGGCAGAGATGATGCGAAGGCAACAGACCGAAAGTCACTGTAATATTTGGGATAACCTATAAAGTTGGAAGTAAGGAGGATACTATGTTGAGAATTGCTAAGACAGAGGCCGGCTTGGTCCGCGGAATACCCGCAGCCGATCCGAGGATTACCGCGTTTAAAGGCATTCCCTTTGCTGCGCCGCCCGTAGGCAATCTGCGATGGAAAGCACCTCAGCCGCCGATACCATGGGAAGGCATACGGGATTGCCTGGAATTCGGGCCCATCGCCATGCAGGATACCCCGGGATTGGACCCGGACAATATTTACACCAAGGAATGGCACGTTGATCCTACTGTTCCAATGAACGAGGATTGCCTCCAGCTCAATATCTGGACACCTATGAAAACCGGTGAAGAACGGCTTCCTGTCATGGTATGGATCTTTGGCGGCGGTCTGCAGTGGGGTTACCCCAGCGAGATGGAATTTGACGGCGAGCGCATTGCGCGCCGAGGAGTCGTTTTCGTATCTTTAAATTACCGGCTCAGTTTATTCGGCTTTTTGGCGCACCCTGAGCTCACGGCCGAAAATCCGGACGCGCCCTGCGCCAACTGGGGTCTTTTGGATCAAAAGGCCGGCATTGACTGGGTACGCCGCAATATTGCCAATTTCGGCGGAGATCCAAACAACATCACAATTTTTGGACAATCCGCCGGCGGCGGCAGCGTCCTGACACACCTGGCTTCTCCAATGGCCAAGGGATCGTTCCAGAAAGCAATCGTTCAATCCGGCGGCGGTATGTTTGTCTCCGGCCCAGGTCTGGCTGCGGCAAAAAAGAGAGACGCAATGCCGCTGGCTGAGGCAGAAAAAGTGGGGATTGAGTTTTTCGAATTTCTGGGTGTAAAGTCCCTTGCCGAGGCACGCCAGATCGATGCCTTAACTTTGGTTCGCAAGAATCAGGAATTCAGAGAATTCGGAGAATTCAGTGGCTTCTGGGGAATTGTCCTGGATGGGAAGTATGTTCCGGCATCGTATACCAAGATTTTCCTCAAGGGTAAGCAGCACAATATCCCCGTCATCATCGGCAACACATCCAACGAGTTTATAACCGGCCTGGAGGATGGCACGCTCGAAAGCCTGAGAGAGCTGGGAAGGCAAGAGTTTGGAGATGATGCAGTGGAGGGATTTGTGGAAGCCTGCATGAAGGAGACAGGCGGAGATATGGGGAAACTGAAGGATGCTGTAAAGCTCAATATCTTTGAGGTCGGTTCCCATATGTTCTGCCAGAACGCTGTTGAAAAGGGCTTTAAGGATGTCTATTATTACAGCTTTGAACCCTCCATTCCCGGCGATGATGCGGGCGCATTCCATTCCGTCGATCTGTGGTTTTCCTTTGAGACACTGGCAAAATGCTGGCGGCCCTTTACAGGCAAGCATTACGATCTGGCGCGCCGTATGTGTACATACTGGACTAATTTTGCCAAAACCGGGGACCCCAACGGATTGGATGCCGACGGCACCCCGCTCCCGCAATGGCGGCCTTACAGCAACCAAGACAAAGCAGGCATCATTCTGGGAGACGAGGTTAAGATGCAGCAGACCGGTCCGGGCGCATTGCTCAGTTGGCTGATTGACTATAACTTCGACAAGATAAAGCATCTCAGATGAACTTCACATTTTCAGTGTGCCTACTTGGGGAATGAAGCATAAAGCACTATAACAAGCTTTATAAAAAGGGAACTGTCCTAAAATGAGTTAAGATTTTGAGACAGTTCCCTTTTTCATATTCAGGTACGGCAAAATTCAGAGGGTCCTAACGTTACGCTATCTTATAAAGCTTTATTTCCTCCAGATCAGCTCATTCCTAATCCAGATCTCAGCAACCTCATCGGTCGCGATAACATAATCACGGGATGTGAAGATAACATCTAAGGCAAACAATGTATTGTCCGGTGCCATGCTTGTACTGCCCCCACTGTTTGGATACAGCACTATTCTGGAACCATCCTCCATGACGCAGTAGCTGTCGGTGGAACCGTCATTCTCTAATAAAATGTCTATAGCCTGAAGAGACTTGGATGTCAGATTCAAACCAACACCGATAGTGCTCAGGTTAAGCTTCTGACATTCAATCACACCCGGAATCCCTGGAGCATTCAAACCTTCAGTAATCTCAATCTCATCGAGTGTTCTGGTCGTGTCCAGCATAAACTGCCAATCCCCTTTTACCGATGTGTTCTTCTTCAGCTTTGTGATGACGGGTATCAGGTAGGGCAGTTCCTCCCTGGGTATGTCGGAAAAATAAGACATCTCCACAACCGTGTTCCCACCTATTTCTCCCATCTCGCATGAATCGGCCTGCATCAGCATATTGCCGCTTCTTGTATCATACAAGCCTGCCAGCCAGGCACTGAAGTCTCCATCCCTTCTGCGTTCAAAAACAATGTTCAGTTGATCATCCACATAACCGGCCGTTAAAACGCCAAAGCCTTCCACCTCTTCTACCCATTGGATATCCCCTTTATCAATAACCTGATTTCTGAATGTAATCAGGTCGTGTGTACTGAGAATGGCCACCTTTCTTGAGTCTTTCTGGACGCTCAGAATATCCTGGTATTGGTCACTCAATAAATCGGCCACTGAAAAGTCTGCATGGGGAGTTGAAGTTTCATAAAAGTCTATTTGTGGAATGCTAAAATTTAATGGTGCAGATGTCAGTTTGCCTCCTGTACTCCTGATCATCACACAATAATGCATGGTCTTGCCGTCATCAGAAAGCTCTCGCATATCATAAACAGTATATCCGCCCAGGCCTGAGGGTACAGTAAAATGTGGAAGGGTGTTGAAGTCGAGCGTTGAACCATCGGTATTCTCAAGGCTCAGAATGACCATACCGTTGTAATCACCAAAGGCTGCCTGATGGACCGTGATCTTAATCCCTTCGGATTCAACACTCTGCTCAGGATAGCTCTCATTGGAAATGACCTTGTCACTGTTTTTATAGAACAAGCCCCACAGGTTGCTGCTATAGGCGTAGACTCCCACGGTCAACAGCAACATCAGAAGGAACACCGGCACCAATACAGTCTTTCTGACGGCAAATCTTCCGGATTGCGGTTGAACCCTGGCAAGGGTCTTCCTCTTGATTCTTCTCAATGAAATGCTCTTCGGAATTTGAGCATGGAGCTCGATTTCATCCACCGACATATTCTGGATTTCTTCTATTGGATTGGTTAAATTCATACACTATCCCCTCTTTCATTGAATTGCTTGGCCAGAGATTTTCTGGCTCTGGACAGCTTTGTGGCAACGGTGCTGGGCTTCAGCCCGAAAATCTGAGCAAGCCTGCCGATGGTGTCTTGGTGAAAATACCGCCTGACAAAGAGATCCCGATCCGGTTGTTTGAGAGAGTTAATCGCAGTTTTCACCGTATCCTTCAGTTCGATTTGCTCTGATTCATCGGTTAGGGCTGCACAGTTGGCATCATTAATCTCCTCCCATTGCCGGGAAACGTTTTGTTTGAGCCTGTTGATGGTCAGATTCTTTGCTGTCGCCGCAAATATGGCTTTAGGGTGTCGGAGGCCAATTGAATGGACGAGCTACATCTCCATATTTTCACAAAAACATCGGAGCAGATTTCTTCCACATCCTCATAAGCCAATTGTTCTCCTGCCAGATGGACAATCACTGCCACAACATATCTTGAGTACTTATCCATCAGCTTTTCCAAAGCCTTTGCATCACCGCATCCTATTTTCTGCAGCAGTTCACAATCATTCATGACTTCACTCCCTTCATCCCTCTCATTAATAAAGGACAGTAGGAGAGGATGAAATATTTCATCATGACAAAAAAATTAAATATCAGAAAAAACACACATCTATGTGAGAGGCGCGCACAGACTGTATCACTAAAACTCATTATTAGTTGCACAAGACATAACCCCTGTTATAAAGATCGTAAAAATAATCAAGTAATCTATTTCATCCTGTATTACAGGTTTACCAAAACAGTTCTGCTTAACTTCTTCTGTTTGAACATAATTAAACTGCAAAAAGAATTTGTCCATATCCTCTGAGTTTGCTGTGAAATGAAGCGCATAGATAAATTCTAACAGGAGGATGTATCAGGATAGAAATGTTACTTATGCTGTTTTTCATGCTTATCCCTTCTTATATTACTTTTATCTAATATTAAAACTTATTGTGCATAAGTTCAAATACAATAAGAGCCGGCCCCGAAGGACTGGCTCTCATGTATCAATCATGGCTGACAGATACGGAAACTAAACATCGTTATTCTTTATTGATAAATAATAAGTCCCGGCTTTGGATCAAGGTTCAGAACCTGTTCTGGCGTCATAAGCGGATTATCGGCGTGGACCTCCGGTTTATAGAAATACCATAGTTTAAAGCCCTTATAGGGTATGTTTGTGGCCTTGGCATTTCTGGTATGGGTTTCTATCTTTGAATGGGGGGAGCCCCACCCGGAGGTATTATGTACAAGCAAAACCGGATCATAATCGCAGGATACAGCTGAAATATCACGAATCATGCTGTCCCTGAACTGATGGAAAACAAACTGTCGCTTGCCTTGTATATCGTTGGAAGTCATATACTCCCTCATGGTTTCCTGAATTTCATTAAGCTCGGGCCCGGTTAAATGGCCTAGCTCTTTCATGGGCTTATCTGTCCGCCATTCGGGATCAAGCGCAAGGTGGACATTGGGATACTTCAGAAAGGGCAGGATCTCATTAAGGGCATCAATAGGAGAATATTTACCGATTTGATGATCCAGATAGACGAGCATGCCGTTCTCATAGGCTGCCTCAATGTATGGCATGACAAGGTCGGGCTTCATTTTATAGATTTTGCCCCCGGGCTGGACGGTTCCGTAAACAAGGTATATCGCCGGGATTACACCCTGATTTCCGTTAACGGAATCATACTCTTCAGCAACCTCCTTTAACAGGGAGATAAGCTCCTCCCTGGAATGGCGGCCCACAATCCCCATGGTTTCTGAACTGGGGTGCCCGTAATAAGCCACGATGATATTATCCTCAAAAAGCGTCGGTGACGTAAAAAAGTCATTCATGCTTTTGTCACTAAATGGCTCGGACGCTGTGGTGAGCTCATCCATATCCGCAACGGTGTATTGGGATAAGATCCAGCCTTCCGTATTGTTCTCTGCATTTTCAAAATGAATCTTATACCAGGTCGCTTCCTCATTGGTAACTTCCTCGATAACCTTGACGGGCTCTCCCTTGGACAGGCTTCCAAGCAAATTGCTTTTAAGCTTGCTTTCCTCCCGGACACTCACCCGGTAAGCGCTAATATAAACCGTTTTTTCTTCGGCAACGGCTTCCTGGGTATCATCCTGAGCCTGGTCTATCTCCCCGGTTGGCTCCTCTTCTATGTTTTCATTCATATCGCGATCGATAACGGCTGTGGGTTCAGGGACGACAGAGCTGCTTACCTCCGACGGATTGGCCGCTGGATTGCATCCCGACAAATTGGCGGCTATAAGCAAAGCAAGAACTAAAGTGACTATTCTCTTTGACATTTTGATATCCCTTTCTTTTGTGCTGGCAGCACAAGAAAAACTAAGCCCCGTCCGTCCGCGGGACAACCCCTCCGCGCTTCATCAAGCATCTGTACAAGGGAATCCGGACGATGTACTCTGGACGAACTTATCATATTAAGGATCAAAAATCAAGTTTTGTGTCATGTCCCGCCCGATCCGGGGCTGCGCCTTGTTCAATTCCCCTCTAAGCAAAAAAGATAAAGTATAATATTTTTCGCAAATTCATAAAAGCTCGATAAAAAATGACATGGGCGTAACCGTTTGAAAGAAGATAAAGCAAGCTGGTTAGCCTTTTTACAGGGACTAAAGGAGCGAAGTTTATCTGGGGTTCAGTTATTCATTGGCGATAAATGTCTGGGGCTCTTAGAGGCAATTAATGAGGTCTTTCCAGATGCTAAATACCAGCGATGCACAGTTCACTTCTACCGAAATGTTTTCACTGTAACCCCGCGCTCCAAGGTGAAAGAAGTGGCCGCAATGCTGAAGGCTATCCATGCACAAGAAAACAAGGCTACAGCAAGACAAAAGGCACAGAATAGGGTTGTTGGCACCTTTCCTGATGTAAATTCAGCCCTAATTTTGGTTTGTGCAAGGTTACGCTATGTTGCAAGCAAGGCTTGGGGAACCAAGCGCTACATGAGCATGAAACATCTTGAAGATATAGACCTGGATGACTCTCTAATGACAGTCGGCTAAATGCAGTCTACTAAACGGTTAGAGTAATCTTGCGAAAAAATCTTGACGGTACCCTCAGAAATCTCTAGTTTATCATCTTTAACTATTGAATCATGAACATTGATTATCAAAATCTGATATGAAAAAAGGGAGCTGCCCCAAAATTTAAACTCACTTTGAGACAGCCCCTTCTATCATGAATCTTAGATCACGCTCTTTCCACATTTGCGACAATAAGAGCTGCCTTCTGGATTTATCGTATAGCAATATGGACAATTAACCTTGCCCTTTTTTACTGGAGAATCTATCTTACTTATGTTCGACGCATGCGTGCTCTCTTCTTTTTTAGAAAACCAAATAATATTGGGGTCACCCTTATTAGACTTGAACTGATATATCACGCCTAAAACGATAAACACAATATTGGCCAATAGATAAGGAATTCTTAAGTCTCCGGAAATGAAGTCATTATTTATATTCCTCTCTCCCCTATAAAACAAAAGACTGAACTATATGCTTTAAATACCACATAAATTAATTAAATAATCAAACATCTCTTAATTTACTAGATTTTATGTGCGATGGCAATATTCGCAACTTTAAGACTTTGCTGACAAAACCAGCTCACTAGGCTAAAACTGTATAATATCAATAGTAAAGACATAAATACATTCTGTGATTTTTTAGGAAGAATGACAATGACGGGAGAGAATCTTATCTTAGGAAGTTATATAAACCTGATAACGATATTCTTAAAACCGGAGCCTCTATTGCTGTAGAAATTATCAGTGTAATGAAACTTCTTTAGCCCCTTTATCACACAATGGTATGGGAATCAATGCCACTAAGGCACAACAAGAGCCAGCCCCGATGGACTGGCTCTCATTGTATCAATCTTGGTAATAAAATTTGGTCGAGGTGAGAGGACTCGAACCCCCGGCATCTTGGTCCCAAACCAAGCGCGCTACCAACTGCGCTACACCTCGACGGATAACGTACTAGATTATACATATTTTACTATGGTTTTTCAAGCCCCAAAATTTCTCACCCTGCATGGGAAGCCAGTTTTTTACTCCTGTCCCACGCTCCATTTGCCGTGCCGCACCCCTCATCCGAAGAAGGCGGGCCATCCTGAAGCGCATATAGCGGGACAACGTTTCTCCTGATAATTCTTGCGCGGTTCTTCCCACATCCCTTATAATTAAAGCTGCCCATGTACTTCATTGACTGAAAGGCAGGATATCATGCTTCAGAAGATACTTTCAAAAGTGCGCAAGGCCGTTTCCGATTACGACATGATTAGGGACGGGGACAAAATAGCTGTGGGCGTATCAGGCGGCAAGGACAGTCAGCTTCTCCTCCTGGCCCTCAGAGAGTTGCAACGGTTCTTACCGGCACGCTTCGAATTGATGGCGATTTCGGTGGCCCTTGGCTTTGAAGCCTTTGACGAGCAAAGCCTTTTGGACTTTTACGCCAAAGCGGGCGTGCCTTATCATATAGAGAAAACCCAGATAGGGCAGATTGTGTTTGACGTTCGCAGGGAGCAAAACCCCTGCTCACTCTGCGCCAATATGAAGCGCGGGGCCATTTACAATGCCGCAAAACAGTTTGGTTGCAACAAGGTGGCCTATGCCCACCATATGGATGACGTCATTGAGACCCTTTTGATGTCCCAGATTTATGAGGGGCGCATTCACACCTTCTCACCTGTGACCTATCTGGACAAAAAGGATATCACCTTGATTCGGCCCCTTATCTATGCCGAGGAAAAGCTAGTCCGTGCGACGGTAAGGGATTTGGGGCTAATGCCTGTAGGAAGCGGCTGTCCGGCAGACGGCATCACCAAGAGGCAGACCGTTAAGGATCTCATCACCGACCTGACCAAAGAAAACCGGCATATTAAAGCCAATCTGTTCGGGGCCATCCAAAGGTCCGAGCTATGCGGCTGGAAGGTGCCTCCGGCAAGAGGGCAGAGAAACTAGGCTTGCATTAAGCAGCATAGGCTTCCGTAACCTTGAAAAGCACCGAACAATATGTTACTATACATTAAAATCAGGTATATCACGAAGATATACACGGACTGACGTTGATGAAAACCTTGCCACGGAGGCATTGTTCGGCATTGGAATGCCGACGGTGTTTTTGTGGTATTCTTTATTTTGGGAGGAACCATTCCATGCATATGGCAGATGCCTTGTTATCACCTGCCGTGGGCCTGACCATGGGCGCCGTCAGCGCAGGGGCCATGGCTCTATCGGTGTCAAGAATAAATAAGGATGACTTAAGCGACAAGAAAGTCCCCCTTATGGCTGTTTCCGGGGCCTTTGTTTTTGCCGCACAGATGATAAACTTCACCATTCCCGCCACGGGCTCCAGCGGCCATATTGGGGGCGGCATGCTCCTGGCAGCGCTTCTGGGAGGCTATCCCTCCTTTCTGACCCTTTCGGTGGTTTTGATCATTCAAGCCCTGTTCTTTGCCGACGGAGGGCTCCTGGCCCTGGGCTGCAATATCTTCAATATGGGGCTCATCCCCTGCCTTCTGGTCTATCCCCTGGTGTTCCGGCCCCTGCTGAAGCGGGGCGTAAGCTATAAAAGCCTCACGCTGGCCTCGATCTTGTCGGTCGTATCAGGCCTTCAGCTGGGTTCTCTGGGTGTGGTTCTGGAGACCGCCGCTTCAGGTGTGACCGAGCTTCCCCTGAACGCCTTTCTGCTGGTGATGCAGCCCATCCATCTTGCCATCGGCCTTGTGGAGGGCATCATTACAGCTGCCATTCTGGGCTTCGTCCATCGCATGCGGCCTGATCTTGTCGAAGCCGCACAGTCGGTCCCCTCGACGCCGAAGGTTACCTTTAAAAAGGTCCTGGCCCTCCTGGCTGTCCTGACCGTGCTTACAGGGGGTATACTTTCCCTCTATGCCTCAAAGAACCCCGATGGCCTGGAGTGGTCCATAGAAAAGGTGGCTGGCACCTCCGAGCTTTCGGCAGAGAACCCCCTTCATGAAAGCGCCGCCTTCATTCAGGACAGGACAGCCCTGATGCCCGATTATGACTATACCTCCGAGAACAGCAGTACTATTCCTGGAACCAGCCTTGCAGGCCTTATTGGCGGAGGGCTCACCTTCCTTCTGGCAGGGGTTACCGGGTTGGTGCTGTCACGGATAAAGAAGAAAAAACCACAGTTCACGCGCCTTCGTGAGAACCAATACTGATAGATAAGCGAGGTATCGATTACGGCAGATATCAAAAGCAAAGTCCAGGAGATTTACTCCCTGGAGCAGTTGGCGGTCAGAGACACCCCCATACATCGGCTACATCCTTTGATAAAGCTGCTTGCGAGTCTGGGCTTTATCCTTATTGTGGTCTCCTTCGGGCGATACAGCCTCATCCCCATGATCCCGATGGTGTTCTGTCCCACGGTGGTCATGGCCCTCTCAGAGACGCCCTATGGCCTGCTCTTGAAGCGCTGTGCCCTGGCCCTTCCCTTTTGTCTTTTAGCCGGAATCTCCAATCTGGTTCTGGATACGGGAACGGCCCTTACCCTTGGATCGCTGTCGATCAGCACCGGGTTGTTCTCCTTTCTGACCCTTCTTTTTAAGGCCTATCTCAGTGTTATAACGGTTTTGCTCCTGGTGGCCACCACACCCATCCATGTTATTTCGGAGGCCATGCAACGGCTTAAGATACCTTCTTTGATGATAACTCTGTTTGAAATGACCTATCGATACCTGGGCACCCTTCTTGAGGAGGCCTCGGCCATGGCCCTTGCCTATGGGCTGAGAAGCCGGCAGCAGAAGGGCATTGAGCTTCGTCACATGGGAAGCTTTGTGGGCCAGCTGCTCCTCAGGAGCTTCGACCGCGCCGAGCGCATCTACCAGGCCATGAAGCTTCGCGGATACCCAGCCGCCCACTTAAGTCCGACAGAAAGAAAGGTGAGCTCCCGAGATATCCTTTACCTGGTGCTCGTTTTAGGCTCCAGCCTGATCTTCAGAGCCTTGGATATCACAGGGGCCGTGAATATCATAGAAAGGTTGCTCCCATGATCACAGTCGAGAATGTCACTGTTTCATACCCTGACAAAACCTTGGCCTTACGCCAGGTGAGCTTCACGGTAAAGGAAGGACAAAGCCTGGCCCTTGTGGGCCCCAATGGGGCCGGAAAGTCCACCCTGCTTCTTGCCCTGGTGGGGGTGCTTCTGCCCCAGCAGGGAACCATTACCATAGACGGCCTTAAGGTGGCGAAGGAAAGTCTTCCCGAAATACGCCGCAGGGTGGGGATGGTCTTTCAAAACCCTGATGATCAGCTGTTTATGCCCATGATCTATGACGATCTGGCCTTTGGCCCCAGGAATATGGGCTTCAGTGAGGAAAAGGTCAGGGCTCTTGTGGAGGATACTCTGGAAAGACTGCAAATCTCACACCTGAAGAAACGATCCTCCCTGAAGCTGTCGGGGGGCGAAAAGCGCATGGCTGCCATAGGGACGGTTTTGACCATGAACCCATCGGTCATAGTTCTTGACGAGCCCTCCTCCTTTCTTGATCCCAAGGCCCGGAGGAACCTGATTGGACTGTTGGGACGAATAAAGCAGACCAAGATCATCGCCACCCATGATCTGGATCTGGCCCTGGAGGCCTGTGATCAGGCCGTGATCCTGAATAAAGGCATGGTGGCGGCCTCTGGAAGCCCGCAGGAGCTTTTCTTTGATGAAGGGCTTATGGAGGCATGCCAGCTTGAAGCCCTAAAAAGACGATAACCCCATACCCTATGGAGAGATTTAAGGAGCGATACAATGGCACAGCTTTATCTGGAATGTGGAATGGGCGCGGCAGGGGATATGCTCTGCGCAGCCCTATATGAGCTCTTGGAACCGAAGGACAGAGAAGCCTTTTTGAAGACCATGAACGGATTGGACCTGCCCCGGGTTAAGGTCGAGGCCAGGACTGAGCAAAAATGCGGGATACAGGGCACCCGAATGGTGGTCATCATTGGGGATCAGGAGGAGGCAAGCCTAGACGCGGCCGGGGATGTGCAGACGCCTGCCCGCACCCATAGCCAGGATTCCTGTTATCCTCATAACCAGGAACCCTGCCACCAATATGAACAGGCCCTGGCCCAGGCGCATCACCATCAGCATGAACCGAAGCCGGACCGTGATCATGGGGCAGAGTCCCGGCATCATGATCACGCCCATGCAGGGCTGGATCATATACGCACGGTCATTGACGCCATGGCGCTGCCCCAGCGGGTAAAGGAGAATGCGCTGGGGGTTTATGCCCTTCTTGGTCGGGCCGAGGCTCAGGCCCATGGGCGACCCATGGAGCACATCCATTTTCATGAGGTCGGAACCCTGGATGCCATTGCCGATATTGTGGGCTTCTGCCTGCTTATGGACATGCTTTACATCGAAAAAGTGACGGCCTCACCCCTTCATGTGGGCTCGGGCCATGTTAAGACTTCCCATGGCATACTCCCGGTCCCTGCGCCTGCCACGGCTTACATTCTCCAGGGCATCCCCACCTACTCCGACGGAACCAGGGGCGAGCTGGTTACCCCCACCGGCGCCGCATTGATAAAGCATTTTGCATCAGGCTTCGGCCCCATGCCCATGCTGGCCTATGACAAAATCGGCTATGGCATGGGAAGGAAGAGCTTTGAAGCCGTCAATTGCGTCAGAGCGTTTTTGTACCCATCCCAGGAGCCGACAATAGCCCATGACACCATAGTGGAGCTTCGCTGCACCATCGACGATATGACCCCCGAGGCCATGGGCTATGCAATAGATGTCCTTCTGGTCGAGGGTGCACGGGATGTCCATGTGCAGCCCGTCACCATGAAGAAGAGCCGGCCGGGATTTGAGCTGGTATGCTTGTGTTCCCACGGGGATGAGGAACGGATGGCTGCCTTGATATTCAAACACACCACCACTCTGGGTGTGCGGAAAATCATCTGTGAAAGATATCTCCTGGAGCGCAGGGTTGAGGAAGCGGAAACCACCCTGGGGAAAATTCGAATCAAACGCGCCCAGGGCTATGGGGTATCACGGGCAAAACCCGAGTATGACGATGTGGCCAGGGCCGCAAAAGACCACGGAATGTCCTTTAGAGAGGCCTATCAAGCCATTCTGAGGGCTATAGAGCCCTGAATCCTATAAAGGCCTGTGCAAAGAAAAAATGCGTTTCACAATGGTGTGAGACGCATTCTTAATTCATACTGTTACAGTCCATATTCAATTCCTTTCATCACGACTTACTTTCTAATCTCCTGGGCCACTCTCAGCTGATAGTTCCAAACTGCCTTCAAAAAGAAATAGGTTCCTGCGATTACGGCTCCGAGTAATACTAAATCCATCATTTTAAGCACCTCCATTGCTGCTTGTTAATTATTTGTCATGTTATGTTAATAGTTTAACACAATGTGTTAAATAATTAACATATACAAAGTGCACAATGTTTTATGGATTTTGTAGTGGATTTTTAACAAATTTCAATCAATAGCATAAGAATGACACTGGTTCTGGAATCATTTGATGCTATCCACATAAAAACCGGCAGATGAGCTCATCATCTGCCGGCTTAATGTCCACGGCTTATATCAGGTTCTCTTGACTATTGATGTTTTTTTACACCCCATTTGCCGTCAGAACCCTTAATCAGGGAGTAGAATCCGTTATTTGCCGTACTCATGGATAAAGAATCTGATGCACCGGGAAAAACATTATAGGTAAAGGCCGGTGAAACATCAACCCTTGCTTTGCTTTTTCCGCTGGAATTTAGCGTGTATCCGCCATACAAAGAATCTAAAACATAACCCCATCCCTTATTGCTGGTAATATCCCCCGCAATTCCCCTTGCAATCTCATCGGCACTGGGATAGGAAATCTTTATGTTATAGGCGGATGACAGGATGCTTCCATCGCCCGTTTCACCAATGACTTCTACAACACTCATGCTGCCTGAATTAATATGGGCGTATTCCTCTGGAAACATTCTATCCGGATCGCTGATGGAAATGTACGCATAATCAGCTCTTGCTCTGATTTGCTTTATATCGGACCATCCTGCCAATTGATCCAGGCCCGACAGAGGACTGGGTTCATAATCCCCTGCATACCAGGTGGCTTTCCCGTCAGTCCGCGCAGCAACAATAACAGGGTAATCAATATATGAATCTCTTTCATATCCCGGAACAAGAACGATGTCAAAATCCGCGACATTTCTTATGCTGTGAGAGGTATAAGCCGTATTGATCAACACACCGTCGCTGCGAAGGCCCGCAACATACGAGTCCATACCGCTGTCAGACATAGCATTCACTCTTATTTTTGAAATGTTTGTCCATCCATCAACAATTGGATTGCCGCCTATTCTGCCCACTGTTCCATCCTGGTTCACCCAATAGATGGACTTCATATCCATTTCAACCTGAACGGGATCGAGTTTATCCAGCATTCGAGGCAGTTGCTCTTCAACGACTTTTTCGGGTAAGTCCCGGATGGTCACATCCTGTGAATCAAAGATTGCATTCCCTTTTTCATAATCACCATTGTAAATGTGCTCAAAAGCTTCTACAGCAAGCTTTGTTCTTTCGCATTGCTCTTCGTAACGCTGAATGAAATAAGAAGAGTTCGAGGCGGAGGAAGCGCCGTATTTAGTATGGACATAGAACCAAACACTTTTAGTATAAAGCTTCTTAGCCTTCTCATAGTCGCCGTTGTTAAAGGCAGTATAGGCGGCTCTGCTATAATGGGTGTTCAGTTTATCACAGGCCCATCGAAATCCCATAAAGCCCAATATGCCGACGCCTATAATGACCACTGTAATGATAAGAGCCTTGAGTTTCTTCCGCATTCCTTTTTTCTTTTTTCTCCGGGCTTCAAGCTTTTCTTCTTTGCGTTTCTCCGACAAGGCTTTTGCGGTCTGAGCCTCGCTTTCACATTTGTTGACATGAGCCAAAGCATCCTTATAATCACCCAGAGCACGAAATCTCTCGGCAGCAGCAGAAATGGCCTCGAATTTTTGGAGGCATTGCTCTTCTGTCTCTTCGCGCATTTTGATTACAGCGGTAAATTGCTTTATAGCATCTAAATAGTAGTTCTCTTTGGATTCTGCGTTAATCCTGTTAATAATTGCGCGATTGTATCCTTTTAACCGCTCGGCCAGTGCATCATCACCAAAACGCACCGCTCTTTTAAAGTTATTCAGTCCTTCTATGGGCGACGGACAGTTTGCCAATTCACGCTCATTTTTAACCTTTAATTCAGCACACAATAGGCCTACATAGGCTAATGCGTTCTCAGGTTCTTCGTTCAGAACCTGGTCAAACAGTTCATTGGCCTTGTCAAAGTCGCCATCCTCCAGTGACAAATAAGCTCGTCTTATTACAGCGTCAATATTCATCGGCTTCCCCCACTTTGCTATTAATGACTACGACTTAAGCCTTTTTAGGGCCCATGACGGTCATGATGATACCCAGAACATACAGTAACACGCCGATGCGCAAACTTGTAAAGTCAGAGACGAGGCTTAAAGCATCCCCAAATTGTGAAGAAACATAGACGACCATAGCCGTCATCCACACCCCTGAAAGCAGCGCAAAAATTGCAGCTCTTCTAGGCCTTTTGAAAGAGGAGAGGAAGGCACAGAATGAAAGGAAAACGGGTAGGATCAAAGCAATTTCAACTATTATAGCACCAGTGGCCAATGACGAAAGCTCATTTCTGACCGCGGGCGCATAATTTCTAATATATTTATTTGATGAATAGCTATTGATTGACTCAATGGACCGGTAAACCTGCTCCAGCATTGACACATAGGTGGTTTCCTCGGTATAGCCTATGACATCAATCGAAAAGAAAGGAACAAAGAAAGCGATCATGGACAGCAGCGCGCCTATAAATACTATGGGACTAAACAGATGCGCCTTGGTCTGGGTAGTGTGAGTTACAGGGGGAATATTTGCCTGAGCAGTATTCTCTTGCACCCTCAAGGCCGGTGTTATTGTTGTTGTTTGGGTATCCGGCTTTGCTTCGCCTTTATTAGCAACCTCACACCCGCAGTTTGAGCAAAACTTTACCCATTCATTCAGTTGAGCTCCACATTTCTTGCAAAACATAGTGATGCACCCCCACATTTGATCTTTTGCAGATTATATCACAAATTGTCGAATTGTAGTATTTGGCTCTCACAGCTTTTCGGGACAATTCAGGTTTATTACATGATGTAACATAATGAAAATCAGCATGAAAAAACGCATTTCACGAATCTTGTGAAATGCGTTTATCTGGCGGAGAAGGCGGGATTCGAACCCGCGCTAGAGTTACCCCTACTAACGGTTTAGCAAACCGTCCCCTTCGACCTGCTTGGGTACTTCTCCAAAAAAATAATGTGGCGGAGAGAGTGAGATTCGAACTCACGGTAGGCTCGCACCTACGCCGGTTTTCAAGACCGGTGCCTTAAACCAACTCGACCATCTCTCCATTATGAAGTTAAGTGACGGAATCTATTCTACAATAGCCAAGATGCTTTGTCAACCCAATTCAGGGGCAAAGGGCATGGAATTACTTCCATGCCCTCTATTTTAATACGCTTTCGATTCACCCTCTACCGGATAACTGTACCCCGCAACAGCTATTCCGGTTGTACTGCGGAGTTCCTGTTTGCCAACTCGATTGCCTTTCTCACCATATTACCGCAATCTCGGGATGTTACTGATCCCCATCCTTCTCTGCTTACCGTGTCGTATACACCAAGCTCTCGGGCAATCTCATACTTCAGACCATCTGACATAATGCCTTTCCGTCTGCTCATGATTTCAATCCCTCCTTGTTGGTGAACCGAAATCGTACAGACTTATGTTTTCCCCAAGAAATCTTTTTATTCTATCCTCACTCAGCCAATCTTATCCACAGATATCCACAAGCCTGTGGATATTGTTGATAAGTCATAAACTGGCTTTATATGCGGGTTTTGAACTGTAACACCTGATTTTACTGGCCTTTATGCACTTTTTCTGTGGATAGTTTTACGTTTTGTCCACAAGTCGTCATTACAACCTAACTTCTTATCAATTATTGACATTTTACTAGGACTATACGGCAAATTTCTTATCCATTCTACACAAAAAATGTCTGTTTTTTTAGCGATTTTACAGAATCTTTTGTCGAATGGACATTCTTGCCAAGGGTTTTGGATTATTCAAATCGAAGGCTGATATCCATAGCCTTGACAGAATGCGTCAGACTTCCGGAAGAAATCAGGTCAACGCCGGTTTTTGCGATGGCCTCCGCCCTGTCCAGGGTAATATTCCCCGAAGCCTCGGTGAGCGCTCTGCCGTTGATAAAGTCCACCGCCTCTTTCATGGCTTCAATGCTCATATTATCCAGCATAATAATATCGGCGCCGGCTTCCAGGGCTTCCTTAACCATGTCCATGGATTCAGTCTCCACCTCGATCCTGATGGTATGGGGCGCCATGGCACGGGCCCTTTTGACCGCTTCAGTAATGCCGCCCGCAGCCTTGATATGGTTATCCTTAATCAGGATTCCGTCGGAAAGGCAGAATCTGTGGTTGGTGCCGCCGCCAGCCCGAACCGCATACTTATCCAGATAGCGCAAACCGGGTGCGGTTTTCCGGGTATCCACAATCTTGGATTTGGTCCCTTCAAGGACATCGGCAAACTTCCGGGTGGCTGATGCAATGCCGCTCATGCGCTGAAGAAGATTCAGGGCTGTTCTTTCGGCCTTGAGCATGGCCCTGGCATTGCCCGAGATGTGCATAATGCGTGTACCGGCTTCAACCCGATCTCCTTCATCAATATAGCGTTCAATGTATATCTTGGAATCCAATAGGGTAAAGACCCGTTCAAAAACATCCAGGCCTGCCACAACACCGGCTTCCTTGGCAATAAGGTTGGCAGCGCATACCTCGTCGGCAGGGACGGTGCTGTCGGTGGTTAAATCCCCCATGGGCATATCCTCTTTGAGGGCTCTTAATATAATTTCATCAACAATGGACAGATCAAGCATCCTTGTTTCCTCCTTGGAAGACAATATTATTCAGCCAGTTCTGATCGTCAGTCTGTGGATAATCAGATCGATAATGAGCACCCCGGCTCTCCTGTCGCATCAACGCAGCCTTCACCAGGAGGCTGGAGAGAAAGAGCATATTCTTAAGCTCCATCATGGTGGTATCGGTCGCACGCACATGATTAAGCTCCCTGCGAATTTGGAGGATGCGCTCCATGGCGCTTTCCAGACTCTCCTTGCTTCTGACAATGCCCACGTTATGGTTCATCAGCTCCTGGAGCTGCCTTATGAGCTTGGGTGCGTCCACATCCTTGTCTATCCACGTGTTATGATAACGAAGGCTGGGCTTAATGCCTGACGCTTTCTTTAAATCATCCAAATGCTCGGCGATTTGCCGGCCGATTCTCCGGCCAAAGACCAGTCCCTCCAACAGGGAGTTGGAGGCTAAGCGATTGGCGCCATGAATACCGTTACAGGCGGCCTCACCAACAGCATAGAAGCCCTGTATCCTGGTCTTGCCCCATTCATCGGTTTTGATACCGCCCATGCTGTAATGCTGGGAGGGGGCTACCGGAATATAGTCCCTGGACATATCAATGCCATAGGACAGACATGTTTTGAATATGGTGGGGAAACGCTGTTCCAGATAGGCTCTGTCCTTATGGGTGATATCCAGATACACATGCTGTGCGCCCGTCTTCTCCATTTCCTGGAAGATGGCTCTGGAGACCACATCACGGGGAGCCAGCTCCTTCATAGGATGGTAATTCTCCATAAAGAGCTCGCCTTTAAGATTGCGCAGGAGGGCGCCTTCGCCGCGCACGGCTTCTGAGATGAGGAAGCTCTGATTATCAGGATGGAAGAGCACGGTGGGATGGAACTGTACAAATTCAAGGTCCATCAGCTCGGCCCCGGCACGGAAGGAGAGAGCCGCTCCGTCTCCCGTGGCCACCTCGGGATTGGTGGTGCTGGCATAGAGCCGCCCGTATCCACCTGAGGCGCAGACCACAATAGGGGCATAATAGGCCTTAAGATCGCCGCCCTGCTCATTGCAGGTTAAAACACCCTTGCAGACATTGTCCTGGGTAATCAGGTCTATGGCAAAGGTTCTTTCCCGGATGGTCACATTGTCCAGATCCGAAACAGCCCGGACAAGGGTGTCGCAAACTTCCTTACCCGTGGCATCCCCGGTATGTATAATACGGTTCATGCTATGGGCGCCTTCCCGTGTGAGGGACAGCCGTCTTTCGGCGTCCCTGTCGAAATTGACGCCATAGAGGCAGAGGGTGGCAATATTCTCGGCCGCTTCATTGACCAGAACCTTGACGGTTTCCTTATCGCACAGGCCCGCCCCTGCATAGATGGTATCCTGAAAATGGAGATGGGGTGAATCGTTCTGGTCCAGGGAAACAGCAATGCCGCCCTGGGCCAGTACCGAATTATTGATATCGATGGTATCCTTGGTGATAATGAGAATTTTGGCTTGTCTTGGCGTGGACAGGGCAGTATAAACCCCGGCTATGCCGCTGCCCACTATCACAACATCATAGAACTCATAAGGCAGAGTATCGGTATCAAAATCTACCAGATACCTCTCCTGCTCCCCGGCATCGGTCTCTCTGATTTCAGTCATCTTATTTCACCTTCACGGTATAAATCTGTCATTTTACCTTTAGCATTTTTTCAAGGCTGTGTGAGGCCTTTTTGATAGTTTCCTCATCCAGAGTGATTTCATGCTTCATATCCCTCAGGGATTCATAGAGAACCTCAAGGGTCGTCTTCTTCATATTAGGACAGACAAAGCGATATTTCAACATATGAAAGCTTTTTCCTGGATTGAGCTTATGAAGCTGGTGAAGCACGCCCTCCTCAGTACCGATGATAAACGCTTCAGCCTCTGAGGCCGTACAGAAATCAATGATCTGCTTGGTGCTTCCCACAAAGTCGGCCAGTTCCACCACCTCGGGAGGTGCTTCCGGATGAACCACCAGCAGGGCATTGGGATGTGCTTCCCGGGCCTCCTGGACATGCATGGTGGTCAGTGCGTTATGGGTAGGGCAGAAGCCCGGCCACAAAATGAATTCCTTTTCGGGAACCTGCTTGGCCACATATTGAGCCAGATTCCTGTCGGGCAGGAACAGAATCTGCTTCTGAGGCACCGATCTGACCACCTTTTCTGCAATGGACGAGGTACAGCAAATATCACATTCAGCCTTAATGGCCGCTGTGGTGTTGACATAGCAGACCACGGCCGCCTCGGGATATTTCTCCTTCATTCTTTTAAGATCGTCCACCTTGGCCATGTCAGCCATGGGGCAGCCCGCATCAATGGCCGGAAGCAAAACGGTCTTTTCCGGTGACAGGATCTTAGCACTCTCGGCCATAAAATGAACGCCGCAGAAGACGATGACCTGTTTATCCGTGTTGGCACAGAAGCGGCTCAATTCAAAGGAATCCCCCACTTTGTCAGCAATATCCTGAATCTCGCCGTCCTGATAGAAATGTGCGACAATAACAGCATTGCGTTCTTCTTTAAGTCTTAATATTTCACTTCTTAAATCCATGTCTCCACCCTTTTCTGTCTTAATAGCGTCTGTCGCGGTCCCGATCATAGGGACGAACCTGCTCAAAGAACCGCCGGCGGTTCTTTGCAACCTGACGCTTAAGTTTAATCCATTTTATAAAGTCCTCGCCAAAGAAGAGGAAATAATTCAATAACGAAACAAGGATGGCTGCAACCATATGCCACTGTCTGAACTGGATGTGGTAAATCATCTCATAAAGAATATAGCCCGCATTGAGCAAGCCCAGATACTTGACCTTTACGGGAAGGACAAAGAACAACATGAACTGCTGCTCGGGAAAGAGCGTGGCATAGGCCAAAAACATGGTGAGGTTCAGATAATATCCTGTTGAACCATAGCCTGTAATAAAAGCGGCAATAATGGTTCCCAGCATGCCCACCAAAAAGTATAGATTAAGTCTGAACCTGCCCCAGTAATTCTCCAGGGAAGCCCCTATCATATAGGTAAGATAGACTGAAAATAGTATCCATATAGGATGATAGGTATTGGGTAAAAAGATAAAGGTAATAAGCCGCCATACCTGGCCCTTCAGAACGAGCTGGGGGAATAAACCCAGAGCCAGTTCAGTTGAAAGAATGTTTCCCTGATAGATAACAAGAGTCAGAAGAAAAACCGCCAAATTCAAAGCGGCGATATACAGTGTCAGATTCTTAATAGCATAACGACCATAGCGGAGCTCGAGCTTTGCCAACCCTTTCATCCTCATCACTCCTGAATCGATTTTTTCAAAATGCGCATAGTCTTATGGGCATTTACACTATTATACGGCAAAACATTTTTAAGTACAATCTGCATTTACCTCAAAAATCAATAGGCCGTAACATAGGAAGATATCCATATTCTGCACACTTTGTCCCCATCGAATTCAAGATTGAGCGTATTGAAGAACAGAGCGGGATTGTCATCGCTGTTGTCACCGATGACATAATAGGTCCATGTGGCATCATCCAGGAAGCCCTGATCGGGCAAACCATATTGGGAAATGACCATTTCCCGGGAATCCAGAAGCTTAAGCCCCTTAGCGGTAGCCTCAACGGCCCCTTCTTCCAGAGAAAGATAGGAAATCATGTTCTGGGATATGCCTACGCGCACGCCCTCTTTTTCAATAAGAACGCCTGCGTAAAGTTCCTCGTCTGAATACTGTGAAAGATCGGCGAAGGCCGGAGCGATGGTTTCATAGGAGTCATAAAGCTTAAGCCCTGCAATGGACAGGTCTTCCAATGTGGGTGCGGTCTTAACGCCCTCCTGGTACTTAGGCCCGCCCTCGGTCTTTACCTTCTGCCACTGGCCCTGTCCCTCATAGACATAGGTCTCAACCACCCGTGCCACATCACAGTAAATGCCCTCAGAGCCCTCCATGAAGTTGTAATTGTCAGAAAGCTTGACCTCCAGGCTGGTTTCAACCTTAAGTTCAAGTCCCCGTTCCGAAATCTGGGGCTCAAGGGAGACCTGATAGCGATGGGCCTCTGCATTGGTCCATTGACCCAGGCCTTCAGTAATGCGTTGAGGCAGCGGGCAGAGGTACAGGATATTTGCGCTGTTGTTGACCCATACGGCAGTTTGGCCCTCCAGGGAGACTAACGAGCCCTGTATCAAAGCATCAAGGTTATCGGGAAGTACGCTGATAAGCTCACCGTCCCGGTAAGAAAAGATTTCTGCCTTTCTCCCGCCTCGGGTTCTTAAGAGAATCAGACACTCCTTTTGGTTGCCGAAATCTGTGAGAACCTCGATCTCGCAGTAATTGTTAAAATAATTAAGGGTGGCGGCGGTGGTTTTCCCTGTGGCACCGTCCACAATCAAAAGAGTGCCCAGGAAGACCTGATTCTCAAAGGCAACAATCTTTTCAGGCATGCCGTCGCCATTGAGATCCAAAGCCTTGATGGCACTTGAATACACATAATAGGGTACACCGTCAAGATAAACGGTGGACAGCTTTTTGCTGACTTTGTCAAAATCGAAGCTGAGCTGATATTGGGGATAATGATAGGTATCATAGCCCTGGGCTTTGTTTTCTTCGAGGTCAAATTGGGTTCCCAGAACGGTGACAATTTCTTCCAGGGTTAATGAAATGCTCTCCAGGACGCCGGGGAAGGAGGACAGGGTTTGAATGTCAGGAAGATAAGGCGTTTTTTGTCGAAATTCCAGAATCTCATCATAGCCCGTGGCCTGGGGCTCAGGACTTACGGAATCTCCTGGCGAAGGCGTTGAACCCAGTACATCAGGAGACGAGGGCAGATGAGCCTGTATGGTGCATGCGGACACCGTCAAGCATAAAAGGAGAAAGACTATAGGTAGGATGAGCTTTCCTGACATATAACCATCCTTCAAAAATTTCGTCTTTAGTAAACATTATAACTTATATTTCGACAAACGAAAACCCTTCCATTAGAGGAGATATTTGTTTTGTGTAATGAATGTCCATAACATGCATGGCACGGGTCATAGCCACATAAAGAAGTTTGGCGTCCATATCCGAAAGCTGATAGACCTCCTCGGAGACATCTGCCAGAATGACCGCGTCAAATTCAAGGCCCTTGGCCAGATGGGAGGGCACCACCATCACGCCGCCGTTGTATTCTCCCTCTGCCCCCGTGATGAGGGTAATATCCTTAACCTTTTTCTTAAGCTGATGGTGGATCAGCTCACAGGACTCCGCCGTTTTGGCAATGACGGCAATCAGGCGGAAGCCTTTATCAAGCAGCTCCTGAATCCGCTGAGCAATGGCCTCATCCCGCTCCTGCTCCGAGGCATCACAAATGAGCCGTACCGGCTCACCATGCCTGAAAACCGGTTTTGCCAAAGGTACGCCGGGAATGCTCATCTTCCTGGCCACAATATTGGCTGCATCCATTATCTCAATGGTAGTTCGATAGCTCTGCTCCAACGTTAAAAGCTCGCTCCGGCGGTCGGTAAAGACCTCGTCCATCAGCTCCTCCCAGCTTTTTAAGCTCCGGTAGGAATGAATGCCCTGGCACAGGTCCCCCAATATGGTAAAGGAGCTGTCCTTGATTATCTGTTTGAGGACATAAATCTGGAAGGCTGAGAAATCCTGGGCTTCGTCGATGACAATATGCCTGACAGGGATTTTTTTGTCAATGCCGTGGATACGGTATTTAATGTAGATAATGGGGGCCAGATCCTCTATCTCGATTTTTTTGGAGTTGATGACTTCCTGGCTCCACTGGGCCGTGAAGGCCTCCACCTCATTGGCGGCCGTATCCCTCAGATACAGGATGAAGTCCTTGTAGTGCTCATAGGGCTGCTTCTTCAGGATGCTGGCCAGGTAATCGTTCACAGCCCTCTTTCCTTCCCGCTCCAGGGCCTTGAGCTTAAAGTCCCGGCGATTGAAGATATCGATGATAAGCCGCTGCCGCTCCGGGGAATCCTCCATGGTCTCCTTAAGGCGCAGCACCTCGTCGGCACAGTCCTTTTCAAACTTGGCCGTAAAAGCCCCCTTATTTTTGGAGATTTGATAGGTCATGTGCTTTTTCATCTCTTCCAGCCGGTTTTTCACAGGGAGCCGCTTATATTCCCGGGTGAACAAATCCTGAAGCTCGGAATATTTCATCACCGTCTCGTTAAACAGGGTAAAATCCTTTTTGGGCAGCATGGAGGCCTCAACGGCATCCAGAAATACGTCCAAAAGCTCCTTAAAGGCCATGGAGCATTTAAGGCTGGAGGCTCTTTTCAGCTTTTCCGCCTTTTCCCGGTCCTTGCCCGAGGCCAATAGCATCAGCTTTTCATGGGGATTTCTGAACTTAAACCGCTTTCCGATAAGATCCAGACCAAAATCCTCAAAGGTGGTCTGGCGCACCCGATCCACACCCAATTCGGGGAGGATTTCAGAAATATAGTCCAGAAAGAGGGTATTGGGGGCAATGATCATGAAGCTTTCAGGGTTGAAGGTCTTTTCGTGGGTATAGACCAGATAGGCGATACGATGGAGGGCAATGGTGGTCTTACCGCTTCCGGCGGCCCCCTGCACAATGAGAGGTGTCCACATGTCGGCGCGTATGATCTGGTTTTGCTCGGCCTGGATGGTGGAGACAATATCTTTCAGGCGGGTATCGGCGCTGGCGCCCAAATAGCCCTGGAGGAACTCATCGTTGGTGGTAATATCAATATCAAAAATATTCTTAAGCTGTCCATCCTCAATGGAGAACTGGCGCTTTAGCATAAGCTCACCCGTCACATCCCCCTTGGGACAGAGATAGTGGGCTCTTCCGAGGCGCTCTTCGTAGTAGAGGCTGGCCACAGGGGCACGCCAGTCAATGATGACGGGCTTCATGTCCTCTTCCCGAATAAGGCACATCTTTCCGATATAGAGGACCTCCTTTTCCCTGGCCCAATCCTCCAGGAAGTCAATGCGTGCAAAATAAGGCTTCTTCTGAGCCTCCAGGAGGTTTCTCAGTCTCAGGGCAAAGACACTTTGCAAGCGATAACTCATGGACAAATCCACATAGTCCAGGGAACTGTCGGTTATTCCGGTAGTTTTCAAGCGTTCGATTTCCTTCTCGACCTTGCTTTTGCTCTGTTGTGATTCAGAAAGAGCTTTATCAACCAGTTCCAGGGTGTAGGTCAGTCGCTGCTGTTCTTCAGGATAGGAAGGGTGATTTTGAAATGCCATGGGACTATCCTCCTTATTAAACTATTTAGATAATGTATGCGCCTCGGCAGAGGGGCATGTTTTAAGGAAAAGCTTATATATCTTATATCAACGCATCCGTGAGTGTCAAGAGTCAATTCTTTTCAAATTTATGACATTTGAAAGCACCTCTCATTTCTATACGTTTAAGCCTTGAAACATGCATAATGCGCCCCGCTCCGTCCAACACTATGTAAAAATAGCCGTCAATAAATGGCCTCATAATAAATCCGCAGGGAAGAACCCACTGCCCTGCCTGATTGGAGGAGCACTATGCATACCATGTGGAAGGGGTCCATCAGTTTCGGACTGGTCAATATCCCTGTCAAAATGTTTGCGGCCACCGAGGACAGGGATATACGCTTCAAATACCTGCACAACAAATGCAAAACCCCCATTAAGAACGAAAGAATCTGCCCCGCCTGCAATGAAAAGATCACTTCGGAGGACATTGTACGGGGCTATGAGTACGAGCCCGGCCATTATGTGATTATTGAGGACAAGGATATTGAAGCCATCCGTCCCAAATCGGCCAAGACCGTAGAGATTCTGGATTTTGTCCATTTAGAGGAGATCGACCCCATTTATTTCGACAAGTCCTATTATTTAGCCCCCCAGGAAACCGGCGGCGCCAAGGCCTACAGCCTTTTAAGAAAGGCCATGGAGGAAACAGGGCGCATTGCTGTGGCCCGAATCACCATCCGGGACAAGCAATCCCTTGCCGTAATCAGAGTGCTTAACAACTTGCTGGTGCTGGAAACCATTTATTTTCCCGATGAGGTGCGGGATATTAAGCAGGTTCCGGGCGTTCCCGAGGACACATCGGTGGATGAGCGGGAGCTTCAAATGGCCCGGCAGCTTATTGATAATCTCACCGCTGAGTTTGAGCCCGAAAAATACAAGGATGATTACCGTGAAGCGCTCCTTGCCATGATTCACAAGAAGGTGGAGGGCGAGGAGATTGTCTCTGCGCCCGAGGCGCCCCAGCGCAATGTCATTGATCTCATGGCCGCCCTGCAGGCCAGCCTTAAAAAGACGGAGGAATACCGCAGGGAGGCCAGGGCCAAAGCCGAGCCTAGTAAACCCGGAAAAACCAGAAAGACCTCCAAAAAGACCGAGAAGGAGACGGTCGGTGTGGGCTGATGAGGTTGAGCCATGGACTGGATAGTACCCATGTCGCCCATACTGGTCCCCAGGGTGGTGGAGGGCGAAGAGTTTCTGCACCAGGTCAAGTGGGACGGTATCCGGGGCTTAAGCTATATAGAGAATGGAGCAATACGGCTTTACACCAAGAAAGGCCGAGAGCGGACACCCTTCTATCCCGAGCTTTCTGTGCTGCCCGGTCTTTTAAAGGGGCAGCAGGCCGTATTGGATGGTGAAGTCATTATTCTCAACGCGGAGCAAAAGCCCTCTTTCCAGTTGAGCCTCATCCGGGAGCGTGTCCGGGATCCCCAAAAGGCGGGCTATTATCAGAGAAAGTACCCTGCCCAGTATATTGTCTTTGATCTTTTAGCCCTCAATGGGCGTCTGTTGACCGACAGGCCGCTTTCTGAGCGGCTGGCCTATCTTCGGGAACATCTTTCAAGCAGCCCCAATATTGCCATCACCGATGATTTTGACAATGGCCAGGAGCTTTTTGACCTCATGCGGGAAAAGGGCTGGGAGGGCATTGTGTCCAAGCGCCGAAGCAGCCCATACCGTCCCTATAAGGATCATCGGGACTGGTTCAAAACAAAGCTGAAGCGTAAGATCCTTGCCGTGGTCGCCGGAGCGACCCTTAAGGACGGATTTCCCAACGCCCTGATTCTGGCGGTGCATCGGGAGGGGGAGCTGGTCTATATAGGAAGGGCCTCGGTGGGCCTTACCCAGGAGCATCTTAGGCTCATTAAGGAAACCCTGCCCGTTTTGAAAGCTCAGCCAAAGGGTTTTGAGATTTCGGATCTATCCCGCAGGGAGCAGCAGCAGATTATCTGGTTCAGTCCCCGGCTGACGGTATGGGTGGGTTTTCTGGAATGGACCCTGGACGGGGGCCTGCGCCATCCAAAAATTCTGGGCTTTTCCACATTGGATCCGCTTAAGGCCGACGGTACCGAGTATTTGGAATAAGGAGGGTCCTCCATGGTTAAAACCTATGAAACTATCACCATAGAGGGAAGGAAGATTAAGCTGTCCAACCCCGAAAAGCCGCTCTGGCCCGAAGCGGGCATACGAAAAATTGATTATCTTACCCGGATGATTGAGCTTTTTCCCTATATACTCCCCCATGCTCACAATCGCTTGCTCACCACCATTCGCTATCCCCACGGCATCCATGGGAAATCCTTCTTTGCCAAAAATCTGCCTGATCATGCCCCTTCATGGATAAACCGCCATAGGTGGAATGATATCGAGTACGCCCTTTTAGATTCCCTGCCCACCCTGTGCTGGCTGGTCAATCTGGCCTCCCTGGAGTTCCATACCTCTTTTAATACCTATGACAGGGAGGATTACCCCACCGCCATTGTCTTTGACCTGGACCCCTCCGAGGGGCAGACCTTTGAAGATGTGGCCGAGGTAGCCCTTCTGGTGAAGGAAACACTGGATGCCCTTTCCATTACAAGCTATATCAAGACCTCAGGAGCCACCGGCATGCAGCTTTATATCCCTGTCGGCGGAAAGTATCCCTATGGGACAGCCAGAAAAATCAATGAGTTCTTTGGGCTCTATTTTGCGCAGAAGTACCCCAAGAAAATCACTCTGGAGCGCATGGTGGACAAACGGGGCACTAAGCTCTATTTTGACTATCTTCAGATGTGGCAGGGCAAGACCATTACCATGGTTTATTCTCCCCGGGCCACCAGGGAAGCCACCGTTTCCATGCCCGTAACCTGGGAAGAGGTCCGCAAAGGCATTGTTCCTGGAGATTTCACGCTGAACAACGCTCTGAAGCGCTTGGAACAGACCGGGGATCTTTTTGCCCCATTATTAAAAGCCCAGGGTCCTGAAGCGAGCCTGGAGGAAGTCGTGAAAAAGGTCCTGGCTCAGGATTAGGAAGGACTTTCACAAAGTTGATCCACACAATTGCTGCAGATAAATGCAAAAAATTTTACATGAAATAGCGTCTAATTTTTACACTGGGACAAAATATCTGCAAAAGGTATGATAAAGATAACATTTTATGATGTGAGGGTACGCCATGCTTTACAGAAACCCTATTATCCCAGGGTTTCACCCTGATCCCAGCATATGTCGGGTTGGCGAGGACTATTTCTTAGTCACCAGCTCCTTTGAATATTTTCCGGGCATTCCTGTGTTTCACAGCAAGGACCTGGTTCACTGGGAACAGATTGGCCACTGCCTCACTCGAAACAGTCAGATTGCTTTATCAAAAACCGCTCCTAACTGTATGGGCATCTTCGCCCCCACCATACGTTATCATAACGGACGGTTCTATGTGATAACCACCAATGTAACCGATGGCAATGACAGGGGCGGAAATTTCTTTGTCTGGACGCATGACCCCTTCGGGGAGTGGTCTGATCCAGTATGGATTGATCTTCCGGGGATCGACCCTTCCCTCTTTTTTAATGATGACGGTCGTGTTTACTATACGGGAACAAGCCAAAACATCTTCCTATGTGAGATTGATATAGAAACCGGAAAGCTTTTAAGTAAGCGGAAGGATATCTGGAGCGGCACCGGAGGTGCGGACCCCGAAGGCCCCCATATCTATAAGATCGGAGATTACTATTATCTATTCATTTCCGAAGGAGGGACGGCGCAGTGCCATATGGTAACAGTGGCTAGAAGTAAATGGATTGATGGGCCCTATGAGCCCTGTCCCCGAAATCCCGTGCTGACCAACCGGAGCCTGCCCTTGCCTGTCAGAGCCATTGGGCATGCGGACCTGGTCCACGCCCACGACGGAAAATGGTGGGCCGTATGCCTGGGTATCCGCCCCGTCCCCTATCCTGACAGACACCACCTGGGACGGGAGACCTTCCTGGTTCCTGTTTCCTGGGATAAAGAGGGGTGGCCCCTGTTTGGAAAGAATGGCTCGGTAGACCTTGTGATGGAAGCAGATCTTCTACCCCAGCATCCCTTCCCGCAAAAACCTGTGCGTGATGATTTTGACGGGGACAAGCTGGACCTGTGCTGGAACTTTCTCTTTAACCCTGATAACAGCCTGTGGTCCCTGACTGAAAGAAAGGGATACCTCACCTTAAGGGGAAGTGCCGCCAATCTGAGCGACAAGGAAACCCTGGCCTGGGTTGGCCGAAGACAGCAGCATATGGCATGCAAAGTTTCCACCCATCTGACCTTCAGCCCGGCAGAAAACGGCGAGGAGGCAGGCTTAAGCATCTATCTCAACAATGACCACCATTATGAAATCGCCCTGACACGGATTGAAAACAGCACCAAAATTCTGTTCCGGAGAAGAATCGGTTCTTTATGGAAGGTGGAGAATTGCGTTGATTATGACAGGGAATGGGTCATCTTCGAGCTTGAGGCATCCCCTCAGCGGTATCGATTTGGCTATAGGAACTCACAGGGCCAGGTTGTATATGTTGGCCAGGGAGAGGTCCACTATTTGTCCACCGAGGTGGGCGGGCGATTTACCGGCAACTATATTGCGCTATATGCCACCGGTAACGGGAAGAGATGCTCGGCTCCCGCATACTTCGACTGGTTCGACTATCAGTTCAGCGAATGAGCTTAATCGCGCAGATAAAGTATCCCCAGCAGCAGAAGAAGGTCAGCCCTTGAGCTGACCTTCTTCTTTGAAAGAATTTTCATCATGATTGGAGATGCGTATTTCTCATCATCCACACTTAGAGTATCCACAATTTCTGCAAACCATGCATCCGCCCTCATGCTCCACTACGCTTCCGCATTCGGGGCACAGCCCGTTCTTATCATCAGCTCCCGCTTTTTTAGTGTCGGGATCAAAGGTTCTGGCGGTAGGTCTGGGAACTACCTGGGTGGCGGCCACAGGTGCGGCTTTAAAGGCCTCCCCGTTTCCATTTCTATGGTTCATAACCTTCTCAATGAGTCGGCCAATGGCATCGGGACAGGACAGTACCTTCAGGCCCTTCTGACGAATGGTGGAAGGACAGCGGATACCCTTAAGCTGTTCCACAATGGCCTTCTCATCAATGCCGGCGCGAAGTGCAATAGAAACTAAGCGGCTGGTGGCCTCGGACTGGGAGGGACAGCCTCCGGCACGGCCCGTGTTGGTAAAGACCTCACAGATGCCGTTCTCATCGTAATTGACAGTCACATACAGGTTGCCGCAGCCAATCTTCACCTTTTCAGTAAAGCCGGTGGTGATCTCAGGACGGGGTCTTGGCGTAATATTGGATCTGAATTCACAGGCTACAGCACAATCCTCACAGGCTTCTTCCCTAGGAGACATACCAGTGTTCTTTGCTGGCTCTTCCTTGCCCTTGACGCTTCCGATATTCAGTACCTGCATATCACGGCTGCCGTCACGGTAAATGGTTACACCCTTGCATCCGGTGCGATAGGCCAACTGGAAGACCTCGGCCACATCCTCAAGAGTGGCTTCATTTCTTAAGTTAACAGTCTTGGAAACCGCATTGTCGGTATGGTTCTGGAAGGCAGCCTGCATCTTGACATGCCATTCAGGGGAGATATCATGGGAGGTTACAAAGACCTGGCGAATCTCCTCGGGAATCTGAGCGATATCGTGCAGAGAGCCCTTTTGGGCAATGGTCCTCATAAGCTCATCGGAGTAGAAACCTCCCTCAACGGCTGCCTTTTTAAAGTGCGGATTTACTTCCACCAGCTCGGTGCCGTCCATAACGTATTTAATGAAGGTTATGGCAAACAAGGGCTCAATGCCGCTGGAGACACCGGCAATAATGCTTAAGGTGCCAGTGGGGGCGATGGTGGTTGTGGTGGCATTTCTCATCTTCCGGCCTGTCTGGGCGTAGATGCTCTTGTCATACATGGGGAAAACACCTTTAACCTTGGCGATTTCCTCACTCTTTTGCTTGGATTCAAAGTCAATAAAGCCCATGACCTCTTGGGCAAGTCTTTCAGCTTCACCCGAATCATAGGGGATGCCCAGCCTTAAGAGCAGGTCGGCCCAGCCCATAACACCCAGCCCTATTTTGCGGGTGCCGCGGGTCATTCTGTCGATCTCAGGAAGGGGGTAGTTATTCACATCAATAACATTGTCCAGGAAATGAACAGCCTTATGAACTACCTCGCGCAGCCTGTCATAATCGACTTCAAGGCCATTTTCCCCTTCCTTAACCATGAGGCTTAGGTTAATGGAGCCTAAGTTACAGGCCTCGTAGGGTAAGAGGGGCTGCTCACCGCAGGGGTTGGTGCTTTCAATCTCTCCCAGAAGGGGCGTCACATTGTCACGGTTAATACGATCAATAAAGACAATGCCGGGCTCACCGTTCTTCCAGGCCATCTGCACCATCTTATTAAAGACTTCACGGGCATTGAGGCTTCCACGAATCTCTCCGGTCCGTGGGTCTATCAGATCATAGTCCTTGTCCTGTTCCACAGCTTCCATAAAGCTCTCGGTAAGGGCCACACTGATATTGAAGTTGGTAATATCGGCATTATCCTGCTTACAGGTAATGAACTCGAGAATATCGGGATGGTCTACACGGAGGATACCCATATTGGCGCCGCGACGGGTTCCGCCCTGCTTGACGGCCTCTGTTGCAGCATTGAAAACCTTCATGAAGCTTACGGGACCGCTGGCCACACCCCCGGTGGAGTTGACTGCGGAGCCTTTGGGACGAAGCCTGTTAAAGGAAAAGCCCGTTCCGCCGCCGCTTTTATGAATAAGCGCAGCGTTTTTCACACTGTCGAAGATGCCTTCCATGCTGTCTTCCACGGGGAGCACAAAGCAGGCTGAAAGCTGGCCTAAGGGCCTTCCCGCATTCATCAGCGTGGGGGAATTGGGCAGAAACTCAAGATTGGTCATCATATCGTAGAAGCTCTGCTCAATGGCCTGTAGCTCCTCTTCAGACACAAAGTCCTTGTCGGCGGCTGCCACCGTTCTGGCAACTCTTCTGAACATTTCTTCAGGGGTTTCAAGTACATTTCCATCCTTATCACGGATCAGGTATCTTTTCTCAAGGACTTTGATGGCATTATCGTTAAGCAGCATGGTTTTTATCCTCCGTTATGTAAAATTCTTTTATCCTATGCGGGTTTATCCAATATATATTGTATGTATCGGTAAATCGGACAACAATATATAGCGTATATAATTATATATACCCTTATGAAGTATTTCAAGCCTATGTGTTTTACATTCCTGCAATTTATCTTGCTGTTAGATATTTTATGTAAATTATAGAGCTTTACAGGAAGAATTTTATGGAGACATGAACAGGTAGTTTAATAGAAGCAGAAAAAGAGCCCTATGGCTCTCCTGGTTGATGATGTTGCTTTAAGATGGATAATCCCGTCAGCAGATCCTTACCATTCTCTATTGTCCAGTTAGTGTGACCGTCCAGTGACCGTTTAAGTCACCTTTTGATTTGCAGCCCAAAAATCAGAAAACCCCGAAAGCCTTATGCAATCGGGGTTTTCCTGGTGCTCGAGACCGGAGTCGAACCGGTACGGATGGTTAGTCCGACGGATTTTAAGTCCGTTGTGTCTGCCTGTTCCACCACTCGAGCTCATACAGCATAAATATTCTACATCACGGGGTATCGGGTGTCAATACGCCTTTTGTTGTCATTAATCTGGCGAATACCACGGTTTGAGCCGATTCTGCGCTTTATAAAATATACGTTGTCCGGCCTAAAAGCATGCATTCCTACATAGACTAGAGGTAAAGCACAACAAGGAGGATGGTGCGCTTTGACCAGTCTTTCCCTTCTCCAAAGTCCCAGTCGAAGAAAGGAACTCCTGCTTGATACCGCCTGGATTTTCTTATTCAGTTCCGCACTCCATTTTCTTTATGAGCTGACCGGGCTGCGTCCGGTTTCCTATATTGCGGCAGTGAACGAAAGCACCTGGGAGCATATTAAGATCATTTTCTTCTCGGCCCTTTTTTATGATCTCTATCTGTATCTGAGAAAATACAGGGGCAATCCAAACTTCTTCACAGGGCTGGCCCTGGGCCTTTTCTCCATCATCCTGTCGGTGCCCATGCTCTTTTATGGGTATTCCGCATCCCTTGGCTTCAGCTTTATTCTTTTGGATCTTATGATTGCTTTCATCGCGGCACTCATTTCCCAGTATATTCTCATGCGATGCATGGAAAGCTCCCGGGATCTAAGCAGTTGGCGCAAAGTGAGTATTCTCTTTATCCTTGCAATGACCGCGGCCTTTCTCGTCTTTACCTGGTATCCACCCCAGCTCCCTCTATTCAGGGATCCTCAGCGACGATAAAGTCCTTGACCTTTTGACTGGAAGCAGTGTCAAGCTCAGCCTCTACCAATGAAGCACTTTCATCATAGTCCACCGACAGCACCTTACCGTTGGCATAAAGCCACGGAAGCACCCAGCCTTCGGAGAAGGGTATCTTAAGCCGAACCCTGACGCGGCTTTCAAAAAGAATGCTTTTCAGGGCGGCCTTTAGCTCATCCAGACCCTGGCCGGTTTTGGCCGATATCTCGATAACCTTTCGGTCGGAGATGATCTTGGCCCGCTCACCCTCAACGGGCTTATCGATCTTGTTATAGGCAATAATGGTGGGCTTCTGAGCCGCTCCCAGCTCGGCCAGAATACAGTCCACAATACGGATATGGTCCTCCACATAAGGATCGGAGGAATCGGCCACAATCACCAGCGCGTCGGAATATACCACCTCTTCCAGAGTGGACTTAAAGGCATCCATAAGCTGATGGGGAAGCTTTCGGATAAAACCGACGGTGTCGGTGACAAGGATCATGTCATTATCCTCCACCAAAAGCTGGCGCGTTGTGGTGTCCAGCGTGGCAAAGAGCTTGTTCTCAGAGTAGACATTGGCCCCGCAAAGAGTGTTTAAAAGCAGGGATTTTCCCGCATTGGTGTATCCCACCAGCGAGACCACAGGAACCCGGTTCCTTTTTCTTTCGACCCTGAGAATGCTTCTCTGCCTCTTTATTTCTTCAAGCTGCTCTTTAAGGGCGTTGATCTTTCTTCGGATATGGCGTTTATCGGTTTCCAGCTTGGTTTCACCCGGCCCCCGGGTACCAATGCCGCCGCCCAGACGGGACAGAACCGATCCCTGACCGCCCAGCCTTGGCAGGTTGTACTGAAGCTGAGCCAGTTCAACCTGGATCTTGCCCTCCCGGCTTCTGGCCCGCTGCGCAAAGATATCCAGAATCAGGCCCGTCCTGTCAATGACCTTGACGCCGGTGGCTTCTTCCAGATTCCGCTGCTGTGAGGGAGATATGTCCTCATCAAAGATGATAATATCGGCTTCCATGGTCTGGGCCAGAATGCGAAGCTCCTCCACTTTGCCCTTGCCGATAAGGTAGGCCGCATCCCGTCCTTCACGCTTTTGCATGATCTGATGGATGACCAGGGCACCGGCGGTTTGAGCCAGCTCCTTTAGCTCTATCATGGATATATCGGCTTCGCTGACCCCCTGGATATCACGGGTCTCACCGGTTTTCAATCCCACAAGAATGGCGCGTTCTATCGAATTTTCAAGACTATCGGCCTGCTTGCGCAAAAACTCATCGGCCTCGCCAATGTACTCCAAAAGGGCACTGAAATCTTCTTTGTCAGGCTTATAGGGACCAAAATACTCCACATCCTCCAACGATACAGGGGAGGGAACGGCCACATAGATCTCGGTTGGCTTTTGCTCAGAGACCCCTATGGCGGCCATCATGTCCAGCTTAAGAAGCTTTAAAGAGCTTACATCCACCGCGGAGAGCATGCCGCTACCGTTGGGATGGGTATGAATGCACCGTATTCCTGAAAGTCGCATTTTATTGCGGCGGCCTTCCACTTCATTGAGATCGACGGTCTTAAAATCCCCGACACAGACATCGGTAATGCGGCCTTTCCGGTCAATGTAAATCGCTATCTCCCGATTCATTGTCCCCGAGAGATGGGCCAGGGTATTGACGAGCTCCTCGGTCCACAGCCTGTCCTGGGGAATTTCCATGTCATAAAGGGCCTCAAGGGCCGAAATCATACTGCTTTTCAAACCTTCAATACTACCGCTGATATTCATGCTAAACCTTTCGTCTTACTTATCATCAACAATATTATTGTTCTTTCTTACCCCTTATTATATCTTGGTTTGTAAAAATTGTCTCTAGGTAAATAGCATTAAGCTAGAAAGCCGCGTTAAGGATATTGACGAAATCCTCCTTTATGCTTTCCTCGGAAAGATGCAGTGTTTCAGTGCTTTTCAGCAAAGCTGCCATGACCTTTTCAATATCTGAGCGGGCAAGCCCGCAGGCAGAAAGGCATCTTGGTCCGCCATATTTATCCCCATACTGGTCGGGCAGGGTGCGTAAGACCTGAACCATTTTTCTGCCCCGTTCATGGCTGGGGGTGTCGGCATAGATCTCTGGTCCGGCCAGGGGCAGAAGGAGCTCCCCATACTCGGCATCGTACTGGACACGATAGTTCTCCAAATAGTGGGGCAGCAGGATGACCAGGGCCTCTTTCCAGGGTATATGGCAAGCCTCCCCCAGAGTCCTTGCCAAAAGGTGAACCGGTCCTATCCGGGCATTCATATACGCCAGACCCGACAAAAGCGCAGCCTGGGCAAGGCCGTACCGTGCCTTTTTATCCCTTCGGCACTGCATGGCTCTGGGCAGATTCTCTTTAACCAGGCGCAGGGCCGAATATGCGAAACTGTCGCTTAAGGGATTTTTGCCCGGACTGATATAGGCCTCTATTCCATGGGCCAGGGTATCCACCGCCCAGAGGAAGATATCCTTATAGGGCAGATCCATGGTCATTCTCGGGTCCAGCACCACCAGTTCGGGTTCCCCTAAGATATCGACCCCCGAATAGGCCATGGGAACAGCGATTAAGGGGATGGACTGCCCCCTTCTGACATGCTCGTTTCCTAAGAGCAGCCGCTCCTCATCCCTCTCACGAATCAGAAGCGCCTTCAGCCTTCCGGCCAGTTCGAAAACAGATAGGCCCCCTAAAGCTATGATAGAATCGCAGTTTCCGGCATCAAACACCTCCAAAAGGTGATTTTCTTGAGCTTTTCCCTCATCGGCCAGATAGAGACAGCCTATGATTATGTCGGTTCCGCTTAGGGCCTTGGTAAGGGCCCTATAGCCCCGCACAGCCTCTCCTGACTTATGGGTGATGAGCATGGGCCTTTTGGCCCCTCGCTTTTTAAGCTCATAGGGCAGATTATCCAGAGCCATATGCCCCGCAAGGGTCTTGGTGCTATTCGAATACTCGTAGTACTTGGGTATCAACGGAAGCATCCTCCTTCCTGTTGCTTTTGGCAAAAAGCATGGCTTGATAGACCTTCAGCCGGCCAAGGACACTGTTTCTTTTTCCAATCATCAAGCGTTCATCCCTGGGAAGCCGAAAGAGAATATGCTGAGCCTTTATAAGACATCTTAAAAGTGATGTGAAATAGACGGAAGGGCCTTCTACAACAAGGCGGTTTTCAATCATTGCCCTGCAGAACCCCATCCTTCCTGACAGAACCTTTTGGGCAATAGCAATGTTTTTAAACGAAATTCTCAGGTCATAGTGAATCAATGCGGACGGATCGGTTCGATAAAGCCCGTCCGTGTACTTCCGAAGGGCTATTCTGGGCGCATCGCCTAAAACATCCAAGAGGAGAGTAAAGCCTTCCGGCCAATCCGATACGTCCCTTTTAAGATCCTCATGGCTATGGACCACCTGGATAAGTCCTTTGGCCAAAAAATGCATCTTTGCTTGAAGAATCCTCTTTACTAAGCACCTCCGCCCCGGAATAATTGGGTGAACCTTTTTCATCGAAAGTACCTCCCGATATAAAGGTACTATACCATAATCCGGGGCCTAATTGGCTAAAACAGGAAATAATGAGAAAAAGTTTTTATATAAAGACCTAAATCATTAATATCATGATGAAATCTATTGGCAGTAATTTGAAGCTTTTTTTGAATGTTTCTGTCGAGCTGTTTAAAGCCGCATGCGTTCATGACTTTATGAGCTTAAAAGTATATATCACCGAGGTTTCCTCAAACCCGCAGGATCTGATCAAGTGAATGGCCCCGGCATTATCTACGGCCACCTGTAGCATGATTTCATTGGCCCCGGCTTCGTATAAGCCCATGAATCCTTTTTATAACCAACTCATAGAACAGAAAGATGCAGAGATAGGAAAGAAGGACAACCAAAAAGAACTTCACATACAAATTCATGGGGCTTAAAACAAAACAGTATGTAAAGAAGCTTACGGGCAAAAAGTGATAGATGTAATAGGTGAAGGATGCCTTATTAAGATAATCCAAAGCCTTGCTTTGCCGGTTAAGGTATTTTTTGCCCAGCCAGAGCACATAGATAATGGCCGAACATTCATAGATTCCCTTGGTCAAAACCCAGATAACGGTTAGGTCTGTGCCCTGGGTCAGCCACGTATAAAAAACAATGCTGTAGAGAATGGTTAACGCCAGAAAGATTAGTCCCGACAGGGTTTTCAGCCGCTCCACCCGCTCCTGGATCCTGGTATCGGAGGCATAGACAAAGCCAAAAACCATCATGGCAAAATACACCACATTATTGGCCCAATCGGTGATTAAGGTCTGCGGTCCCGGAAAGAAGGGTCTTAAGATCATCTCTGCCACAATAATAAAGCCGACAGGATAATAAATATTCCTACCTTTGCACAGGAAGGAAGACAGCTTCTTTAGCTCATCCTCTTTTATTAGCCACTTTTTAAACAAGGGCAGACTAAGAAGGGTAAAGACAAACAAATAAAGCAGGTACCACAGATGGGAATAGCCCAGATAATCCACGATTTTTTCCGAGAAAAACTCGGCATAAAAATCTATCAGGCTTCCCAAAAAGCCTTCATAGAGGCCTTTGAAATAGGCCTGGAGAGGACAAAGCAGAATGAATCCTAAAAGAAACGGGACAAGAACCTTTCGGATTCTTTCCGACATAAAGGCCTGGCTTCCTCTTCTTCGCAGGGAGTAATAGGCGGCCATTCCCGAGATAAAGAAAAGAAGGGTCATGAAAAAGCTGCCCAGAGAAATATTAATAAGCATAAGAGGGACAGTGTTTAAACCGATGATTGGGGTTTTGATATAGGTATCCCCCAGCCCCGTATAGGTCAAGGCCGCATGAAAGGGTACCAGGGACAGGATGACCAGCACCCTGAGCCAGTCTATGTAATAGAGCCTTTCTTTTTGCATTATCTTTTACCTCGCAGAATGGGTTTTACGCCTTTCCTGCCATCCCATTCTCCCATCCGTTATAGCTTCATGAGTGCCTGTTTTGTCTCGGGGTCCATCTTTTCGAGAGCATATCTGAAAGCTACCCTCGGCATTACGTCCTTGTGCTTAATAAGATAATCACGCACAGCCTGGGGCTCTTTTTCGGACAGGGCCTTAAGCATCCAGCCGTACCCCTTTTGAACCAGATCATGCGCATCGGTCAGCAAGAGATCTGCAATCTGCAGGGGATTGGTTTCTTTGTATTTATCATCGCGGATGGAGGGGATGAGTACAACAGCGGCCGCCCGGCGCATCCAGAACTCCTCCCGTTGTGTCCAGGGGATAATGTCTTTGACAAGGGCTGTGTTTTGGCAAATAAGCTCACCGAAAGCATGGGTGCAGAAGTCATCACAATCCCCCCAGCCTCTCACATAGTTTTCAAGCCAGCTTTGAAAAAGGGAAAAGGTATTCTGATCATACTGCTTTTTCATGCGGTGCGCAAAATCAAAGGCGACCACCTTCAAGGGCCAACTGTTCTGGTCCAGCAGCCCTTGGCAGAGGGCAAAGACATTCTCCTTTGACTTGTCTTTGACCATGCGGAAAAGTTTTGAGGACAGCTTTCGGATGTCGCCGGTCTTAAGATGCCCCCCCTGGGGGGTGTAATTCATAGTTTCAAGCTCTGCATTTGCAAAAGAAATCAAATCGTTCATCACAAATATCCTCGCTTAAGTAATGAATTCTTCTTTGCTGGCTGGCACCAAGAATCTGTGAAAGAAGAGGTCGATATAGCCTTCCTTTAATGCCGATAACACAGTTACTTATGATAGGTCTCGCCATTCATGATCTTAAAAGCCCGGTAGGTTTGTTCCAGTAAAATAATCCGAGCCAGTTGATGGGGAAAGGTCAGCTTGGAAAGGCAGAACCGGAGATCGGCCTCCTTTATCAGTGAAGAATCAAGACCTATGGAACCACCGATAAGGAAGGCAATATCGCTTTTTCCTTCCACCATAAGGTGCTTAAGCTGCTGGGAGAAGCCCACCGAGGTCCATTCCTGCCCCTCCAGAGCCAGCGCAATAACCGTTGTGTTCTTTCCAAGGGCCTTTCTTATGCGCTCAGCCTCCTTGGCCTTGATCTTTTCCTCCTGGGCGGGGCTTGGATTCTCGGGAGCCTTTTCTTCATCCACCTCAACGATATTTACCTTACAAAAACGGGAAAGACGCTTCAAATATTCCTTTTGAGCGTCTTTTAAGTAGTCTTCCTTCAGTTTTCCTACGGCGATGATATGAATATTCATGGCCTTTCCTCTCACTTATATGTACAGCACCTTGCTGGCCCTGTCCCTCAAAGCAACCTCCAGATATACGTCCTTATTGGGATGGATACACTTTTCCATAAGCGCATTGCAAACCGTCTGATACGCCAGCTCGGGGAAATTGTTCTCCTTGCTTAAGTGTCCAAGCAGAAAGGACTTGGTGCCATTCTGGGCCAGATAGGCAACCACCTTGCCGGCCATATCATTGCACAGATGCCCGTATTCTCCGAGGATGCGCCGCTTTAATGGCCATGGATATCTGCCGGTTTTGAGCATTTCAATGTCGTGGTTGGATTCCAGCAGGATCATATCGCTCTTGGTAAGATGCCCTAAAAGCTCGTTATTCATATGCCCGATATCGGTGGCAATGGTCACCTTTTTGCCATTTACAAAGAAATTATACCCTACAGGACAGGCGGCATCGTGAGGAATGGAAAAGGGCCTGACTTCAATCTCACCCAAGTTCAGGGTTTCACCCACATTGACATAACGGATGCAATCAGGGGGAAGCTTGCCCATGAAAGGACGCATGGCCTTCCATGTTAACTCGTTGGCATAGATGGGCACCTTATGCCGCCTTGCCAGAATTCCGGCACCCGAGATATGATCACTGTGCTCATGGGTAATGAAGATGCCCACAATTTTCTCGAAGGACTCGCCAATGCCTTTCAGGGCCTCTTCAATTCTTCTGCCGCTGACACCGGCATCGACCAACAATGCAGTGTCCTGATGGGAAACAAATATGCAATTGCCGCTTGATCCACTGAACAAACTGCAGACCTTAATCATTTCATACCCCGATTGTTCTAATTGTCACGGATTCGTTTGATATCGGCGCCAAGCTGCTGGAACTTCTCAACCATATTCTCATAACCGCGATCGATGTAATGAACATTCAGAACCTCGGTTTCCCCTTCGGCAATGAGTCCTGCAATAACACAGGCCGCCCCGGCTCTTAAGTCAAGCGCCTGGATAGGAGCACCTGAAAGCTTTGAACCGCCCTCAATAACGGCCATTCTGCCTTCAACACGAATCTTGGCACCCATTCTCTTCAATTCTTCAATGTATTGGAAACGATTATCGAAAATACCCTCTGTAATGGTGCTGGTTCCTTCAGCCCTCAGAAGCAGGATAGCTGCCGGTGGCTGAAGATCAGTCGGAAAGCCCGGATAAGGAAGGGTTTTTATGTTCACCTTGTTGAGCTTATCCTTGGCTGTGACGCGAATGCTGTCATCGAATTCCTCGACCTTCACATTCATTTCAATGAGCTTTGCGGTAAGGGACTCCATATGCTTGGGAATAACATTCTTGACAAGAACATCCCCTTTTGTTGCGGCTGCTGCAATCATAAAGGTCCCCGCCTCAATCTGATCGGGTATGATGCTATGAACCACATTGCCCTTTAGTTCCTTGACGCCGCGGATACGGATAATATCGGTACCTGCACCTTTAATATCAGCGCCCATGGCATTGAGGAAGTTGGCAATATCAACAATATGGGGCTCCTTGGCCGCATTTTCAATGGTGGTAAGACCTTCGGCTTTGACGGCCGCCAGCATAATGTTAATGGTGGCGCCCACACTGACAACATCAAGATAAATAGAGGCACCCACCAGCTTATTGGCCGAAAGCTTAATAAAGCCGTGCTCTATCTCTACCTTGGCACCCAGGGATTCAAAGCCCTTAATGTGCTGATCGATAGGCCGGACACCAAAGTTACAGCCTCCGGGGAATGTCACAACAGCCTTTTTAAAACGCCCAAGAAGCGCACCCATCAAATAGTAAGAGCCTCTGAGCTTATGCATATCCTCAGTGGTGGCCATATAGGAGTTGACGTTGCGGGTATCTATTCTTGTAGTGTTTTTATCAATGTCTTCAAACCGGGCACCCAGGGATTCCATTATCCTTTTAAGGATGGCAATATCCAAGATGTCCGGAATATTTTCAATGGTACATATATCGCTTAGCAGAAGGGCTGCCGGTAATACACCCAAGGCCGCATTCTTCGCTCCGCTTATGGTGACTTCACCCTTTAATCTTTTCTGTCCGCGGATGATAAGCCTGTCCACTTGTACACCAACCTTCCGGTTTTTTCATTGAGTTACTCAAAAAGATATTATACCATCAATGTATGTATCTTCGCAAATTATTCGATCAGTAACCCTATATGAAATTATAACCAATTATAAAACTTTTTCACCTGTATAGGCATTATAAAAGAGGGATTGTCCATCTTCCAGCAAAATATGCCAGACCGGACTATCAAAGAGATCATCCTGTCCGGTTTTCTTAAAACCGAACTCCACCTGTGTTATGGTGCTGTTCTGAGGAACCTGGCCCATGACAAGAATCTGATAAATTGAGAGAATCTCATTGGGGGACTGGACACGCTTAACCTCGCGGGTGGGCAAGGACAGGCTCATTATACCATCCCGGTTGATGGAGACAGAAATGGGCTGATCAAAAAGCAGGAAGTTCTTGTACTTCATATAGAAGTGATATACCCTGAGATCCTCGGTCATATTTATAGAAGGCTGGCTGAGCTGGGTCTTTTGAATGCCAAGGGCGCCCAGATAACCATAGACGGATTCCTGAAACTTCTGCGCATCAGCAAAGAGCTCGGTACCGCGGGAAAGCTTATCGGTCAGCATAAGGGTCTGTCCTTTAAGGATAATGCTTTCCTCACCCTCCTTTATGATTACCCTGTCATCCTTTTCAACGGGTTCCACTTGCTTTCCAAAGACCAGCACAGAAAGTGCGTTAATGTCCAGCGAACGGGTTCCGAAGGCCAGGACACCCACCTTGCCCTTTACATTAGGTATCTGCGAGGCAATGGTAATATCCTTAGATTTCAGATATTCCGTGGCATAGCGGGCATAGGATGATTGAAAACTCAGCGTGGTATTGTTATTCATAATGGTGATAAAAAGGAAAACATTCAGAAGGATAAAGAGAATAATAAGGATGGTTTTTACTTTTGCCCAATCCATTTCTTAATCCTCCTTTGACGACAATGGGAATACATAGTCTTTTTCGTTATTGCTGATGATCCAATAAGGTGTCATCCTGGGGCTGAGAGTCTGGTTAAGATCAAATAAATATCCCGCCTCTATGCGTGTGAACAAATTGGATTCCTTTTGGAAGTCGGAAAGATAGGCGATGGGAATGGGGATATTGGGAAAATAAAGGCTATACTCCCCTGTCATTCCTGTACGGGTTATGGAGCGAATCACCCAGGAGCATTCAAGCACCCGATCCGCATTGGCCTTTATGATGAGGGGTGCACTTATCCTGTCCGTACTCTGGGCACCACCATAATGAATGGGGATGCCATCCAATTGATAGGAAAAATGCATCTCATAATAGCGATCCTGTTCATCCTTCTTAAAATAGGAAAGGGAAAGATCCACATCCCCCAGAAGATGCCTGCGCAACTCAATAAATGAGAGGGCCTGGCTGAAGGCTGATGAGGCCGAACCCGCTCCCCGGTTGGGGGTAGACAGATAATTATACTGAAGAAGGCCGTTGCTGTACAGCTTATAAAGGTTTTCTGTATCGGTGAACCAGGCTTCACCGGCCACTTCGTTATACTTGGCAGTCAAGGTGACCTTTTGCTCCAGAAGGATTTGATCCTGAATACTCTCGCTTTCTATGTTTTCTCTGTTAAGCCGAATAGACTCAGGAATCTCAAGGGAAAGCATCGGAAACTCGGTCATTCTTCTTTCCAGTGAAACAAGGATTTCCTCAGAGGCTTTAAAATTGGTGACCGAGGTTAAAAGACTTAAGCTGGGCACTTCCTGAGAACGCAGATTCTTAACCAGTTCCGAATAAAATCGCTTGGGCAAGTAGTTTTTTTCCACATCCACCTGGTACTGATAGACCTGCTTCTCATCATAGATGTATAGCACATTGATGGTTTCATTGACATCCTCCTGAGGAAGAATGGCAATGGATTTAACGGCCTCAAAGCTCCTGTTATCGCCGGGGTTAACATCCTCCAGCCAATAGATAACATCATTGGGCCATTTGACGTTAAATTCGATCCTTATACAGCTTTTAGCAATGACTGACTCCCATTGCTCCTTGGAAAGAACCTTGGCAGGCTTCTTTTTTATAATGGCAGGAAGATAATGATTTCTCACATCATCCCATATGCTTGTGTAATAAGTGTCGCCTTTGGTAAACCGCCATCGGGAATTGGTCTGGCCAACAGAGACAGTGATGTCCTTGGGCATGAAATAGAGAAACTTGGTCTTGTCCACATTGGTGGTAGGAAAATCGCTGCCGCCAAAAAATGACCCTACAAAACGAGAAAGGAATCCTTGGGCCTGTTGATTCCAATGGATTCCTAATTGAACCAAGCTTAGAATGACAAGAACGATTAAGAGCTGTGTTTTCAGCTTTTCAATTCTGTGCTTCATCATAATCTCACTTATGGGCTAGGCTGCAAGACATCTTTAAGCTGGTCAATGGTTATAATTCTAATCTTATCACTATCGGTTAACGGTTTTGCCAGAATCTTCAGATCTATTACCTGAACCTTACTGGCATCAAGCTTAAGGGCATCTTTCTTATAAAAAGCAACAATTCTGATTTCGTTGGGTACTGTATTGCTCAGTTCCAGGTCAACCTTGGAACAGGACATAATGGATGGCCCCTCGGACAGATTCGAGCCCGTGTCCACATCTATTAAGGGGACATACACGCCATCCTTCTTGATGTACATCAGTATGACCAGCGAATCGCGTACTGACTCGGAAAATGTACCCGTAATGTTGTATCTTTTTCCAGTCAAGGTCATTGCACGTTCATACTTGAAGGTAACATATTTATCCTCAGTTGTATCATCACCAAAGAATAAATCACTGTATTTAGTTTCTAATTCACTTACGCTTATACTGACTCCAGTGGCGACACTGATTTTATCAGCCTTATCTTTCGTAAAACCTGCTTCAGGAGTAGGTGCCTGTGTTTCTACTGCCAGAGCTGTCACTGAAGCAAGCAACAGGACCAGCACTGTTACCAGCAGAAAGACCAGTTTTTTTGCCATAACAATTCCTCCAGATACCAAGGCTTTACAAGGTAACTTCGTTTAAAGGTAGCATTTACCTATTAAGGTACATTACAAGTATACCGAAATTTGTGTTACAAATCCATTACGCACCTTTTAAAATGCAATTACCTTATGGTATCACGAACCGTGGAAACCGCTTGCATAAAGCATTTTCAGACTCACAGAGCCTGCTGCCATTTCTTCATGGGCAACTCAATAAAGATTTGGGTACCTCTTCCCAATTTGCTCTTTGCAAAAATATTTCCGCCATGGAGAACGGCGATTTCCTTGGCTATGGCCAAACCTAGACCCGTTCCGCCCATCTGTCTGGAGCGCGCTTTATCAACCCTATAGAAACGTTCAAATATTCTGCCAACGTCCTGCTCGGGTATGCCGATGCCGTTATCCTCGACCATAATCACCACATTACCCTTCTCACAGGACAATTGGACGGTTATCCTTCCTCTTTCCGGAGTGTATTTAATGGCATTCTCGATAATATTTATGATTAACTGGTCAATTCTATACCTGTCAGCCTTGATAATGGGGATATTCTGCTTAATGATCAACTTAAGCTCCTGACCCTTGTTCTGGGCTTCCCGCTTCATACGTTCCACACAATTGGTGGTGAGATCCGAAATGGAGACATCCTCCAAATTAAGCTTGATGCCGCCGTCATGCTGGGAAATTGTTAAAAGATCCTTGACCAGTCTTGTCATGCGGTCGGTCTCATCATTGATAACCCCAAGAAAATGCTCGGCGGTTGCCGGATCCTGAAGGGCGCCGTCCAGGAGGGTTTCAGTATAGCTCTTGACTGAGGTCAAGGGCGTCCTGAGCTCATGGGACACATTGGCCACGAATTCACGGCGCATCTTTTCAAGCTTCTGCTCCTCTGTAATATCCTGCAGAACAGTGATGATGCCGTCAATGTGATTATCCTCACCGGTAAAGGTGGCCAACTGCACCTTTAAATACTTTTCTCCATATTGAATTCTGTGGGAAGTATCCTGAATAAACTGCTCCTGCTGGATTTGCTGACTTGTCAGCGCTATCCCCAGTAATTGCATGAACTCATCAAAGGATGTATTCTCACTGACCTGGCTGTCCAAAATATTCTGCGCTGCAGGATTGATGTGGATGACCTGGCCTTCCCGATTATAAGCAATGATGCCATCGGTCATGTAGTTGAGAACTGTCTCAATCTTTTTCTTTTCACTGATGATTTCGGTCAACATGCTCTTCAGTCGGAACGACATGTAGTTAAAGGTCTTTGCCAGTTTACCCAGCTCATCCTCAGATCGAACCTCAAGGGCATAGCCAAATTCACCGTCGGTGATCTTCTCAGCCTTGCGCATAATATCATGTATCGGCCCGGTAATGGTTCTTGACAGTATGTAACCTATGACGATGGCCGCAGCAACCGCCGAAATCATACCCCAAAAAATAATATTATTGAATTTATCCAGCACCATGAGCGCTTTGGCACGGCTGTACTTAAAAAAGAGGATATACTCCCCGTCGCTGAGGGTCTGGCTTCTTACATAATCATAGAAATCCCCGTTTTTGGAACGGGTATAGCTTTGATTCTCTCCGCTGGCGGCAGTTGATGACATTACCGCCAGGAGATTTTCTGATTTAAAGATATCGTTGCGAAACTGAATCTTGTCAGCCTGATAGGCAAGATCCGACGAATAACGGATCTCGCCCGTCTTTTTATCAATGATGGTATAGCTCTTATCCTCGCCTAAAATGACACCCGCAACAAGGGGATTGGTTTGAAGCGTATTTAAAAGCTTATTCAGATCGGTACTGCTTTCATCAATACCCAGTGCGTTATACTTGCTTTCTATACCGTCCTTAAAGTCAGAGTAAAAGATACTTTCTACCTGAAAGTTAAGAAAGACCCAGATCACCGACATAAGGATTAAGGTGATGAGCATCAGTATAATCATTAAACGCCACTGGATACTTCTCGTAAAAACTGTCTTCGGCTTAATCTTTAACATAGTTTCCTTTTAGAGGGCAGGGTTAAAGTAGTAACCCACACCTCGCTTGGTCAGTATGTATTCCGGCTTTGAAGCATCTTTTTCGAGTTTTTCACGCAATCTTCTCACCGTTACATCCACGGTTCTTACATCGCCAAAATATTCATAGCCCCATACTTTTTCTAGGAGATTTTCTCTGGAGAAGATCTGACCCTTCTGAAGGCCCAGGAACTTAACCAATTCAAATTCACGAAGAGTCAGTTCAATGACCTGTCCATTTCTCCGGACCTCATAGCGATTCACATCGATTTCAAGGTCGCTGTACCTGATAACATTATCCTTCTGCTGAGGAATGGATTCGTCAATCACACGCCTGAGATTGGCTTTAACACGAGCCATTAACTCACGGGGGCTGAAAGGCTTTGTTATATAGTCGTCAGCCCCTAATTCAAGGCCCAGAACCTTGTCCACTTCTTCTTCACGTGCCGTAAGCATCAAGATGGGAGTCTGCATGGTCTGGCGAAGCTTGCGGCAGACTGTAAAGCCGTCCATTTCAGGAAGCATAATGTCTAATATGATTAAATCGGGTTTTTCTCGTTCTGCTATTTCTATGGCCTGCCTACCATCGTAGGCCTCAAGGGTATCAAAGGATTCTTTGTTGAGATTGAATTTCAGAATATCTACAATGTTCTTCTCATCGTCGACAATCAGAATTCGTCTTTTCATGGATTTACCTCCATAGGATTGGATAGTATTTACTTACATGTAAACACATTTGACTTTATTATAGCACATACCGGGGGCTAATGGACATAACAGAGGAAAAGGTTTTCCTTCCTTTGTTATCCATAACCTAAGCATTATGGTGGATTGTCACATAACAATACATTTATTAGACTGATGAAGGGGGTCAGGGGTTCATTCTTTGTATTAGAAATTTAATACACTTTTGATCGTTTTGTAACTTAGTTAATGATGATACAAAGATGATACAAAACAAGACCTTGAGCGATAAACTCAAGGTCCTGATAAAATTCTGGCGACGACATATTTTCCCAGGCCGTCTCCAGCCAAGTATCGTCTGCACGGGAGAGCTTAACTTCTGTGTTCGGAATGGGAACAGGTGTGGCCTCTCCGTTATAATCACCAGAAATATTAACTTGCTAATGAGTGTGCTTAGCACCCTCAAAACTGTATAATGATCACTCTGCCACAAACACGTGTTACGTTGAGAACTAATATACCAATGATTCCGCTTGCTCTTAAGCCTCCTTCGAAGCCT
>JAKIML020000028.1 GCA_022702935.2 Bacillota bacterium | reverse complement strand
TCATCAGATTGGGGCAAGAAGTCGTTTGCCGAGCGGTGCGCATTAAATACACCTTTCAAAAGTACCGCGGCCACCTCTGTCAACTTGACCACGGGGGGGTCAGTAGAGCGTTAAGTGAAACCGGTTTGAACTACTTGTGGCCGTAGCAGTAATCTTTTAAACATCAATATGACCATGTGGTCACATCTCTGGTTTTATTATATGACCACATGGTCATATTGTCAAGAAAATAAATATGATATCTGAGGCAGAAATATAGAATTAAAGATAGATTAAAAATTACTTTGTTATGTTGACATTTATTCACTACTGAATATAATTCAATAGTAGATAACACATTCTACTGATTAATGACAGGGAGGGAGTATGTGAATATTCAGTATAAGAAAGGCGTACTGGAGCTGTGTGTCCTGTCGCTGCTAAAAAAACATGATTGCTATGGATATGAAATATCCGAATATTTGTCTAAGCATATAGACATAGCTGACGGTACGGTTTACCCGATTTTACGCAAATTAAAGAGTGATGGCCTGTTAACTACTTACATGCAGGAGGAAAGCGGGGGACCACCGCGAAAGTACTATTCACTTACAAAGTTAGGACGAGAGACATATGAAAAAGAACGTGAAGAATATCTGAATTTTGCAAAAAGAGTAGAGGCCTTATTGGAGGATGATGAATAAATGACTAAAAATGAATTTTTGACGAAACTTGCTGATGAGCTTAAAAAGAACAATATACCAGATTATGATGACATTGTAGCCGAGTATGAACAGCACTTCGCCTTTAAAATGGCGGACGGTTATTCCGAGGAGGAAATTGCAGCAAAGCTGGGCAACCCTGCTGTACTGGCTTCACAGTTTGAGAGCATAAATCAGGATAAGAAGAGTGCAGGAAAGAAAGCAACTACAATAATAGGTCTTTCTTTTATAGACATCTTTGCAGGTGCATTTTTTGTATTATTAATAGCCTGGGAGATTATTATGGCAGCTTTTTCCCTTTGTAGCCTGGCAGTTGCGGTGTGCTTGTTTGGGGAAATTAGTCCCTTGTCACTGATTCCGCCCATGCCCTATGGACCGGCCTTAGTTTTCGGGATATCTTTAACAGCACTTGCCTTGCTAACAGCTGTGGGCTGCATTTATTTTGCAGCGTTTATCCGCCAGCTCATGCGTTCTTTCGGGCGTTTCCATCATAATACCATAGCAGCAGCTTCCGGTAATGCTATACTCCCTTCCATTGCCATTTACCCCAGACTTCCTGCAAAAACTAACAGACGCATACGAACCATAGCTTTGATTTCACTGGTGCTGTTTGCTTCCAGCTTTGTACTTGGCATGATAATATCCATGATTTTGTCAGGTTCTCTGGAGTTCTGGCACATCTGGGGCTGGTTTGGATACAAGATTGGTAATTAGGGGGAGGGCAGTATGAAAACCGTCGTTATTACCGGTGCTTCTTCTGGCATTGGACTTGAAACAGCACGTCTTTTGGCACGGCTTGGCTATAATGTTCTTGGCATCGGCCGAAGTGAAGCAAATTGCAATAAAGCCAAAGAGTTGATATTATCAGAAAATACCAATGCCAAAGTTGAATATTTTCTTGCAGATTTAATGCAACAGCGTGAGGTTAACAGGGTTAGTGAAAAAATCAATGCATACCTTAATGAAAGATGCAATGGTGAACTTCATGCCCTAATAAACAACGCGGGGTGTGTGCGAAGCTGGTATATGACTACTTACGAAGGCTATGAACAGCAGTTTGCGCTAAACCACCTGGCAGGATTTCTTTTGACATATAAGCTTCTTCCGGCTCTTAAAAAAGCTCAGGGTCGTGTAATAATGACAGGAAGTGATTCTCATAAAGGCATTAAGGTTCACTGGAACGATGTTATGCTTCGACACAGGTATAATCCACTTACAGCATATAAACAGTCAAAACTATGTAACCTCCTGTTTGCAAAAGGTCTTAACGACCGTTTTGCATTAGACGGAATCCGGGCATATGTAGTGGACCCGGGGCTTGTAAACACAGATATAGGCAACAAGGATACAGGTTTTCTGGTCAATTTAATATGGAAAATTCGTAAAAAGCACGGCGTATCGCCCGATGTACCTGCAAAAACCTATGCCTACCTGTGCGAGGTAAAAGACGTACCCGATGGATTATACTTTTATCTTTGCAAGGAGAAGAACTACAGTAAAGAGGTAACAAAAGAAAATGCAGACCGCCTGTTTGAGTTGAGTGAACGCCTCTGTGATATCCAATATGGGAAGGTAGGGATGACATGAACGTAATGATTACAGGTGCTGCCGGAGGCCTTGGGCGAGCCATGGCCAATGAATGCGCAAGCCGTGGATACAATCTGTTTTTGACAGATATCAACGAGGATGGTTTGACATGCTTAAAGCAAGGACTTGAAAGGCAATTTGGTGTCACTGTTACAACCATGGCCTGCGATCTTACAAATACCGAAAGCGTGGATAAAATGCTTGATGTCATAGATAAGCATGGAATTCGTTTTGATATGCTTTTAAATGTGGCAGGCATGGATTATGAGGGCGAATTTATGGGGCATGAAAGGGAAAAGCTCGTAAAAATAGTCCTGCTTAACAATGCAGCAACTTTGCGGATTACTCATGCCATCATAAAGCGCCGCAGACCGGGTAAGAAATTTACCATTGTGTTTGTATCAAGTCTTGCATCAATGTTCCCAATGCCATTAAAAGCGACCTACGCTGCATCAAAACGGTTTTTATTGGATTTTGCCACTTCTCTTCGTCAGGAACTTAAAAGACAGGACGTAAATGTACTTACTTTGTGCCCCGGAGGGATGGTTACCACACCAGGTGCTATAAACGGCATAAAAGCTCAAGGCTTCTGGGGAGACGCAACCACAAATCCTTTGGAAGGTGTTGTCCGAAATACCATTGACCGTGCATTATCAGGAAAAAGATTATATGTTCCGGGCATGCTCAACAGGATACTTTCCTTCTTAGGCAAGATCATCCCCAGCACTTGGGTGGCAAAAGTAATCTACTGGCGCTGGAAAGAAGTTTCACATAATGGTTCGGCATCTTAGTTGATGGCAAAGGCCAAAAAAGAGCCTTCGGAAGAGGAAAAGGAAAAACTGTCAGGTGAAATACTTTAAATTGATTCTTGAATAAAAACATTATTATGCTAAAATAGAACCTGCAAAATTTAAAAATTACGGAGGTACCCCAAACAATGACCGCTTCAATTCGCTTAAGATAAGCTGGCAATAAAAAAGCAGATTCTATCCCGATGATAGGCTTTTTTGCTGTGCTTAATTATGCGATATTGAAGCATTCATATGTTTAGGTGAGCTTTTTTATAGTCTTATCCAGAGCATATCCTGATATGTCTTTTTAAGAATGTTTCCTTATTGTATATTTGTGCAGACAAAGCCACATTGTGGATTTTGACCTGCATTTTTTATTGCCGAAAAAATCTTTTATGATTTCCTTGAAGTTTAAAAAACTAAGCTTTAGAAATGCAGGTGAGACTATATGGAAAAAAACAATAACTGGAAACTTAAATTCTTTACAATATGGGCAGGTCAGGCTGTATCATTAATTACAAGCGCCATCCTGCAAATTGTCATTATCTTTTACCTCACAGAAAAAACAGGATCCGCAATGGTCTTATCCATAGCCTCAATGGTTGGTTTTCTGCCATATGCAGTTTTTGGACCGGCAATTGGAGTGCTGGTTGACCGCTATGACAGAAAGAAAATAATGATTGGTGCCGATTTAATTATCGCAGCAGCCGGAGCAGTACTGGCAGTTGTTGCTTTATACATGGAGATTCCTGTCTGGATGGTTATGGCAGTGTTGTTTATCAGAAGTCTGGGAACAGCCTTCCATACCCCTGCCCTTAACGCTGTCACACCACTTCTGGTTCCGGAAGAAAAGTTTACCAAGTGTGCAGGTTACAGCCAGTCCCTGCAGTCTGTCAGTTTCATTGTAAGTCCGGCCCTTGGGGCATTGTTATATTCAATATGGGAATTAAATGCTATCATTGCTTTGGATGTAGCAGGCGCAGTAATTGCCAGCCTCACCGTAGCATTTGTGAGCATTCCAAAAATTGAGACAAATACTCAGAAAGCTGAGCAAAACTTTATTGGAGAAATGCGGGATGGTTTTAAAGTTCTAAAGGGAAACAAGGGCTTATTCGGCTTGCTCATCATTGGGATATTCTACATGCTTGTATATATGCCAATAAATGCATTGTATCCTTTAATGAGTACTGAGTATTTTAACGGCACACCTGTGCATATTTCCGTTACTGAAATAGCCTACGCATCCGGTATGCTGTTGGGAGGCCTTTTGTTAGGGATGTTGGGAAGTTTTAAAAAGCGTATTCTGCTATTGACAGCATCCATTTTTACCATGGGAGCCAGTCTTGCTGTTTCGGGCTTGCTTCCTCCAACTGGATTTGTAATTTTTGCAGCCTGTTGTGCATTTATGGGGCTTTCGGTACCCTTTTATAGTGGGGTAGTAACAGCTTTTTATCAGGAGAAAATCAAGCCTGAGTATTTAGGACGAGTATTTTCCCTTACCGGAAGCATAATGTCACTTGCTATGCCTCTTGGATTGATACTTTCCGGGTTTTTTGCCGACAGAATCGGGGTAAACTACTGGTTCCTGATATCAGGTATACTAATTATTCTCATAGCTATAATTTGTCCCATGGTAAAAGAGGTCAGAAAGTTAGACTCAAATTAAAATAAAAATAATAATTTTATGTCAGTATAAATTAAATTTCAAAAATAATTATGCCTTAAAAGATGGGGATTCATTTTGAAAGTCAAGTCCAAATTTGTGTGTAAAATACCTCGGTCATCAAAGCAGTAGCTA
>JAKIML020000005.1 GCA_022702935.2 Bacillota bacterium | reverse complement strand
TTATGCAGGGTTTTTTAAGTTCCGGAACGCTCGGTTTTCATTGTACCAAAAACATTTCAAAATTCAGTTTGTTTCATTACAGGAATGCTCCTTTTCAATTTAATCCGTGGTGCCACGGGTGACAAAATGGTGACATAGCTTACAAAGCGACCCGCTAAAAAGAAATACAGAAAAACAGAATGATATAAAAAAGATCCGCTTTTTATGCGGGTTTTATCGAATAAATAGTAAAAAGTTATAAAGATATATAAGCAAATATCTACCTATTACGTTTCTGGAAATCGTGTGTACGTGATGAGCGTACCGAGGGTTCGAATCCCTCTCTCTCCGCCAAAAAAAGGGTTTCAAGGAGTTTTTCCTTGAAACCCTTTGATGTTAGCGTACCAAAAATGTTGAAAGAACAGAGTTCTTTACGTCATAGTTCAGCATAACCAATATGTTCTATTAGTGTTATGTTTTTAATGGAGATTTAGGTATTTGTCTTATTATGGGAGAAATCTCAAGTAATATGTGCTTCTAACAATCCACGTTTGGTTATCGATAGCTTTATAGTTTTGAGGACAGCCAATTATCTGTATTTTGTCTCCAAACATTATCATAAACCAATTATCATGTTCAACTTGCTTAAAAATGTCTCTGGTGATATTAGGTAGAGATGTCTTAATTCTCTTTTCTGAAAAATTCATATTTCCTACATTTTTATATAAAATTTCATAATTAGTCTTTTGAGGAATTAATGCTATCAATGTAATAAATCTTGTACTTTTTGACCAATAATCAAGGCTGTCTACATAGAACTTGACTTTTTGGACTCCTTGTAGGCTGAGTTCAAAAAATTTCTCCAACTCATTTTCAATAAGAATTCGGTTGCTATATACTTTACTTGTTATAAGCTCCAGGTAATTACTCTGATTGTCTTTCTCATTTACATATTTTTTAACTAATACTTTCAATACATTGCTATCCTCAAAAGTTCCCGTAGGAACACACAGTTCTTTCATCGTATGCCTTGTAAAAATTTTCTTGAGAAGCCGATGCTTTCTTAGTTGCTCTAGAATATCACCTTTTATTCTATCTAATAAACTATTTAATTTAACATCTCCTGATATTAAGTCAAGATCAAAGCCAGTCTGGCTAACATAAATATGTATGGGCATTTTTATGAAGCAAACGCTAATATCTTCAATATCATCTATACTGAACAGTTCATCTGGGAGATGATTACTATCTGAGCTATAGTATTCATTTTCTTTATTGAAAATTACCTTTATATCCGCAACTCTATCCCTATAAAATTCTATATTTTTACCATCAAAGGAGTGATGAACTTTGCAGTCATCATCAGCAATATTAGTTACCTTATCATCTAAAGGATCTTTAAGTATTTCTTGACTTAACGCATTCACATATACATCTCTTAGCAAGTCCTTTTCTTTTTTATAAGAGACTAATACATTAAGAATGTTGTGACCTTCCTTCATCAGGTAACATTTATTGGAAGAAGGATATGCCAAGCACTTATTATATAGGTCACCTATAGTAATATCAAGAATGTCCCGGCTTAACCCTAAAACTCCAGCAATTTCGTCAATATCAGTAAGTCCGCAGTTGACAATTCTTAAGACCATCTCTTCTACAAGATTTAAGGCAGTTTGCTTCCTTTTTGTAATAGAGAGAGTAACACGATACAATGGTATGAAAATATTCTCAGTGCACATATATGTATATCCCTTATTATCAGGTATTAACTCATTAAATATTTTTTCAATATACTTATTCATTCATATCACCTTCCTCTAAATTAATAATTTTGCAGGTTTTAGGATTTGCCTTGATATAATTGATGATATCGACATATTTATTCTCCCCATCATCCCAGTTGTAAAAGAAGTCTAAATCTCCACAGATTATGAGCAATCTTTTTGCTCTTGAAAAGGCTACATTGATTCGCTCCTTTTCCTTCTGAAATCCAATGCTTCTATCCGTTCTAACGGTGCTATAAATGATAATATCATTTTCTCTTCCTTGAAAAGCATCCAGCGTATTAATGTCTATATTTCCAATATTAACAAAGTTGCTATTATAAACAGACTTTCTTATGAGATCTTTTTGAGCACTATACCCGGTTATGATCCCAATATCCAAAGACTTAGCATTCGGGAGAGAATTCATTTTTGTTAAGATTGTTTTGATCAGCCTATTCTCCTTATTATTGATATATGAGCCCCCTTTGGGGACACTTTGTTGTCTATCCTTTAGATTTGAAGTATTGTACCATACTATCGAGAAATCACCGTAGAACGGTATATTATGTCTTCTCTTATCATCATCAATATCTGTATTAATTATACCATCGTAGAATACTTTGCTTATTAAATCTCCAATGTTTCTAATCATACGATATTGAGTTGTAAGTATCTGCTTATGCGTCTCCGGTAATATATCAAACAGAATATCAAATAGCCGATATTCCGGATTCCTTGTAAGTTCAATGGATAGCTCAGATAAACTACTATCTGCAAATGGAGGTAACTGATTTTGATCTCCTACTAAGATAATCTTCTTAGCTTTTATGATTGATATTAGTAACTCAGGTGTTGTTGCTTTGGCAGCTTCATCAACAATGACATAGTCAAAATACATGTCTCTCACATGTTCATTCGAAAGAAAACCTACGCAGGTCCCCGCAATTATTTCTGTACTAGCAATTAGTTGATAATCAAAAGACTCAAAGTCTCCACATCGCTTAACCCACTCTTCCTGTATCTCTTTAATCTTTAGCCATTTTATCTTTTCAAAACTATTATCCTCTAAAATATCCGTTTCATTTATATTATTTGCCACTAGTTTTTGTGAAATAAAATTCGTGGACTTCTCTTTTACAGAAGAAAACAATTTATGTCTTACTGCATCAATAGTATATTTGTCTGCGATGGATTTTGATATATCTTTTTTATCCCCAATTCTGACAATGCGAACTCTATCTTCTTCTTTAAAGCAAAGCCCCTCAAGGATATTATCAACGGCAGTATGTGATTGAGAAACAACAAGGATTCTTGGGATATCAGAGATTCTGTTTTTTCTCAGGACAATCTGATTAAGTATTTCATTAATCACTTTTGTCTTGCCCGTTCCGGGGGGGCCTTGGACTAGACTAATACTGTCGGCATCTAAGGATTTATTTACAGCATTCTTTTGTGAATTGTTCAAATCCTTGGAATAATAAGTCATTGTTTTTATGTGAGGGGTTGTTGTAGGCGTTTCAATTTCTAGTATTATATCTTTTAGATTTCTCGCGCTGCACTCATCATTATATAAGGCAGAAATAGCAGCTATTTGGCGCCTAAATGACATGACTTTATAGTTATAGTCTTCTTGTAGTTCTCGCCTTTCCTCTAAATAACGCCGTATCCTAGTAAGTTTAACTTTAGGATCTAGCTTGATGTTTAACTGAATTTTATTATCTAAAAAGAGAACATCCTCGAAAGTACCAACCAAATAAGTTTTTATGTAATTTTGCTCTTCGTTTTCAAATATATATCTCATTGTTGTATCAATATTATCGATGGAGTTATTCTTGTACTCTTTCAAGGATAAACTTAATATTCCATTAGAAAGTTCAAAGTCACTATATATGATTCTCCCATTTTTACTTTTGGTAGCCTCGATTGAATCAAGTAGGCTCTTTTTCCACTTACCAAACAATTTATCAAACAGTTCCGACTTATATTTAAGAGATTGCATGTCACTTAAATAATTGCTAAGAATAACCCTGAGTTGACGATTATGATTTCTAGGTACGCTTAAGGACCGTGAATCTATAAACTCAATTTTACCTAAAACCTCACAGAAAACTTTTTGTAGCCTAACTTTACGGTCAACCGGAATTTCATATATTTTTGCAACAGTAAATACATTTCTGGAATTGTCATAATAGCATTCCATATATAACTGATCTCCCACAAATTTATAAAGATCATTGTGAGTATCATACATACCATTCAATGTTTGAAAATCTTTTTGTAGAAACCCTTGGATGAACTGCGCCATTGTCATAGTCTTTTCTACAACATATTGCTTCTTAAGTTCCTGTAGCTTCGATGAATCAATTGAAAAACAAAATTTATGAGCATTCACATTAAGCTGTCCGATTTTCTCTTCGAAAACATGTATTGCTTTGTTTATATCATTAAGCCTTTTTTCAGGATCAACTAAAAGCATGTCCAATAATAAATTTTTAAGATCACAGGACATAGGTGCGTTCTGTAGGCGTTCAACCATTTTGAGATTTGACTCTGGATCAATTCCCATGAGTATTTTATAAAACACTACCCCTAGTGAGTATATATCACTTGCTTCTGTTGTCTCCCCTCCTGATACAACCTCAGGAGCAGAATAAATTGGTGAAAACATCCGAGTTGTTGTTTCTTTTTCAATTAAAGTTTTTATCTTGCTGCATCCAAAATCGATTATTTTCACTTTACCATTCAAGCACATGATATTATCCGGCTTGATATCCCGATGTATAATGCTATTATTATGTGCATTAGCAACCGCTTTTAAAATTCTGAGGCAAAGATCAAGTTTTTTAAGTTCTGAATACTCTGTCAAGTTTTCTTCTTCTAAAGATTTCCCTTCAATAAATTCTAAAAGAATACCTCCCAAGTTAGTTTTATCTCCATATCTCATATGAGTTTCAGCATCATAAATTTTCACAATATCTTCATAACGATTTAAAGCTTTCAATGCATTAACTTCTCTTTTAAAGATAAGTTGTTTCAAGTTATCATCAAGTGGCCCTATAAGCTTTAATGCATAAAACTTGCCACGATCTTTATCACGGACTTTTAAGACAACTGAACCACCTTCTGATTTGCTTAGAACTCCTACAGACTCATAATTAATCATTTGTACAACCATCCATTCTTACTTAATAAATTCGTTGGTTACCTAAATATGAACATTCATAAAGGAAAGAAACTTAAAAAATCTATAGATACATTATATAACATATTTTTACATATTGTAACATTTTATTCTGAAGTATTTATGGGAAAAATACAATATAATACAAATTCGAGATTAAGTCTATATAATGGTGTAAAAAGAAGTTGAGCCAAAGCTCACACCTCGG
>JAKIML020000006.1 GCA_022702935.2 Bacillota bacterium | reverse complement strand
AAAACTGTACATAAAAATATTGGCACAATCGTACAAAAAAATGTTGACATTAATAATATGCCTTGTATTATCCGCAACATGACGGACGAACAGGCCATCACGCAGATGGTAGAGGACAACACCAATCAGCGTGAAAATATCCTGCCCAGCGAACGGGCCAAAGCCCTGCAAATGCAGTTGGAAGCCATCAAGCGGCAGGGTGCGCGAACCGGCAACGGACAGCGTTCCAATGAGGTCGTAGCCGAGCGCAACAAAATGACCGTCAAGCAGGTTCAGCGGTATATCAAGCTCAATGAGCTGGTTCCCGACCTTATGAAAATGGTGGACGAAAAGAAAATCGCGTTCACTCCCGCGGTGGAGCTTGCGTTTATCAAGCCCAAAAATCAGCGGTATATTGCTATCGCTATTGAGGGCCAGCAGTCGGCTCCCTCGCTCTCACAGGCACAGCGTATGCGTGACCTTGACCAAAAGAAGCTGTTAAACCCCGATGTGATTGACGGAATCATGTTAGAAGAAAAAAAGGAGGCAGACAAAGTGATTATTTCAAGTCAGGAACTTTCCCAGTATTTCGGCAAGGAGAAAACACCCCGCGAAATGAAGGATACCATTATGAAGCTGCTTGAGGAAAACAAGGCAAAACTGAAAGAGGTTTCGGCTCCTCAAAAGAAAGCCGAACAGGAAAAATAAGCACTTCGGGTCAAGTTGACCCGAAGTCTGTGTATGCGGGGCTTTGCCCCGCACCCCAAAGCTCTAAGGATATAATATATTCCCCGTCGCCATATATCAGGTAGCATAACCGGGAAAATCGGTCAAGAGCCTGCCGCCGTAGGCGGTGCTTCGCACTCTTGACGGATTTCTCCCGGTTATGCTTTAAGGCAGTCAAGCGACGGGGATATAGATTCCTTTGAGCCGCGCCCTTTCCAAAGCGTGGAAAGGGCGGGGGGATAGGTTGACACATTCAGCGCAACAAGAACGGAGGTGCTTAAATCATGAAACGACCTTTAGCATACATTACTGCCGCGTGGTGCGGCAATCACGATACGGATACCAAACAGGCGGCGCAGTATTGCCGGGCAGTTTACGAAGCCGGTTTTTCCCCGGTTTGCCCGACCCTGTATCTTCCGCTTTTTCTCAATGACGCAATCCCGGAGGAACATAAAAGCGGCATTGATATGAGCCGGGATCTCCTGCGCCGCTCTCATGTGCTTGTCGTATGCGGAAGCGATATTGACGAGGACGTGAAAAACGACATTGCCGTTGCCGGGCGGCTGAACATCACGGCAACCACGCTGGACGGGATTCTGACCGTGAAAACGCAGGGACAGGAAAAAGACCATGCTTGAAGCCTTTGTTACCAATCTTGGACGGTATAACGAGGGATATTTGGACGGGGAGCCTTTAAAGCTCCCCGCCACCACCGAGGAAGTGCAGGCTCTTTTGAAGCGTATCCATGTGGACGGTGTGGGGTATGAGGAAATTTTCATTACCAATTATGAAACCGACGTACCCGGCCTGCGTGACTGCTTGGGCGAATATGAAAGCATTGACGAGCTGAACTATCTGGCTTCCCTGCTGGATGATATGGAGGAATGGGAGTTAGAAAAGTTTTCTGCCGCCGTGGACTTCGGGGAGTACAACAGTGTACCCGCCCTAATTAACCTTACGCAAAATCTGGATTGTTTTGAGTTTTACGCCGGGATTGAGAATGAGGAAGATTTGGGGCGATTCTATATTGATGAAATGTGTACGCTGGAAATCCCAGAGCATTTAACAAACTACATTGATTACGAAGCCTACGGACGGGATATGAGCATGGACGAGGACGGACGCTTTACAGATGGCGGCTATGTGGTGCGGACAGGCGACAGCTTTACCGAGTTTTACAGCGGCAGGGACGATTTACCGGAGGAACACCGAATTTTTGCTTATCCCAAACCGGAAAAGCTTTCTATTCGTGACACCCTCAAACAGTATCAGCAGATGATTGACAACGCGCCCGCTCCGCAAAAGGCTCACATTGCCCCGGCCTGTGAGGAACGGTAAAGCCACTTCGGGCCAACTTGGCCCGAAGTGTGAAAGGAGGTTAAAGCCTATGGCAAAAACGAAAACTACCACTGAACCGCTTTTGGAAAATGAGCATGTGAAAGAGCTTTTGGCGATATTGCGGGAAAACAATTCCCCGTCCACAAAAGATTTTCTTGCGGTTCTGCATCAGGTCGGAGCAATGGAAAAACAGCTTGACGCCGCTGTAAAGGAGCTTGCCGCCATGCGGCAGGAACTCCGAACAGCACAGGAACAGAACCACCCGGTTAAGACTGCTTTGCAAAAGGCGGTCATTGTTATGCAGGGGCAGGTATTGGACTTGCGGGATAAATTGGCGGAGCTAAAGCAAAGCGTCATAGACGGTTGTAAGAACGCCGTTACCGCTTTTAAGGAAACCGGCATTTCCGCGCTGGATAACGTAGCCCGGTTCTTCAAGGTGCGCCCCACTTTAGAAGCCATGCGGGATATGCTCACAAAGGATATTCAGTACGACGATAAGGCTATTGCCAAAATCGAAGCAATCAGCACCGAATACCATCAAGCCGGGCGGCATTTGAAAAACATGGGCCGGGTCATGCTCGGCAGAGAAGCGGCACAGGAAGTAAAACAGCCCGGCAAGCTGGCGGCGGTCATATCCGCTCCATTCCGTGCGGAGCGTTCCCATTTTTCCAGTATAAAAAGCCATATAGAAAAATCTTTGAATACGCTGGCACGGTTGGAAGAACGGGCGGCAGAGAAAAAGCCCTCTATCCGGGAAGCTCTTGCGACCCACAATGAAAAAATCGCACAGGCACAAAAGGACGCTCCCACCACAGAACGCCCCCGCCCTGTCAATGCGGAGAGGTAACACACTTCGGGCCAACTTGGCCCGAAGTCCTCCCGCCTATACGATTGCCATATCTGGCAGGAAAGGAGGAATTTCATGCAGGAAGATATTGAACGCCGGACGGTTGCCCTATCCGTCAATGCCACAAAGCTGACGGGCCGGACGCTGGCAAAGGTGCTGGCGGCAGCACTCCGGCAGATACAAAAGAGCCATCAGAAACGGCAGACACCACAGGGCAGACAGAGCGTAAAAAAGCTGATGAACCACGGCGTTTCTACGAACAGCCTTGATTTGTCCGGGGATACGAAGCTGTTTGACCGTGTAGCCCGGAAATACAATGTAGATTATGCTTTTCACAAAACCGGGCCGGACAAATATTTGTTATTCTTCAAAGCCGGGCAGGCAGACGCAATAACCGCCTGTTTTGGCGAATACACAAAGCTGGTGCTGAACCGGGGCAAGAGCCGCCGCCCCTCTATTCTGAAACAACTGAAAAACTTTGCCGACAGGGAGCGTACCAAACCGCACCAAAAGGAACGAAAACGGGAGGTGACGCGGAATGAACGATAAAATCCGTAAATATGTGATTCCCAATGTTCCCTATCTGTTCGTGCTGTGGTTCTTTCTAAAGCTCGGCACAGCCTACCGCCTTGCGGCAGGTGCAGACTTCGGAAATAAGCTGGTTGGCATGATAAAAACCATAAGCCCGGCATTTGCTTCCTTTGCGCCGGGCTTTGTGCTGTCCGATTGGCTCATTGGCCTTGCCGGGGCGGTCATACTCCGGCTGGTGGTATGGTATAAGGTAAAAAACGCAAAAAAGTTTCGGAGGGATGTGGAATATGGCTCGGCCCGGTGGGGAACGGCAAAGGACATCAAGCCCTTTATCGACCCAAAATTCAGCAACAACGTGATACTAACCGGGACAGAGCTTCTTACCATGAATACCCGACCCGCCAATCCCGCCAACGCCCGAAACCTTAACTGCTGTATCATAGGCTCCAGCGGAAGCGGGAAAACTCGCTTTTGGCTGACCCCACAGCTTTTACAGGCTCATTCGTCCTATGTGGTGGTTGACCCAAAGGGCGGCATTTTAGAGCAGGTCGGCTCTTTTCTGAAAAAGCAGGGCTACAAAATCAAGGTATTCAATTCCATTGATTTTGCCTGGTCAATGCACTATAACCCGCTGGCCTACTTAAAGACGGAAAGCGATATTTTGAAGTTTGTAAACGCTCTGATTGAGAACACAAAGGGCGACGGTAAAGAGGGCGATCCATTCTGGACGAAAGCAGAAACCTTGCTTTATTGTGCTTTAATCGGCTATATCGTCTTTGAGGGGCCGGAGGAAGAACGTCATATCAATACCCTTGTAGATATGCTGAACAGCATGGAAACAAGGGAAGATGATGAAAATTTCAAGAACGCCGTGGACTATATGTTCCTTGGCTTGGAAAAGCGCAATCCCAACCATTTTGCGGTGCGCCAGTACAAGAAATTCAAGCTCGCCAGCGGAAAAACCTCTAAAAGTATCCTGATTTCCTGCGGAGCAAGATTAGCCCCATTTGACATTGGACAGCTCCGTGAGATTATGAGCTATGACGAAATGGAGCTTGACCGCATGGGTGATAAGAAAACCGCCACCTTTTTCATCATCAGCGACACCAATACGACCTACAACTTTATTGTTGCTCTTGCCTTTTCGCAGATGTTCAATCTTTTGTGCGAACGGGCTGACAGCAAATACGGCGGCAGGCTCCCCCATCATGTAAGGGTGCTATGGGACGAAGCCGCTAATACAGGACAAGTGCCTCAACTGGAAAAACTGGTTGCCGTTATCCGCTCCCGTGAAATCTCCCTGTGCCTGTTTTTACAGGCGCAAAGCCAACTCAAAGCCTTATACAAAGACCACGCTGAAACCATTATGGGGAATATGGACAGTGTGATTTTTCTTGGTGGGCGGGAACATTCCACCATCAAGGAGCTTTCGGAGGTCTTGGGGAAAGAAACCATTTCCATGCAGACAGAAAGCCGGACACGGGGCCAGTCGGAAAGCTACGGACAGAATATGCAGCGGCTTGGCAAGGAGCTTATGACAATGGACGAATTGACCACTATGCCGGGCAACAAGTGCATTTTACAGCTTCGCGGTCTGCGTCCGTTCCTTTCCCCGAAATACGATTTGAAACAGCACCCCAATTACAGGTATACCGCCGAAGCCGACAAGCGCAACGCTTTTGACGCTTCAAAGCTGGTAAACCGCCGCATGAAAAAGCTCAGTATTAATGTCAACATTTTTTTGTACGATTGTGCCAATATTTTTATGTACAGTTT
>JAKIML020000039.1 GCA_022702935.2 Bacillota bacterium | reverse complement strand
AATCGTTATTAAATCGCTGGGCAAGATTCTGGCCGGTGTTAAGTTTATCGCAGGTGCAACCATTCTTGGTGATGGTAATGTGGCACTCATCATTGATGTCAACTCGCTTGCCCTGTAGTCAAGTGACCGATTGAGATTAAAAGGGGGACATACTTTATGGATACCAAAACTCTCGTTAAGGATGCCAAGCAATATGTGGTGTTTAAGGCAGCCGATCAGGAATATGGTGCCGATATCCACAAGGTTTCCATCATAGAAAAGCCCATGAACATTGCTAGAGTGCCCACAACCCCTGACTACATCAAGGGTGTGGTTAACTTAAGAGGCGAAATCATACCCATCATGGACTTAAGGCTGAAGTTTGGCCTTCCTGAGGTTCCAGCCGACGATGACACCCGCATCATTATGTTCAAATTGAATGAGATCACCTTGGGAATTATCGTTGACGCTGTCGCAGAGGTTGTTTCCCTGAAGGAAAGTGATATAGAGAGTGTTACCTCTATTACCAGTGACAGAAGTCTTGACTATATTATTGGCATCGGAAAAGCTGATGGCAGACTCATAACCCTACTTAATATTGAGAAGCTTATCGCAGAGCTTCTGAACAAAGACTAAACTGAAAGGTGAATTGTGAGAATGGAGGATACCATCGCAACCAACGAATTAAACAGCTTTCAGCTTGATGTTCTGCGTGAGATTGGGAATATTGGAGCGGGAAATGCTGCCACAGCATTGGCAAAAATGCTCGATAAAAAGATTGATATGAAGGTACCGCAAATCCGGGTGATGAAGTTTTCCGAGATTCATGAAATTCTCGGCGGCGCAGAGACCCAGGTTGTAGGTATCCTTTTGGGCGTTCAGGGGGATATTAATGGCAGTATGATGTTTGTCCTGGACTGTGCAAGCTCCCAGCTCCTTGTCAACATTCTCATGGGCAGACCAGCGAGGGCTGAGCTGCAATTTGATGAGATGAGCTGTTCAGCGCTTCAGGAAATAGGGAACATACTGGCAGGCTCATACCTTTCAGCCCTGTCTACCTTGACAAACCTTAAGATAATGCCTGATGTACCCGGTTTGGCCATCGATATGGCCGGAGCAATACTGAGTGTACCCGCCATTGAATTTGCGAGTACTTCTGATACTGTTTTATATATCGAGAATGAATTTACTGACGGAATGGACAGTGTCATCGGGGATCTTTTCCTGGTCCCGGACAATGCATCCTATAGTCGTTTGTTGCATGCATTAGGAGTAATATAGATGGTGGAGTTAACGAAAGTTGGAATGGCTGATTTAAGGGTATCCTGTCATCCTTCCGTTTTAACAACTCTTGGACTGGGGTCGTGTGTGGGGATTGCCTTATATGACATCAAGACAAAGATTATAGGACTGGCGCATATTATGCTTCCTAGCTCGAAGATAGCAACTGCCAACACCAATAGGGCCAAATTCGCGGATACAGGTATCGTTGACCTGGTTCAACAGATGGAAGCATTGGGTGCCGACAGAAGAAATATTATTGCTAAAATCGCTGGTGGAGCACAGATGTTTGCTTTTGCCAGTGCCAATGAATCTTTGAAGATAGGTTTGAGAAATGCTGAGGCGACACGCGCTGTACTTGCAGAGTTGAACATCCCGATAAAAGCCGAGGATGTCGGGGGCAATTTTGGCCGCACCATAGAGTTGTATTCAGAGGACGGGAGACTTATGGTTAAAACCATAGGGTGCGGTGTGAAATACTTGTAAGTGAGGATGTAAAATGGATTATGTCCGTAAGCTGCCTCTATTAATCGCATTGCTGAGTTCTGTAATCGTAGGTCTGGTAGGCCGGCTGCAACGGGTTCCCGATAAGGAGAATATGCTGAGGATGATTATTGTCATGGTCATCTTCTACAGCCTGGGATTGCTCATCAGGGGAACCATTGTTGATATAAAGAACAGCATAGACAAAAAGAGAGCGGAAGAGGAAGAACAGGCCAGAGCATTACTGGAGGCTGAAAAAAAGCAGAATGAGCAAAATAATAACGAACAGGAAGCCATGAACAGCGGCAATATTCTGGACCTTAAGGTCGATGATGATCTGGTGTTCGGGACCGATGATGAGGATTTTGATGCGCTTCCTGTGGCTGACTTTATAAAGAAAGAGCTCAATCAATAATGAAGCATCTCATGTCCTGTATCAGTTTTTACTGAAGGGAAGTTGGAGGTAAAAATGTCGGCATCTGTTTCACAGAGGCAACAGGAATTATGGAAGAAATATAGCGAAACCAGGGACCCGGCCATCAAGGAGCAGCTCATACTGGAGTATGCTGACCTGGTGAAGTATGTAGCGGGCCGACTGAGTATATACTTTGGTTCTAATGTAGAATATGACGACTTGGTGGGTTACGGTGTTTTTGGGCTAATCGATGCCATCGATAAGTTCGATATATCTAAAAAGGTGAAATTTGAGACCTATGCATCCCTGAGAATCCGCGGGGCCATCATTGACTCCATCCGGGAGCAGGACTGGGCGCCCCGATCCTTACGCAAAAAAGGTAAAGAGCTTGAAAGAGCATACTTTGAAATAGAGAATCAATTGGGACATTCAGCAACCGACCAGGAAGTGGCCGAAAGGCTGGGCATCACACCTGACGAACTGAATAAGCTCTTGCAGGAAGTTAATATGTCTCAGATGATTTCTTTGGAAGACTACCTGGAACAAAACCATGAAACAGGTTTTGATCCGCTATCGCTAGATAGGGATACAAATCAACCTGAACAGCGTATGGAGGTTGTTGAGCTAAAAGAAACACTTGCTGAGGCTATTGAGAAGCTTCCTGAAAAAGAGCGCACCGTGGTTGCACTATATTACTATGAGGAGCTAACACTAAAGGAAATAAGCGTCATTATGAAGGTGTCGGAATCAAGGATTTCGCAGCTTCATACAAAAGCCATTCTCAGGATGAGGGGCAAGCTTGAAAGGATTAAGAGTGCAATCCTTTAGAAAAAATTATCTCCCATAGCGAAAGAAGGAGCTTTGCTATGCCAGAGGATATCATTCAAAAGAACAAGGGTTTTCGTATTACTTATGAGAAGGATGGGGTTTTCCTCACCGTATTTAAACCTGCCGATTTCTTGTCTAAGGTCAATGAAAATGATCTGCTTAATCTCATACATAGAAAAAGAATCCGCAATTATAATGCCAATAGTGTGACCGAGGCGGTCCGTAAAAGCGACGGCGTTCCTGTTAAGATAGCCGAAGCCCAGGAAGAGGCCAGAGTGGACGCAGTGGTTGAAGCCATCATTTCTCAGGACAAGATGAGGGGCTTTGTTAAGCTTATTCCTCCGGAGGGGGATGGTACACCGCCTACCGTTGAGGCCATTGTTCAGGCGCTTTATTCCAAGGGCGTCGTTTTTGGCATGAAGGAGGACAAGATACGGGAGCTGGCGGCAAAACCTGTATATAATCAAGAGGTGCTGGTGGCCGAGGGCATCCCGCCTGAAAACGGGAAAAACGGTGAAGTCCGGTATCTGGTTGATGTCAAAAAGGAGCGAAAGCCCACCATTAATGAAGATGGCACCGTTAACTATAAGGATATGGACCTTATTGAGAATATCACCAAGGGTCAGAAGCTGGCTGAGCTCATCCCGCCGACACCCGGCAGGAACGGCAAAAACCTGATGGGTACAGAGCTTAAGGCCGTTGATGGCAAGCCCGCCATTTTCCCCAAGGGGAGAAATGTTGTGGTCAGTGCCGATGGTATGGAGCTTTATGCCGATATTGACGGACAGCTTCTCTTTGCTGATGGTAAGATCAGTGTCTTTGCTACCCATGAGGTCAAGGCTGATGTGGATAACTCCACCGGTAATATCAAGTTTATCGGTAATGTCTCGGTACGCGGCAATGTTTTAGCAGGCTTTGAAATTGAAGCCGGCGGTAATATTGAAGTGGATGGTGTTGTTGAGGGCGCGATTCTGAGGGCCGGCGGCAACATTATTCTCAAAAGGGGCATGCATGGTAATGGCAAGGGGGTTCTGATTGCCGGCGGAGATATTGTTTCCAAGTATATTGAAAGCGCAACCGTGGAGGCGCGCGGCAATATCAGAGCTGAGGCCATCATGCATTGTGATGTAAAATGCGGCAACAAGCTTTTGCTTGAAGGCCGGAAGGGACTATTGGTGGGCGGCACCACAAGAGTGGGCAACCTGGTGGAGCTTAAATCCTTGGGAAGCCCCATGTATACTACCACCACTTTGGAGGTAGGTGTGGATCCCCATTTAAGAGAACGTCTCAAATTCCTGAAAACCGATATCGTCAATATGGAGGAGGGCTTATTGAAGGCGAACCAGGCCATAGCCGTACTCAATAAGATGAAGAACTCCAGCGAGCTTTCCATGGAGAAGCGAGAAATTCTGGCAAAAAGCACACGGGCAAGATTCTTCTATGAGAACAAATTACAGGAATATAAGCGGGAGATCGCAGAGATTGAGGAGATCCTGCAGCAGGGAGCAAATGGAAGAATTAAGGTTTACGGTAGTGCTTATCCCGGAGTAAGGGTTGCTATTGGCAACAGTGTGTTGTATATTAAACAAGAGACCCAATACTGTTCACTTTATAGTGATGGCGCCGATGTTCGTGTTGGTCCGCTCTAAAAGGAGGGTCGGATATGTCAATAAGACCTGTGGACTTTCAGATTCTTATGCCCAAGGTTAATGAGGTGGGCAAGAATCTAAGTGCCGAGCAGCACAAGATGACAAGCCAGGTTTTGGGACAGGCTGAGCAATCAGTGAAGCAGGCAGAACAGCAAACCAAGAGCGTACATTCTCAGAGGGAAGCGCAAAAGATAGCCATCCAGGAGAAGCAGCGCGAACAGAAAAAGCAGAAGGGCAAGGAAAAGAAAAAGGATGAGGAAAATCCTGAAAAGGAGAAGAATCAGCAGAAGGGAACCCTGCCCCAGGAACGACGCACCATAGACATACGGCTCTAATGGATTTTTACATATTATAAGTTTTTGAATTTACTAAGGAAAAGATTGAGGTGCTACCATGGCTGTATTTTTCACTTGCATTATCCTCATTGGAGCAGGACTAGTAGCTTTCGCCATTATCTTGATGCTGGCTGAAAAAAGCCGTCTTCATGACTATCGTACCGACATAAAAGAAAAGAAGGAAGACCTTATCAATGTCATTGAGGATGCCGAAGAGCTCATTTCCGAAATGAACCGTTTTGCCGACTATGTGGTAACCCAACTGGAAGAGAAGAATGAACTGCTGAACCAAATTCTGGCAGAGGCC
>JAKIML020000119.1 GCA_022702935.2 Bacillota bacterium | reverse complement strand
CGGCGGAAGCCGTAGCTGTGCCTGCGCCTGTGCCTGCGCCGGCGGCGGCCGTGTGGGCTGTTCCGAGAGAGGCTACCAGGTGCTCCATTGGCTGGTAAGGCATAAGAAGAGAGCTTGTTGAAAGCATGAAATCAACGGCGGGTTATTTCCCTGAGAAATGGCCCGCCGTTTTCTATGCCTTCATTCTGGTCATACTACTGGGTGATAACTGACCAAAGGGTTAGTCATCCAATTCGGACCAGAAAGGAAAGAATGCCAACATGCTTATAAGGAACCACACAGCGGAAGATCTCCTGCATTTAGGTATAGACGTGGGTTCCACCACTATAAAAATCGCTGTTATCAATAAAAATAATGAATTAATCTGTGACCGATATCAAAGACATCATTCGGAGCTCTGGAAAACCTTAGAGAGCCTTTTGGACGAGCTGGTCAATATCTATGGGGAGCAAAGGATTACCGCAGCCCTTACTGGTTCCGGGGGACTGGCCCTTTCTGAAGCCCTGCATATTCCCTTCGTCCAGGAGGTTATAGCCGGATGCAAGGCCATTGAATGCTATAATCCGGGTGTCAACGTGCTCATTGAGCTGGGGGGCGAGGACGCTAAAATCACCTTCTTTGATAAGGGGGTGGATCATCGCATGAACGGCATCTGTGCCGGGGGAACGGGAGCCTTTATCGACCAGATGGCCGTCCTTCTGAATACCGATGCTCTGGGTCTGGACAGACTGGCTCAGCATCATCAAATCATCTATCCCATTGCCGCCCGCTGCGGAGTCTTTGCCAAGACCGACATCCAGCCCCTTCTTAATGAGGGTGCCCGCAAGGAGGATATTGCTGCCTCTATCCTCCAGGCAGTGGTCAACCAAACGGTGGGAGGACTGTCCTGCGGACGGAGGATTTCCGGAAAGGTGGCCTTTCTCGGAGGCCCCCTCCATTTTCTGCCCCAGCTTCGCAGGCGGTTTCAGGAAACCCTTGGATTGAGGAATGAGGATATGGTGGTGCCCGAGAAGGCCCAGGTCTATGTGGCCATGGGCGCGGCCCTCGCCTCTCAATCCACCGGTCGGGTTCTGACCCTGCAAAGCCTTCAAAAGCGGCTTAAAACCGACAGAAGCCTTTTCAAATATGAAGTCGGCCATTTGGAGCCCCTGTTCAGGGATGATAAGGAATATCAGCAGTTTACTCAGCGCCACACCCAGAACAGCGTACCGAAAAAGGATCTTAAATCCCACCACGGCAGATGCTTTCTGGGCCTGGATATAGGCTCCACCACCAGCAAGGCCGTCTTAATTGATGATGATGCCCGTCTACTCTTTTCCCTGTATGCCCGAAATCAGGGAAGCCCTTTAAGCTCAGCCGTCAAGATGCTTGAAAGAATCTATACCGAACTGCCTTCGGATGCCCATATCGCCTATTGCGCCGTCACGGGCTACGGGGAACAGCTTGTCAAATCAGCCCTCCATTGTGATATGGGAGAAGTGGAGACGGTGGCCCATTACACCGCCGCCCGGCATTTCCTGCCCGGGGTGGAGTTCATCCTGGACATCGGCGGCCAGGACATGAAATGTATCCGGGTGCGGGATGGCCTGATTGAAAGTGTGGTGCTCAATGAGGCCTGCTCCTCGGGCTGCGGTTCATTTCTCGAGACCTTTGCCGAGTCCCTGGGGCTCTCCATGGCGGATTTTGTCCGGGAAGGGCTATTTGCCAGGGCGCCGGCCGACCTGGGCTCCCGCTGCACAGTATTCATGAACTCCAAGGTCAAGCAGGTGCAAAAGGAGGGCGTGTCGGTGGGTGATATCTCGGCAGGGCTTTGCTATTCAGTCATAAAAAACGCTCTCCACAAGGTGATTAAGATTAAGGACCCCTCGGATTTGGGAGACAAGATCATTGTTCAGGGCGGAACCTTCCTCAATGACGCCGTCTTAAGAAGCCTTGAACGCATGACAGGAAAACAGGTGGTGCGTCCCGATATCGCAGGCCTCATGGGAGCCTATGGCGCCGCCCTGCTGGCCAGGGAGCAATGCCCCCAGGGCCATAAGAGCGCCTTGATATCGGCTCGGGAGCTTAAGACCTTTACCTTTGAAACCACCCTCTCCCGCTGCCAGGGCTGCACCAACAACTGTCTTCTGACCATCAACATTTTCAGTGACGGCCAGAAGCATATCTCGGGAAACCGCTGTGAAAGGGGGGCCGGGCTGGAAAAGAGCCAGATGATTCCCAATCTGTACGATTACAAGCTTAAACGTCTGTTTGATTACCGTCCCCTGGACGAGGATTTTGCCCATCGTGGGGTCATAGGGATTCCCCGGGTACTCAACATGTATGAAAACTACCCCTTCTGGTTCACCTTCTTCACGGCACTGGGCTTCAAGGTGGTTCTCTCCCCTGTTTCCAGCCGGGGCCTTTATGAGCTGGGCATGGATACCATCTCCTCGGACACGGCCTGTTATCCGGCCAAGCTGGTCCACGGCCATATTGCCGCCCTGATTAAGGCAGGGGTCAGGAACATTTTCTATCCCTGCCTGCCCCATGAACACCGGGAGTTCAAGCAGGCCGACAATCATTTTAATTGTCCCATGGTGGTGGGCTATGCCGAGGTCATACGGACCAATATGGATGTGCTTCGGGAGAATAATGTCCGTTTCCTCAATCCTTTTCTGCCCTATAACGATAAAAAGCGATTGACCCGGAGGCTTTTTGAGGAGCTTCAGCCCTTTGACATCCCCTATGCTGAAATCAGGCAGGCCGTCGAGAAGGCCTGGCAGGAGGATGAACGCTTTAAGCAGGATATCCGGAAAAAGGGCGAGGAGGTGCTGGCCTGGCTTAAGTCCACGGGCAACCGGGGCATAGTTCTTTCTGGCCGGCCCTATCATCTGGATCCCGAGGTGCATCATGGCATTCCCAGCCTGCTCACCGGCCTGGGCCTGGCAGTGCTCACCGAGGATTCTGTGGCCCATCTGGGCCATGTGGAGAGGCCCTTAAGGGTATTGGATCAGTGGATGTATCATACCAGGCTCTATGAGGCCGCACATGTGGTCTCACGAACCCCCTGCCTGGAGCTGGTTCAGCTCAACTCCTTTGGCTGCGGCCCCGATTCCATTGCCGCCGAACAGGCCCAGGAGATCCTGGCCAAAGGCGGCAAGACCTATACCCTGATTAAGATTGACGAGGTCAGCAATCTGGGGGCTATTCGCATTCGCCTGCGCTCCCTGTATGCGGCCATGCGGACAAGGCCCACCCCCGTCCTGCCTGAAAAAGTGGAACGCAGACCACCCCGCCCCGTCTTCACAAAGGCTATGCGAAAAGCGCCCCATACCATTCTGGCCCCCCAGATGGCCCCCATTCATTTTGAACTGGTGGAGGCGGCAGCCCATTCCGAGGGCTATCATTTTGAGGTTCTTAAGGAGGCCACCAAAGAGGATATTGATCTGGGCTTAAAATATGTGAACAATGATTCCTGTTACCCGTCCATCATTATCATTGGACAGATCCTCAGGGCCCTCATGTCGGGGCGCTATGATCTCTCCCGGACCGCCGTTATTATGAGCCAGACGGGAGGCCCCTGCAGAGCCAGCAACTATCTGCCCCTGCTCAAAAAAGCCCTTGCGGCCACAGGTTTTCAGAATATCCCCGTCATCTCCCTGAATGTCTCGGGCTTTGAGAAGCATCCGGGCTTCAAGCTGACACCTATTCTGATCAAAAAAGGGATTATGGCTTTGCTTTATGGGGATCTGCTTATGAAGGCCCTGTTTCAGACCAGGCCTTATGAAAGGGTAAAAGGAGAGACCCTAAGGGTTTATCAGTCCTGGATGAACCGGTGCAAGGTAAGTCTCGCCTCCGGGGACAGATCAAGCTTCCGGGAGAATTTAAAAGGCATGGTCAGGGATTTTGAGGCCATTGAAACAGTCTCGCAGAACAAGCCCCGGGTGGGACTTGTGGGTGAGATCCTGGTCAAGTACCATCCCACCGCCAACAACCACATGGCCGAGTTCATTGAGGACCTGGGCGCCGAGCTGGTGGTACCGGGGCTCATGGACTTCTTTCTCTACTGCGCTCTGGGCAGAGAGATTGATTACCGGATGCTGGCAGGCAAACCCATGCCCCGGATGCTGGGCAATTTATTCATTCGGTTTGTGGAGGAATACCGCAACGATGTGCGGGAAGCGCTGAAAGAGAGCCAAAGATATACGCCCCCGGCCCATATCCATGAAATGGCCCGGCTTGTGGACGGACTTCTGTCCCTGGGCAATCATACGGGCGAGGGCTGGCTTTTGACGGCCGAGATGGCCGAGCTCATTGAGGCGGGAGCCCATCATATTGTCTGCATGCAGCCCTTTGCCTGCCTTCCCAATCATATCACGGGCAAGGGTATGCTCAAAGGCATCAAGGAAAGGTATCCCCAGGCCAATATTGTGGCCATCGACTATGACCCCGGAGCCAGCGAGGTCAATCAGATTAACCGCATCCGCTTAATGCTGGAAAGGGCCAAGGCACATGAGGGAATCCCCTCATGACCTTGACCCTTAAACGCTTTTACCATTTTAATTTACAGGAAAACTGAAGCCACCAGAAGCAGCGTAAACAGCGCCAATCCTCCAATATCCTGAACCTTGAATCCATATTGCTTGTAGCCGCTGTTCTTCTTTCTGTGGTGAAAGCCTCTCAGCTCTGCCGAAAGGGCACCGTATTCAATACGCTTCACTGACGATACCAGAAGGGGAACACAGAGGGGCAGAATCAGTCCGATTTTCTTGAATATGTTCCTGGTGTCAAACTCCACGCCCCGGGCTGTCTGGGCCTCCATGATGGCCTGCATGTCGTTCATGAACACGGGAATAAACCGGATGGCTGTAATGAGCACAAAAACATATTTATAGGGGATGCCCAGCTTCTCCACCATCACATTGGACAGATCATTCATCTGGGTCAGGGAAAGCATGAGGGTCAGGGGCATGGTGGCACCCATGAGCCTGAGCACCAGGAGCAGGGAAAACGACAGCCCCATATCGGTAATATAGATATTCAACGGGAGTCTCAACAGGATATTGCCGTCCCGGATAAAGAACACCTGGAGTAAGAAGAGCACAATGGAAAGCTTTATCAGGGTTTTTAAAAGGCCCAGGGCCCGGTTAAAGATTCCACCCACGGCTGCAAGGGCCAGATTGACCAGAATAACACCAAGCAGGAACAAATGCCCCTTGCATAAAAAGCATGAAACACTGATCAAAAGCGCGATAATCAGCTTGCTTAAGGGATTCATCCGGTGGAGCACCGAATTGCCTTCAACATAGTTTAATAAACCCTTCATAGGCTTGCTCCCTCCTTAAGACATTGAATTCTGTCAGCCATCTCATCGACATGGTGGATGCCCTCAAAGGGTTCACCCAGACGCTGTGCCAGAGCCGAAATCTGCGGCGGCATTAATGATGCGGCTTTCAGCACCTCGGCATT
>JAKIML020000071.1 GCA_022702935.2 Bacillota bacterium | reverse complement strand
AGAGCGGTTTGCGTGAGTCGGGCGAGTTGCTTGGATGAGTTCTTCATTTTCAATCTCCTTTCTCTACATAATCCATTCTGCTACTATCCTGCCATTATAGGGAAAGAAGATTTAGTAACAGTGGATGCGGTAATCGCACCGCGAGCTTTTTAAGCTCTTCGTTCAGAGACTCTACTCCCATTCTCTGACACTTAACGCGCAATTACCTGTTCTGTTGACATTTACAAATTATAACTCAATGGATATATTCTGTCCATACTCTGGAATTTAGTCAAGACTTTTTACAGATATTTTCCAATAAAGGCCTTTACCGTCCTGCGATAATTCTCATTATCCTTGCTCAGGGATTCCCCGTGCCCTGCCCCCTCAACCTCCAAAAGCATTTTCTCCGAGGCACAGGCCTTGTAAAGCGCATGGACCATGTCAAAGGGAACAAAGGAATCCTCCCTGCCATGGATGAATAATATGGGCACCGTGGCCTTTTTAACCTGTTCCAAGGCCGATGCTTCATGAAAGGTGTACCCTGCTCGAATCCGGGTCAATAGGCTGGTTAAGGACAGAATGGGAAAGGGCGGAAGCCCATACATCCTCTTAAGCTGATAAGCAAGAATATCCCGGGCAGAGGTATAAGCGCAGTCGGATACAATGGCTTTTACATTGGAAGGCAGCTTTTCTCCGCTGAGCATAAGAACCGTTGCTCCTCCCATGGAGATGCCGTGAAGGAGGATTTTGATGTCTTGTCCGAAGGTTTTTATGAGATATTGGATCCAGTTCAGATAATCCAGCCGATCATGCCAGCCAAAGCCAATATAGTGGCCCTCACTCTTGCCATGCCCCCTGTCATCGGGCGCCAATACATTGAAGCCCAATTCCTCATTGTAGAATTTAGCCTCAACGCCCATATCCAGCCCTTTGCTGGTATAGCCATGGGCCAGAACCACAAAGACCCTCTGGTTGGTTTGCGGCGACGGGATAAAAAGCGCCTTCAGGGTCAAACCATCGTGGCTTTTTAAAGTTAATTCTTCTTTTGGAGCTTTATCGAGCCATTCTTTGCCTAAAGCATAAATCCCGCCGCTGAAGGACTCAGGAAGATCCTCATTCCCACTTAAGAAGCGTTTCTTTGAAGTGCTGACAGCCAGATGATAAAAATAAGAGCATATAAGAAAAAGGGCCAGCAGGAGTCCTATGATGACGTAGACAAGCCACATGGCTGCATCCTCCCAATGAATTACCGTTTATCCTCGTTGCGTTTTTTGGGGTGGTGATCAGTTGGGAAGCCATCCTTGTTTCGAACATAAATATGCTTAATGCGGCTGTTGTTGGATTCCCTTTCATCAATCTCAAAGCATTTCAGGGTTTTGATTAAGGGCGTCAGCTTGGCAAAGCCAAAATTTCGGGCGTCAAAGTCAGGCTGCTTCTTTTGAATCAGATTGCCCACATCAGCCAGGAAGGCCCATCCATTTTCATCGGCAACGTCCGATATGGAGGATGCAATAAGGTTGATAACATCGTCTCCAATTTTGCTGATAGGGGTCTTGTTGGGTTTCTTGATACCGCTTTCCTTTTGAGGCTCCCCAGATTCGACGGGTTGATTGGGAATATTATTGATAATTTCCAGGTAGGTAAACTTGTCACAGGCCACAATGAACGGGTTGGGGGTTTTCCTCTCCCCTATGCCAAAGACCTTCATACCTGCTTCACGCAAACGAATGACCAGTCGGGTAAAATCACTGTCGCTGGAAACAATGCAGAATCCCTCAACCTTTCCCGAGTACAAAATGTCCATGGCATCGATGATCATGGCTGAATCCGAGGAATTCTTACCATAGGTATAGCTATATTGCTGTATGGGTGTGATGGCATTCTCCAGCAGGACATTCTTCCAGCCCGAAACATTGGGCTTTGTCCAGTCCCCATAAATACGTTTGATGGTAGGAATTCCGTACTTGGCTATCTCCTCAAGGATACCCTTTATATTGCTATAGGGTACGTTTTCGGCATCTATCAGCACGGCCAGCCGAAGCTCAGAATTTTCTTTCATAATAAGTCCTCACTTACTCCAAAGGATATGGGATCTATCTTTTGGTATTACTCTTGACTTTATTATACCCCATTTTTTTGCAGAGGAAAGCATGAATCACTGTCTTAGCAATATCCGTAGCGTTGGCCAGCCTTTTTAAGACCAGTCAGTTCCCCGATACAACCTTCTTTAATAGCATCTTTACCGAGAAGCCTATGAGAACAAAGCCGACAATCAGATTCAGAATACTGATAATGGTGGTTGTCATAAAGGGCTTAAGCAAGCCAGCCACAAAGGCCACCACTCCCAGAAAGACCAGCGTTGTTAAAACCGCGCCCATGCCGAAGAACCTCATATCGGTTTTTGTAAAGCCTTCGTCCGCCATTTTAGACGCAAACACCCCCGTCCAAAACAGGATTGTCAACGGGCTGGATGAAGTCAAAACAACACTGAAAATAAAAGCATTGGTGATCCTGGCAGAGTTTATCACCCCGCTTAATCCCGGGATAATGTAAATATTGAACACCCCCAGGATTGTGCCCAGCCCAAAATAAAAGAGGACGGCGGCACCAAACAGCTTCATTGCATATTTATATCCAGGCTTATCAATAATCTTTCCTATGCCCAAAATAGCGAGGGTGACGAAAAGTGCATCAACAAGCGTTACGCCTATGACAGCGGCCTCCGCCGCAAGTATGCCCGACTCGGTTGCTGTCTTTAAGACAAAGAGAAAGACAGGGCCTATGGCGATTTGTAACAGAAAGCCAAATCTGAACCCTTTTAAAATCATTCTCATAGTATGTATCCTTTTCTTTCTGCGGAATCATTAGTTCGCATCGATATACAATTTGCTTTGTTCGTCCCACACATAATCGTAGTTGGCAATCACCCAGCCGTCGTCATTCTGGTAACTCTTATACCTGAGGCTGAAGCCTCGCGGTATCACAAAGAGCTCCCAATCGGCAAAGGTTTCAAAAACATGAACGAGCTTTTCCTTATCTATTCTAAAAACATTTACATACGTATTGTTTGGCGGATACTCGCTGAAGATGGCCAGGTGCTTTTCCTTGCCTCTGTCCAGAATCATTGCCTCCTGATACGTATTGCCCGATAGCGTGTATACTTCCTCCCAGCCGCTTCTATAGAACCATACACGGATCTCCTGGTCAGCGCCTGTAATGATGATATTCTCTATGGTGCTATCGCCATCCAAGTCAACCCTAGCCGAATAGATAATCTCTTCCTCAGGGTATTGAGTTTCAAACGCCTTAAAAGCATCTACCTTTTTGCTCTCTGGCTCGGCCGGAGAAACAGGAGTCTCCATCTTAGTTTTGGGCTCCTCGGGTGAATAGGCTTGTTCTTCAGCCATTCTACCACAGCCAGCAAATATGAGCACAAGACCAATAATGAATGTGACTACCAGCAGTTTCTGACGCATAAATACTCTCCCTCTCTCGTTTTTCGATTTTTCCAATTAAGACCGTATTACGCCTTTCGAATAAGAGTTCGAATAAATCCAGTCCCATACACACCTCAAAAAAACCACTCTGCCGCAAACAATACCTCACGGGCCTCATTCCCTGGGGTAATATCTGTTAACGATTCGCTCAACCTCTTTAAGCCATTGTGTCCTTTCTTCTTCGGTGCTATCGGCTATCACTCTGAACATAACCCGATAAACATTCCTGACACCGCAGAAATCAAAGATACATTTTTTCCAAATGCGATCCAACGGGTCGCCGAAAACTTTTTCTTCCCGCTCTGCCGGCGTATTGGATGTATTAAAGACAAGGGCAGATTTTACTTTTAGCAATCCTTCAGGTACTCCCCCGCCATTATCATTCTCATCAAAGGCATAGGCAACATTATTCCACAGAACTCTGTCAACCCAGCCTTTGAGAATCGCCGGAGGCTGCCCCCACCAGTTTGGATGTACTATAACAATGCCATCAGCCTGTCGAATTTCTTCCTGATGCGCTTGCACGGCAGGTTCAAAGCCCTCACCAGCCAATTCACCGGGAGAAACCAAGGGGTTAAAGTTTTCCTGATAGAGATCATGGAAAAATACCGTATGTCCATTGCTTTGAAGTGTGGTCAGCACAGTTTCTGCTATTGCATGGTTAAAGCTCTTGTTATAGGGATGTCCTAAAATAACCGATATTTTCATCTTTTCTGCTCCTTCTGATTATTTCATGATATTGGTATAGCACAAAAGGGATGGCTATCACAATCATGAAGAGTAATAATCCGTCCAAACCTTTTCAGGCATGTTCTATTGCAAAATTTCGCTCAAATCAAGCTCGTAAATTTTATAGCCTTCTTGAGAGATATACATCCATGGATTTGTGTCGTTGGCTTCCACAATAAGCACCTGTCCATTGACATCAAATCTGTAGATCGACGATTCATTTATCAGATCATTGATGTTCATACTCCTCAGGGTATTGATATCGATGATATCCAGCTTGGAGCCATAGGGGGTTTGGCTTTTTAAGAATATGTAGCTATCGGATAATGTCCAAACTTCTTTTTCCTCGGTGTGGGTTACAAAGGGAAGCTCTATACTTTTGCCATTTACGATCAGATTCCGTATAATACCATTTTCCTTGTATCCGATACCAATTGTCGATAGCAGGTAAATCTCCTGATCCGGTATATCAATTCTGACTAATGACTCGACCTCCTCTTTCATTCCTAGCTCTTCATATTCAAACAGCAGGAATATTCTTTGCTCATCAGCAATAATATTCTTGTCTTCGTCAATGATGTATTCGACAGGAACTAATACGGCCTCAACCTCATCCCCCGCTTCATCAAAAAATGTGTGTAATGGGTGCTTCACTGGTCTGGGGCTCATCCTCATCCCAAGGAGTGTAATCATCATTACTTTCAGGCCAATCATCCTGGCTGGGCAGGAGTTCCTCATCTACGACCTTATCCGCTTCTTTGAGGATATCCAAGATACCCTTTTTAGAGTCTTTCTTCTCATCATTGGTTTTGCTGGTCTGATTACAGCCTGCCAATAAGAATAAGCATAAAACAATACATAAAATCTTTCTCATCCGTTTATCCTCCTTAACTTGCGTTCACCAAATCGGCAGTCAAACCTTCAGAGCTTAAGCTTAGCCAGCTTTTACTAAGCTCTCAGATTTTTTACGGGCCTGTTCCCGGAATACCTCATAGCCAAGGGCCTCCCAGCTCTTCCTGGCAATGTGGTTTCGGGACAAGAAATTAAGCTCAGCATACTTAAGGCCCAGAGCTTGAAAGAACATTACCATCTCACTCTCCAGTGTCCTCATGACTCCCTTCCCCCTAAACTCTGGAAGGACATAGGCGCCCGATATATAGCCAACTTTGCGAATACTGGAAATGGGTAAATGGCAGCTCACAACCTCCCCAGCAATAAAGCCAATAATTCTCCCCCTTTCTTCGGCAATGATGACCTTGCGCTCTTCACTATTGATTGTTAGTGCTACTCTAAAATTGTACCATATACCGGTAAAAAAATAGGCCACCTTA
>JAKIML020000042.1 GCA_022702935.2 Bacillota bacterium | reverse complement strand
CGGCGGGAATTGCCAGCAACCTGATGGTGATTATCGTAGCCATTACGGCCATTTGCAGCTTTGTTGTCCCGCCGCTCATCCGGGCAACCATGCTGCTTCGCTTTGCATTCCTGGCTGCGGCCAATTTCTTAGGCTTTCTTGGAATTTCCTTTGTTGCTGTGGCTGTTTTTACGCACCTCTGCAGACTGCGTTCCTTTGGTATTCCTTATATGGCGCCTTTTTCACCGCTTACGGCTTCCGACCTCAAGGATTCTTTTATTGTGGTGCCCATCTGGGCTATGGTGACAAGGCCGAAGATATTGCGTCAGGAAAATGCCGGAGGTGCAAAAGGGTCAAAACGCCTGGAGGTGAAAGCAAGACCGTGATGTACGGAAAGGGAATAAAAAGAACCGGCATAGCACGAATTGCCTTTTTGCTTGTATTTCCCCTGCTGCTGACCGGTTGCTGGAACAACAGAGACCTGACTGAAATAAATATTGTGGCGGGCTTGGGACTGGACCGGACGGAAGACGGCAAAGTTCTTTTGACCGTCCAGGTGGTGGAACCTGCCGCAATCCAATCCACATCCTCCGGAAAGGGAAAAGGCGGAGGTGCGCAGCCAAAGCCTGTATTTATCGAGTCCTATGAAGGAGAAACAGTTTTCGACGCTGTCAGAGGCATGTTATCTATTGTTGACAAAAGGCTGTTTTTAAGCACAGCCCAGGTTCTAATCCTTGGTGAAAGGCTTTCGCAGGATGGCATAGAAGAAGTCCTGGATTTTTTTCAGAGAAACCATGAAATAGACTACTCAATGACAGTTCTTGTGGCAAAAGGCGTAACCCCCAAGGAAATCCTTGAAATGGAAACCGATATAGATTCCATACCGGCCGTGTATATACGAGGGTCGGCAGAAAACACCGTTTCACGGGGAACAGTGAAGAGGATCCTGTTGATTGACTTGATTAAAGATATGGGCGGCAGCGGAAGGCAACCTGCCATCGGACAAATATCAAAGGCCGGAGAAAAAAAAGTCATTACAGAAGGCACTGCCGTTTTTAGGGACGGAAAGCTGGCGGGCTGGCTGGACCTATATGAAACACGTGGGTACCTGTTTGCAATAGATAAAGTGAAAAGTGCTGTTGTGAATGTTCCTGCAGATGAGGGCAAAATAGCGATGGAAATCATAAGGTCAAAAGGGAAAGTCAAGGTGGCATTTGAAAACGGCGAACCATCCATGCTCACTGTCAAGGTGGAGACTGAGGCCAATGTGGGAGGATACGAGGGAAAAGGCGCATTGGACTCGCCGGACAATCTGTATTTTCTGGAGAAAACTCTGGAAGAGGAAATAAAAAAAGAAATCAGTACGGCGTTGGAGAAAACGCAAAAAGAATATTCCAGCGACATATTTGGTTTCGGCGCGTATGTGCATAAATACCACCCGCAGTACTGGAAAAATGCAAAGAAGGACTGGAATGACATTTTCAGCAAGCTTCCGGCGGACATTCAGGTGGATGCAAAAATAATGCGGACAGGTATTGTCAAAAGTCCGGTAAAAAAGGATGAATGACATAATGATAATAGTTTTAGCGGTATTTACTATTCTAATTTTTTACAACTTTCAAAGGTTCATACGAAAAAAAGAACAGGCAAGGGTATTTGCACTATATATTTTCTTTATGGCAGTAAGCCTGACTGTCAGTTTGCTTCTAGCAGCAGGGAGAAGACCTTCCGGCCCCTCCCAATGGATAGAAGCAGTATTAAAGATGATTGGAGTTTTGAAGTAATGGAAAAAGCACGGATATCAAGCACTCAACTGTTTCTGCTTTTATCGGGCTTTCTTTTTGGAAGCACTGTAATACTGGCTCCGGCACAGGGAGCAAAAAACGACGCATGGTTGGCCATTCTCCTTGGAGGTACAGGTGGTGCTTTGCTGATGGGGATTTATGCGGCTATAGCATCGTTGAACCCATCAAAAACTCTGGTAGATATTTTGAAGGAAAAAATGGGAAAAGTTATTGGAAATATGTTTGCCGTACTGTATATATGGTATTTTATCCACTTGGCTTCCCTGGTGTTCAGGAATTTTGGCGAGTTTATTTGCACGGTGACTTTTCCAGAAACGCCTATGGTTGTGGTGATAGGGCTTTTTGCAGTTATTTTGGTTTATGCAATCAACAGCGGAATTGAGGTAATAGGAAGGTTAAGCGAGCTGCTGGTGCCTGTGATACCTTTAGTAGTTCTCATTATCAGCCTGTCGCTCATCACTGTCCATGATTTCACAGCTTTCCTCCCTATCCTGGAAAACGGCATGACACCTGTGCTCAATGCAGCTTTTAGCTTTATTACTTTTCCCTTTGGGGAAACGGTTGCCTTCCTTATGCTGTTTCCGCATTTAAACAAAAAGGAAAAGCTAAAAAAAGTTGTGTTTGTATCGGCAGCAGTTTCAACCTTATTAGGAATTATATTATTTTTCAGAGATATATTTGTTCTGGGAAGTGATTTGATGGCTCGCTCTACCTTTATCCCCCATTTGACATCACTGCTTATTCCAGGTCTGAATGTAGAACCGCTCGTAGACATAAACCTGCTGATCGGGGGAGGGGTAAAAATTTCGGTTTGCATTTACGCAGCTGCAAAAGCATTAAGTCAGATAGCGGGAATCGGCTACTACAGGAAACTGACCGGGGCGATCTCTACCTTTTGTGTCGTACTTTCAATATGGGTATATGAAAATGTGCTTGAGATGTTCAATTGGGCTGAAAAGGTGTGGCTTTACTATTCCATCCCCTTTCAGATTGTTGTTCCCCTGCTGCTGCTTTTGCTATCTTTAAGGAAAAAAAGCAAGCCTTCAAATGCAAGGACGGAAAGCTGAAACGGTGAAGAAGCAGGGTGCGGCATCATGACTTTGGATGTAATAAATGAATTGCAATTAATACAATTCAATCTTTTGCGGTATCCCCATTCTTCCAGACATCTACAGGTTTAATAATTGCTTTGCCCTGCATTTCCATTAACAGCAGGTACCTCCGCAAGAACAATTCTTGTTTTTCTTTCCTTCAAAGAAATGCTTCAGATTTTCAGGCAACTGATATCCGCCGCAGGAGCGCTCGCTTCCCTCATGCCCGAACACAGTTTTTAGAATGGCATCAGCAAGCATCTCTTTTGGCGGAACTTCAAAGGTTTCCCCATTGTATTCAAACACCCGGCAATCCACATCGGTACCGCTGATTTCGCTGCAGCAGCCGCAATTATTTTCTTTGACCGATACGCAAATATCCTGTCCGTTTACGCGAATTGTCGGCGAGGAAAGAAATTTATGCTGTTTTGCCATTTCCTCGGTTTCAATTTCAATCTTTTTATACTCAACCTTATAGCCGGCAAGCTGTAAAGCGGGTTCAAGCACTGTCATAACTTCGTCAAGCGCATCGTCCGTTCCAATGCAGCGGTCGCAGGCCTGCAAATCAAGATACAGATACTCTACCAGAACCTTTTTTCCCGATTCTTCATTTAAGCCACCGGAACAGCAGTTTTCTCCGGCCTTCAAGCCGCCGTTCGGCGGCGTCCAGCCGGTGTCGTCGCCCACATAGGTGATTGCCCCGGCCGGGCAGCGGTTGCCGCAGCCGTGGCAATGATCAATGCAGGCTTCGGGGTTTTTTACGACCGGTGAAGGAGCTTTTTCCGTGTCATAGACGCCGTGCGGACACTTTGAAACGCAAGCGCCGCATTCGATGCAGGTCAAATAGTCAATAACAGGATACCATGTCTTTGCCATAATAAATTCCCCCCTATACGATGAATGCCTGAAAAATGTTGAACAGATAACCGACAACAATTATGCCTGCAGTGCAAATGGCAATAAATAATGCAAGAAGTTTTGGCTTGACAGCCTTGCGCAGCATGATCATGGACGGCAGGGACAGCGTGGTGACCGCCATCATGAAGGACAATATCGATCCGAGCTGGGCGCCCTTGTACCAAAGAGCTTCCGCAATAGGTATAGTGCCAAAAAGCATGCAGAAACCAGATTTATAGTAAGGTATTCTGAAACAGATCAGATGGGAATCATTCATCATCAAACTATGCCGTATGGTTTGAAGCTGGACGAACGGACTTTTTAAAAAAAGCCGGAATTTCCAATACAAACATTGAGGCGAAGGGCATTTTGCTTCCTTTGTATGAAATGAACTGCCAATTTAAAAGTCCCGCAAGATATGAAGATGAAATCATGGTTATCACAAGCCTGAAACAAATTTCCCGCGTTCGTTTGTGTTTTTCATATCAAGTGATAAATGCTTCAAATAATAAGCTTTTAGCTACCGGTGAGACCATGCATGCGTGGACAGACAAGGCATTAAAGCCTGTTAATGCGGCAAAAAACATTCCGGATGTTTATTCTGTGTTAAGTCAGGCTGTCAGCTAAAATAAAAAAACTGAAAGGAGAAATTTTTTTATGAAAATCGCAGTCGCAAGTGAAGGTAAAATGGTAACGGAGCATTTCGGTCATTGTGAGGGTTTTACAATCTTTGAGACCGAAAATAATCAAATTAAAAGCCAGGAGTTTATCCCAAATCCCGGGCACAGACCTGGATTTTTACCCGTTTTTCTGCATGACAAAGGAGTAAACGTCATCATTTCCGGTGGTATGGGCAGCGGCGCGGTTGACATCTTCAATGAAAAAGGTATTGAGATTATCACCGGAGCATCAGGTGATGCCAAGACAGCAGTCAATAGCTATTTGCAAGGTAAGCTGAAATCAACCGGTTCTGTTTGCCATGAACACCAGCATGCCGGTGAATGCGGAGAATAATAGCTCGGAACAATTTTCATTGTTTTTCGTCTAAATAATTTGTACTGAATAAGCTAAATTTCACTTAATTGATAACTTTTGCAATTATTTTGCAAAACTGAATTATCAGTGCTAAGGGCAAACCTGCCAAAAGTCAGGGACGCAAAGCTAAATGGTATAAGGTGCCTTTACACTATGATAGATTAGACTGGCTGCCGCATAATACTATGTGCATAACCTGCCCTTTCTTGTCGGCAGGTTTTTGTTTTTTGAGTAAAGGGTTAATGACTTTGCTGATGAATAATATTTTGAACTGGAAGGCTTTTTACTTCTTTCAGCAAAATGTAACAACTATATAGGTAATACAGTTATTGTTTTTCATTTTTTAGGTAAGTGAGGTACTGACGAATGAAAAATGAAATTCTTTTTAAGATAAAAAGCTAAAATAGCAGATGTAAATATTTATAAAAGCTTTATTTATACCGATGCAGACTTCTCCGTTACAGAACAGTTTCTCCAACACTTACAGCAAAAAATACGTCCTTCAACAATACTTGAACACAATACATTTCATATAGCCCGGAAAACCGCAATTTGCAACAAGCAGATTGCGGTTTTCTTATTGACAAAATATCCATATTTCCGACTTTTGATATGTCGAAAAAACTCGTATATTTTTATTCGATCTTTAAAAGTGGACAAGCTCGGCTTTTTTGAATTTTTAAGGAATTTGTCCGGGTGCCGCTCTCCTCCTCTGTTTTGGTTTTTCTTTACTAAAAAAATCGGCTCTGTTAACTTAGTATGAAAGAAATGAGATCTGAAAGGCCTCTGGTAGGTTT
>JAKIML020000032.1 GCA_022702935.2 Bacillota bacterium | reverse complement strand
AACGACGCTCTGGAGCTTATCTACACCAATAAGCAGGATGCGGCCACAGCGCTGAAAGATGCTAAGATAAAGGCTGACTCCTTCCTGAAATAGCGGATGACAAAAAGCACACTAAGTTTTATGGGGCCATAAAAGGCCCCATAAAACTTCCTGAATGATTCTCAAAGATATTACACAAAGAACCTTAAGAGCATTTTTTGGCCATCAAATCCATTTTAGGGGCGGTAAAATATGAAGATAAAATTAAGCAGAAAGGTAAAAACTGATCTTACCGGATATGCCTTTATATTGCCCAATCTGATGGGGATGCTGTGTTTTACGTTATTCCCGCTGATATTCTCACTTTTTATCAGTTTCACCGATTGGGAGTTTACCCGGGGATTAGGAAATTGGACCTTTAATTACGGTAAAAACTATATTGAGATGTGGACCGATGAGTGGTTCCTCTCATCCCTGAAAAATACGCTGGTCTATGCGCTGGCCGTCGTCCCCATTACCATTTTTCTTGCCCTGGTCATTGCGGTTATTCTTGAAAAATACTGCTATGCCAAGGTTCCCATGAAATTAGCCATTTTTATGCCCTATATCTCCAATATTGTGGCCGTGGCCATTGTATGGATTATGATGTACTCTCCCTGGGGGCCCTTTACCCTGGCGGTAAAGGCTTTGGGCTGGGAAAATCCGCCCGCGTGGCTGGGTGACTATGATTGGGCGCTTCCCGCCATTATCATCATGGCCATATGGAGCGGCGTGGGCTATTGTGTACTCATATACTCGGCGGCCATTCAGGGCTTGCCCCAGGATGTCTATGAAGCGGCGGATGTGGACGGTGCCAACGAAATGACCAAGTTCTTTAGAATTACCGTTCCAGCGCTTACACCCACCACCTTCTTTCTGACCATTACAACATTGATCAATTCATTCCAGGTCTTTGCACCCATACAGATCATGACCCGGGGAGGCCCCGGTACCTCCACCACGGTTCTGGTGTATTACATGTATACCACGGCCTTTACCTTCTATCGGATGGGCTATGCCTCTGCCATCGCATGGATACTGTTCCTGTTGCTGCTGGTGGCAACCTTGATCCAATGGCGTGGTCAGAAAAAATGGGTCAGCTACCAATAGGAGGGGATGGATAATGAAGCGTAAAGATAAAAATCCAAAGGCATATTACTGGGTAAAAAAGACTCTTGTTCGTTGCTTTTTTACCCTGATTATCGCGGCGATCGCTGTTGTTATGGTCATTCCGTTTGTCTGGATGCTCTCGGCTTCCATGAAAACTGCGGCTGACGTTTTGAAGCTTCCCATTAAGTGGATTCCGGAGTATTTTTATCCCGACAACTATATCAAGGTTTGGAATATAGGCGGTAAGGCCACAGTGGATTATCACTTTTCGATTGCCTATTTTAATTCCCTGAAAATTGCGTTTATTAACTTGACTGGTGCGGTGCTTACCAGTACCCTGGCGGGCTATGCCTTTGCCAAGATCAACTTCAGAGGCCGAAATGTTGTTTTCCTCATCTATTTGGCCACCATGATGATTCCCACCCAGGTGACATTGATCCCGCGCTTTGTCATGTTCAACTCCCTGGATCTGATGAATGGGCATCTGCCGCTCATCCTGCCCGGCCTTTTTACCATCACCGGTACCTTCCTTATGCGCCAATGCTTCATGCAGATACCCAACGAGCTTAAGGAAGCAGCCGTCATTGATGGTGCAGGAGAATTCCAGATATGGGCCAAAATCATGGTTCCGGTGGCTAAGCCCAGCATGGCATCGCTGGCCATGATAGTCTTTTTGTGGAACTGGAATAACTATCTCGATCCCTTGGTCTTCCTTTCGGATTGGAGAAAATATACCATCCCCGTGGCACTGACCAATTTTGTGGAAGAGTCCCTGACTGAATACAATATGATCATGGCAGCGTCGGCCTCTGCCCTCATCCCGGTCTTTATCGTATTCTTTATCGGGAATAAGTTCTTCGTTGAGGGCTTGACCGCCGGTGCGGTTAAGGGCTGATGAAGCAGATTCATACCATACATAAATGATATTTGCAGGGTATTTGATTGAATATTCTTAAGTTTCGCAATAGGCGGTTATGGTTTAAGTCCATAATCGCTTTTTTGTTTAATCCATAAATTGTCTTTACATTATCCGTGGTTTATACTAAATAGTAAGTTATAAGCTTATTTCCTCAAAGTAAAAAGAATGGCATGATTATGGACTTAGGGAATAATTTATATCCTGTTTGACCATAGGAAAGGTTTTTATGAAATTGTTAAGGAATATCCTTGTTCTGCTCATCATTTTTCTTCTGGGAGGCTGCGGTCAAAAGGCTTATCAGGAATCCATGACACCCCCGCCCGCAGAAGTAACTTCTCCTGTGGCTCCTTCCAAAGAGCCCGAGGAAACCCCCATGCCGGAGCCAGTGGCAACAAAGAGCCCCGAGGCTGTGGAAACCGTAACACCAAGCCCAACTCCGGAGAATGTTGACGAACCCGCCCCAACCCCGGCAGATGAACCCGAAGGGGACAAGGCGCTTTCAAAAAATCAAGTAACCCATGAAGACCTAAGCTTTATTTATGACAATCAAACCCTGGAACTGGGCAAGAAGAGAGATGCAATGGAAAGCATTATCGCCCAGAACATCCTTTACTCTGAAATCGATGCCGAGACCTTTGAAGAGTTCACGGTGTCCATTATCAGCTATGAGGATGGAACAGAGGCTGTTTATACCGATGATGAGCTTTATTCCCTGAAGGTTATCAATGATAAGTATGTAACACCAAGGGGATTAAAGGTGGGGGATACCGTCGAAAGGCTCCTGGAACTATACGATAAGCCGAATCCCGATAGATTTAATGAATCCACATACTATTACGAGTATATGGATTCGGGATATGTCACTTTTATTGTACACCTTAAAGACAATAGGGTTGAAATGATAGAGATTACTCTGGTTATGTAATAGGCAATAGACGGATAAAAACGACTTCTCTCATAACATTTATCATTAATTTATTTGGGGGTTATTTCAGTGAATCCGCTTAAATTCGACGCCTTTATCAGTTATCGCCATTCTGAGCTCGACAAAACCATTGCAGAAAAGCTTCACAAAATGCTGGAGACCTATAGGATACCCGGTCCGGTTGCCAAGAGGTACGGAAAAAAGAAGCTGGGCAGGGTCTTCAGAGACAGGGAGGAGCTTCCCACCTCATCCAACCTGGCAGAAAACATTGAACAGGCGCTTAAGAGCTCCGAGTATCTGATTGTTATTTGCTCGCCCAGAACACCCCACTCTCAGTGGGTGCGCAAAGAAATAGAAACCTTTGCCGAGCTCCATGGCCATGACCGTATTCTCGCACTGTTGATTGAGGGTGAACCCCAGGAATCCTTTCCTGAGCCCCTTCGGTTTGCCAGGAAGAAGGTGGTCGGTGCGGACGGTCAGGTCAGCGAGGTCTTGGTTGAAGTGGAGCCCCTGGCCGCCGATATTCGCGGGCAGAACCTTGGGGCCATGAAGAAAACGCTTAAGACTGAGATTTTAAGACTTTTGGCCCCCATCATAGGCTGCGGATTTGATGATCTGAAGCAGCGGCACAAGGAGCGCATGATTAAGCGGGTTGCCACTGTATCCTTATCCCTGGCCCTGTTCTTTTTAGCCTTTGGATCCTTCAGCACCTATCAGGCGCTCCTGATCAAGCAAAAATCCGAGGAGATCGCCCAAAAATCCGAGCAATTGAAACAACAGGTGGATAAAACCTTAAGAGGACAATCCCTCTTTCTTGCCAGCAAATCTGAAGAACTCCTGAAAAGAGGGGACAGAATGCTGGCCGTATTGGCGGCAAAGGAGGCCCTGCCCAAGAACTGGGAGGAGCTTGATCGTCCCTATGTGGAGGAAGCCGAATATGCTTTAAGTGAGGCGCTTTATGTATACCGTCCCCAGCAGAGCATGACCGTTGATGTGGTGGTAAATCACAAACATCCCGTAAAATACATGGCCTTAAGCCCTGGGGGCAAAACACTCGTTACCATAACCTACAACGCTGATCTCTTTGTCTGGGATGCGGAGAATGGTCAGCTCCTGTATCAATACAAGGATCTTGATAACCCCATCCATGTGGATAAGGCATTTTTCGTGGATGATGAGACTTTGATTATCTCTACCTATGAGAGTATCCAATGCCTTGAGGTTCCTTCCTTTGATATCAAGTGGGAATGTGATGAGTTTTTTACCGACTTTGCCCTCAGCGAGGACAAAACCAGCATCATAGCCGTCAAGGACGCCTTATACATTCTTGATGCGGGAACGGGCGAGATACTTAAGACATTATCCGTTAACAAGACTGAGGATGGGCCTTTTCTTCTAAGTTCATTGACTGTCAGCTCCTTTGATCGGTATGCGGTTGCATACAGAGAAGGCGATATCTATGCCTTTGATCTTTACAAGGGACAGTTTTTGGGCATTCACAGAGCAAAACATGAGGGCATTGCCTGTCTTGCCGTATCCAATGACGGCGTCCTAGGTGTCATATCGAAAGGTGAGGGTGGATCAGCCTGCGCCCTGGACTTCATTGACATTTCCAGTGGAAGGAATCTTTATTCTCAGGATTCCGAGGACTTATCCATCAAGGATTTACGGGCCCATTCCTATCAAGAGGATTACTTCTTCTATATAAGCGAAAAGGCACTCCAGGTAGTGAGCATTAGTCAGGGCCAAGTTATTGCGACCTTTAATCATGATACCTTTATCAATGATTATAATATCAGCCCCATTCTCCTTACGGTTGCTGCCGATGGGGTCTTAAGATACTGGGATCTGGAACGGCCCGACAGTATGGTACATAGCATGACCTTTTCCGATGCTCCCGCGCTGGTTAGCTGGACCGAAGATAAAATACTTCTGGCATCCTCGAACAAGGCATCCATACTGAAGTATGTCAAAAACGAGAATCTGGCTGCTTTGGAGGGGCATGACGGAGCCGTTAATCTGGCCGGCTATTCCTCTGACGGAAAGCGCTTGTTCTCCCATACCTACGACAGGCTGATCCTTTGGGATGTGGAGCACCAAAAGCAGCTTGCTTCAGTCATGTGTGAAGCGTCCATCCAGTTTGCCGCATTTGTTGATAAGGATCAAAAGCTTTTTACAGTTTCTGAGGATGGTATGCTTTCGCTCTATGACGCAACCAATTTGAACCTTATTGACCAGTATTCCCTGGATGATTCAATCATGCTCGTCATCCCCAGTGCGGATAAGTCCCTTTGCTATGTGAAAGGCATTTGGGGGGAGGATAAGATATTCAGAACATCGGATCTTAGTCTTGTGGCTGATTTATCGGAGGATATGCCTTCAGATTTGGCCTTTTTCCCCGACAATCGCCGGGTGGCTATACGGGATTACTCCTCCATCCGAATCATTGACTTGGAAAAGGGCCAGGTCACAAAAGAAGTCCCTGCTGATGCTTTATCCATGAAGCTCAGTCATAACGGAAAATATCTGGCCTGCCTGTACTATGATAATACGGTAGGGATCTTTGATACTCAAAGCCTGGATGAAATTTTAAGATTTCTCTCTGTGGATATAACCGTCAAAGACATCTTTTTTGATGCCAAAGATGAAACCCTCTTTATGGCAAGTGAGGGATATACCCTGAGACGCTACAGCATTAAGAACGGCAAATTGCTGAGTGATACCGAGACAAAGGGAATTGCTGTTGAAAAAATTCTTTTCAGTCCGGATAACAAATACTATATCACTGTGGGGGACATAGACGACGCT
>JAKIML020000075.1:41059-93025 GCA_022702935.2 Bacillota bacterium | reverse complement strand
TCTTCCTGGCAGCTTCAATGGCCATCTCCACGTGCTCGGCGCATTCCACTTTTTCGTAGGGAATCTTGTCATACTCGGTTTCTTCAAAGAGACCCAGTCTGAATCGGGTGGTGAAAAGTCTCTCAACCGCTGTCGTAATCTGCTCCTCAGTGACCAGGCCCTGATGATAGGCCTCCAACAGGAAGAGATACATATTGCCACAATTCAAGTCACAGCCCGCCTTAAGGGCCAATGCGGCCGATTCCTCGGGTGTAGCGGTCACATGGTGGTTCATATGGAAGTCCTTAATAGCCCAGCAATCCGAGACCACATGGCCGTCAAACTGCCATTTATCACGGAGAATATCCTTCAAAAGCGTGAAGCTGCCGCAGCAGGGCTCTCCGTTGGTTCTGTTATAAGCCCCCATGACCGATTCCACCTGGGCCTCCTTGACACAGGCCTCGAAGGCGGGCAGGTAGGTTTCGTACATATCCTTGGGGGAGGCAATGGCATCAAATTCATGGCGCAAATGCTCGGGCCCGCTGTGAACCGCAAAATGCTTGGCACAGGCTGCTGATTTTAAGTACTTTCCTTCACCCTGTAACCCCTTGACAAAGGCAACCCCCAGACGGCTGGTCAGATAGGGATCCTCGCCATAGGTTTCATGGCCTCTTCCCCAGCGGGGATCTCTGAAAATGTTAACGTTGGGGGACCAGAAGGTTATTCCCTTATAGATATCCCTGTCACCATGCTTGGCGCTCTCATTGAACTTGGCACGGCCCTCGGTGGCGATGGCATCGGCAATCTTCTGCAGGAATTCATCATCAAACATGGCTGCCAACGCAATGGCCTGGGGGAAGCTGGTGGCGGTACCTGCCCGGGCAACCCCATGGAGGGCTTCATTCCACCAGTTATAGGCAGGGATGCCCAGTCTTTCAATGGCCGGTGACTGGTAGGTCAGTTGGCTGACCTTTTCCTCCAACGTCATTTTGGAGACGAGCTCTCTGGCTTTTGCTTTGTACTCTTCCTGGTAATACAAAATAAGTTCACCTATCCTTTCACTGCACCAATTACGAGACTCTCCTGGATCTTATTGCTCATAAAGGCATATATAATGAGAGTTGGGAATGTTGCAACCACCAGCGCCGCACCAATGGGACCCCAGTCGGTGGTATAGCTGCCCGACAGGGTCTGGATGCCCACAGTCAGGGTACGGTAGTTGGAATCACTGATGAATATGGTTGCAAACATTAACTCATTCCAAGCGGTTAAGTAGGTGAAGATGGAGATAGTGGCAATTGCAGGCCGCATGAGCGGCAGGATGATGCTACCGAAGATGCCGTAGATACTGCAGCCGTCAATAAATGCCGCTTCCTCCAATTCCCTGGGTATACCCTCCATCAGGCTGCTGCATATCATAATGGCCATGGCCAGACCAAAGGCCGTATAGGGAATAATCAACGCCTGATAGCTGTTGGTCATTTTTAAGCTTCTTAAAATGATAAATATCGGTAATATGGCGGTATGGATGGGTACCGTCAACCCGAGCATGACAACGTTGTTGGCCAGCTTTCTGCCCTTCCAGATCATTCGCGTCAGAGCATAGGTGGCCATAAGGGCAATAATGGAGGTAAGAGCAATGGTGGCGCCCGTCACCAAAACGCTGTTAAGAAAATATGTACCCACCTTTCCTCTGGTTAAAACCGAGGTGTAGTTTTCCCATCTCCAAACATGGGGAAGTCCGATGACATTGGCCCCAAAGATCTCATTGTTGTCCTTCAGCGAAAAGGTCAGCATCCAATACAAAGGGAAGATCTGGATTGCCGTCCACAGCGCTAGGAAGCCATAGAGAAGAATGTTTGCAGGGCTTTTCTTGATCTTTTTCATCTACACCACCTCCTCGGTTCTTATGAGCTTCCTAAGTAAGATAGCCATAAGGAAGCACAAAAAGATAATCATAACGGCAATGGCACTTCCGAAGCCATAACGGTTTCTGTTGAAGATCATGGAGACCATGAGGGTGCTGGGCACTTCACTGGCATGAGCGGGTCCGCCGTTGGTCAGTATGTAGATAAGGTCAAAGGCCTTGAGGGATCCGGTGACTGAGAATATAATACTTGTCCTTAACACAGGCTTAAGCAAAGGGATGGTCACATATCTAGCCAATTGTCCCTCGGTAGCGCCGTCAATTCTGGCAGCCTCCCTCAGCTCGGGAGAGATGGATTTGATTCCCGCATACATAATGAGCATGTGGTAACCCACATATTGCCATAGAATCGGGATGAAAACCGCAAGCAGCGCCGTTTTCTGATCCCCCAGCCATACCTTGGTCATATGATCCAGTCCCAGGGCTCTCAGGGCCACATTGAGAATTCCGTAATCGGGATTATAGATTTTGCTCCATAATTGACCTATAACTGTTGTAGAAAGAAGGACGGGGATGAAGAACACTGATAGGAAGAAGACCTCGCCTTTGATTCCCTTACCCAGAACAAGGGCAAGGAACAGGGCCAGGGGAAGCTGTATCACAATGGACAAACCCGCCAGCACTGACACATTGAGCAAGGTTTTAGGAAAACCCGCCGTTTTACTCTTAAACAACTGAACAAAATTCTCCAGACCCACAAAGGTTCCCTTGGTAATGCCATCCCAGTTAAGCAAGCTGTAATAGGTGGACATGATAACCGGTACAATGATTATTACCGTGAACAGGACTGCGGCTGGAAGCATAAAGAGACATATTGCAACAACATTGCTTCTTGCTTTTTCCATTCCATTCTCTCCTCGAAAACCTCATATCCGTCGGGGTATTATTAAAAAATGAAAACCTACCAAGAATACCTGCGCCAAAGAGCATTCTTCATTGGAAGGTTTTCATTTTATATCATCTTATCCTACTGCTCATGCTTTATCAGCTTCCAAGCTGTTCAGCCATAGCTTCTACAAATTCCTGAGGTGTGATGCTTCCAATATAGAGCTGCTGCAGCAAGGCCAGATATTCGCCTGCGTCATTGGCATTCATCAGAGTATCAAACCAGAGGGTGAAGGAGGTTGCTCCGGTAGCGTACTGAGCCAATTTAGCGGTGATAGGATTAACAGCGCTGTCGTCATAGTCCACTTCCCAGGCAGGAACTCCAGCGCCATCCAGATAAGCATACTTGGAGATGCTCCGGGTCAACTCAAAGACAGCCTTTCCAGCAACATCAGGATTCTTGGTGGAAGCGGCAACCATGATGGTGTCAGCAGCACCGCCCATAAAGTCGGTAATCTTGGCGTTATTGCCGTTGATTACGGGGATGGGAGCCACATCATAGTCTTCGGGATGTTCACAGTCGGTCATGATGGAACCTGCCATCCAGCTTCCGGTGATATACATGGGAACAGTACCATTGTAGAAGTACTGGCTGGCTTCGTCATTGGACAAGCCGGTAGCGCCTTCAACGTAAGCACCCATGTCAATAAGCTGCTTCAGCTTTGTAGCAGAAGCCAGGAAGTCGGGATCATTATAGCTCTGTCCGCCTCTGGTAATGGCCTTCTTGGTCTTCTCAGGACCTGCGGATTTCAGGGTGAGTGCGTCGTGGGTCATGGCCAGCACCCAGGTATCCTTAACACTTACACCGATGGGTGTAATACCATTGTTAATGAAGGTCTGGCATACGTTAACCAGTTCTTCAAAGGTGGTGGGTGCCTTCAGATTGTACTGATCAAACATCTTTCTGTTGTAGAACAGAGCCGATACGGGAGTGGTATATGTAGCACCATAGAGCTTACCATCGTAGGTAGCATTGACAAGCGCTGCTCTGGAAAGCTGAGCCTGATATTCCTCGGTGTAATATTTGTCTATAGCGAGGACCTTACCGGACTCAACAAAGGACTGGGAGAAGCCGCCGCCCCAGGTAAAGAACAGATCAGGGAGCTCGTTGGCTGCAACCGCAGACTTAATCTTTGTCTTGTAGGATTCATTCTCAAAGGTTTCATGAACGATTTTTACACCGGGGTTTGCCTTTTCAAAATCTGCAATGGCTTGGTTGTAGGCATTGTGGAATGCATCGCTCTCAGTGGCAATACTCCAGAGAACCAGTTGAACGTTCTGAGCGGGCGCAGGTGTAGAAGAATTGCTGGCGCTGGGAGTACTTGATTCGGGAGCGTCGCTTTGACCGGGCTGTGCGGGAACAGAATTTCCGCAGGCGGCAATGGACAGAACCATCAGGCAGACCATCATCAGACTGATGATTCTCTTAAGTGTTTGTTTCATACCACATTCCTCCAATACTTTCTATTTACTAACATTATGAGAAATTTGGAAGAAGTTTTTAACGGATAATTTTTACCATCATGTGCATTTTATTTACCTCTTTCATTTTACAGTATGCTCCATGATAACACCATAGCCTTTCAAATCAAAGCTTCTCCTTTTTCAGGCATGCAAAAGGAGTTGTCACAAAGGACAACTCCTTAAATATCGTTCTATACGAATCAGCGTTGATGATTACATCATGCCGCCCATTCCGCCGCCCATGGCTGCTGCAGCAGCAGGATCGGGTTTCTCGGGCTTGTCGGCAACGATGCTCTCGGTGGTGAGCACCATGGAAGCAACCGATGCGGCATTCTGCAGCGCAGAACGTGTAACCTTTGCAGGATCAACGATACCGGCTTCGATCATATTGACATACTTCTCATGGAGGGCGTCAAAGCCAATACCGAGTTCACTGGTGCTTACCTTCTCAAGGATGACGGAGCCTTCAAGACCAGCGTTGGCAGCAATCTGTCTTACGGGTTCCTCAAGGGCCTTGGCAATAATCTGGGCACCGGTCTTCTCGTCACCGGACAGATCGTTGATAAGGGCCTTAACCTTAGGAATAACATTGATCAGAGCGGTTCCACCACCCGATACAATACCTTCCTCAACAGCAGCACGGGTTGCAGCAAGAGCATCCTCGATACGCAGCTTCTTCTCCTTCATTTCGGTCTCGGTAGCAGCACCAACCTGGATAACAGCTACGCCGCCGGACAGCTTGGCGAGTCTTTCCTGAAGCTTTTCCTTATCGAAGTCAGAGGTGGTTTCCTCAATCTGAGCCTTGATGGAAGCAATTCTGTCACGAATCTGCTTTTCATCGCCGCTGCCGCCAACAATAATGGTGTTCTCCTTCTGAACGATAACCTTTTCAGCACGGCCGAGCTGACCCAGTGTGGCTTCCTTAAGATCCAGACCAAGCTCTTCGGTGATAACCTGACCGCCGGTCAGGATAGCGATATCCTGGAGCATAGCCTTTCTTCTGTCACCAAAGCCGGGAGCCTTCACAGCAACGCAGGTGAAGGTGCCGCGCAGCTTGTTGACAATGAGGGTAGAAAGGGCTTCGCCTTCAACATCCTCAGCAATGATAACAAGCTTCTTGCCCTGTTGAACAATCTGCTCAAGGATGGGCAGGAGCTCCTGAACATTGGAGAGCTTCTTGTCGGTAATCAGGATATAAGGATTATCGAGAACGGCTTCCATTTTCTCGGTATCGGTAACCATGTAAGCGGAAACATAGCCGCGATCGAACTGCATACCTTCAACAATTTCAAGGCTGGTTCCCATGGTCTTGGATTCCTCAACGGTGATAACGCCGTCATTGGTCACCTTCTCCATGGCTTCGGCAATCAGAGCTCCGATATCGTCGTCATTGGCGGAGATAGAAGCAACACGGGCAATGTCCTCCTTACCCTTAACCTTCTGTGCAATCTCCTCAATTCCCTTGACGGCTACATCTACAGCCTTCTGAATACCCTTCTTAAGGATCATGGGGTTGGCACCGGCAGCCACATTCTTAAGACCTTCGCGAATGATGGCCTGAGCCAGAAGGGTAGCGGTGGTGGTACCGTCACCGGCCACGTCATTGGTCTTGGTGGCAACTTCCTTAACAAGCTGAGCACCCATATTTTCAAAAGGATCCTCCAACTCGATTTCCTTGGCAATGGTCACACCGTCATTGGTAATCAGGGGAGACCCGAATTTCTTATCCAATACTACATTTCTGCCCTTGGGGCCCAATGTGATTTTTACGGTGTTGGCAAGCTTGTTAACGCCGCTTTCCAGGGCTCTTCTTGCCTCTTCACCGAACTTAATATCCTTTGCCATATCCTAATCCTCCTATTATTCTACGATTGCAAGAATATCGCCTTGCTTAACGATGGTGTATTCTTCACCGTCAATCTTTACATCGGTTCCGGCATATTTGCTGATGAGCACCTTGTCGCCAACCTTAACTTCCATTTTTACTTCCTCGGTGCCGGGGCCAACAGCCTTGACCTCTGCCACCTGGGGCTTTTCTTTAGCAGTACCGGGCAGCACAATACCACTCTTGGTGGTCTCTTCTGCCTCCAGCATTTTAATGACAACTCTGTCTGCCAGTGGTTTAATATTCATATGTCACCCTCCTTATATTTTTCCCGTTATGGGCTGTTTTTCTTGTTAGCACTCAACTTTGGTGAGTGCTAATATCATATTATACAATTTTACCAGGGGAATCAAATGAGTATGAACAATAAAAAGTCTGTTTTTTGTTGATTATCATATCTTTTTCTTCGATTATCTCATTCATACTCGCTGTTTCTCACTAATTCTCTTCAATCTTTAATTTTTCCAGGGGTTGGGACACATGGTTTCTAAGACCCTGAATTCAGGTCATAGATGGCTCTCAGGCCTTCCAGCGTCAAGAGAGGGTTGACCACATCAATGGTTTTGGATTCGGAGGCAATGAGCTTAGCCATGCCGCCTGTAGCGACAACCTTAATCCCCTCCTCACCCATTTCCTTTTTCATCAGGGACACAATGTAGTCCACCTGGCCTGTGAACCCGTAGAGAATACCCGATTGCATACTTCCTACCGTATTTCTTCCAATAATATGCCTGGGTTTGGCAATTTCTATGCGGGGAAGTTTGGAGGCCTTTTCAAACAGAGCTTCGGCGGAGATCTTTATGCCGGGACAAATAATGCCGCCGAGATAATCCCGCTTGGAGCTGACAGCGCAGAAGGTGGTTGCTGTACCAAAATCCACAATGATGACAGGTCCGCCATAGAGCTTTAAGGCACCTACCGCATTGACGATTTTGTCAGCCCCTACCTCCCGCGGGTTTTCGTACTTGATATTAATTCCGGTCTTAATCCCAATATCAACAAGAATGGGCGGCTTACGAAAATACTTTTTAATGGCGTTGACCAGGGAATGAATAGCGGGGGGAACCACCGAGCATATGATGACATCCTTTATTTCCTGGGGTTTGATGTCCACATAATTCAAGATGGACATGAGAAACATGCCTGTCTCATCCGAGGTGCGCTCCTTGGCATTGGACATGCGCCAATGACCTATGAGGGTTTCTCCGCGATAAATCCCTATGGTACTACTGGTATTGCCCACATCAATAACTAGCAGCATAACGCCCTACCGTCCTATCACAGACCCAGCTTAATGGCACGAATCTGTTTGATTTCCAACTGGATATCCTTTTCCACTCTTTCGATATCGGCCTTGATGTCTTCCAGGGTTTCTACGCGCTTGGCCTTAATCTGTCTGGATTCCCCATGATGGGCAGACTTGGAAGGCCTGTTCTGGTGGTTAGCACCATGGGAGGGTGCATTGTTTGCGTTTTGTTGAGCCCTTTGAGCCGGTGCATTATCCTTGGGGCGCTCATTGGTCTTCTGATCCCTGGTCTTCTGAGGATACCGGTTATCCTTCTGTCCCCGGTTTCTGTCATTGGGTCTGTTATTCTTATCCCGGCCCCCATTTCTGTTGTCCTGGCCCGGTTTTCTGTCCTGATTGGACTTTTGCTGGTGCATAGCGCGATTGCTTTCGTTTCTCTGGTCCTGCCCGCCTGCATGGGCTGTATTGGCTTGATTGTGGGGTTGATTGTTCTGTGTATTGGGATTTTGCTGTTCCATAAAAACCTCCGTTTATTCTCAACCATTAAGCTTTTCATAATCTTTGTTATTTAAAGCTCTCTGAGTGAAATCTCTCCTGATAAAACTTCATGCCTCTGTCGGCTATCGTCAACAAGTATCAGTCTGCCGTCAGGAAGCAAATCCTCTGCGCATCCCACCATTTCTCCTGCTGTGGAAATAAGGCGGACACGCTTTCCCAGGGTAAGATTATATTTTTTCCATTGTTCTACAACCCAGGAAGAGCCCTTTTCCAAATAATTGAGGTAAATCTCTTCCAATTGATTTATCATATTCGCCGCCAGGCTGCTTCGCTCCAAAAATTCATCTATTCCCCGGCTTAAGTAGAGGGAGGTGGCAAGTTCCTTAAGGTCTTCGGGGAAATCCTGGGCAGTGTGGTTGACATTCAGCCCTATGCCAATGATAACCCATGCTACCCGATCCATCTCGGCCGACATCTCAGTGAGAATACCACAGACCTTTTTGCCGCCAATGAGAATGTCATTGGGCCATTTTATGCCGCACCCCGGAATGTTTAAGGGCTCTAAAACCCTTGCCACGGCCACTGATGCCGCCAAAGTCAGGGAATGAACCTGGCTGGGGTGAAGCTCGGGCCTGAGGAGCAAGGACATCCAGATGCCTTTTCCCGGGCTGGATAAAAAGCTTCTTCCCAAACGGCCCCGGCCTGCAGTCTGCTCATCGGCAAGAACCACTGTTCCTTCAGGAGCTCCTTCATAAGCCATCTGTTTGAGATAATTGTTGGTGGAATCCACCGTTTCTAAAAACTTAAGCTCCCTGCCAAAGGAACGGGTGACAAGCCCCTGCTGCACCGAAAGCCTGCCATAGGGTCGGGTCTGCTCACATAAGCGGTAGCCTTTGCGCGTAGAGGCCTCAATGACAAAGCCCTCTTTTTTCAATACCGCCATCCTCTTCCATATGGCTGCGCGGGTAATACCCAGGCACTGGCTTAAGTACTCCCCCGATACATAATTCCCCGAGGCCTTCTGTAAAATGGCCAGCATTTCTTTGCTGGTATCTTTATGGGTCAATGGACTTCGCCTCCTCGGGAATCCTTAGGACAATATACCCGGAGCTGTCATTGTTAAAGAATATGACATAGCCCTTCTCCTGATCCTCAAACCGTTTCACTCTGCCTAAGGACTCCAGCAAAGCATAATGGGCATAGAGCAGATGATTACCTGAATCCTTATAGGTCTCCTCATGCTTCTCAATAATATTATTGAGATACAATGTGGTGGAGTTCTCATAGAGAATGGGAATGTCCATGGCCTTACCCATAACCTCAATGCACTCGGGCAGAACCGAGGTCATGACCAGAACCTCGGGATTCCGGAAGGTTCCAAAGCGGTATTCCGAAAATGGGATTAGGCCTTTCAGATAGCATTCCATGAGATGGGGCTCTTTTAATCCCATCTGATAGAGGGCGGCCTCCCCCACCGTGCAATAGTCCAGATTGACCTCAAGCCTTAGGCATTGATAGTTGGGGTTCTTCATTTTATCCGCATCATCTCTCGGATTCATCAGCATTCTAATGGCCCTTGACCGCTCCCTCTGGCCGGGCAGCAGTATCTCCCGGTCGTACCATTCCGATAATTTCAGACCGCAGTCAACAATATCCTTGATCTTTGCCCGAGGGACATAGAAATAGAGGCCTGCCATTCATGACTCCTCCGTAAGATTTCGTGGGTAAAACTATGCAAATGTATTATATACTGTTTTATTGGCATAATCAAATCGTAACGGAATTTTTTGCGGGAAAAACGCCTGTATGCTTGACTTTATGCCAGTTCCGTTATAAAATGATTGACGAAATTTCGTGCAGGAGGTAATCCTAATGAACAAAGCCGATCTCATCAGTGCTGTAGCACAGCAATCCGGCCTTACAAAGAAAGACAGCGAGGCCGCTATTGATGCCCTCGTTTCGGTCATCGAAGAATCTCTGTCCAACGGTGAAAAGGTTGTTCTCGTTGGCTTTGGTACCTTTGAAACAAAGAACAGAGCTGCCAGAAAGGGTCGCAATCCTCAGACCAAGGAAACCATCACCATTCCCGCTTCCAAGGCACCTGTTTTCAAGGCTGGTAAGGCTCTGAAGGACAAGGTAAATGCTTAATGAGCAGGAATAGCCAAAGGCTGTTTCCTGTGGGTATCACTGAATCGTGAAACAATAACGTTTTGGGACGATTTCTTAAGCCGAACGGCACAGAATATCGTCCCAAATTACGTTTCAGGGTTATTTATTGTCTGATAAAAAGTGTTCCAATATCTTTGCCCTCAAGAATATCCAGCAGGATCATGGGATCACTGCCATTGGCAATAATCATGTTAACCCCTGCCTTTGTGGCAATCTCGGCGGCATGCAGCTTGGTCACCATGCCCCCGGTGCCCCGCTTGGTGCCCGCTCCCCCGGCACATTCCCGAATGGAGTCATCCAGTCTCTCAACCACTGAGATAAGCTTGCTTTCCTTATTCTCCTTGGGGTTGGAATCATAGAGCCCGTCGATATCCGACAGAATAATCAGCAAATCGGCCGAAACCAGCTTGGCCACCACTGCCGACAGGGTATCGTTGTCGCCGAACATCATCATGCTTTTAATTTCGTCCACCGATACCGAGTCGTTTTCATTGACAATGGGCAGCACCCCGAATTCCATAAGGCTCTTAAAGGTATTCATTACATTTTTGCGCCTGAGATCGTCATCCACATCGGTTTTGGTCAACAGAATCTGTGCCACCGTATGATTGTAAGTGGCGAAAAGGCGGCTGTATATATTCATCAGCTCACACTGGCCTACGGCAGCCAGGGCCTGCTTCATGCCCATGCCCAGAGGACGTCTGGTCAGGTTGAACTTGCCCATGCCCACACCGATAGCACCCGAAGAAACAAGGATGACCTCCCGGTCCCCGTTCATGAGCTCCGATATGGCCAGGGCCAGCCGATCCATTCTGGCCAGATTCATCTTTCCGTTCTGATGGGTCAGTGTGGAGGTTCCTACCTTAACCACAATGCGTTGGGCCTCTGTAATCTCCACTCTCGCGCGTTGTTCCATGACATACTCCCTCTTTTTACTCCAAATTGCGACATGGGTAATAAATAAATCCAAGTATTTTGCCGAACGATTTTTACGGCAAGGCTGTAACCCATTCGTCATGCAGTTTTCGGGACATTCATTTTTATTAAAACACAGGGGAATGATTTACCCCGCCGGGCGAATAAGATATTATAGGACTGCAGCAACAAATAATTGATTGTTTGGGCCAGACTAAATCCTAACCCCCCGGTGGTTTGGCCTTTTTTTTTTGCTTTTTTTACGAGCTTTCCATAGCTCTGCCCTTTATTTCTCAAAGCGCCAGGTCAATCATTCCTGATACCCTATGTCCCTTTTTCCAAAATGAGACTAAGATTCATTATAAACTTCCCTTACTCAGAATTCAATCTGGCCCTGTCTTCATTGACAAAAAGATCCCAGTCTGATAATGTCAAGTTAATTCATTCAAAGGAGTTAATATTCATGAATGATTCCTATCAAGCCCTTTTAGCGCTTGCAGAGGACTATGCCAAAATCAACGAGGTTGAAGCCATTCTTCTGGCAGGCTCGGCGGCAACCGGCGCCTTTGATGAAGCCTCGGACTTTGATGTATATATTTACTCTGCTGCCCCCGTCCCTCTTGCAGTCCGCCAGGGGCTCGCCGAAAAACATATGCGCTATGTTGAACTGGATAATCGTTATTGGGAACCCGAGGACGACGGAATATTAAACTGCGGTACGCCCATTGATCTGGTTTATCGGGATGCTGCCTGGATCGAAGAACACCTTTATGGCCTTCTTGTGGAGGAACGGCCCTCCATCGGCTTTACCACCTGCTTTTGGGGCAACCTTCTGAACGCAAAAATCCTTTTTGACAGAAACGGACGTCTCTCCGCCCTTAAGGCCAAATACACCGTCCCCTATCCCCAAACCCTTAAGCAGCGCATTATTCAGATTAACCGTGAGCTTCTGAAGGGAAAGCTCCCTTCCTATTATGATCAAATCAAGAAAGCCATAGGTCGTCAGGACAAAGTGAGCATCAACCACCGTATTGCAGCATTTCTGGCAAGCTATTTTGATATCGTGTTTGCCTATAACGAGGTGGTCCATCCCGGAGAAAAGCGCCTTGTGGCTTTGGCTCAAAAAACATGCGCCAGGCTTCCCGAAAACTTTTCTGAGGACCTGGACAGGCTCCTGACCCTGTCGGGGACCACCTCATCCGAGATTCTTGAAGCGTTGGACACGCTTATTGACCACCTTGATGCGCTTTTGGATGCCCAGGCTTGACAGTGCATACATAACCTTTTCCCTTTGGGTCGATGTTAATTAACGAAAGGAGATGTTTTCCGTGGATCAATCCAGACTTGAAAAACAGATACAGTTTATCTGCGAGGTTGATAAGGCCAAGAATATATTCAGACAAACCAAAATCCATGACGGCACCCGCCGTGAGAACGATGCTGAGCATTCCTGGCATCTGGCCCTCATGGCCTTCCTGCTTTCCGAATATGCCAAAGAGAGCACCATCGATTTATTAAAGGTGATAAAAATGTGCATTATCCACGACCTGGTGGAGATCGATGCCGGGGATACCTTCTGCTATGACGCAGCCGCCAACCAGGACAAGCTTCAGCGGGAGCAAAAGGCCGCCGACCGCATCTTCGGCCTGCTGCCCGAGGATCAGGGCAAGGAGCTGCGCGCTTTATGGGAGGAGTTCGATGCTATGGAAACCCCCGAGGCCCGGTTCGCCGCTGCCTTGGATCGTGTCCAGCCCGTGCTTCTCAACTACCTCAATAAAGGGGGAACCTGGCAGGAGCATGGCATTACCAAGGCTCAGGTGGTCAATCGGAACAGCCGCATCAACAATGGCGCACCCGAGCTGTGGAACTATATTTCAGACCTCCTCGACAAAGCGGTGGAAAAGGGCTATCTTCCCGAATAGATTATGAAAAACATCAGCCTGGACAGGAAGTCCAGGCTGTTTCTTTGCTGATGAAGTAATGTGTGATATAGTCCTTCTAGTGAAAGGCCTTCCAGAAGTCCCCTTCAGTATCGATATAGTCCATCAGATCGGCGTAGGGGATCGGGAATTCGGGGAGTCCCGCTGAATAGGGGCCAATCTCATATAACCAGAAGTAAAGAACAAGCCCTTCCTCGGTAATGGCAAAGGGGGTGGTGGGAGTAATCGTCATCTCATCCGCCCAGAAGCCTTCCATCTCTTTTCGCTCCAGCATTTGGGCCGTTACCACATCACTGAGATAGGCATACACGTCCTTATCCTTTTTAAATAAGTCATCCAGGGTATAGACCACCGCCTTTTTAAGATCGACATAAGCCGTATACCGTGCGAACATTCCATGGGCTGCGCCCAGCATATAGCCATAGTCAGTCTGATCGATAAGGATAAGATCCTTGACACGGTTTAAGCTGAATATTCTCTCATTAAGGCTGAGGCCGTCATATTCATCAGTATCCTGTATATCTTCGTCGCCGGGAATTAACATGGCCTCATAGATAAGCTGATTAAGCGCATCCTCAAAGGCCTTGTCACCAAGGCCTGAAAGGACGGGGTATTCTATGGATATAAGCTTATTGGGTGTCTTGACTAATCTCTGCGCCTTGAGCCCCCCGCCCAGATCCATCCATTCACCGCTCCTGGCAAGTATTCTGCCATTCCTGTCGGCCACCGTCATAAGGCCATTATATAGGCCTCTCAGCAGTTCCCCATCCGCCTTGAAGGAACCATTCCCCTTAAAGGTGGGCAGGTGCTCTGCCGGATTGAGCTGGGCATCCATGAAATAGACCGAATCCTCGTCATTGACACATACCACATTCTCATCAAAATCCTCTGTCGTAGGGAAGATCCAGTCTGTCTGATAACTAAAATCGGACGTGAACAGGGCCTTTTTAGCGTATTCAAAATAATCCATGGGCCTGTAGTCATCGGGGCTGAAAGCCTCTCCCACAGCCACAAGACCATTGGACAGGCGCCATATGCCGCAGTAGATGGGTTCCAGGACATATCGGCCCTGGGTATCAATGACCCCATAGCCCTCATACCATTGGTCGGTCTTGGGCTTGACAATGGCATACCCGTTCAGGAAGGGCTCGGCCCCGGCAAACTGAGGGGGTATAATCACCTCACCCTGGGCGTTCATAAAGCCAAAGCATTTGGTTTCCTCGTCCTTGAACATTCTGAGTCCTGAGGATACCATATCGGTGACATCCCTGCCCTGCTTGTCAATATAGTAGGTTGGTCCGCCATAATCCTTACCCACCAGGGCAATACCATTTCTGAAATGGGACAGTCGTTTATAATCGGGCAATGATATAACCAGGTTCCCCTTCTTGTCCACATAGCCCTTCTCGTAGATGTATGCCAGACCCTCGCTGAATGGGTAACATTTCTATCACTTTCAAAAAGCATCTGCCCTATTGAATCATAGACTTTTGAGCCGTAGCCCTTATAGAAGCTGCCGCAGACAAAGACGCCCTCAGAATATTCAATATAGCTAAAAGAAGGTTCAACCACGTATTTGCCCGTTTTATCAATGAGACCATATTTGAAATTTGAATCAGAGACCACAGCCAGGCCGCATTCATAAAAGGGTTGAGCTTTCTCAAACTGATAGTCAATAATGAGATTCCCCTGGCTATCGCAATAACCATAAAGTGTTGTAAAGCCCTCGTTGATCGAGATCGGGATGAGATAACCCACATCCTCCTCACCGGGATCGGCAAGGGGCTTAGGGCGTGTTCCCACTTCCTCTCCCTGCCTGGGATCAATCTCCTTACCGGTACTCCGGGCCAGCCTCTGGCAGCCGCTCATGGGCAGCATGAGCGCTAAGACAATGGCCATCATGACAGACGCTATGCTCTTTTTAAGTTTCATGCTTCCACCATCCTTGTTGGCAACCAATATCAGCTTAAGGAATATTATGCTTTCCTATGACCCTTCACCCATAAAATCATTGCCCGAAACATTCTTTCCAGCAATGACCAACAGGCTGTCAGGATTGCTTTATGGCATCGGCAAAATCTTGTCCGAATTGAACACAGGCCTCAATTTCATGGGTTTCGGGCTGGTATTTCACCGATTGCGGATCGGAAAACATCTTCAGCCCGGCCTCCTCAAGGGCCTTATAAATCTTCTTGGGGGCTTCCCCGCTCCAGCCGTAGCTTCCAAAGGCTGCCCCGATCTTATTCTTGAATTTATGCCCATGAATTTCTTCAAGCATGTCGGCAATGGATCGCATACAGCCATTATTGACAGTACAGCTTCCCACCACAATGCCCCTGGCCTTGAACATTTCGGTGACCACATCGCTGTTGTCGGCCACAGCGCTGTTAAAGACCTTGCATTTTACACCCTTGGACTCGATGCCCCGGGCAATGGCCTCGGCCATTTTTCGGGTGGCATTGTACATGGTATCGTAGACCACCACGGCACTACCTTCATGATAATCGTTTGCCCATTGGGCATATTTTTCTACAATCCGTAAGGGATCCTTCCGCCAAATGACCCCATGGCTGGGCGCAATAACCTCAATGGGAAGCTTCATGGCCACAACCTCGGCCAGCTTTTTCCTAATCAGCGGTGCAAAGGGTGTAAGGATATACCCGTAGTATTTCTCAGCCTCCTGCCAGACAGTGCAGGGATCGGCCTCGTCCTCAAAGATGGAGGCTGCGGCATAGTGCTGACCAAAGGCGTCATTGGACAAGAGCACATTGGGCCCCTTGACAAAGGTCATCATACTGTCGGGCCAGTGGATCATGGTCATGTCCACGAACTGAAGCTCACACTGCCCAATACTGATGGTATCCCCGGTTTTCACCGTCCTGAAGTTCCAATCCTTGTGAAAATGCCTGCGGATGATCTCGGCACCCTTCGTCGAGCAGTAGATAGGCAGATCGGGCCGTCGTTCAAGGATTCTTCCCAACGTTCCGCCGTGATCGGGCTCGGCATGGTTAACCACAATAAAATCAATCTTTTCCAGATTGACCTCCCTGTCCAGTATCTCCAGGAAGGCATCGGCCTGGTGATCCCAAACCGTATCCACAAGCACGGTCTTCTCGTCCTTGATTAAATAGGAGTTATAGCTGGATGCATGATGGGTGGACAGCTCATGTCCGTGGAATTCTTTCAGTTCCCAATCTCTCAGGCCCAGATAGTAGACTTGGTCTTTGACTTGAATCATATGCTCCTCCTTTATTTGGTTACATTATGTACGCATCAAAGGTTCAGGGCCGTTACAGTCGTCAGTTCTCAAGGCTTTGGCCGCAGCCATTGCAGAAGCGGGAGCCTGCAGGGTTTTTCCAGCCGCATTGGGGGCAGGCTATTTCCCGGGTCAGGGATGCCCCGCAGCCATTACAGAAGGCTGCATTCAAAGGATTGTCCTTATGGCAGTTCGGACATATGATCGTCCCCTTATCTTCCATGCCCTCCTTCACGGCTCGGGCCATGGTTCGGATGCCGCCCTTGGTTTCCTCAGCCAGATAATTGAAGGTATCGGAAGCCACCGGCGCATTTTCCTGTGCCGTATACCGGGCCATGGCCCCCATATAGCCCATGGATGTCATGGAGGCCCCCACAAAGATGAGGGGCAGGGCAATGAAATTAATCCAGAAATACTTGGGCCCGCCAAAGGATCCGAAGGCCGAAAAAAAGTCCACCAATCCGATAATCAAAAGAATAATGCCCAGGGTCAAAAGGGATACCCCGGCTATGCGCAGGAACCTGCGCTTGCTGTCGTGCTTAGGATCTATGGGCGGTTTAATATGATTCATGGCTTTCTCCTCTATTCTTTCCCCAATGATAAAAGGGATGCATTGAATACTATTATATCCAATACATTCCCTTTATTCAAAAATCATAACCAGCGATTCCAGATTTAAAGACGATTAGCCAAGGATTTTCTTAAGGAATTGCCCCGTATAGGAGCCCTTAACCCGGGCAACCTCCTCGGGGGTTCCCATGGCCACAATCTTTCCACCCTTATCGCCGCCCTCGGGACCCAGATCAATGATATAATCGGCTGTTTTTATCACATCCAGATTATGCTCGATGACCACAAGGCTGTTTCCGCTGTCCACCAGCTTCTGAAGCACCTCAATAAGCTTATGGACATCGGCCATATGAAGACCGGTGGTGGGTTCATCCAGAATATACATGGTTTTTCCTGTAGCGCGTCTGGATAGCTCGGTGGCCAGCTTAACCCGCTGGGCCTCACCCCCTGAAAGGGTGGTGGCGGGCTGCCCCAGCCGAATATAGCCCAGCCCCACGTCATAGAGGGTCTGGATCTTGCGCTGGATGCGCGGGATATTCTCAAAGAAGCCCAAGGCCTCCTCCACGGTCATATCCAGAACATCGGCAATACTCTTTCCTTTATAATGCACGTCCAGGGTCTCACGGTTATATCGTTTGCCCTTACAGACCTCACAGGGTACATAGACATCGGGGAGGAAATGCATTTCAATCTTTAATATACCGTCCCCCGAGCAGGCCTCGCACCGTCCGCCCTTCACATTGAAGCTGAACCGTCCGGCCGAATAGCCCTTCATTTTCGCATCCACGGTGTTGGCAAACAGGTCGCGAATCAAATCAAAGACCCCGGTATAAGTGGCCGGATTGGAGCGCGGGGTCCGCCCAATGGGGGATTGGTCAATGTCAATAACCTTATCCAAATGCTCCAGGCCCAGAATGTCCCGGTGATGCCCCGGCTTGGTCTTGGCCCGGTTGAGCTTGTTGGCCAGCTTTTTATAAAGAATCTCATTGACCAGGGAGCTCTTTCCCGACCCCGATACGCCGGTTACACAGGTAAAGACCCCCAGCGGAATGTCCACATCCACATCCTTCAGGTTGTTCTCCTTAGCACCGAGAATCCTTAGGAATTTTCCATTGCTCTTCCTTCTGGTCTCAGGCACTTCAATTCTTCGGGCTCCGCTTAAATACAGCCCTGTAATGGAGTTGGGGTTGGCTTTGATTTCATCAACGGTCCCCTGGGCAATAATCTGTCCCCCATGCTCGCCGGCGCCCGGCCCCATATCAATGATATGGTCGGCGGCATACATGGTATCCTCGTCGTGTTCCACCACCAGCAGGGTATTGCCAATATCCTTAAGACGCTTTAAGGTGTTCAGGAGCCGTTCATTATCCCTCTGATGAAGCCCGATGCTGGGCTCATCCAGAATGTACAGAACCCCCATGAGCCCCGAGCCGATCTGTGTGGCCAGGCGTATTCTTTGAGCCTCGCCGCCCGAAAGGGTGCCTGCAGCCCGATGCAGGGTCAGGTAATCCAGACCTACATCCTTTAAAAAGCCTAAGCGGGCATTGATTTCCTTAAGGATTTGCTCGGCAATCATTTTGTCCCGATCGCTCAGCTTAAGTTCACGGAAGAAGGCCAGGCATTCGCTGACCGACATGGAGCTGACCTCATGGATATTCTTCCCGCCCACGGTCACGGCCAGGCTCTCCCGCTTAAGGCGCTTGCCGCCGCAATCGGGGCAGGGGATATTGCTCATAAAGGATTCATAGTATTCCTTCATGCTGTCGGACTTTGTTTCCCTGTACCGCCTTTCAATGCTGTTGATCACACCCTCAAAAGCGGTTAAGAAGCTGCCACTGCCATATTCCTTATTGTATTCCACCTTAATCTTCTCGCCCTGAGTTCCATAGAGAATCTTATCAATGATATCCTGGGGAAGCTGCTCTACAGGCGTATCGACATCAAAGTTGTAGTGCTTGGCCAGGGCATCCAGGTACATGCGGCTATAGGCATCCTCATTAGTGAAGTTCCAGCCTGCCGATGCGATGGCCCCCTCGGCCAGGGACTTGGTTCGATCCTGTATCACCAGATCCGGGTCTATTTTAAGCAGGGAGCCTAAGCCGCTGCAGCTTGGGCAGGCGCCATAGGGATTGTTGAAGGAAAACATACGGGGGGTCAGCTCTTCAACGCTGATGCCGCAATCCGAGCAGGCAAAATTCTGGGAGAAGATCATCTCCTCTTTGCCAATAACATCAATGATCAAAAGCCCCCCTGCCAGGTTCAGACTGGTTTCAATGGAATCGGTGAGGCGCTTTTGGATGCCGGGTCGCACAATAAGCCTGTCCACCACAATCTCAATGGTATGCTTCCGCTTTTTGTCCAACTTGATGTCATCACTGATATCCATGACCTCACCGTCAATGCGGATACGTACATAACCATTCTTCTTGGCATCCTGTATCAGCTTGGTATACTCGCCCTTGCGGCCGCGAATGACAGGAGCCAGAACCTGGATCTTGGTTCCTTCCTCCAGGGTCATGACCGCATCCACCATCTGATCCACTGTCTGTTGGGCAATGGGCTTGCCGCACTCAGGGCAATGGGGCATACCAATACGGGCAAAGAGCAGTCGGAAATAGTCATAGATCTCGGTCACCGTTCCCACCGTGGAACGGGGATTACGGGTGGTGGTCTTCTGGTCTATGGAAATGGCCGGTGACAGACCTTCGATATATTCCACATCGGGCTTCTCCATAAGCCCGAGGAATTGACGGGCATAGGATGAAAGAGATTCCACATACCGCCGCTGCCCTTCGGCATAGATGGTATCAAAGGCCAGGGACGATTTCCCTGAGCCGCTTAAGCCCGTAATGACCACGAGCTTATCACGGGGAATCTCCACATCGATATTCTTTAAATTGTGCTCACAGGCACCTTTGATAAAAATTTTATCCAGCATGGCTTATTCAATCCTTTAAATCGGGTTAAGATACATGTTTTTACAACAATACTCATTATACCGAACATATGTACGGAATTCAAGAAAATTGTTAAACCATTGATATATCATATCCCTCCTAATATTTTTGAAACCGGACAAGGCTTCATTTCCTCCCTGAGCAGCAAAAAAGGACACCCCTCGGGCATTAATCGCTGAGAATTGTCCTCATCCTGCTTATAACGGTAGTCCGCTCAGATAGCTGTCCATAATCTCGGCCATCTCCTGGTAGGCATGGTCGTGGACATAATGGGCGCAAAAATCTTCCCCATGCCTTTAATAACCCGCTTTATCATATTTTCTCCTTTGGCTGCGCATGGGTTTAATGCTATGTCATACCCAGGCCTCAAGCCCATATTCAATGTTATGAGGTTTACTTCAGGAAATCCCGATAGGTTTTTTGACTGGGAACCGACAAATATCCGGCGAAGGCTTTTAAGGCCTGGTCCGTCCTTTCCAGGAGCGCCTCAGTTTTCTTCACTCCCGGCTCCCACCACCAGTTCTTGATGGTCAAAGGCTCGCCTTTAGTGGCCTTGACAGGCTCAAACCGGGCCACCAAATCATTGCCATTGAGGACGGGAAGCACATAATAGCCGTACTTTCGCTTATGGACAGGGAGATAGACCTCCCAACTGTACTCAAAATCAAAGATTTTGGTCACCATGTCCCGATCCCAAAGGACATTGTCCAACGGTGCCAGGATCTTCACCTGCTTTTTAGGGGACCTGGTCTCCAAAAAGCTCTGATCTTCAGTGGCCATATAGAAGGGAAAATCCATACCCTCAATATGGAACAGGGTAATTTCGCCTTTATCACATAATCTTTGGAGGGACTTGGTTCTGGTCTCCGTATCGGAAAGGTAGTGGCCCTGCCAGGCGCCCCCGCGTCGGTTCCATAAAAAGCCCACACTCCGGATTCTTCGCTTGACATACCAGTCGATAAAATCCTCCTGGCTGTCAAAATCATTCCGCTCCAATATTTTCGAAGGAAGGACGCGCTCGGTAAAATCAAAGTATTTCTGAGTCCCCCGTTTTTCAACGACACAGAGCTCACCAATATTATATAAGTAATCAAGGGCCGCACTGGACAGCTTGCTGTGCCCCCATCCGGAAAGTTCGACCTTCCCTATGGAAATATCCTTGGTACCTGTTTTTCCGTTCCTGCAAATATGGTCCCTGACCTCACCCAGGATATTCAAGGCTTCCAACTGGTTTCTATAGGTCAATGTGAGTTTAACGCGCTCCCCGGCCGCTGCTCTGACCCGGCTGAAAAAGGGAAACTCCTCAGCAAGATAGATGCACATTTCCTTGTCAAAGCCGTCCACCAGCGCCTTTTTCTCATAAAGCAGGGCGTGGAGCATGGAAGGCTTATAGCCTTCCACCTTGCTTTGCAGCACCAAGTCAGGATTTCTCCCCACCACATTCAGAGGGTCATACTGGATGCTTTTGACACGCCCGAAGTATTGAAGCACGCCTTCGCTGCCCGAAAAACCCTGGGTTCCGTTCAGATTGTGGTAGGACACCAGGAAGTGCTTGGCTGCTTCTTTTGAAATTTTAAGAGGAATCATTTATTTTCCGTCACTTTCTTTTGCGCGATAATCAGGATTTGCACAGGTGATAATCCACAGATACCCGAATTTATCCTTGATGATTGCTCCCATGCCGCTGTCATCGGGTTCGGGATGGGGCCGCAGCGGCGAAATCTCTTTACCACCTTCCACCAGCTTTTCAATGCAGCGGAGTGCGTCCTCTTTCGATTCCAAATGAATCATCAGCTTCACATTATTCGAATCTGAATAATCATAGGAGTCGCCGCCGCTCATATGGGTGTCACCCACGAAAAACTCCACATGCATGACTTTTCCGATCTGGTTTTCCTGTTCATAGTTTTTCTCATCCCATCGGGAAATGAAGAGAATCTTTCCGCCAAAGAGATCAATATAAGTATTGACGGCCTCCTCACAATTCCCGTTGAATGACAGATAAGGAATAACTGATATACCCATATGCCCATCTCCTTGTAAAAAAGTAATACTTATCTTGAATCCATTGTAATTGTTTTGTGAAGAAAATGGAACAAAATCACTTCTTTTCTCCACTCATTCTCATCTTAAACTCCTTGATCTTTGTCATTGCTCCTGAAATATAAAGGATTCCAAAGAGCATTGCGCCCAATGTGAGACCGCCAGTCACGCCATCAATAAATCCGACCCAGAATGTTTGAGGCAAATCAAAGAATCTCAATCCCTGGTTAATAGCAATTGAAATGATGCCAAGGATGAAAAAGGCAAGTGTTACCTTGGCCAATCTCTGCTTTTCGGCATTACTGTACTCAGCAACCTTCATAACCGTTTCTTTCATTTCTTCATTCATTTTCTCGCTCTTCCTTTCTCCATCTAAAATTTCACGGAGATCAACTTCGAAGAAATCCGATATCTCAATGAGGATGTCCAGGTCCGGCATGTTGCTTCCTGTTTCCCAACGGGACACTGTCCTTCTGGAAACATTAAACGCCACGGCCATCTGCTCCTGTGTGAGATTCTTTTCTTTTCGAAGTTCTTTTATGAAGCTTCCTACTTTAAGCTGATCCATAATCCATGACCTCCAAGCAAAGATTAGCAAAAAACGGCTATGAAAAACAGGACACAGAGCGAGCAATAACCTGTTTTTGCATATGAGACACGATGTGTCCACCTAATACGGTGCCCAATGGGCAGCCCATAGGCAACCCGTAATTCAATAGTAACATCTTTTCAACTATTATATCATCTTACAATCCTTACATTAAAATAAACCGCACACCTGCGGTTGCGCTTCTCCAGCATTTATAATATAAAAAACCCCAGAAACATAACGTCTCTGAGGTTTGTATAGGCTCTGATTTTCTTTGAGATTAACGCTTGGAGAACTGAGGAGCGCGACGAGCCTTCTTCAAGCCGTACTTCTTTCTTTCCTTCATTCTCGGGTCGCGGGTCAGGAAACCTGCCTTCTTGAGAGGAGCTCTGAAGCTGTCCTCAACCTTCAACAGGGCTCTGGCAATACCATGACGAATGGCACCGGCCTGGCCTGTGAAGCCACCGCCTCTTACATTTACCAATACATTGAACTTGCCAATGGTCTCGGTGAGAACGAGGGGCTGCTTGCAGATAACCTTGAGGGTCTCAAGACCAAAATAATCGTCAATGGGTCTGTCATTTATAACGATGTTGCCGTTTCCGGGTACCAGTCTGCACCGTGCAACGGACTTCTTTCTTCTACCTGTACCGTAATACTGTACCTTTGCCATTTATATATCCTCCCCTCGATTAAATGTTGAGCTCAAGCACTTCGGGCTTCTGAGCCTGATGCTCGTGCTTGTTGCCTGCATAAACCTTAAGCTTTCTGAACATTGCGCGTCCGAGGCTGTTGCCGGGAAGCATTCTCTTCACAGCAAGCTCAAAAACTTTCTCGGGTTGGTTCTGAAGGAAATGTCTGTACTTAATTTCCTTTAAATGACCAATGTAACCCGTATGACGTCTGTACATCTTCTGATCCAATTTCTTTCCGGTTAATACTACCTTATCGGCATTCAGAACGATAACAAAATCGCCGGTGTCAACATGAGGGGTATAAGTAGGCTTGTGCTTGCCACGAAGAATCTTTGCAACTTCACTGGCGGCGCGGCCCAGAACCTTACCTTCAACGTCAACAACATACCATTTTCTATCGACTTCCTGTGCCTTGGCCATAAACGTCTTCATGAGGTAACCTCCCTTTAAAATATGCTTTACAGGTTTTATCCCGTTTGCTTACTCATTCGTCCCTGGCTTTAAAAAAGCCCCGTGACATAAAATAACGCTGTAAAAACTCACAGCGTTACCTATTTTAATACAGAGACTCTCAGGGTGTCAAGGTTCAAATCCGTTAAAATTAAAATACATCTCTCTAGCTCACTTATTTGCTCTTTATTTCGCGTTTTCTCTCTCTATTTCTTCTGCCGTCCCATTTTATTGTCAGGGATGCCCAGCCATGGAAAAAGGGCTCCGAACAGAGCCCTTTAACACACTGTAGGCAATTATTCTTCTTAAGCTACAGGCTTATTAATTGGTGTCCGTATCTTCGGAAGTGACAGGTTCCAAAACAATCTTATCCTCTTTATAGGTCACTCTTACAGAGTCACCCTCCTTCACCTGTCCGTCCAGAATGGCTTCGGCCAGCTTATCCTCGATCTGTTCCTGGATGGCCCGCTTTAAAGGTCTCGCACCATAGATTTTGTCATAGCCCTTTTCGGCCAGGTAATCCTTTATCTCTTCGGTAAAGCTCACCTTAATGTGGCTCTGGCTAAGACGCTTAGCGGTTTCCGAAAGCATGAGCTCTGCAATCTGCTTAATCTCGTCACGGCTCAAGGGATGGAAGACAATGATTTCGTCCACACGGTTCAGGAACTCGGGACGGAAAGTCTTCTTAAGCTCGCTCATCACATTCTTCTTCATATCCTCATAATCCCTGGCCGCATTCTCCTCCATGGAGCCGAAGCCCAGGCGCTTGGGTTCCACAATATCACGGCCGCCCACATTGGAGGTCATGATGATGACCGTATTTCTGAAGTTCACAACACGGCCTGTGGAATCGGTGAGCCGTCCGTCGTCCAGAATCTGCAGGAGCATATTGAACACATCGGGATGGGCTTTTTCAATCTCATCAAAGAGAATGACCGAATAAGGCTTGCGGCGAACCTTCTCAGTAAGCTGGCCCCCTTCATCATAGCCCACATACCCCGGAGGCGAGCCCACAAGGCGCGAAACACTATGCTTTTCCATATATTCCGACATATCAATGCGGATCATGAGGCTTTCATCACCAAAGAGTGCCTCGGCCAGCGCCTTGGACAGCTCAGTCTTACCTACCCCGGTAGGTCCCGAGAAGATGAAGGAGCCCACGGGACGCTTGGGGTCCTTCAAGCCCACACGGCCTCTGCGGATGGCGCGGGCTACGGCCCTCACCGCATCCTCCTGGCCTATGACCCGCTGATGCAGAACGTTTTCCATATTCTTAAGGCGCTCGGTCTCCTCCTGGGCCAGACGGCTGACGGGAATTCCCGTCCATGATCCGATGATGGCGGCAATCTCTTCCTCAGTAACGGTCTGGGTGTGCTTGGAGTTCTCCATCTTCCAGGCTTCCTTCTTGGCCGCCAGTTCCTCCTTCAGCTTGTTTTCCTCATCCCGAAGGGAGGCGGCTCTTTCAAATTCCTGGCTGACAATGGCATCCTCCTTCATCTTGTGGAGCTCATCAATCTTCCGCTCCAAATCCTTTAAGTCAGGGGGCGCGGTAAAGCTCTGCAATCTGACCTTGCTGGAGGCCTCGTCAATCAGGTCAATGGCCTTATCGGGCAGGAAACGGTCATTGATATACCGGGATGACAGCTTGACGGCTGCCTCCAGGGCCTTGTCGGTAATCTTGACCTGGTGATGGGCCTCGTACTTGTCCCGAATGCCCTTCAGGATCTCAATGGCCTCCTCCTGGGTGGGTTCTCCCACGGTGATGGGCTGGAAGCGGCGCTCCAATGCAGCATCCTTCTCAATATGCTTACGATATTCATCCAGAGTGGTGGCCCCGATAATCTGGATCTCGCCTCTGGCTAAGAGGGGCTTCAAGATATTGGCGGCGTCAATGGCACCTTCAGCCGCACCGGCACCCACAATGGTATGGAGCTCGTCTATAAACAGCACCACATTGCCCGCGTTACGGATTTCTTCAATGGACTTTTTCAAACGATCCTCAAATTCACCCCGGTATTTGGCCCCTGCCACCATGGAGGACAGATCCAGTGTGACCACGCGCTTGTCCTTTAGGGTTTCAGGCACATTCCCCTCAATGATTTTATGGGCAAGCCCTTCGCAAATGGCCGTCTTACCCACACCGGGCTCACCGATGAGACAGGGATTGTTCTTGGTTCTGCGGCTTAATATTTGAATGACTCTTTCAATTTCCTTGTCACGGCCAATGACCGGGTCCACCTTGCCCTCCCGAACCAAAGCGGTCAGGTCGCGGCCGAACTGATCCAATGTGGGCGTTTCCACATCAATGGCCTTGGGCTTGCTCTGAGCCGCCGCCATGGGGGTATCCTCATTGAGCATGGCTAAAATGCTCTCGTAAAGCTTGCGGATATCAATGCCCAAATCGCTCAGTATCTTCACCGCCACACTCTCACCCTCACGCATCATGCCAATGAGAATGTGCTCGGTACCAATGAAGTTCTGGCCCATACGCCGAGCCTCGGCATAGCTCAGTTCAATGACCCGCTTGGTTCTTGGGGTATAATTCAGGGTGGGCGGCGAACCCTCGCCGGGACCAATCAGTTCCATGATTTTCTGGCCAATGCGCTCGTCATTGGCACCGTTGGCTAAAAGCACGCTGGCAGCAACACCGGTGCCTTCCTTGGCCAGACCCCACAAAATATGTTCTGTACCGATATAAGCATGACCGAAGCCCATGGCACATTCTCTGGCATGGATCAATGCGGCTTCTGCTTTCTTTGTAAACTTACCGTAGATCATCTTCTTTCACCTCTATACTTTTTACTCTCCTGCAACACTGTGGTTCTCCTTCTGGTTTCCGCATTGCTTTTTCTCAATACGACTTCGGACATACTCGGCACGGACAACATCCCTCTCCTCGGGTTTGAGGGTCCGGCCGGCATATTGCTGCAGATTTCCGGGCTGAATATCCAAAATCATTTCATTGGCATCAATTTCGGTCAAATCCTGTATGAGGCCCAGATTGATGCCCAGCTTGATGTCGGAAAGCCGCTGGAGGGCCTCATCGGAGGAGAGGTTTCTGGCAAACCTGAGAATGCCGTAGGAACGCATAATCCTATCCTCAAGCTTATGGCTGTTCTTGGCCAGAAGCTCAGTACGCAGGCGTCTCTCCTGCTCCATGATTTGATAGCCGATGGTCTTTATGCTTAAAACAATGTCATTTTCACTCTTGCCCAGGGTGACCTGGTTGGAAAGCTGATACATATTGCCGTATGCCTCGGTATTCTCTCCATAAAGCCCTCTGACGGCCAGTCCCAGCTTTCCGCAGGACTCCAGCACCGAACGGATATACCCCGTCATGGTCAGGGCCGGCAGATGAAGCATCAGGGAGGCACGGATGCCCGTCCCCACATTGGTAGGGCAGCTTGTCAGATAACCAATGGTATCATTAAAGGCATAATCCACCTTTTCGGCAATCAGGTTATCCAGATAATTGCATATGTCAAAGGCCTTATCCAACTGCAGGCCCGAGGCCAGGCACTGGATCCTTAAGTGATCCTCCTCGTTGAACATAATACTGATCTGTTCATCATGGCTGATAAGGGCTGCCGCCACCAGGGAGCTTTCAGCCAGCTCCTTGCTGATCAGGTGCTTTTCCACCAGCACCTGCCGTTCAATGGGCGACACATCCTTCAGGGTATAAAGCTCAAAGCTCTCCTTGAGCTTGGGATTGCCCTCAAACAGCGCCTCACAGGTATCATTGATGACGCTCCACTGCTGTTCGGGACGGCTTCTCTGAGGAAAAGGGTATTTGCTGAAATTCCTGGCCAGACGCACACGGCTGGAGATGACAGTATCCGAGTCAGGACCTACATCCACATACCATTTGTTCATGCAGGATGCCCCCCTTTCTCCCGCTCAAGAAACTTAATCTGATCCCGCAATTGGGCAGCCTGTTCGTAGGCCTCATTCTTGATGCATTCCTGGAGCTGTTCTTTAAGCTTCTCTATTTGAACCTCGGTCTCCTTATACCGTTCCAGCCTGCGGGGGAGCTTCCCGCGATGGCGGGTATTTCCGTGAATACGGGTCAGAAGCGCCTGCATGGGCTCATAAAAGACCTCATAGCACCTGCTGCAGCCCATACGTCCGCTGTTGTTAAACTCCTCAACCGTCATGCCGCAGCGATCGCATTGGACAACACCGGGCTTTTCGCCGTCCACATCACTGCCGCTCCACCCAAGAAGTCCGGCTATCAGGGTATTGAGGTCTATCTTCACGCCCTCGGCACCCGCACATTGCCGGCAAACATACATATCCCTTTTCTGGCCGTTGATGATCTGGGTGAAATAGACGGTTGCTTCTCTTTGCTTACAAACCTGGCAAAGTGGCATCGGACCACCTCCGTTAAAGTACAGTCAGGCCCATGAGCATGTTCTTGAGGATTGTGGCTCTTACATCATCCCGCTTGTCAATGGGAACATCCATCAGCACCTTGTCCGATGTGGCTGCCTTCATGAGCATGGCTTCTCGATATTTTATGATATTATAATCCACAAAATTATTGATAAATACCTCGCAGGTGTGTTGGGAAATTTTGTCCCCTATGGAGGTAATAATGTGCATCAAATAATCACCGGCAGATTCAGTATTGATGCGCTTAATGCTGATATACCCTCCGCCGCCGCGACGGCTTTCCACATAATAACCCTTGTCGGTAGTAAATCGTGTGGATATGACATAGTTGATCTGTGATGGCACGCAGTTGAACTTGCTTGCAAGCTCATTGCGCTGTATCTCTACCGAGCCTTCCTCTTCATTAATCAATGTCTTTAAGAAGGTTTCGATGATGTCACTGAGTCTGGCCATATCTATCACCTCGTTGTTTTTGACTATCCCTGACTATTATAACCCAAAGGCTATTTTTTTTCAAGTGGAGGGCCCCTGCCCCATTCCGGCAGGCACGCTCAATCGGCCTTCTTCACCGTATTTTCAGGGACAAAAGGGACGGTCCTTCGCCCAAAAAAAGCGATAAAACCGTCCCTGATATAACATGCCTATACCTTTGAGGTTATTCGTCATCAGCCTGCTTGTGCTTTGCGGCTTCGGCAATAACCTTCTCAGCCACATGGGGAGGTGCTTCCTCATAGCGTTCAAAATGCATGGTGAAGTAGCCTCTGCCCTGGGTAATGGAGCGCAAATCGGTGGCATACCGGAACATTTCGGCCTGGGGCACCTCGGCCACCACCTGCTGGAGACCGTTATCCTGAGGATTCATACCCAGAACGCGACCGCGGCGCTTGTTGAGATCACCGATAATGTCACCCATGTAATCATCGGGCACATAGACCTCAACATGGCAGATGGGTTCCAAAAGAACCGGTGAAGCCTGTTTCATACCTTCCTTGTAGGCCAGGCTTGCAGCAATCTTGAAGGCCATTTCCGACGAGTCAACATCATGGTATTTACCATCCACCAGGGTGGCCTTCAGGTTAACCACGGGATAGCCCGCCAGAACACCTTTCTGCATACTTTCCCTCAAGCCCTTTTCAACGGCCGGGAAGTACTGCTTGGGAACAGCGCCGCCGAAAATCTTTTCTTCAAAGACCAGATCCTCGGTAGGTCCGGGCTCGAATTCAATCCAGACGTCACCGAATTGACCGTGACCGCCGCTCTGTTTCTTATGCTTACCTTCAACCTTAACCTTTTTCCTGATGGTTTCACGATAGGGCACAATGGGATTTACCAGCTCAACGCCTACCTTGAACTTATTGCGCAGCTTGCTGACAATCACATCCAGGTGCTGGTCGCCCACACCGTAGATCAGGGTTTGCTTGGTTTCGGGATGGAGATACATCTTGAAGGTGGGATCCTCTTCCAGCAATCTCTGCAGACCGCTGCTGATCTTTTCTTCGTCGCCCTTGGCCTTGGGCAGAACAGCCATGGCCAGCATGGGTTCGGGGAACTCAATGGGCTCAGCCAGAACGGGCTTTTCCTTGGAAGCCAGCGTGTCATTGGTTTCGGTCACAGCCAGCTTGGTCACAGCACCAATATCACCCGATACCAGCTTGTTGACATTGATCTGCTGCTTGCCCTTCATGATGAATATATTGCTGATCTTTTCGGTTTTTTCCTTGTTGACGTTATAAACGGTGCTGTCGGGCATGAGTGTTCCTGAAAGCACCTTCAGGAAAGAAATCTTACCCACAAAGGGGTCTGCAATGGTCTTAAACACGCGAACCACCACAGAGGCCTTTTCATCGGCAGGAACTTCAACAGCTTCCTTGGTGGAGGCATTAAGCACCTTGACCGAACCCTTTTCGCAATGGGCAGGCATATACTTGCTGATAGCATCAAGCAGAAGGGTAACGCCAATCTTCTGAACCGATGAACCGCAGAATACGGGGGCGATATCACCATTCTTGGCACCAATCTTGATACCCCTGCGGATTTCTTCGTCGGTAAAGGGTTCACCGTTGAAGTATTTCTCCATCAGCTCTTCGTCGGTTTCGGCAACAACTTCGGCCATCCCCTCTTTATAGCTCTCTATCTGGCTCATCATGCCGGCGGGAATTTCACCCTCCACCATGTCCTTGCCTTTGAAATAATAAGCCTTCATTTTGGGAATATTAACGATGCCCGTGAATTTTCCATCCTCAAAGATGGGCAATTCCAGAGCAATAACACTCTTTCCGAATTTATCTTTTAACTGATCAAAGACTTTTGAAAAGTCTGAATTTTCTTCATCGAGCTTGCTGATAAAAAACATTCTGGGAATCTTCTTGTCATTGACTGCGGCCCAAGCCTTTTCGGTACCTACCTGGAGACCGTCCTTAGCGCTAACGAGAATAACAGCGCCATCGGCTACAACCAATCCTTCAAGCATTTCACCCACAAAGTCAAAATAACCGGGAGTGTCAATGATATTGATCTTCATGTCGTTCCATTCGACCGGAGCAAGAGCAGTGGCGATTGAGAATTTTCTCTTAATTTCCTCAGCGTCATAATCCATAACGGTGTTTCCATCGACAACGCTCCCGAAGCGATCTGTTGCTCCTGTTAAGAATAACATTGCTTCTGCGAGCGTTGTCTTGCCCGCATTGCCATGGCCTAGCAGACATACATTGCGGATGTTCTCACAACTGTAGTCCTTCATATCAATTCCCCCTTATCGGTTAAATTGCGCAAATCGAACCTTGTCGATTTGTGACTTTTGACCAATTTTAGTGTTTTGGACAAAAGCAATTTTATAATATTATACCAGATTTGCGGCCATGCAAACACCTTTTTCAGCGATATCCCCAAGTTTTTTATGTTTGGCTCTTCTTCTCCCTCAAAAGCCGCTCGGCAAAAAGCAGATCCTCAGCCGAGGTAAGCTTGATATTGCCATAGCTTCCCTCAAACATGGTAACCCGATAGCCTGCCGCCTCCACCAGTCCCGCGTCGTCAGTGCCTCTTATTCCTTCCCTATAAGCCTTATGGTAGGAATCTGTCACAATTTCCCGCCGGAAAGCCTGGGGAGTCTGGGCACTCCATAGACGTGCCCTGTCAGGGGTTTGGGTAATGACCCTGTTTTCATCCACTACCTTAATGGTATCCTTAACGGGCATGCCCGCACAGGCGGCCCCCCATGCTCTGGCATTGTCGATGCTTCTTTCTATGAGTGCACCATCCACAAAAGGACGCGCTCCGTCATGGACGAGCACCACATCCACCCCTTGAGGAAGGGCGCAAAGACCGTTATACACCGAATCCTGGCGATCGGCACCACCAAAGACAGTAAGTATTTCAGGGGTTTTTTCTGAAGGGAAATTCCTGCGGACTGAATGACAGATATCTGCCATGGCCCCTTCATCCTCGGGACTGATGACCAGAACCAGCACATCCACCAGTCCCGAACCTGCAAAGGCCTCCAGGGTCCATTGGATCACCGGTTTTCCGCACAGGGGCAGAAGCACCTTGTTATAGCCAAGGCCCATACGGCTTCCTTTTCCCGCAGCAACAAGAATAGCGCCTACGGCGCTGTGAGATAAATGCATATGTATCACCTGATCAATAAGGATTAAAAAGAGCGGATAGTCCCTTTATCCGCTATTTTACCAAAGAGAGATGAATGCTCTTGAACTTGGCAAAAACCATACGGCCTGCCGAGGTCTGCAGCACGCTGGTGACAATCACATCGATGAGCTGGCCCTTAAATTTATAAGCCTGCTCCACCACCACCATGGTGCCATCCTCCAGATAACCCACACCCTGACCGTTTTCCTTGCCTTCTTTGATAATGCGGATGGTCATTTCCTCGCCAGATACGGCAACGGGCTTCATGGAATTGGCCAAATCATTGATATTGAGAACCTCAATACCCCGAATAGCCGCTACCTTGCCCAGGTTATAATCGTTGGTGATGATCTTGGCGTTGATTTCCTTAGCCTTGGCCAGGAGCTGCTCGTCCACCTCAACACTGTTATCTCTGCCCGATTTGTCAATGGTGATGGGGAATTTCCCATCGTTCTTGAGCATGTTTAAAACATCCAGCCCGCGCCGGCCCTTGGCCCGAACCAGGTCATCGGCTGAATCAGCCAAATGTCTCAGCTCCTCCAAAACGAATCCGGGCACCACAAGCTCCCCTTCCAGAAAGCCTGTCCGGCTTAAATCCAGGATGCGTCCGTCAATAATGGCGCTGGTGTCCAGCAGCTTGTATTGCTTGTGGGCCATGGTCTTGTCCTTGCCCTTGATCCCGTCAAACACATTGTCGTTTCGTTTGATTAATGCAAAATAAACCCCGCATATCCCAAAGAGAATATTGATGATAATGGAGATGGCAACACCGATGACTTCGATTTTTACAATGGGAATGGAGATTAGATTGGCCACAATGAGGCCGGCGATCAGCCCACATGCGCCGATCATCAGCTCATAGAGCGTGATATTCTGAAGTGCTTGTTCAACCCTTTCAACGGTTTCAGTGGTCAGACGGATGATGCGGCCGCCCAAAAAGAACATCAGAACACCCAGGATGAGCGAGGTAAATACAACTACCCCGATTCCCGTAATATTGGTAAGGGCTTCCTTCATACCATTTTGGATGAGTAGATAACGCACCAGCGTCATTCCCGTCAGGGCGCCTGTCAGCCCAAACGCGTATTTGAGAACTTTATCCAGCATATTAGCTCCCCTTGAATGGATAATTCTAGGTTGTTATGCGAGTGTTAATGAGATCCTCCACATCCACAGGGTTCATATTCTTTGCTAATACCAATTCACTGATTAGGATTTGCTTGGCGCTGTTCAACATTTTGCGCTCACCGGTTGAAAGACCCTTGCTCTTTTCACGTAGGATGAGGCTTTTGACAACGTCGGCCACCTCAAAGACATTACCGCTTTTGATCTTCGTCATATTCTCGCGGTATCGCTTATTCCAATTGGTGGTTTGTTCTGTACATTTCTGACTGAATGAATTGAAGACTTTGTCTGCTTCCTGAAGGCCTATCACGTCGCGGATTCCAATGCCTTCCACATTATTAATGGGAATCATGACTTTCATATCCCCAATGGGCATTTTCATGACATAATAGCTTTTCCGTTCACCGAGAATCTCGCGTTCCTCGATGGACTCAATAATACCGGCACCATGCATAGGATAAACGATCTTATCCCCAATATTGAACATAATTAAACCGCTCCTTCTTAGCATACATCCTTCCATTTGCACTATCCGAAAGGGCTGGTGCCAAAGAATATGGGATCAGGATCCGAATTAGGCAAATGTATGTATGAAAGCCGTGACTAAATATGCCATGCTTTTAAGGAGATATTAACTCACTTATATTCCAGTATACACCACCCACTGAAAAAAGTCAAAGAAGCACATCCAAAACGCTTTATCCATGCGTTTTTACCAGTTCCTTATACACTCTTCCCCGCTCTTCAAAGTTCCTGTAAAAGCCATAGCTGGCCGCTGCGGGAGACAATAAACAGCTCATCCCTTTTCGGGTCACGGCAAACGCCCCGTTCACCGCTTCTTCCATGTTCTCTGCTCTCAGCAGGTTCATGGATGAGGATACCGGAAGCTCCTTAAGCTGTTCATAGATCCTATGGCCGGTGGCAGGCAGGCAGATGACATTTCGCACATGGCCCCGGGCCAGGAAATCGACAAGCTCATGATAATCGATGCCCCGATCCAGGCCCCCGATAATGAGGGTGTCCACATTGCCGATGGCTTCTACGGCGCAAATGGCTGCCTGGGGGATGGTTGAAATGGAGTCGTTGTAAAAATGAATGCCCGAAAACTCTCCCACATACTCCATGCGGTGCTCCAGCCCCTCGAAGCCGGCGATGGCTTCAAGGGCTCTATGGTTGTCCTCAACCCCCAGGATATTGAGCAGAGCCAGGCAGGCCATAATATTGTTCAGGTTATGCTGTCCCAGAAGCTTACGCTTAAGATTTTCAGGCCCGCAATCATAAGTTTTCCCATTTCTATGGAAAATCATTCTATTTTCCTGGATAAACAAGCCTTCCCGACCATTAGGCTGGTGCTGGTCAAACAGATAGCTCTTCCCCTTCCCCGGCAGCTTGCCCTGGCAGTATTCCAGCACATTGGGGCTTACCAGGGTATAGTCGGTTTCCTTCTGAAAGCGCAGGAGGTTCAACTTGGCCTCGGCATAATCCGAGAAGGATTTATAATGATCCAGGTGCTCCTGATAAATGTTAAGAAGTATGGCATACCGCGGTGAGGTTGAAACCATCTCCAGCATATGGGACGACATTTCATAGACATAGAGCCTTTCGGGCACATCGTCAAAGACCAGATCCAGCACGGGCTTTCCCATATTGCCTACAGCCATGGCATCAAATCCCTGGGCATCAAGCGCCCGATAAATCAGATGGGCGGTAGTGCTCTTACCCTTGGTGCCCGTGATGCCTATGACCCTGTCCCGAAAGAGCTTCAGAAACAAGCCGGCCTGGCTTTCCATGCGCTCCCTGGGGAAAAATTCCTCCACATCCTTAAGGGGAATGCCCGGGCTTTTCAGCACAAGGGCATAGTCCATGCGGGCGCAGGCCTCCAGATAGCCGTCACCCCCATGAAGCACCAGATGGGGATCCTGAACCTGCTGAGCAAAGGACTGAAGCCCTGCCGCATTCCTGTCGGCCAGGGCCAATGGTTTATCTGGAAATAGCTTTCGTAAGAAATGATAGGTGGAATGCCCCTCCAGGCCAAAGCCCAGAATAACAATACGCTGGGGTTCAAGATACCGGGCCAGCTCCTCCAAAGACATCTTTTGTGCACCTCCTACAGGGGTTATTCCCCCAAGACCAGCTTTCTAAACCCTTCGGGTATGAGATGTGGGGCATCAGAATCAACATGAACCATGGGTGCATCGTTGATTCTATGCCTGATGGAGGCAAAGTGTCCCAATAGAAGAGGTGCCTTTAAAGGCTCCTCGTATTGTGAGAGGATGACATCCAGAGCGTGGACTGATTCAGCAACCGTTCCCACGCATTCAAAGGGCTTAACGGGTGAAACCCCTGTAAGCTCCTCCAGCACAGGAATCAATGCCTTATTCTCCAAGACCCTTGAGCCAAAGATACGGGAGGTCTCCTCAACCCCCAGCTCGGCAGCCAAAAGGATGAAGACAAACAGACATTTGGGGCAGGCGCCGCACCATTTATTTTCCTTGCTTCCCCGGTTGCAGCTTCGAAAGAGCTCATGGTACTTCCTGTGCTTTGCAAACTCCTTGGTAATGCGCATTTCGCTCCAGGGGCGAAGCAGGCTGAAATACTCGATGGACGGGGTAATAAAGGCATGGATATAATCGCTGAAATCCTTCTCAAACTCAAAGGTTTTGGAATACTGATGATTGACAAGGGTATCGGGAACCGTGGGTTCGTTGGCACTTCCCTCATTGGACAGAACAATATGCTTATAGCCTGCAAACAGTGCAGTGACGACCGCACAGAAGGCCAGAACGGCCGAGTAAGGAATGTGGCCGTTGAGATAGCCCTTCCTGTTCATTTCAAAGAGTACGGGGTCAAAGACCCGATGACATACCAGGGATTTTTCCCGGGTATAGCCAGCGCACAGGGCGCTGTCCACCGCAGCCTTGCGCGGATCCAGCAGGAAGACCGCGTTCTTGTCAAACTCCCCTTTAAGCAGTTCCAGAGTGACAATGGAATCCTTTCCGCCGCCCACCGGGATTAAATTCCCTTCCAGGGCGCAGGACACGGCACCTGCCACAAGGGGCGCATCCTTATCACATTCAAAACGGACAAAGTCCTCGGCACTGATGTGCCCATATATCTCATTGCGGTACAGGAATTCACCAAGTCCGTGGTAGAACAGCTTCTCCCAGAAGGCCAGCTTCTCACTGTCCAGCCTGAAGGGTTTGATAATCAGTTTTGGCGAGCATACCGCCTTCCAGTAGTTGATGGATTCGGCAAGGCCTAAATGAAAGATGGCGTTTTCCAATAGCCCGGGATCACAGTCGGCTCTGGCAAAGCCCTTCTCCAGAGCAAAGGTGTGGCGAATGGATATATCCTCTTCAATTCCCTGAATGGTATAGCGATAAACGACCTCAAAGGAAAGCTCTGATTCTTTTATGGTAAACCCCTCATAGATAAAAGCGGGGTAAAGCTGTCTCAATTCCAAATAGCGCTGATAGCTCACATTATACCTCCGGCAGGATTAACTCCTTACAACCTTCAATTATATGTAATATAAGGGTGTTAATCAACCATTACCGGAAATGGAATCCTGAAAGGCTTCGAAATTGGATATCACATTCTGATACCGTTTTTCCATATCAGAGCGGTTGGAGTTGACCCGGGCCTCAAAATCTTCAATGAAGTCCTCAATGATATCCGTTACAGGCCGATAGACTTTATATTTCTCAATATTGCGCTTGATCTCCTCCAGGGCCTCCTGACAGGTCATCTCGGAGCGATGGCTGCGCTTTTCGATGAGAATAGAGAATACGTCGGCCAGATTGAGCATATAAGCACCGTTGAGGATATCCTTGCCCATGAGCATGCGGCTTTCCGAGGGAGTCTTCTCGCCCGAGACCCCATTGAACATATCCATGATATCCAAAAGATCGGCTTCCTCAACAATACTGCTGACCCGATTCAGGGCTTCTCCAAACAAACGATGCTCCTCCTCGGGTGTTCGGGCTTCCTCAAGCAGATGCTCGTCAGTGGTCAGCATGCCAATATTGTAAAGCAGTGCTGCAATGCGCGCCTTTTCTACCAGGGTCCAGTTCTGCTTGGTCATGCGGGACATGAGGCTTACCATGGACTCCATGGTTCTGGCATGGGCATAATAGTACTTGCTTCTGAAGGTAATGCCATAGATAAAGGTTCTTAAAACGCTTTCTATCTCGGCCTTTCCAAGCTTCAAGGACTGCATGTAATCCAGAAGATTGTCTCTGTAATCCCCCGAGGCAAGCCCATTGAGAATACCTCCCTCAATGAGGTCCTTCATAACCTCGGCATACTCTTCCTTATATCTGGCGCTTGCCAGCTCATCCAGCAGAAGCTGCTTTAGACCCTCCTGGGGCTCTGTCATGATGAGCCCGGCCATGCCGTCGGCCAGGGCCAAAAGATAGCTCTCGTCGGGAATATCGATGCTGTCCACTCTTTGCTTAGGGGTGTTGGCCTTTATATGATGGTAAAGAACCACGGCCACATATTCGCTGTAGGGCAGGAACTCCTTCAACAGGAAATAGCCGTACAGGCTGTGTCCCGATATTTCCTCACATTCTCCGGTCTTCCATTTTTCACAGCCCGGATAGAGGGCGCCTATATCGTGGAACAGCGTGGTAATTACAAGGCCAATCAGCTTCTCATTCTTATATCCCAGACGCTTGCCCATTTTCATGACCAAATAGGTGGTGATGGCCATGTTCCGGGAAAGCTCAGCACTCTTCACAGCCAGCGCTTTCTCAATAATGATGTAAACCTGTTTCATGGTTAACTGGTTATTGTGGCTGATTCCCTTGATAAACTGCTGAATATTCGGATCGGGCTCCTGAAGGTTTTCATTGGGCCGCCCCGTATAATAGCCCTGAGCATAGTCAATACCCATGCGGCAAAGGGTTTCCAGTTCTTCCTTGGTTTCCACACCTTCGGCCAAAACGCGGGTTCCTCGATAGCGGGCGTAGCTGATGATATCCTCCAGCATGTGCTGTTTTCTGAGATCGCTGTCAATGCCCCGCACCAGTTCCCTGTCAATCTTGATTATATCAGGTTCAAGGGCAAGGAGGGCCAGATGGTTGGAATACCCGGAACCAAAATCATCCAGGGCAAACTTTGCTCCCGCCTTGGTAACAATGGATTTCCGGCGATTGATCTCCTCGGGATCCATGCGGTTGCGTTCTATGACCTCAAAGACCACCTTCATATGCCCAAAGTACCTGTCCCGAATATCGTTGTAGTCGATCTCGTCCAAAGTAGCATAGGGGGCGGTATTAATAAACAGATAGTGATCCTTGAATTTCTCATGGCGATCCATATAAGTGTCCAGGGCATTATAAACCATCCGCTTTTCAAGGATGGCATAATGCCCCGAGGCCTCGGCGTCATCAATCAGCTCCAGAATACTGCGATACATAGGATTGGCAGGGCGCGACAGGGCTTCAAAGCCAAAGAGTTCCCCCGTTCTCAACGAGACAATGGGCTGGAAAACCACATAGAGCTGGTTGCGATCCAGAATATCCTTAATGAAGGTACGCCGCAGAGAGGCTCTGCGGGCTTCATCATACCGTTCCCGGTTAAACTCGTTGGGGCTCATGGCCACTTCCCGCAGGGCTTCATGCTCAGCAAAGGAGGCATATTCCAAAAGCTCGGCCGGGGTATCCCCATGAATACCCGATACGGCATATCCCACTGCAAGCGGGAAGGTGACGGCGATACCGTCCACATCGCCAATATACTTTTCCACCTTGCTGATGGCCGATATGGCTTCTTTTCTGAAGTACTCGATATCCTTGATGCCTTTAATCAAGGCCAGGAAGTCGGAACCCCACCATCTGAAGGGGATGATGGAATCTTGGAGAAATTTCTTGAAGACCTCGGCACACTCACGGATATAGGTATTCCCCGAGACCATACCGAAACGCTCCTGGAACTCCTGATATCCTGTAAGACCGATATAGACAAAGACAACGCTTTCTCCAGGCTTGCATTCAGCAATGGCCTTGCCGGCCACCTCGGACAGTGCGTTGCGGTTATAGAAGCCTGTAATATTGTCTCGGATGGCGCGCTCTTTTTCGATATTCCTTTCATCCATTTCACGGGTGATATCGGTGATGGCGCCGGTAATGCGGGTTTTGTCTTTATTGGGCTGACCCCAGAACCTGAACCAAAGCCTTTTGCTTTGGTTCGCGAAGCTGCATTCCAGGCAAAAGGGCGTATCTTCCCAAAGACTCTTTTGAGCCTGCTTAATAAAGTCCTCCAGATGCACATTGGCGTTGTAATCCTCAAAGAGCCTGCGGGCTTCAATCTCGTTGGATTCAGCATCGCCGCATAAGGCGGCTGTAATCATGCCGGAGATGAACGAAAAGCTTTCCTGCTTGATATCGTATTCAAAGAAATCGAATTTCAGGTCGGCTTCCCTGAGGGTACGCATCTGCCTGTAGAACTCCGAAATATTCTCGGACAGGCGTTCGTTTCGCTCCATCTCGGCCTTAAGCTTGTTATTTTTTTCATTGAGGCTTTCCAGAGAATGATTGAGTATGGCTGATATGGACTGAATGTCGGCCTCCTCCAGGTGCTCGGTGAGCATGCTGGCTGCAGCTTCGCCCTCGACCTTTGAAATAGACTGGGTAAGCTCGGATATGGCTCTTTCCTTTTGTCTGGAGTCATTGTATTGCCGCGTGAAGCCGATAATAAACAAGATGGAGAGGAGAATAACCGGAATAATGAACAATAGTGGATTGGCCAGGGGACGTCCGCTTTCATTTTCGATCAAAAGAAGCAGGGCTATCACAAGCAGCCCTGCAAAAGCGGCAAAAGAAAGCATCCAATTTAATGCATTAAACTTAACTGTTTTTTTCTTTCGTAAAAATCCCATTTTATTACCTATCCCTCCGGTTGAGAAAGGCTCCGGTCAACACGTAAATTATATAATAAAAACGGAATATTCGGTATACTTATCGACAAATTTTTTATTTTTCATTAGACATCTATCATATTTTTAGGTTTTCCTGTTCCTTTGTCCGCCCTTTTCAGTGGGTGAAAATATGTTTAAAATAAAACTATTCACAGCACAATATCCCTTTTAGAAGGAAGTGATAAGCATGAAATCCTACAGAAAAGAGCTTACCATTCATACACCTACCCGCAGGGCTTACATCAATATTACCGGTGAAGTAGAAAAATGTCTAAGAGAAAGCGGCATAAAAGAGGGTCTGGTTTTGGTCAACGCCATGAATATCACCGCCAGCGTATTTATTAACGACGACGAGTCCGGGCTTCATGCCGATTTTGAAAAGTGGCTTGAAAAGCTGGCCCCGGAAAAGCCCCATTCCCAATACGCCCACAATGGCTTTGAGGACAATGCCGACGCCCATTTGAAGCGCCAGATTATGGGCCGGGAAGTGGTGGTGGCCGTTACCAATGGAAAACTGGACTTCGGAACCTGGGAACAGATTTTTTACGGCGAGTACGACGGAAAAAGGGATAAGCGGGTGCTTATCAAGATTATCGGGGAATAGCCTGTGAAGAATGCTAAGGCTGAAAGGATCGGTTTATGAAAAAGCCCTTGTCTGAGATGTCCCTGGAGGAGCTGTGGCAGCTCTTCCCCATTATCCTAAAGGCCCATAACCCACAGCATAGGGAATGGTATCTGGCCCAGAAGGATGAGATTTTCCACTGGGTGGGACAGGAAAACATCGCCCGTATAAATCCCATTGGAAGCAGCATGGTGGAGGGGCTTGTGGCAAAGCCCATTGTTGATATTCTGCTGGAGGTTCCCCATACCTGTGATATTGAGGAGCTTAAACAACGCCTGACAGACGGGGGATGGACCCTTATGTCCTTTCAAACGGAGCCTCATTTAAACTATACCCATGCCAAAACCGAGTTTATTGCCCACTATACAAAGCTGGCACGCCAGGAGTTTCCGAAACGCTATAAACCTGAAGGATAAGGAGTGATAGGATGAGAACCGAGCAGGAAATGATGGCGCTGATTCTTCAAGTGGCCCGGGAGGATGACCGAATAAGGGCGGTCTTTATGAACGGCTCCAGAGCTAACCCCAAGGTTCAGAAGGACCCCTACCAGGATTATGATATTGTCTATGTGGTGACCGAAACCGGCTCATTCCTTAATGACCGAACCTGGCTTAAGGTCTTTGGCGAGCCCCTCATTGTCCAGGAGCCGGACAACAATGATTTTGGCTGGGGCATCAATGCCGACTTCAGCCGCTCCTATGCCTGGCTCATGCTCTTTAAGGATGGAAACCGCATGGATCTGACCCTTGTGACCCTTGAAACCCTGCCCGAGAGATATCTGGAAGACAGTCTGACCGTCCCCCTCCTGGACAAGGATAATTGTCTGCCGGAGATCCCGCCTTCCAATGACAGCAACTATTGGGTGAAAAAGCCCCAGCAACCCCAATATCGGGGCTGCTGCAACGAATTCTGGTGGTGCCTGAATAATGTGGCCAAAGGGATTGTAAGGGATCAACTGCCCTATACCATGTGGATGTACCATGTCATTGTTCGACCCATGCTTGACAAGATGCTGGATTGGTATATCGGCATCAACACCGACTTTTCGGTCTCGGTGGGCATGCAGGGAAAATACTATAAAAAATATCTGCCCCCTGAACTTTATCAAATGTATGCCCGAACCTATTCGGACAGCAATTATGACAACCTCTGGGACGCCATATTTACCGCATGCCGCTTATTCAGAACTGTAGCGCAGCCCGTAGCCGACGCGCTGGGCTTTACCTACAACCTGGAGGAGGACACCAACATGCTGGCTTATCTGAGCCGGATGCGTGCCGTCTCCAATGCAAAGGAGTAGTCATTGATGGTTTATATCGACTTAAGCTATGATATCACCCACAATATGCGCGTCTATCCCGGCGATACAGAAGTGGTCCTACGTCAGGACAAATTCCTGGCCGCCGACCACTATAATAATTTCAATCTGAGCACGGGCATGCACGTGGGAACCCATGTGGATTCTCCCATGCACATGGCCGATCACCCGCTCCATATGGGGGACTATCCCGTGGATCAATTCTGCGGAAGGGGCATAGTCCTTGATGTGAGGGGTCAGTCGGTTATTGCACTGACCCACAGCCAGGTATCGGCAATTCAGCAAGACGACATGGTTTTATTCTATACAGGCTGGGAAGAACGGTACGGAACCTCCGAATACTATTCGGATCACCCCGTGCTGGCGCCCCATACAGCAGGATGCCTCATTGACAGAGGGGTGAAGCTCATAGGTCTGGATGCCCCGTCCCCCGATCACTATCCCTTTGACATTCATAAGCGCCTGTTTAAGCACGGCATCTTTATTGCAGAGAATCTCCGGAACCTGGGCTTATTGGTGGATAAATCCCCGGTAGAGCTTTTTATGTTCCCCCTTAAGATCAGGGCGGACGCCTCTTTAATCCGCGCAGTTGCCAGGGTAAACAGCCAGCCTTAATGATGAACTTCTTATCATTGCACCTGTCTGCCATGATCAGGGATTACTCTGCTCCTTTGGCAGATCAATCTTGCAGGAGAATAAAGAAACTGCCTGAATAATCAAATGTTTGAAAGTGAGGATTTATTTATTATGAGAATTGAGCACATAGCCCTTTGGACCAGTGACCTGGAATCCGCCAAGGACTTTTTTGTGGAATTCTTCGGCGGAATGCCGGGCAATAAGTATGTGAACCCCAAAACCAATTTCCATTCCTACTTCCTGACCTTTGAGGACGGTGCCCGATTAGAGCTGATGCAAATCCCCGACCGTTCAGAGAAGGCTCCCTTGAATGAGCAATACTGGGGATACAGCCATGTGGCTTTTTCGGTAGGAAGCGAGAAGGCCGTGGACGAACTCACTGAAAAAGCACGGCAAAAGGGTTTTAAGGTGGTCAGGGAGCCCTGCCGCACAGGTGACGGCTATTACGAAAGCTGCATACAGGATGCTGACAATAATATGATTGAAATAACCGTATGAGGTAAAAGCCTTCCACCGTTACCCATACAATGAGGGGACATTATGAAGAATATCGTACTTATCGGAATGCCGGCCTCGGGAAAGAGCACCCTGGGCGTAGTGCTGGCAAAGGCATTGGGAATGGACTTTGTGGATACCGATCTGCTCATTCAAAGAGCGCACGGTAAGCGGCTGCAGGACATCATTCAAAAGAAGGGGCTTAAAGCTTTCTCAGCCATAGAGGAAGAAACCTTGTCAGGCCTTGAGCTGGAGAACAGCGTAATCTCTACCGGCGGCAGTGCCGTTTATTCAGAGAAGGCCATGATGCACCTGAAGAAAAACGGATGCATCCTCTATCTTCATGTCCCCTTTAATGAGATTCAGCGACGGCTTAGGAATATCACCACCAGGGGCATTGTCATGAGTCCGGGAACAACCTTAAAGCAGCTTTATGATGAAAGGCTTCCCCTTTATCAGCATTATGCCGATATGGTCATTCATTGCACCGGTAAAAACCTGGAACAATGCGTGGATGACATTGTCCGGAGGCTTACCCGGGCATAGTGCTGTATATGAGCTATAACAAATACACTACCTTGAGTTTTGGGGGGAATAGGCATGAACGCTTACGATGTTTACCTCTATGGCATGATTCTTATCACCAACAGCTATTTGCTGAAAGACAGCTTTCCTGAGCCCGATACCTATGCGGAGATCGCTCAGGCTCATCGCTTCCCCGGCGGCGAAACAGGAAGCTGTGCCAGGGTCCTTGCAAGTTTGGGCGCCAAAATAAAAATGGACGGAAACCATATGGGCATATATACCTATGACAGGATCAAGGCCTTTTTCGAGCCCATTGATGTTGATATCTCAAGGCTCACCTATGACAAGGATTATGACGGTCTTGAGGATATGGTCTTTATTGACAGGAATACCCGGACCTGCTTTGGCACCTTTGCCCGATATTTCGCCAGCGGTGAGAAACGGTGGAATATGCCCTGTGAGGACGACATAAAGGCTGCCCGGGTGGTGGGGCTGGATCCTTTTTTCGGAGAAGCTTCGGAATTAGTGGCGCAATACTGTAGAAAACACGGTAAAAAATACGTGACCATTGATTGCAAGTACGACAGCCTCCTTCATGGATATTCGGAAGTCAATGTGGTATCCAATGAGTTTCTCAAAAGCAATTATCCCCATGAGGACATTGAAGCCTTATTCGAGAAATACACCCAGGCCAGCGAGGGTCTGGTCATCTTTACCTTCGGTGCCAGGGATGTGCTCTACGGGCGAAAAGGCGAAAATATTCGGCATTTTACTCCCTACACGGTAGAGGTGGTCAGCACCCTGGGCGCAGGCGACTCTTTCAAGGCCGGTACGGTCCATGCCTTATTGCAGGGAATGTCCGACGCTGAGATTGTGCGCTTTGCATCTGCAACAGCGGCAGTGGCCTGCTGCGGCTTCCCATTATGGCTGAACCCTCCGACCCTGGAGAAGATCAATGCCTTAATGAACCAGTGCGTTGATATTTTTAAATATTTCAACCTAATATGACACTCTTACGTCAGCTTTCATGGAATATACTTATAATCAAACCTATAACGACAGGGGTGTTATAAATGAAGTACCAATGGACAAAACAGGAAAAGGAATTCTATCTCCCGCCCCAAAAGCCCACCATGGTCACCCTTCCGCCCATGAACTTCTTCATGCTCAAGGGTAAAGGTAATCCCAATCATCAGGGCTTTGCCGAAGCCGTCGGTGTGCTCTATTCGCTGGCCTACGGGGTTAAAATGATGCCCAAAGGCGGAATTACGCCCGAGGGCTATTTTGATTATGCCATCTATCCGCTGGAAGGGGTTTGGGATCTTGAAGAAGAGGCCCGGGGCCTTTCGCATTTGGATAAGGACCGTCTGGTCTATACCCTGATGATCCGTCAGCCCTCCTTTGTAACCCCGGCGCTTGCCCAGGAAGTCATAGAAAAGGTAAATAAGAAAAAGCCCCATCCTCTATTGGAGCGAGTGACCTTTGAGAGTCTGGAAGAGGGAACCTGTCTCCAGATGCTGCACCTGTGCCCCTATGATAATGAACCCGCCAGCTTCGCGCTTATGGAGCAGTATTGCAAGACCCATGGCCTTAAAAGGCTGTGCTATACCCATCGCGAGATCTATCTGTCTGATCAGAGGAAGACCGCCCCCGAGCGGCTTAAGACAGTTCTTCGCTTCAAGGTGGCACCTCAGTAAATCCTGATTAATTCCACAATTCCCATTCATGGTAATGACTACTTAAGTTGGATCTCTCCTGAGGGGTGGCGGCCATGGCCCCACCCCTTTTCCCATGGTCTTTTACCCCATAAAACTCTTAAAAATGGAGATACTTTCTGGTATGCTTATGTTATACTTATCCTTAAAGAAAACTAAGCTGTAAGGAGTAAACCATGAACACCTCAGAAAAAGTAGATTATGGTACGTTTGAAGCCGCCTTGGCAAGAAGCAGGGCGCTTGAGGCCGATATCACCGAGCATCCCGAAAAATACAGGGTGTTAACGGGGGACAGACCTACGGGCCGTCTTCATATTGGTCATCTGTTCGGTTCTCTTCAAAACCGGGTACGTCTTCAAAATATTGGCGTCGAGACCTTTATCGTCATTGCTGATTATCAGGTTCTGACCGATCGGGATACCTTTGAGCATATCTCGGAGAATGTGAAGCAGTTGACCATAGACTATCTGGCCGCGGGACTTGACCCTGATAATGGCAGAACCTTTATCTTTCCTCACAGCCATGTCCCCGAGCTCAACCAGCTTTTGGTCCCCTTCTTAACGCTGGTGTCCAATGCCGAGCTGGACAGAAATCCTACCGTCAAGGAGGAGATCCAGGCCTCAGGCCAAAAACGCATTAATGCAGGAATGTATGTGTATCCGGTCCATCAGGCCGCCGATATTCTGTTTTGTAAGGCCAATGTGGTTCCGGTAGGCAAAGACCAGCTTCCCCACCTTGAGCTGACCCGTACCATTGCCCGCCGCTTTAACGATAAGTTTGCAGGCAATCAGACGGTTTTCCCCGAACCCCAGGCCTTATTGAGCCGGGCACCCATTATCCTGGGCCTTGATGGCTCACAGAAAATGAGCAAGAGCCGTAATAACGCCATTATGCTCAGTGCCTCGGAGGACGAAACAGCCAACCTCATTAAAAAGGCCAAGACCGACTCCAACAGAGTCATCACCTATGATCCTGAGAACAGGCCGGAGGTCTCCAATCTGCTTCTGATGATCTCGCTGGCGACCGGAGAGGCTCCCGAGGCCATTGCCGAAAGAATTGGCGACGGTGGGGGCGGTCAGTTGAAAAAGCTTCTCGCCGAAGCACTCAACGAATATCTGCGTCCATTACGTCTTAAGAGAAAACAGCTTGAATCCGATATGGATTATGTCAATGCAACACTCAGAAAAGGTATCGCCCAGGCGCGCCAGGTGGCCGAACAGACCCTGGCCGAGGTAAGAAAAGCCATGAATATGGAAATCTAAGATCCTTAAATTCTGGTCAGAATTGAGGATTCTGTGGTAAATATCAATTAATCCGGTATTGAATTTATTATTTTATGGGGGTTGTTATTCATGAAGGAAGGTAAAAAAACGAACCTTAACAATGTGGTATTAGGGGTTTCTACCCTTGTGGGACTGATTGTAGGTATTGTCCTCGCAGTGTACACAAAGCAGTGGATCCTTGGTATCATTATTCCCGCCATATGCTTTGTGAACTCCATTATCGTCCGTGTGGTTCTGGAGCTTTCTATCAAACGTATGGCAGAAAAATTCTCAAAAGAAATGCAGAAAATTAAGGAAGGCGATTTCTCGGTACTGATTATCGCCAAGGAGTATGGCATTCTGGGCGGCGTTGCCTCCACAGTCAACTCGGTGCTCAGCGATATCCGCTCCCTGATTGAAGGTTTCTTCCAGTTGTCCCAGGCTATTAAGAGCGCTTCCTATACCGTGGACGAAGTTTCCAAAGGTGCTTTTGAAGCCATTAACCTTATTGCCTCAACCGTTGAGGATATTTCCAAGGGTGCCATCAATCAGGCTGAAGAAGCTCAGAAGGGCGTTCTCTCGGTGGATAAACTGTCCGACCAAATCAATCTGGTCTATGAAAGCTATAATGATATCGCCGTTGAGACTGAAAAGATTGGCGCTGTGAATACTGCCGGTGTTGAAGCGGTTGAAGTTCTGGGTAAGAAGTCCGAGATGAACTACAGCGCTTCCGAAAAGATCTTCTCCGTTATGGAGAAGCTTGTTAATACGGCACAACAGATCAGCTCCTTTACTTCCTCCATTGAAAGCATTACTGAACAAACCAACCTCCTCGCCCTCAATGCCGCCATTGAAGCAGCCCGTGCCGGTGAAGCCGGTCTCGGCTTTGCGGTAGTTGCTGATGAAGTCAGAAAGCTGGCTGACCAGAGCAGGGCCTCCAACCTTGAAATCACCAACCTGGTTGAAAGCATCCGTGAAGAATCCAAGCTGGCCGTTCAGGTTATGGAAGACTTGAGAAAGGCTTCTGCTGAGCAGATTCAATCGGTTAACACCACCAAGGCCGCCTTTGATGATATTGCCAACGCCATGTTCACCATTGTTGACAAGTTTAAGAGCGTAACCGAGTCGGTAGCACGTATGCAGAAGGATAAGGATGAGGTAATTGCCTCCATCGAGCATATCTCATCGGTATCTCAGCAGACTGCCGCTTCCAGCCAGGAAATGAGAGCCACCACCGAAACCCAGATCAACTCCTTCGACGAATTGCAGAAGGCTTCCAGAAGCTTGGGCGATCTGGTTGTGGATCTCAATAACAAGATTAAGAAATACAAACTGCATTAACAGATACGCAAAAAGCCTCGGAATCAAGCGATTCCGAGGCTTTTTTACTTCACTATGAATCCTGGCAGATTACTGGTTCAGCGCTTCCAGCAATGCGTCGATGTCCATACTATGAACCATGGTTGCTTCCTCCAGGGTCTCAGCCTGAGCAGAGGGGCAGCCAACACAACCCATGCCAAAGCTCATCAGAATACGAGCAGCATTAGGGTTATTTCTTATAATCTCGCCGATTGTCATATCCTTGGTTACTTTCATAATGGTCCTCCTATAGGTTTATTCATCAACAAAAACGTGGTTTCTGAAGATATACGTCCTTTTTAGGGTACATGTCCGTTGCAGAAAAAACTGTGATCAGGATCACAAATTGGTTTCGGTGATGTACTTTTCTGCCGAATAAGCCGCTGCCGCGCCATCCGATACGGCTGTTACGACCTGGCGTAAAATCTTTTCCCGAACATCTCCGGCGGCAAAGACGCCCTTAAGAATATTCTGGGATGGGTCCCAGACCCGCATGGCCTCATCGGTTCTGATATATCCACCCTGGGCCAGCAGAACCTTTCCTTGAACCAATTCGGTATTGGGCACATTGCCAATGGCCACAAACACGCCATTGACCTCAAAGGTCTTGCTCTCCCCGGTTTTTACATTACGTACCCGCACGCCTTCCACATTGAGTTCTCCGATAATCTCCTCCACCACTGAATCCCAAACCGGGACCACTTTGGGATGACTTAATACCAGATCGGCGATGATCTTGGTGGCACGCAGCGTATCCCTCCGATGGATCAGGTAAATACGGTTACAGAATCTCGCCAGGTACAAAACATCCTCCGCTGCTGTATCCCCGCCGCCAACAACGGCTACAGTGGCCTCTTTAAAGAAGGCGCCATCACAGGTGGCACAATAGGATATGCCCGAGCCGATAAGCTCCTTTTCCTTGGGAAGGCCCAGCTCCCTTGGGGAAGCTCCCATGCAAAGAATCGCAGTATGCGCTTCGTAGGTGTTTTTTGAGGTCACCACCTTTTTTACAGGCGTATCCAGAACCATCTCCACGACTTCTTCCCTATGGACCAAAGCACCAAACTTCCGGGCCTGGTTCATCATTTTCTCTGCCATTTCACTTCCGCCCACTGATTCAAAGCCCGGATAATTCTCCACTTCAGTGGTTGTGGCCATCTGTCCGCCGATGTAGGCCTTCTCCAGGACCAAGGTTTTCAGCTTTGCCCGGGCTGAATACAATGCTGCAGCAATTCCGGCAGGGCCCCCGCCTATGATGATAACGTCAAACATCCTCCATACCTCTTCATGCACCTATACATCTAGCTTATTCCCATGGCCTGTATCAATGTAACACTATCCTGCTATTTTATCAATTAGTGTTACCATTGATTTGGCACTCATGTATGCCAAGGGATTAATCCAACATTTAACGCTATCTTTTTTCAGCCCTTATGCGCTATCACCGACAAGCCCATGGGATCCTTTTCGACACGAAATTGCTTGAATGCTGTTTTTTTCATAATTTCGACCATCTCATCCACCGTGTAGGCGGCATTTAATGAAGTGATAAAGCCGGGAAGGATCTCCTTGGGTTTGGTAGTGACCTTAACCATCAGCTTCATCAAGGGATTAATATCCCTGCGAAGATCGCTGACAAAGAGCATGCTATTGGGCTTCAGCACACGGTAAAGCTCGTTAAACACCTTCTCAGGATATTCCCATTCATGAAGGGAGCCGTTTGAAAAAGCCACATCAAAGGACTCATCCTCAAAAGGAATGGCTTGGGTGGCATTGCCCAGAACATAGGTCACTCTATCGCTCAGACCATAGTCCTCAGCATTTTTCCGAGCCACGCGAAGCATATCTTCACTGATGTCCAGAGATGTCAGCTTTGTATTGGAAGTATGCTTAAGCCACTCCAGCCCTTTGATGCCGGGGCCCGGTCCTATCTCCAGGGCATGGCCGGATTGTATTCCGGCCGCTAGCATTTGCTTGGTTTCTATCCATCCCTTATCCCGCATATACTTTGCGAATATATCGAAAACTTCTACATTAAACTCGCCCTGAATGCCATGATCTGTTTCAGGTATCCTTGCCTTAACCATTACTGACCTCCTATAGTTTTGTATCCAGTGTTAAGAAATGATTCCACGTTGTATCCCTCTCTACGTCCGCAATAAGCTCCTCAGTGCTCGTAATTTCAGCCTCAATCAAATAGAGGTTATGCCTGACGGCACTTATTCCGGTCACGGGAACTCTGCCGCTTGCTTTGAGGGCATCAATCTGGCCTCTGATGCCGCCGGCAATTCCCCTAAGCTGTATTAATCGCTGTCTTAGGATCTCAAGAACCTTTTCTTTTTCCAAATGACATAACATGATGCAGGCAATGTTGAACTTGGAATTGTCCAGATCGGTGCTTCCCAGATACGCCATAAGCGTGTCGCAAATCTCCTTCTCCCCTGCCTCGGTGATGGAATAAACCGTCTTTTCCGGCATGTTCCCGTCCTTCTTTACCGTACCCGTTATGAAGCCCTTCTGTTGAAGATTCCGTATGGTTGCATAGACCGAAGATGCGGCTACAGGGAACCAGTCATTAATATGAATATAATCCAGCAGCTTGGTAATTTCATAAGGATTGATGGGCCTTTCCTTTATCATGCCGAGAATCAGTGCATGCACCTTGGGCAGCATCAGAGCATCGCCTCCTGCAGAAATAGTATGCTTATATACTACTATACTTGTATAGTAGTCGTCAATCATTATTTAGTACCCAAAGTGCCTGTGCTTTATTAGGTATTGATAGACAATGTGAGTTTTTCTAATTGGCTGTGCCTTTTTGTATGATATGGTAGCTTAACACTTTTATGTTCCACAATACTGGATTCTTTTTTCTTGTCACAAAGGAAGCAATGGTCATCAGATGCAGCCTGTTCAAGCTGTCATCCATCAACAGGATCGAGTATCGGGAAGACACAAGGTCCCATGAAAAGCGCTGGCTCACTATTTACACAGGTGATAAAACAGCAAACATTAAGATTTCGCAATCAAGTAAGGATTTACTCAATAGTCTTTTTGAAGGCAGCCATATTCCTATAGCTGAGTAAACCATTATCACTCCATGAGTCTTCACCTTCAACGTTTTATCGCAAACTCTCCCTTTATGTCATCAATCTGCCATTTGTCGCTATTCTTTGCCAGTGTGAACTCCAATGTATAGCCAGGTATGGGCACAATGACCAAAGCCGATGCCCCCTCTTGATGACTCGAGTATCTCACAAGGCCGACTTTGGCATCACTTAGCCATTCTTCCGGTACATCACGGAAAACCTTATCCATATCCAATTGCTTTTGACTGATATTTATTTCATTCAATCTGTTGATGACATCCCTGCTGTTTCGGTCGTCCTCCCACAGCAGATTCAGCCGCAAGAATTGATCTACCACTTGCTGGGGATTGTCGGGATAGTCCCCGGTATCAACCGAGGTAGAAACATGCTCAAAGCACCTTCCGTTCCATGCATAGTATCTGTATACATCAAAAAACATGACATCATAGCTATATCTTACCTGCCCATAGCCATCGTAAACATCATCATTGGTTGATGAGGACAAATAGTCCTGACCTGTTCCGGTGGGGGAGGCGCTATAGGCTATCCGGTCAAGCTCGTTGCCCTTTATCTCAAAAAGACCGAAGCCTACCAGTGAGCCACCATTAGTGACTTGAATCTCAATATATTGATGATCCTTCCCACGGTCCAGATCCTCTTTGTAAAACTTGCCTACATTCTCATGGATGTTCAGAAAATTCATGTATTTCTCATATTCCGCTTGACTCTCAGGAACGCTTGGGATATCTGTTTCATGGGCATTATCCTCATCTTCTTTATTTTCATCCTTTGAATAATCAGGACTGGTTTCATCCGGCAGGTCATGAGCTATTGAAGTTTCATCGTCAGGCTCCTTATCGGTTTTAACATTAAGCCTGCTGCATCCCGAAAAAACCAGGCAAATCAGCAATATCAATGCGACAACTTTTTTGGAGCTATTTTGAATCATTTTTCTACACCATCCATTGCTATTTCTCATATTATACCAACTCACCCATAGAGGGTAACAACCACATAGGAGGGATGTAGGAGGGATGAAGATAATAAAAAAAGCCTGACTGCTTATACTACAGTCAGGCTTCTTCACTTGGAGGCGCCACCCAGATTTGAACTGGGGAATAAAGGTTTTGCAGACCTCTGCCTTACCACTTGGCTATGGCGCCATATTCAAGAACCGCAGAAGATACATCTTCCGATATACTCCCCTGCGGTTCTTTAGTGGAGCGGGATACGAGATTCGAACTCGCGACTTTCACCTTGGCAAGGTGACACTCTACCACTGAGTTAATCCCGCATATGGATTTTGGTAGAACCAAAAATCCTGGTGCCCAGAGCCGGAATTGAACCAGCGACACGAGGATTTTCAGTCCTCTGCTCTACCAACTGAGCTATCTGG
>JAKIML020000075.1:0-41026 GCA_022702935.2 Bacillota bacterium | reverse complement strand
CCTCGACCTCTAGCGTGACAGGCTAGCGTTCTAACCAACTGAACTACCGGGCCACATGGTGGGAACAATAGGGATCGAACCTATGACCCTCTGCTTGTAAGGCAGATGCTCTCCCAGCTGAGCTATGCTCCCATGTTTCTTCGTTTTCGCCGCTCATCAACGGCGCTTTTACAGTATACAAAATCCTGCTTATGATGTCAAGTGTGTTTTATAAAATTTTTTAATTGGCTTTTGATGCCCTTTTATAGCCCATTGTGTCGGCAGGAAACCCCTTAATTTATAGACAAAAATATACAATTTTGCAGCCCTTCTATTGCACTCCACCCTGATAATAAAACCCCAGAGGAGCGCATATAAAGCCGCCTCTGGGGCTATTACCTATGCTTTAATCATAGAATCCTTCATAGTGATGAAAGACTATGCCTTTTCAAACATATCCTTTCCAACACCGCAATCGGGGCAAACCCAATCTTCAGGAAGGTCTTCAAAGGCTGTGCCTGGTGCGATTCCAGCATCAGGATCGCCCACCTCCGGATCATATTCAAAACCGCAAACTGTACATACCCACTTCTCCATACTTGACTCCTTTCTTATCTTTAATACTTTGTAAAGCCTATTGTATCAACACCATAGGGACGGATACAAGATATTGCTTTAAGTCATTGTATACCACTAAACCGAGAAATTAAACATTGTTGAGAGGAAAATTATTGAATCTGAGTCAGCGAAATCGGATCTCGGAAAGTAACCGAAGAGTACTCATTGAAGGCCATGTGAAGTCCCCGGGCTATGACATCGGCCATACGCATAACCACGGACAAGCGTGTGCTTTGCAGCACCAGAAAATCCATGAACCCTCCGGTGTTGACGACACCAGTAATATGCATGTCACCTATGGCCGGCAGCTCCTTTTTAAGACCCGCTCCGGGTTTGATGGGGCCCAGGCCTACTGAGATGCATCCCACATGGTCCAATATGCCCAATGAGGCATCAATGGCTACAAAGTATGCCTTGGGTGAGATTCCAAGGGCTTTGGCAATATTCTCTTCCAAATTCCTGGCATGAACCGGATTCTCCAAGGTTCCAAAGACATGTACATTGGGAAGCTTCCACTTGCTGAGCATATCCCCTACAAGCGGACCCAGCGAGTCGCCTGTTGAACGGTCCGTACCAATGCACATGACCACAACGGGGCGCTCCTGGGCAGCATTTTTCCTGTACTTAAAGCCGGATGTTTCCATAGTATCAGCGACAGCCCGAGCGACTTTGAATGCGGCAAATTTATCGTCTGCTTTGAAATATCCTTTACCGTCCAACAAACACGCAACCCTTCTACAATCAAATCCTCAGTTAATAAGTATTCCCACCCCCTGTCCCAATATGCACAGGAGGCATGAGACATTACAAGCACTTTTTCGCGGTCTGCGAGCGGCAGAGCGCAGAAAAGCGAAACCCCTCTCTCAACGCCACTTTCGCGTTTTTCTGTTTGTAAAAACTGCTAATTCTGATATAATAGTATTAACTTATACAGGTGAGGTTGTTTTTATGCAAATTCTTCTATACTTTGATACCAGCCAATAACCTTGATATATCCGAGGTCCACCACATTCACTGAGCTTTTTTTAATGTGCAAGTGAATGAATGGAGGATTTCGTTACTATGAATATACGTTTATTTAAGCTTTACAGCCTCATCCGGGGGTTTGTACCGATTTACCCTGTCTATCTTCTCTTATTTGAATCCAAGGGGCTTTCCCTGGGAGAGATATCGCTTTTATTGGCCATATGGTCCGCTCCTGTGGTTCTTTTAGAACTGCCCACGGGTATTCTTTCGGATCATTGGAGCCGCAAAAACATGCTGGTCATCGGAGATCTGCTCCGGGCGGCCTGTTATGTCTGCTGGTTTTTATCCGACGGCTTTCTTCTGTTTGCAATAGGCTTTGTCCTATGGGGCATTGGTGAGGCCTTTTTCTCAGGGTCACTGGAGGCCCTTCTTTTCGACAGTCTCAAGAAAGACGGCCAAGAGGGCGATTTTGACAAGATTTACGGGCGGATTGATGCCTACACCCTGACAACCACCGCCATTTCCATGCTGATTGGGGGCGGCTTGGCTATGTTGCTGGGAATGAAAACCGTCCTTCTGTTTTCGGCTATCACTTCTTTCATAGCTGCGCTGCTGGCCAGCCGATTGACAGAGGTTAATCTCTTTAAAAGCACTCACCACAAAGAAAACGCCCCCGACTCCAGTTCGCTTAAGCAGTACTTCCGTACCCTGGGCGATGCGGGTGCCTTCTTCATCAAAACCCCTGCTCTGCTCACCCTAGCCTTTCTGGCTATTCTGGGCATAGGGATTGTGGATATCATTGATGAATACGATCAGCTCATTGCCTCTGAGTATGGTCTCAACCTGGCCCTGATAGGGGTCTGGGGCGGCATCCGGTATTTTCTTGAGGCGCTGGGAAACCGTTTAGCCTATCGATTTAAGGGCCTTTTATCCTTGACCGGTATTCGCAACCCCTTCTATGCGGTATGCGCTCTATGCGTTTTCTGCAGCTTTTTGCTGGGCGTCGCGGGCTTATCAGGACATACCATGGCCATGCCTTTTTACGGGCTGTTCTATCTTATCTCGGCTTCAGCCCGTATTATCATGGAAGATACCCTTCAGCAGAAAATTGAGGAGCAGGGCCGCTCAACAGTCCACTCCATGCTCTCGCTGGCTCATAACGGCTTTGGTGTGGTGCTCTTCTCCTTCTTTGCCCTCATCCTTCCCAAGCTCGGTATCTTCGGTGTTCTGACCTTCACCGCAGCCTATCTTCTTGTCCTGAGCCTGATACTGAGCTTTGTTTACAGAAGGGTGACCCGTACAAGGAGCGAAGTCTCCTAAAATTCCCGGGAAATTTTGACACCTTATTCATCATGAACGGACCTATAATGAGAGCCGGTAGAATTCCTCTACCGGCTCCTGTGTTTCTTCTGGCCTGTATGTCTTCAGTTTGTCTTTAAGCCCTTCATGGAAAGAGAGATGCGTTTTCTCTTGGCGTCCACATCAAGCACCCGAACCTTGACGATGTCCCCCACCGAAACCACTTCCATGGGATTTCGTACAAAGCGATCGGTGAGCTCCGAGATATGGACCAGCCCATCCTGATGCACGCCAATATCCACAAAGGCCCCGAAATCCACTACGTTTCGGACAGTCCCGTCCAGGATCATGCCCGGTTTAAGGTCGGCAATATCCAGTACATCCTCATGCAGAAGGGGCGGGGGCAGCTCGTCACGGGGATCGCGTCCCGGCTTTAACAATTCATTAATCATATCATTGAGGGTGGGCACACCCACACCGATTTCCTGAGCCACCTTCTCCACGCCCAGCTTATTGACTTCTTCTCTCAACTGTCCCAGGCGCTTTTCCCGGACATCCTCCAGGGTATGGCCCGTGAGCTTCAACAATGCCTTGCAGGCTTCGTAGGACTCGGGGTGCACCGAGGTATTGTCCAGAATATTTTCGGCCTCCGGAATCCTTAAAAAGCCGGCACACTGCTCAAAGGTCTTCTCGCCCAGCTTTTTAACCTTTAATAGCTCCTTGCGGGATTTAAAGCCGCCATTGTTCTCGCGGTACTCTACAATATTGTTGGCCACCACCCCATTAATGCCCGCCACATAGGACAGCAGGGAGGGGGATGCGGTATTCAAGTCCACACCCACACTGTTGACGCAGCTTTCAACCACACCGGCCAGGGCCTCACCCAGCCTCTTTTGATTCATATCGTGCTGATACTGGCCCACGCCAATGGCCTTGGGATCAATCTTAACCAGCTCGGCCAGAGGGTCCTGAAGCCGCCGTGCAATGGAGACCGCGCTGCGCAGCGACACATCAAAATCGGGGAACTCCTCGGCTCCCAGCTTGGAGGCCGAATATACCGAAGCCCCGGCCTCGCTGACCACCATGTATCGCACCTTCCTATCCAGGGTTTTAATCACCCCGGCCACGAAGATTTCCGATTCACGGGAAGCCGTACCATTGCCAATGGCGATAATATCCACGTTATATTTGGCAATGAGGGCTTTCAGCGTAGCAGCCGCCTCCTCCACCTTACTCTGGGGCGGAGTAGGGTAAATAACGGCCGTATGGAGCACTCGTCCTGTGGGCGTCACCACAGCCAGCTTACAGCCCGTTCTGTAGGCCGGATCCAGGCCTAAAACCACCTTGCCCTTGACGGGGGGTTGCAACAAAAGATTCCTTAAGTTCTCGGAGAAGACCTTAATGGCCTGTTCCGAAGCCGCTTCGGTAAGACTTCCGCGGATTTCGTTTTCTATGGAAGGCGCAATAAGCCGATGGTAGGCATCCTCCACCACCGTTTCTATAACCTCCTCAAAGATGGATCCGGTTTTGGACAGGGTACGGCTTTTGAGCCAATTCACAATGCGCTCCTCAGGAGCCTGGAGCTTCACCGAGAGGAACTCTTCCTTCTCACCCCTGTCAATGGCCAGCACCCGGTGGGGCGCGATTTTAGAAACGGGCTCACTGAAATCATAGTACATGCGATAGGGGGAGTCCTCTTCCTTTTTCGCAGCGGTAATAATGACCCCTTCTTTAAAGGTCAGTTCCCGGATGGCTCTGCGGTATTCGGCATTATCGGAAACAGTCTCGGCAATGATGTCCATGGCCCCCTGGAGGGCTTCCTCGGCCGTATTGACTCCTTTCTCGGCGTCAATATACTGGGCGGCCAGTTCCAGAACATCCCCCTTAACCAGCTTCTGAGCATAGATGGTCACCGCCAGGGGCTCCAGTCCCTTTTCACGGGCCACCGAAGCCCTTGTCCGGCGCTTGGGCTTAAAGGGCCGGTAAATATCCTCTATTTCCTGAAGGGTTTCAGCCTTGTCCAGGCTCTGGGAAATCTCATCAGTGAGCATGCCCTGGGTCTCTATCAATCGGCGAACCTCTTCGCGGCGGGCCTCCAGATTTCTTAAATAGGTCAAACGATCATGAAGCTCCCGCAAGACCTGATCGTCCAAGCCTCCGGTGACTTCCTTGCGGTACCGGGCAATGAACGGAATAGTATTGCCTTCATCAATAAGCTTTACAGTGCTCTCAACCTGGGAAAGCTTGATGGAAAGCTCCCTGGCCAGTCTGGGAAGTATATCAGCCATTTTATCTCCTCTTTCCCTGCGTTTTCTTCTTCTACTCTACAATGCCTTTTGGGGATTGTAAACCATGGCACCCATTTTTTTGCCCCTTTACAACCGAACATATGTTCTTTTATAATATCATCAGGACTTCACATTTGGAGGATTTCTATGGATTGTCAAAATGGCGGAAGCCGCACGATTCTTCATATCGATGTCAATTCTGCCTATTTAAGCTGGGAGGCGGTTTATCGTCTTTCACACGGCGCTGCTGTCGATCTTCGGGAAATCCCCAGCGTTGTGGGGGGCGATCCGGAAAGCCGCCATGGCATCGTTTTGGCTAAGTCCATTCCCGCCAAAAAGTACGGGATCCACACCGGAGAGGTGCTGTGGCAGGCCAGGAGCAAATGCCCCAACCTTGTGGTGCTGCCTCCCGATTACTCCCTCTATATGCAGTGTTCCAACGCACTGCTGGAATTGTTGGGCGAGTATACACCGCTTATTGAAAGATACTCAGTGGATGAATGCTTTATGGATATCACCACCCTGCTGCGGGGCCGGGATCCCTTCCAGTTTGCCGTGGAAATTTCCCAGCGCATTAAAAAAGAGCTGGGGTTTACGGTAAACATCGGGGTATCCACCAACAAGCTCCTGGCCAAGATGGCCTCCGAGCTTGAAAAGCCCGATAAGGTACACACCCTCTTTCCTTCCGAGATCCCCAAAAAAATGTGGCCCCTGTCGGTTAAGGAGCTTTTCATGGTGGGGCGGAGCACGGCGCCCAGGCTGTATCGGCTCAATATTTTTTCCATCGGTCAGTTGGCCCATGCCGATCCCCAATTCCTCACCGCCCACTTTAAAAGCTTTGGCAAGGTGCTTTGGCAGTATGCCAATGGGCTGGACGAATCCCCGGTGAATCCCTACGGCAGCGAGGCCAAGGGCATCGGCAACTCCACCACCACCCCCTTTGATGTGGACAATGACAGGGAGGCCCTTTTATACCTGCTCTCCCTGGTGGAGACAGCCTCCACCAGGCTGCGAAATGCAGGGCTTTTGGCCCGGGTGGTGGCCATCTCCCTGCGCAAGACCGACTTAAGCTTTTTCTCGCATCAACGAAAGCTGTTAGTTCCCACGGACAACACCGAGGCCCTGTTCAAAACGGCACGGCAGCTTTTTTATGAGCTTTGGGACGGAGAGCCGCTCCGGCACCTGGGGGTGGCCTTCTCCTCCCTCTGCAATGATCAGTTCTGCCAGGTCTCCTTTTTTGATGAGGATCGCCTGTTTCGGAAAAAGGCCCTGGATTCCAGTATTGACGCCATTCGGAGACATTACGGCGGCGCCTCGGTATTTCGCGGAAGCTTTGTCAATTCGGGCATTCCTCCCCTCACCGGCGGCGTAGCGGAGGATTTCCCCGGCATGCGCAGCCTGCTTTAAAAGGAGGGATGAGGGTTGAAGGTTCTGATGAGAAGTGTGGACATGATTTGCTTAAGCAGCAGCGAGGGCGTCATCACCCCCCTTAAGTTCCGTTTCAGCGAGGATGGGCAGGAGTCCAGGGTCATCCGCATTGATCGCGTCATTGACCGTAAGGAGGAAAAGCTGGCCGGCAACCGCATGCTGATTTTTACAGTTCAAAGCGTTATTGACGGCATAGAGCGGGTTTTTGAAATGCGATACGAAATGAAGACCTTTAAATGGTATCTTTATAAGCTGTAATAGCGCATAAAAAAGGGCTGCCTGTTTACTGTTTCAGCAGCCCTGTTAAGGTCTAGCGCCCGGGAGCAGCGACGCTCCCTGTTCTTACTGAGATATACCTATCAATGATTCCATCAACGGTGGGCAAGGCCGTCAGGAGCCCTGGCGATAGAGGGCCACCTTCCGTTTGTCAAAATAGGATGTGAGCACCTTTTCCAGCTCCAGAACATCCTGCATTTCATAAAAGCCCTTCTTACCCTTGATAAAGCGTATCCCCTTCAGGGCACCGGCAGCAAAGGCCTTGCGGCTGAAGGATTCATGGACAATCTCAATCTTGTCGTTTTCTCCGGCAATCATAAGCTGGTGACGGCCTACAATGCCGCCTGCACGAATGGCGTGGATGGGAATGTCCCCTGCTTCCACTCCGGAGGCCTCCAACCCCTTTTCAATCTCGCCGGCAATCTTAAGGGCCGTTCCCGAGGGCGCATCCTTCTTGTGCTTGTGGTGGGCTTCAGTAATCTCAAAATCATAATCGGGCAGGATGCGGGCTGCAATGTTGGACAGAAGCATCATCACATTGACGCCCAGGGTCACATTGGGGGCATAGAGTATGCCTGACTGGTTCTTCTTGGCCAGCACCATCATGCGCATCAAATCGGTTTTAGAAAAACCGGTAGTCCCCACCACCAGGCCGATGCCAGCCTCGGTAATCATCTTCACATTTTTCATAGTAGCCTTGTAATGTGAGAAGTCCACAAATACCTGGGGTTTCAAATGGTCAATGACATATTTCAACTGATTGACCGAGTAGACCTTGGCGCCAATGTCGGGGATTCCCAATACTGCCCCGATATCCTTTCCGATTTTTGTTGAGTGTTCGGAACAGACAGCCCCTACAAGCTTCATGTCGCGTTGCTCCAAAATGATGCGCGCGACCTCAACGCCTGTCCTGCCGAGGCCGATAAGACAAACATTCGTCATAAAACTCCCTCCATATTCGTTGAATAAAAATACCGGATATGCGAGTCTATGACTTTACAGCATATCAACCACCCTCTCTTCCAACGCTTACGAGATTAGCTGACGGATTCGGGTCGAAAGAGCTTTAACCCTACCGGTGATACACCGGATTCACCCCAATGTGTGGTTCTCCCGCTCCTTTTAACAAGGATTCAGCGCATACTTGATTGATTTTTCAGAATAATGACGTGAGCCCCATAAAAAGTGCCGAAACTATTTTATGGGATGTTTTGGAAACTTATTCATTAAGTTTACGGCAGATTACATTATATCATTGGCAGTATTTTCATTGCAAGTGCGGGGGAATAATCGTAAGCCAATCGTAAAAAAATCTCTCTTGACAATCCAAAAACAAGCGGCATATAATAGAGCAAAATCGAAAAGGCATTGACAGGGAGGAGTAGCTTCTTTTCTGAAGCCCAGAGAGGGAATGTTGGTGCGAATTTCCCGTGATGAGAGAAGTGAAGGTAGCCCTTGAGCCGTAAGCTGAAAAGGAATTTGTCCTGACTAGGCTTCACCGTAGGAGTCCCACGTTACAGGGGCAGCCGTATAAGGTCGAGCAGGCCCGTACGGCGTAAAGAGTGTGCGCTTTATTTTTTGAGCGCAAAGCTAGGTGGTACCGCGGAAGCTTAACAGCCTTCGTCCTATGAAAATAGGGCGAGGGCTTTTTTATTTGGCTTTCGGGGGGCTCAAAAACCTGTGCCTTAATCCATAAGGAGGTTTTGAACATGCTGGACAAGCGCTATAATTTCAAGGAATCGGAAGCTCATTGGCAGAGCTTCTGGAAGGAGCACGGAATCTACCGGTTTGACGAGAACCATCCGGGAGAGATCTACTCCATTGACACACCGCCGCCCACCGTCAGCGGCAGCCTTCATATCGGCCATATCTTCTCCTATACCCAGGCCGAGATGATTGCACGGTTCCAGAGGATGCAGGGCAAGAATGTCTTCTATCCCTTTGGCTTTGACGATAACGGGCTTCCCTCCGAGCGCCTTGTAGAGCGGGACGCGGGTGTTTCTGCCCACAGCATGAAGCGTAGCGCGTTTATTTCCCTGTGCATGGATACCACCCGAAAATATGAGGAGGCCTTCAAGGCCCTATGGCAATCCCTGGGCTTCTCGGTTGACTGGAGCCTTCAGTACGAGACCATCAGCCCGCTTTCACAGCGTATTTCCCAGAAATCCTTCCTGGACCTGGCCCGTAAAGGCAAGGCCTATCAGAAGGAAACCCCTGTACTCTGGTGTACCCAGTGCCGGACCTCCATTGCTCAGGCCGAGCTGGACGCCAGGGAGGGCGAAAGCACCTTCAATACCCTTCCTTTTGAGGTTGATGGCGGAGAGCTATTGATCGCCACTACCCGCCCCGAGCTCCTCTATGGGGTTGTGGCTATTTTCGTTCATCCCGAGGATTCCCGGTTCCAGGCCTATATAGGGAAGAAGGCCCGGGTTCCCCTCTATGGTCATGAGGTTCCTATTCTGGCCGATGCCCATGTCAGCATGGAAAAGGGAACGGGTGCCGTTATGTGCGCTACCTTCGGGGACAGCACCGACCTGGATTGGTATCATAAGCACAGCCTTCCTTATCGCCGTGTCCTGGAGGATGACGGTATTCTTTGCGCGTCCATCCCCCATGTCGGAGGACTTCCGGTAAAAGCGGCCAGGGAGCGTATTCTTATGGTACTTAAGGAGCAAGGGCTTTTGCGTCATCAGGAGACCATCCTCCACACCGTTTCGGTTCATGAGCGGTGCGGCCATGAGATTGAAATCCTGCCCTCCCGGCAATGGTTTATAGACATTCTCAGCGAAAAAGATCGCTTCTTAAAGGCCGCTGATGAGATTAACTGGTATCCGGCCCATATGAAGCAGCGGTATCTGGTCTGGGTTGAAAACCTGAAATGGGACTGGTGCATATCCAGGCAGCGGTATTTCGGGGTTCCCTTCCCCGTTTGGTACTGCAAGGCCTGCGGCACGGTTCACTTGGCCTCGGACGAGGAGCTTCCCGTCAACCCTCTGGAGACCATGCCCAAGACCGCCTGTGGCTGCGGCTGTCAGGAGTTCATTCCCGAAAGTGCCGTTCTGGACACCTGGGCCACCTCATCGGTCACCCCCCTTATCAACGCCCACTGGGGAGAACCGGATCAAAAACACATTCTGCCCATGAGCATGCGCACCCAGGCCCATGAGATTATCCGTACCTGGGCCTTCTACACCATTGTTAAAAGCCTGTATCATACAGGGCAAATCCCCTGGAAGGATATCATGGTCTGCGGGTTTGTCATGGCCAAAAAGGGCGAAAAGATCAGCAAATCCAAGGGCAATGCCTCCCTGTCTCCCGAGGCACTCATTGAGACCTATTCGGCCGATGCCCTGAGGTATTGGGCCGCCAACTCCAGGCTGGGCACCGACACGCTGTTCTCGGAGGATGAACTCAAAATCTCGGGCCGCTTTCTGACCAAGCTCTGGAATGCTTCCCGTTTCTGCCTGATGCATCTTGAGGATTTTGACGGCCACAAACCGGAAAAGCTCCTTCCCATTGATCAGTGGATCATGGAAAGGAGCCGGGAAACCGTTTCCAAGGCTGCCGCTGCGCTCAGCGATTATGAGGTTGGAAGCGCCCGTCAGGACATTGACAGCTTCTTCTGGAATGACTTCTGCGATCATTACCTGGAGATTGTCAAGGACAGGCTCTACAAGCCTGAAATCCATGGGACAGAGGAACGCCGCTCCGCCCAGTTTGCCCTTTATCAAACACTGCTGACCCTGTTAAAGCTCTATGCGCCCTTTGTTCCCCATATTACCGAGGCCATTTATCAGGCCTATTTCAGGGCCTTTGAAGGGACCGTTTCCCTGCATCTGACCCAATGGGAAGAAGCTCCCAAATATGCCCACACCCTCATCAATTTTGGGGACAGGATCATGAGCATCATGAGCGAGGTCAGACGCTATAAATCAGAGCGGAGCCTCTCTCTTAAAACCGAGCTTCCCGAGCTTCTCATCCAGGCCGAGGATTGGTGCTTATCCCTGCTTCGTAAAACCCAGAAGGATATTAAGGCCGCCACAGGCGCCCTCACCTTGACTCTGAAGCCCGGAGCCTTCTCGGTGCATATTCCGGAGTAATGATTCAAGGCTATCCCCGAACCACCACGGCCCCGGTTTTGGCCGGCAGGGTGATACGAATGCTTTCCCTGGTTTTGGTGACCGGCTGCTCACCATAGGCATCCACCAGCTTCTTCGCTGATTTAAGGCCCTCGGGAACCGTAAGCTCCATCGCCATGGTGCTGTCGGAGGTATTAAGTACAATAAGCGCTGTTTCATCCTGGGTCTCTCTGAGGAAGGCATACCCACCATCCACAGGGGCTCGCCAGGTTCTGAAATTGCCCTTTCTTAAGGCCTCATGGGACTTGCGCAACTTAATGAGCTTTTTGTAATGGTTAAGGAGGGGATGATCCTCGGTGACTCTGTCCCACTCCATGCATCGTCTGCAATCGGGATCATTAGCTCCTTCCATCAAAAGCTCGGTGCCATAATACAGCATGGGGGCGCCGGGGAAGGTCAGAAGCATGAATGAGGCCATGAAAAGTGCGTCCTCATTAAGATTGGCCGCATGGATAAAGCGCTCCGAGTCATGGCTGTCCAGGATGGTCCAGAGGGTATCCCTGCACTCATGGGTATAGAGGGCGGCAATGCGGTTGAGCCACTGATCCATGGCCACAGCATCAATGGTCTTATGGGCAAAGCATTCCTTGACGGCATAGGTGAAGGGATAATGCATCACTGAGTCAAACATGTCCCCTTGCAGCCACCGGAAGGAGTCCCCCCAGATCTCGCCCACAATAAAGGTTTCCGGGTCTTCTGCCTTAACGGCCATTCTGAACTTTCTCCAGAAGTTGGCATCCACCTCATTGGCCACGTCAATTCTCCAGCCGTCAATGTGGTATTCCCGAATCCAATAGCGGCCCACCTGGCTGAAATATTCCTGTACCTCGGGATTGGCGGTGTTCAGCTTGGGCATGTTCCAGGCCATATCGGCAAAGGCCTCATAGGTGTCCCTGGCGTAAGCCACCGGGTATTTTTTAACGAAGAACCAATCCTTATACCGGGATTTCTCCTGATTCTTCAGAAGATCCTTAAAGGCAAAGAACTCATGGCTGCAATGGTTGAACACCGCATCCAATATAATCTTGATGCCTGCCTTATGCAGATCCTCCACCAGGCGCTTAAAGTCGTCCTTATCGCCCAGCATGGGATCAATATCGTAGTAATCGATGATATCATAACGATGCACGGAGGGGGATTTGAAGATGGGCGTCAGATAGATGGCGTCCACGCCCAGCGCTTTGAGATAGGGGATACGGGTTCTTATGCCTTCAAGGTTGCCGCCCATGAATTGATTGGGTCCCGTGGGTTTAGCCCCCCAGGGATCCAGGGAAATACCCTCCCTTACCCGTCCATAGTCCTCGGCTCTTTCAAATCTATCGGGGAAGATCTGATAGGTCACAATGCCCCGTGCCCAATCCGGCACTTTCAGCTTATCGCTTTCCAGGATATACGGGAAGTAAAAGAACTCGTTCCGGTTATCCCCCGGCTGGCTTTTAAAGCCGCTTTCCAAATAGTAGGCCGAATCATTGGCCGATTCTATATAAAAGTAATAGAAGATTTTCGGATCCTTGGGTTTAAAGGATGCCTCAAACCAGTCATGAACACCATCGCTCAATACCCGCTCCATAGGAAGAGCCTCCACCTTGGGAGGATTATGTCTGTCATAGCGAAGCCCATGGTAAAGAACTGCTTTGGTAAGGTTTTGACAGGCCGCTCTTAACCGGATATACACCTTTCCATCCGACGCCGCATAGCGATATTCAAGCCCTGCCCGATGAAATAATGCCGCCTTATTGATCATATGTCCTTCTCCTTATCTCGGGTTATATTAGTCCCCAGCCCTTTATTATTCACTAGGAAACCGTTTTCCTAAATTCATTGTATGTGATCTTTGTTAGTTTTGCAAGGGGTATTTGATAAAAGAAAAAGGCCTGCCGGAGAAAACTTCCGGAAGACCTTTTGAAAGACTGTGTTTTACAGGGCATTTACAGCCCCTTTAGAATCAGATATAGCTTATTGGAACTTTATGCTGTTCATAACCTCCACCAGGGTCTGCTTGCCGGCATCGTCCAGATAACCCATGGTAAAGAGAACGATATACTTATCAATAAAGGTGGCATACATGGACTGCTTGGTTTCGAGACCAGCGATTGTGAGCGTGGATTCAACCGTGGCAAAATCATGGCCGCCTAGCTTAAGCTCTGTAACCTCACCTGTGTTCATCTCAATCCCCTGAGCCTTCACACCCTCAATGGCCAGATCCAGATAATCCTTGGGGGATTTAAACTGGCTTACAAGGATTCCCAGATTCAGAGCCTGGGCGTTCATGGTTGCATTGTCGGCCTCCTGGGAAGAGATGCCGTACTTGCTAATCATAAACAAAGGAACAATCTGTTGCATGGTCAAATCGATGACTTCTTTGCTGGTGCCGCTCTGTTCCTTGACAACTTGTGCACCCAACTGGTTAACCTGGAGCAGCTCTTCACGGCTGGAAACGTGCCAATCGGCCGGGAACTCCATGGTAAACTTGAAATACTCATTGGTATAGGTGGTGCCGTTAACTGTACCAAAGACCTTGTCGGCCTCAACCTCTTCGGAATCATCCCCTGCATCGGGTGTCGCCTCAGGCGTTGCCTCGGGGGTTGCTTCAGGAGTAGCTTCAGGGGTTGCTTCGGGAGTAGCCTCCGGCGTCGCTGTAGCGGTTTCCTTCACATCCTCAGAAACATCCTCCGCTTTTCTGCCACAAGCAGCAACGGAGGTGGCCATCAACACCAAGGCAAGAATCATTGCAAGGGTTCTCTTTAAATGCTTCATTTTTTTCCTCCATCATGCACAAAATTCATATTCTGTGCTTTAATATCAGTGACTTTTATGATACCATTAGGCATGTGTCAAGTGCAATATACAATATATGAAAGTGAGTGTGGGTTATGGATTCATGTTCCTGTCAGTTCCCGGCTGGCTATACGCCTTCCCTTAATTTGAGGGATACCGAAATCGCCATTAAGAAAATTAAGGATTTCTTTGAAAATGCTTTGGCCGAAGCGCTGAATCTGACCCGCGTTTCCGCGCCTCTTTTCGTCCGCCCCGAATCGGGATTGAATGACAATCTGAACGGGGTTGAACGCCCTGTTTCCTTTGATGTTAAGTATGTGGACGGCGCAACGGTTGAAGTGGTTCAATCCCTTGCAAAATGGAAGAGAATGGCTCTTGGCCGTTATGGGTTTGCGCCCGGAGAAGGCCTTTATACCGATATGAATGCTATCCGGCGTGATGAGCAGCCCGATAATCTTCACTCCATCTATGTGGACCAATGGGACTGGGAGCTGGTTATCACCAAGGAACAGCGCAATCTGGAAACCCTGAAGGCCACGGTGAAGAAGATCTACAGTGTCTTTAAAAAGACTCAGGACTATATAGCGGATCTGTATCCCGTACTGCCCCGTTATCTTTCCGATGAAATTTCCTTTATCACCACCCAGGAGCTTGAGGACATGTATCCTTCCCTGACCCCCAAGCAGCGTGAAACGGCATTTACCAAGGCCAATGGGGCCGCCTGCATCATGCAGATAGGAGATGTGCTTAAGTCTGGCCAGCGCCATGACGGCCGGGCCCCTGACTATGACGATTGGGCCCTCAACTGCGATATTATTTTCTACTACCCGGTATTGGACACGGCCTTTGAGGTTTCCTCCATGGGTATCCGCGTGGATGAGGTATCGCTGCTGTCCCAGCTTGAAAAGGCTCACTGCGAAAACAGAAAGCATCTGCCCTTCCATCAGGACATTCTCAATAAACGGCTTCCTTATACCATTGGCGGCGGTCTGGGTCAGTCCCGTATTTGCATGTTCCTGCTGGGCAAGGCCCATGTGGGCGAGGTTCAGGCCTCCATCTGGCCTGAGGACATGCAGAAGGCCTGCGCTCAAAGCGGCATCGTTCTTTTATAAGTTATAAATAGAGTTATACATACAACTGTTTACGCTTTAATGTAAGGAGTGATGATCCATAAGGAAAAGCACGAAACATTGTGCATAGCGAAGGCTATTGCATAGTGCATGCTTAATAACAATAGCCTTTGCAATCCTGGAAATCTCATTTTTAGGAGGGCACAATGGGCTATATTTCCGCATTGGATGTTCTGCCCGAGGGATTGGTTGAAAAAATCCAGGAATATGTGGACGGGCAGGTTCTTTACATACCAAAGATTAAGTCGAAAAGATGCAAATGGGGAGAAGCAACCGACACCAGGGCTTACTTGCAGGAAAGAAACCGAAGAATATATGCGGACTATCAGAAGGGCGTAACCCTTTTGGCGCTTTCCGAGAAATACTTCCTGACCCCCAAAAGCATTCAGCGTATTCTGCGTGATATGAAAGGTTTATAGAGAGGATGTGCCGCTTGTGTATAGCGGCACATCTATTTTTTATAGTCATATAGGATCTCCGGCATTGAACGGAATAAAGTATAATGAGTGTATCCTGACAACAGAAAGGAGCGCTTTATGGCCATTATAAAGATTAAGAATGAGGAAAAGCCCCTATACATGGATCTGCTCCTGATTGCCGACGAGTCGGTGGACATGATAGAAAAGTACCTGTATCGGGGTGAGATGTTTGCCCTGTATGAGGATGACCTTAAGGCCCTATGCGTTATCACGCAGGAGGAGGCTGGGGTATACGAAATCAAAAATATCGTGACGGTTCCCAAATATCAGCGAAAGGGCTATGGGAAAGCCCTCATTGCGTATATTACCGATTACTATAAGGACAAGGGCAGCGTGCTCTATGTGGGCACGGGGGATTGTCCCAGTACCCTCAATTTCTATGAAAGCTGTGGTTTTACAAGATCCCATGTGGTCAAAAACTTCTTTGTGGACAACTACGACCATCCCATGTATGAGAACGGAATACAGTTGGTGGATATGGTTTACTTAAAGCGGCCTTTATAGTTCGCCTACACCCCCGTCAGGTCAAATTGAGGGGTATAACTGGTGCTTGCTGATTCCAAATCCTGAATGAATCCATACTTAAAGCCCAGCTTGTATAGGGTTTCAACCACCAGCCCGTATTCCCGGCTTGTCAATTTGCGCTGAAGGCCTTTAGGCAGCTTATGATCCGGAAACGGAGTATATTGCCCCATAAGGCTGATGGTAATATCGTCGGGCAGGTTTTCCTTCATCCAATAAAGCAGCTTTATGGAATCATGGGTGGCATTGGGCAGGACCAGATGACGGATAATCAGCCCTTTTTCAATAACACCCTCGGCATTGAGGCACACTGGCCCCACCTGGCGATACATCTCCAATATGGCCTTTCCGGCATAGTCAAAATAATCCCGGGCCCCCGAATAAAGGGCTGACAGGGCCGGGCTCATATACTTTAAATCAGGCAGATAAACCTGTATATGCCCTTCAAAACATTTCAGTGTCTCAACCCGTTCATAGCCGCTGCTATTCCAGACAAAGGGTATGGTTATGTCCCCCCGGCTTCGTTCCAGGCTTTCGAGGATAGCGCAGGAGAAATGGGTGGGATTTACCAGATTGATATTATGTGCTCCCTGACCTTGAAGCTCTTTATAAATCTCAGTCAGCCGTTCAACCGATATTTCTTTCCCCATGCCCCCATGACTGATGGGATAGTTCTGACAAAAACAGCATCTTAAAGGACAGCCTGAGAAAAAAACGGTGCCGGAGCCCCGGGTACCGCTGATAATGGGCTCCTCGAAATAATGAAGCATGGCCCTGGCCGCAAAAACTGCTTGGCCCATTCGACAATAACCCGACGAGCTTTTGCGATCAACACCGCAATCCCGCGGGCATAGCCTGCATTCCAAAAAATCACCCCAAACTTAGGACCTTAGCACTATTGTATCATGTCCCAGAATTTGATAGTATAATGGATGGTGTTTTTTAAGATATCATTTTTTATTTTAATATCCACATATTGTATTTTTATTAAATTTTCTTGCATTGATTGACATAATTAGAGATAAGTTTTAAAATCAATACATATATGGATTTTGGGGGGAACAAAATGAAAGCAACTGGTATGATGAAAGCAACTGGTATGATCAGAAGTCTTGATCAATTGGGCAGAATTGTTATACCCATTGAGTTAAGACGCGTCCTTGACATCGAAATTGGAGACGGTTTGGAGTTTTACTCCGACGATAAGGCCATTGTTCTGAAAAAATACGAACCGGCCTGCATCTTCTGTGATAACGCCAAGGATATTAAGGTGTACAAGGGCAAGAATGTCTGTGCCGAATGCTATTCTCAGTTGAAAAAAGATTAAGCGCTGAAGAACACGCAATAATTGTACAAAAAAAGCCTACCTTTTGAGGTATGGCTTTTTTGATTCTTATTGTCATTTTTTATTCCTGCCTGTTCAGCATGCCTTTTCAAAGCCCCCGATATGGGCGGCCATTTCCTCCAGGCTATAGCCTGCCTGCTCCAGCGGCGCGATAATATCCTTCTGAATATCCCCGATATAGGCCCGCAGCGCCTTGGCTCTGCCCATCAGAGAATACTCACCCAGGCTCGCAGGAATGAGGACGGACTGGCCTGCCGAAAGGGTTTTCTTCCCCACTTTCCATGAAATCTCGGCCTGACCGCTTAAGAAGGTATAGGCCATAAAAGATCTTCCGTCGGCCAGCAGTTCGGCACTTTCATCAAGTTCCACCAGCTCAGCACAGAAATGGGGATCGGCAATCATCACCTGAACCTTCAAGCCGTTTTTCTCATAAACCAAGCCCTCAACATCCCCGTTGCGGGTGACATGGGCATAGTCAATGACATCCAGAGCCTTTTGGATATGAAGGGGTCTTGTGCTCCCGTCAGGGTTCTTACGGTCATAGTCATAGAGGCGGTAGGTCACGTTGGAGCTTTGCTGCACCTCCATAATAATAATCCCCTTCCCTGCCGCATGGATGGTCCCTGCAGGGATATAGAACAAATCCCCGGCCTTGACTGGAACGCTTCTTAAAAGGTTCTCCAAGGTCTTGTCCTCGATAGCCTTCCTTAATTCCTCCCGTGTGACCCTATGGGTCAGACCATAATAGATTTGGGCCCCGGGCTGAGCATCTACAATATACCACATCTCGGTCTTCCCCAAATCATTCTCATGAATCCGGGCATAGTCGTCCTGGGGATGAACCTGAACAGACAGCCAATCGTTGGCGTCAATCAGCTTAAACAGAAGGGGAAAACATTCCGCATACCGTTCCTGGCACAAGCTGCCCAATAAACTCAGGGAATAGTCACCAACCAGATCTTTCAGGCTTTTACCCGCCAAAGGGCCTTCTGCCACAATGCTCATTCCATCATCATGGGACGAAATCTCCCAGCTTTCAGCCACAGGACCCTCGGGCAGCCTTTTCCCCAGTTTTTCAAGGCTTCTGCCTCCCCATATGTAGTTTTTATAATACGGCTCAAAGGTCAGCGGATATAGTTGGGTCGAACCATGCTGCATGAATGAAATCCTCCTTAGAATGTTGTACCCTGATTAGAAATTTTAGATATAACCTGGACTATCTGTAGTCCTCATTGTCATTGGCAGCCAGCTCTGAGTTATTCTTAATGTGCCGGATGAGCTCATCCACCTTGCAATAGGCCAGAGCCAGGTAGGTATCGGCGGCACCGTAATATATGGCGATTCTGCCCGTATCGCTGTCATGCAAGGTTGCACAGGGGAAGACCACATTGGGCACAAATCCCATCGTTTCATAGGATGCCTCAGGAGTCAGCAAATAATCCCTGGTACGGTAAAGTACCTTGCTGGGGCACTCCAAATCCAGAAGGGCGGCTCCCATACTGTAAACAAACCCATTACAGGTCCATGATACACCATGATAGAACAGAAGCCAACCTTCGGTGGTCTCAATGGGGACTGCGCCGGCTCCAATCTTCGTGGCCTGCCACCACCCGCCTGCATTGCTGGACATGACCTTGCGATGGCGCCCCCAATAGATAAGGTCGGGGCTCTCGCTCAAAAAGATATCGCCGAAGGGGGTGTGCCCGCCGTCGCTGGGTCTGCAGAGCATCACATAGTTGCCGTTGATTTTTCTGGGGAAGAGTACGCCGTTCCGGTTATAGGGTATGTAAGGATTTTCAAGACGGACAAAGGTCTTAAAATCCTTGGTCTTTCCAAGACCCAGAGCGGCACCTGAGAAGTCGGTGCACCAGATGATATAATAGGTGTCCTCAATCTTTACCAGACGAGGATCGTAAGCATAATTAGGCTGATAGGGATTCCCTGCCTCATCCACCCAACGAATGGGTTCATCCTCAATGGTCCAATTCAGACCGTCGGGGCTTTTGCCCAGATGAATACGGGCCCGGCCATCCCTGTGGTCAGCTCGGAAAATACCAATAAATTCTCCCTGATAGGCGGCTACAGAACTGTTAAAAATCCTGGCCGTGCTGGGTGTTGGATTCCATCCGATAAGGGGATTTCCCTGATGCCTCCAAACCACTTCACTGGAACCCTCCGGTCTGTCCTGCCAGGGCATTGTTGGGAGGGCCTCCCCTATTATCTTAACCTCACTCATCTTATACTTCCTTTCCGGGCAAATGCTGGCCCATTACAATTACTCTTTATTATAAACCTGGTCTCCGTCTTTCAACATCTTAAGATTTTTCTCAATAAGCGCAACCCGCTGCCGAACACAGTCCGCCGAACGCAAGGGATCCTCGGGCGTATTAAAGGCATAATCCAGAAGCCTGCCTATGGTTGTTGTGGCCACATGGAGCCTTGTGTCGGAGGAAGCATAGTAAATGAAAACCTCACCGTTATCAAGGGCAACCGCACCATTGGAGAAGGTGACATTGGACACATCCCCCACACGCTCGGCACCCCGCGGTGCAATGAGATACCCGCCCGGTGCGGCAATGACCTTCCAGGGCTCCTTTAAATCAGTGACAAACAGATAGAGCACATATCTTAGGCCTGCGGCGGTGTTGCGAACGCCATGGGCTATATGTATCCAGCCCTTCTCGGTTTTGATGGGAACCGCTCCGGCACCGTTCTTGACTTCAGTAATGGTGTGATACTGCCGTGGGCTGACCAGAATCTCTTCTTTAATCACAGGGTTGGTAATGTCCTTGCATAACCCAAAGCAAATACCCCCTCCCGTTCCCGTATCAATAAACCCGTCCTGGGGCCTGGTGTAGAAGGCATACTGACCCTGGACAAACTCGGGGTGCAGCACCACATTCCGCTGCTGGGGCGAAACCGTCACAAGGTTGGGAAGACGCTCCCAATGCTTAAGGTCCTTGGTTCTCACAATCCCGGCCTTGGCAATGGCAGAGGAGAGATCACCCGGCGGGGCATCCGGATCCTTGCTCTCGGAGCAAAACACGCCATAGATCCAGCCGTCCTCATGGAGGGTCAGGCGCATGTCATAGACATTGGCCTCTTCGGGATAGAGATCGGGAAGAACGACGGGATAATCCCAAAAACGAAAACCATCCACACCGCTCTCACTTTCAGCCACCGCAAAGAAGCTTTTTCTGTCCCAGCCTTCCACCCTGGCCACCAGGTAGAACCTTCCGCCAAGATAGATGGCACCGGAGTTAAAGACCGCATTGATGCCCAGTCTCTCCATAAAGAAGGGGTTATCCGTCTCACTAAAGTCATAGCGCCATATGAGCGGGGCATGTTGATGCGTCAGAACAGGGTATTTATAGCGATCAAAAATCCCGTTGTACGCTTCACATTTGACATTTTTTCGTGCAATCAGCGCCTCGTACTTGTCAAACTCCTTTTGGAAAGCCTCTTTAAACATTATGATATCCTTTCATTCCAGCCTTTGTGGGTTTACATCTTATTTATATGATACATATATTTTAAGTTAATGTAAACACTTATTTAGTAATTTTTATTCTTTATTAGCCTGAGATATTCCTTTTTTGCTTTTGTAGTCGGTGTGCTTAATGTCACTGTAAACTCATGAAATTGGCATATTTAAACGCTTTCTAAGCCATTCGATAAAGAGAAATTCCCACCCGTATAATTTAGGTTAACGTTTACCTTACTAATTATTTTTAAAATAGGTGTTGACAAATTAAGGCACTGGGTTTATTATAAATTTGTAATCATTACAAATTTGAAACCACAACATTGGCAGGAAGGAGAGCCGCTATGGATATAGCCACTTATTTAAAAGAGCACAACATTAAGCCCTCCTATTCCCGTATCAGAATATTGGATTATATGATGACCCACAAAAATCACCCCACCGTGGATATGATTTATGGGAATCTGGTCAAGGAGATGCCTACGCTGTCAAAGACAACGGTCTATAACACCATGGAGTTGTTTCTTAACAGCGGTGTTGTAAAGCTTATCAGTATTGATGAAAAAGAAAAGCGTTATGACGCGGATATCTCAACCCACGGCCATTTCAGGTGCGATAACTGCGGACGGATTGTGGATCTGTATTTTGATGGCCCCCTTCCCATGCCCAAGGCCCACGAAGATCTGGAGATTCGTGAAATCCAGTATTACGCCAAGGGGCTCTGTAAACATTGCAAATAAATGCTGTCGCATTTAAAAATAAGAAGAAAAGTGGAGGTATGACACATGAAGAAATTTGTTTGTTCAGTATGCGGTTATGTACATTACGGTGATGAGGCACCCGAAAAATGCCCTCAATGCAAGGCTCCCAGAGAGAAGTTCAACGAGGCTGCACAAGACGCTCCCTTAACCTGGGCCGATGAGCACAAGATTGGTGTTGCTAAGGGATTGGATCCTGAGGTTGTAGAGGGCTTAAAGATGAATTTCATGGGTGAGTGCACCGAAGTAGGTATGTATCTGGCAATGAGCAGGCAAGCCGATCGTGAAGGCTATCCTGAGGTGGCCGAGGCTTACAAGCGCATCGCATTTGAAGAGGCCGAACACGCCGCCAAGTTTGCTGAGCTTTTAGGCGAAGTCGTTATGCCCAGCACTGAGGCCAACCTGAAGGCCAGAGTGGATGCCGAGCACGGCGCATGCCAGGGTAAGCTGGATCTCGCCAAGAGAGCAAAGGAACTCAACTATGACGCCATCCACGACACCGTGCATGAGATGTGCAAGGACGAAGCAAGACACGGCGCTGCGTTCGCAGGTTTACTCAAGAGATATTTCGGTAAATAATACATAACGCAGAATTGTCGCCCCTGGCGGTTGGTAAAGCAACTGTCAGGGGTTTTTGCATATGTAAAAGTTTTTATCTTAATTCGACTTTCAAAATATGAAGATGCAATCGCCGAGCTTTGAGAATCTTTTAAGAATTTGGTGGGAAAAAGGTGCGCTTTGCAGTGGCAAGATCACATGTTATGGGGACGCTGCGGAGCATTTTATGAAAAATAGAAATATTTGGAATCGGTGTATGAGGCGTTAAACCCGATTTACACCGTTGTAAACCCAATAAAAACCAAGTATAATGAGGCCATAATGTTTCAAGGCATTGGGGTGGGGGATAAAATGCCTAAGTTTTCTCAGTTTGTGAAAATGGAACTGCCATCGCAGACCATAGAAAAAGTCACTATGCACTATTCGCAGGATCTTATGATCATCAGGGCCAGCGAATTTGTTGTCATCCCCGAGCATTATAATGAGGATTATCATATCTGCCTGATTCCGCTCATGCCACCGCCCCTGACCATCAATCGAAGAGACTATTCCTTTACACGGAAAACAGCCATAGTCCTTCCGCCCGATGTCCTTCTTAGCTGCAAGAATCAGGGAACCACCCAGGCTGATTATTTTCAGTTGACCCTTGCAAAGGAACGATTCAATGAGATTTTAAACAGCATCTCGCCCCAGGCTCGCATCGATAAATCGTTGAATTTTCCCTACAGCCCTGCCCTCTTTTCATATGCCCAGAGCATCTTTGCTGAACTGGAGCTTAAGTATCCGGGTTATGAATTGATGGCCCAATCCAAGCTCACCGAATTCATTATCCAGCTTATTCGTGAAAGCCATCTGAACCGGCAGCCTGAAAAAAGCATGGGCCAGAACTATAATTATGTGGAGCAGGCCAAGGAGTATATCCATCACTATTACAATGCAGATATAACTTTGGACGACCTGTGCAAAGAGCTGGCTTTAAGCCGATATCACTTCATCAGAATCTTTAAGGCCCAAACCGGAACCACACCCCATGCTTATCTGCTGGATGTAAGACTCCAGAAGGCCCTGCAGCATCTGGACAACAATGATTATTCCCTGGATGAAATTGCGACCCGATGCGGATTCGTCAACCGAACCCATTTTGCCCAATGCTTTAAAAGAAAATATGGCGTTACGCCCCTTCAATATCGAAACGCCAAGCCATAAAACCAAAAAAGAGCAATAAACATTAAAAAATGAGCAATTTTGCAATGAAATTGCATGGGGGAGCCATGTTAATATGATGAAAATACCCCCCTAGACCAGGTTTTTGTGCTCAAGTATCCTTGTGCCTCGTTGGCGCAAAAAAGCTGCCTTCCATTGAAAGCAGCTTTTCTTTTTGGTCTATGATATTATCACATTTACTTCTGAACAAAGAATTCATAGGACCGGGTCCAGGTTAAGGTCTCGCCGGGATTTACATGAATGTCAATGAAAAGCTCGGGACTGATAACATGGGCCTTACCCCAGATACCTACTCTCAATGGCGGGAAATCACAGGATTCCTTCAACCCCACCCCCGTCTCCTTATCCAACAGAGTCCAGGAACAGGCTTTCTCTCCCTCATAACCCTTGGGGGCCCAGTAAAATTCCTGGTCGGGGATGGCCTTAAAACCGATGGTGTTTTCATATACCGTGAAGACTTCGGGCACGGCCTCCCCATGGAGCGCAAATGAGAAGGATAATAATGTATGGGGGCCCACGCCTTTGCCATCAATGTTTACGAAATTATGGATATACTCAGTGGTGCTCAATGTCTTTTTACCGGTGTTGGTCAACGAATATGCCACCGTCATAAGGTTGTGCTCCACCGTAAAGTCCTTTCTTAATACGGCACTGTATCCATTGCACTCGGGAGAATTGGATATAAAGCTGACGCGGTTTTCCTTTGTAATCACCTCAACCAGTGCAGGGGTTATCTCATAGGGCTCCCAAAACCGGTATTCCTCCGGAGCCCTCCTTTTTAAAAGGCCGATGCCCAGTTTCGGGAAGCACTCCCCAATCTGCGCCTCATCGTAACCAATGGGCTCATGTATGCCAAACTCATTGCACAGCCCCCTTCCGCCAGTTCCTACACCGGGGATGAGGGATTCATCCACACAGAAGGTATGCTTACCGTCCAAGGTAATATCGGTGATAAAGCCCGTCCAGTCAAAGCGGGAACCGGCATAAAATGCGCCGGGGGATGAAAAAACAACCGAGAGCCTGTCGCTTTCAAGGGTTATTGTATTCACTTTATGTACGCTCCTATCTTCATTGGTTTATAAATTTGATTTTTCTCCATAAACATTATAAGTTTCCCTACAGTAAAATGCAAAGCATTATGGGGGCTCCTTTCGTGCACTCTTTCGCCTGTAAATAGCAATATAAGCTATTTTACAATACTAAAACAATCTCTTTTCCGCTTGAAAACAGCCGTTTTTTAACATAAGATGGATGGAGATTTACTTTTCCAGGAGGATTACTATGGAAGACATCGGAAATATCTTTATGGAATATACCAAATATCAGTATTTGGGTGAGACAGGGCAGTCCAGCGGCCTTCCCCAGCCTCCCTTTGAAAGGCCCTATGACCTTTCGCTTCCGCTGATTAACCTGCCCCAGGTTGAAAGCCTGAATGCTGATTCCGCACTGTTAAACCTTATCACTAACCGAAGAAGCTTAAGAAAGTATGCCGAAACACCCCTCACCATTGAGGAGCTGACCTTCCTGCTCTGGACCACCCAGGGTGTTAAGAAGGTCGCCCCCTCGGCAACCCTTCGGACAGTTCCTTCGGCAGGGTGCCGCCATGCCTTTGAGACCTATCTTTTGATCAATAAGGTTGAAGGCCTTGAGCCCGGCTTATACCGCTATCTGGCTCTGGAGCATAAGCTCGTAGAAATAAACAGGGATGCGGATATCACTGACAAAGTGGTGGCTGCCTGTTTGGGACAAACCTTTATAGGCTTAAGCGCCGTCACCTTCATCTGGGTCGCTGACGCAGCACGGATGACCTGGCGCTATGGGGAGCGCGCCTATCGCTATATGCACCTGGATGCGGGCCATGTTTGCCAAAACCTCTATCTTGCCGCAGAAAGCATGGGTGCCGGCGCCTGTGCCATCGCCGCCTTTGACGATGATGAGCTCAACCGTGTAGTGGGTGCTGACGGCAAAGAGACCTTTGCCATTTATGCCGCCACAGTGGGCAAAAAGTAAGGCCTCCTGTGTTCAGGAGACCTTTGTTCAGGAGGTCAGTACTCAGGAGGCCTCCTGATCCTTCTTCGAGAAAAGCTTTATCACTTTAAGGCCCCATCGGGCGGTTCCTAAGAAGGGTTTGCTCCACCAGGGCTCCAAGGCCTTTTGCGCGCTTTTCAGGTGTTGAACCACGGGAAGCTGCTGGGGACAAACCCGCTCACATTTGCCGCATGCGACACACTGGGAGGCCAGGGCATTCCTTCCACCCATAACATCGCTGGCAAACAATAGGTACTGGAAGTTGCTGAAAAACCGCTCCCCAAACATATGCCGGCCATTGTAGAAGCTGAAGCACAACGGGATATTTACCCCTTTGGGACAGGGCATGCAATAGGAGCAGCCAGTACAGCCCACTTTCATGAGCTTTAAGAAGGCCGCTTTCACTTCCTTAATCAGGTCAAGCTCCTGGGATGTAAGCATATTAGGCTGGGCCAATGACGCGATACGGCAGTTTTCCTCCACATGGCTCTCTTCATTAAGCCCTGAAAGCACCACTGAGACCTCGGGCTGGTTCCACAGCCAAAGCAACGCCCACTCTGCATAAGAACGCTTATTCTCAGCCTTCTGCCAAATACCCTTGATTTCCTCGGGCATTCTGCCTGCCAGACTACCGCCTCTTAAGGGCTCCATAATGGACACGCCGACCCCTTTGGAATAGGCATAACGCAGTCCTGCCTCACCGGCCTGGTTATGGTCATCAATATAGTTGTATTGTATCTGACAAAAGTCCCAGTCGAAATCATCCAGTATTTTTTTGAAATTCTCCTGATCACCATGATAGGAAAAGCCTATGTTTTTAATCACGCCCTGGGCCTTTTTCTCCTGGAGAAACTCCACCATACCGCTGCTCTTGGCTTTTCCCCACCCCTGAAGATCGGCCAGGGCATGGACCAGATAGTAGTCTATGTAATCTGTTCTTAACCGCTCAAGCTGGGTCTTTAACAGATTCTCCATCCCCTTTTTGGAGGACACCAGATAGGGCGGAATTTTGGTCGCAATCTTCACCCTGTCCCTCATTCCGTGCTTCTCCAGAATTTCCCCCAAAACCGCTTCACTGCCGGGATAGATGTAGGCCGTATCAAAGTAATTCACGCCTTTTTCAATGGCCATAAGAATCTGCTTCTCGGTTCTTTCTTTATCAATGCGTCCACCCTTGGTGGGAAAACGCATACAGCCATATCCGAGAATTGAAATCTCATCTCCATTCTTCCCAAATTTTCGATATTGCATGGCACTCTCTCCTTTATTATACTGACTGGTCAGTCTATTCAAGCTATAGATACTCCATCCAACATTTTGTTGACCGGAAACTCAAGGGTCAACGCTTAATGGCATCCCACAGAACCGTAAAGGAAAACTCCCGGAAGGAATGATCCTCGAGTTTGTCGGGGAAAGCCATCAAGTACTGTATATTGGCGCCGAAAAAGCCATAAATCAGTTCAATTAAATACTCCGGGTCCATGCTCTTGAAAATCTCGTCTTCCATGCCTTGCCGGATCATCTGATATATAGCCTCAAACCGCATTCTGCCTTCTTCTCTGGTGCTTTCCGAAATGCTTGGCGAGTTGCTGAACTGCTGCAGGAAAAGATAGTCGTCCTTGTACTTCACACCCCAGTGGAGCATATTTTCATAGGCCCTCTTCACCTTGGAACGGTAAGTTTTTTCTTCCGCCACGCCTTTAAAGGCCTGTGTCATCATATTATCCTTGCACTTTAAATAGACCTGGTTGATGAGCTCTTCTTTCGTGGCAAAGTAATGAAAAAGCGTTCCGGTGGCCACGCCTGCCTCTTTGGCTATCAGAGAAGTGGGTGTCTTGTCAAAGCCATAGGTGTTAAAAAGCCTCAGGGCGGCAGAAAGAATTTGCTCTCTTTTCGTCATGCTATCACCTGTTCCTATCATAGAGTAAACCGACTGATTAGTCAATACTGTTATTCACTGAAGAGGTCTGTTTTGAAATCCTTAGTCCCCCTCATACTCTATAAATGGCTCTGCGACCAGTTCTCCATTGACTTCACTGATATGATAAGTGGCATAGGTGGCATCTGTAAAATTATTGAAGAAAACAATATACTCATCGGCGACGCAAAAAGCCCTGTAGATGGCATTTTGTGGGATGGGACTTCCCTGGGACTTTATATACGCTATCACAGCGTCAATTTGGTCCTGATTGGCATGCTGAACCCGTGCAAATTGGTCGCCGTTAAAGTGTCTGCAGATGGTGCCGTCCAACGCACTGACCTTCAGGCCCACGGAATATCCCTCTGATACCGAGAGTTCCAGTGAATAATAGGGATGTCCATAGTTTTTAAGCGTAATGTTCTTGCATTCGGCCAGATAAAGCACACTATTTAATAAAGAATCGGTGAGAAAATCCACCTGCGCCTCGCCCTGACCCTCGATAATGACATTTTCCAGCTTACTTAGCCTGTCCTGGCTATAACCGGACGGTGAGGTTTCATCAATGTTGCATAGGTCATAATCACCATCAGGGGCTAAAAGAAAATGCTTGTTGGAGCCCAGATTCTCCATAAGCTCACGGGCATTATGTACAACAATGGTTTCAGCGGGTTCAAACACTCCCGGCTCCATAGGGGATGTTACCACCGGTGTAGAGGTTTCATCAACATCGCTCACCGAACGAGTGTTTAATCTGCTGCAAGCTGTCAAAGAAATTATTAGCAAAATACCTGTCAGAATTATGGCTAACCGTTTCATCATGTTTTCTCCAGACTTACAGTATTTTTCGCTTTGCTCTATTCTTAATTTTATATTCTTAATGGTCTAAATTCAATCTCCTGTAAGATGGCAGGTATATTTCCGGCATAAAATCAAAAGCTATGCTTAATAACACTGCAGGAGGTTTGAGTATGGACAACGAAGACAGGAAAAACGAGCAATCCGCATGGCAGGCCAGTCATCAAAAACAGTCCTACAACGACATAAAGGATGACTCACCCGAAAATCAGAACAAGGGCCATAATATCAAAAAGCAGGCTTTAGGGCCCAACACCTACAGAAAAAGATAAAGGACGGTAATGGATATGAGCAGCAAGGATCAAAAGAAAACCAAAAGAGAGCAGGACGGCAAGTTTCATTCCAAGAACATTAAGCACGACCCTCTGGCCGAAAGCGCAAGAGCAAAGTTCGGCCTGAAAAGCGAGCACAGCGAGAAGGATGAGTGAGCCAAACGGCTCCCCGCCTTCACAAACACCTCAATTATGGACTCGTCCATTGAGCATAGGGCTCTACAAGCAGATTGTCATTCTCATATTTTATGAAATAGTCGCTGCCAGCATAATCATTCATAAGGATAACAAAGGCTATTTCATCAGAATCCCCGCTAAGGCTGTAGGCTCTGTAAGCGGCATCCTCAGCGATCTCAATGCCTTGTGACATGATATATGCCAGCACGGCTTCAATCTGTTCCTTAGTGGCCCACTTGAGCTTTGCAAAGTTGTTCAGGTCAAAGCGTGTATGGATAGAGCCATCGACAGCATGAACCGAATAACCGCCCCCAAAATCAGCATAATAGCCATAATCCGAAGATACAGAGAAATGATAGTAGGGCTCTCCGTATTCAACAAATATGCCCATATATGAGATATCCAATACTTCATTGACTGCTTTATTCCCATAAATGGTCAGCAGCGGAGGCCACCAGGCCTTTAAAATGCGCAGAGCCTCATCAGAAGATAAATAGGCTCTGTTATCATTCATAAGCCTGAAGATATCCGTATCTGTGTCGCTTATCCTGATAACTCCTTCATAGTCGGACTCAATACCTTCTTCATTTCCCGGCCAACTTAGCCGCACATAAACATTCCCAAAAACATACGCTCTTTGGCTGATAATCTGTTTGGCCTGCTCTATTTGAGGAAGGTACTCATTTTCCTGAAGCGCTGATGAATAATTCATCAAACACTCTACATACAGATCTCCGCTAAATTCGTCATACCACAAGTTCAATTCAGGCTTAACAGAGGGGTGGAGTGCTTCCAGTTCCTTAAGAACCGACTTGCCCGCAACTGTTACGTTCTTAAGCCTAACACTTTCAAACTGCTCTTCTTTAATCACATAAGCCGTCCCATCACTAGGGTGATTTATAAGCATGATATCGTCATCCCATAATATATTGGGGTAGTCCACCACATATCCCTCAAGACGGCTATTTTCAAATTTAATGTTATGGGCATTGAATAAATGAAGTAATTCTTCTTTCTTATTAATAAACTCACAATGGTTGAATAAAGCATTTTGGGTTTTTTGCAATATGAATATCTTTTCTGTGCAGTCCTTGATAACCACATTGGTACACTTTAAGCCATCGACCCTAAAAGCACTGATACCACCCGCCCCACCAGAGAGCGTGCAGTTCTCCAATGTGATATTTTTGCAGTCATCTAATTCTAGAACAGGCACATTACAGTCTATATAGCGCGAAATGAAATCATAGCCAAGATTGAGATTCTTTAAGGTGATATTACTGCAACCTACAAGGTTGAGGACACTGTTTGCTGAGGATTCAGTGAAAAAGTCAACCTGCGCCTCCCCCTGTCCCTCGATAATGATGTTCTCCAATTTCTCAAATACACCATCTATAAATGTCGGATTGACAGAGCCATCCATTTGGTAGAGATCATAGTCACCGCCTGGCATGAGCAGAAAATGCTTGTTGGAGCTCAGTTTCTGGAGGAGCTCCTGGCCATTGTGAACAACGATGGGCTCACCGAAAGGAGCATTCCCTTTGGATTGTATTGTGGGTGCTTCTTTTGGCGCCATCGATTCCTTGCTCAAGGATTGGGTGTCCATCCTGCTACAAGCCGCCAGAGCTGTTAAGAGTAAAGTCCCAACTAAAGCAATCGCGGTTCGTTTCATATTATACTTCTCCAAATGACAGTATTTTACTTACTATTCTAGGCCCTTAGCAGTATAAATTCAATCCCCCGCAGGTAGGAACCGCTTATCCATTACCATCAAATGATCTTACTTCTTTTCCCGTTTTTTATGGGGCTGGTCACATTCCATACAGTTGCCGCAGCAACCACCAGCTTTCCTGTTTTTGCTGGAAAGCCTGACCGCAAGGATGACAACGACCGCTACAGCCAGCAGGATAATCCAATCCAGAAGTTTCATTCTGACACACTCCTTTATCCGAGTCCAAAGGCAAGGCCAATGAGTCTCACAATAAACGCAGCCGCCCATGCGAGGGCGCATTGCCAGAGCACCACATAAAGCGCCCATTTACGGCCAAGTTCTCTTCGGATGGAGGCAATGGCAGTGACACAGGGTGTATACAACAAGCTGAATACGAGGAGGGAGGCTGCTGCCAATGAGCTTAACACAGCCGTTACACCACCCTCAGTACCAAACAGCACCTCCAAAACAGAGACAATGCTTTCCTTCGCCATAAAGCCACTGAACAGGGATGTGATAATCCGCCAGTCCCCAAGGCCAAGGGGTGAAAAGACAGGAACCAGCACTCCCGACAAGGCAGCCAGAATGCTGTCCTGAGAATTCTCAACCATATTAAAGCGGAAGTCAAAGCTCTGCAGGAACCATACCACAATGGTGGCGATCAAAATGATGGAAAAGGCTCTTTGGAGAAAGTCCTCCGATTTCTCCCAGAGAAGCTGCGCAACGTTCCGGGGGCTTGGCATCCGATAATTGGGAAGCTCCATGACAAACGGAACGGCCTCACCCTTAAACAGTGTCTTTTTATACAATAAAGCAACAAGAATACCAATTAAAATCCCCAGCACATACAGGCCTGTCATAATGATGCCCCCATGATTGGGGAAAAATGCACCCACAAAGAATGCATAGATGGGCAGCTTTGCGGTGCAGCTCATGAAGGGCGTAAGCAGGATGGTCATTTTACGGTCACGTTCACTGGGAAGCGTTCTTGTGGCCATGACGGCAGGCACAGTGCAGCCAAAGCCAATCAGCATGGGGACAATGCTTCGCCCGGACAACCCCAGCTTTCTGAGCAGTTTGTCCATAAAAAAGGCTACCCGCGCAATATAGCCGCTGTCCTCAAGCAGGGACAAAAAGAAGAACATGGTCACAATGATGGGCAGGAAGCTCAACACACTTCCCACACCTTCAAAGATGCCGTCTATAACCAGACTATGTATGGCCGCATTGACCCCACCGGAAGACAGGGCGTTGTCAACCCATCCGGTAATGGTCTCAATACCTAATTCCATAAATTTTTGAAGCCAGGCCCCTACCACATTGAAGGTCAGATAGAACACAAGTCCCATGACGGCAATGAAGATGGGAATGGCGGTGTACTTCCCTGTCAGCAGCTTGTCAATCCTTTGGCTCCGTAAATGCTCCTTGCTTTCCTGCGGCTTTATAACGCATGCTTCACAGAGCTTTTTGATAAAGGTAAATCGCATATCCGCAATGGCCGCACTGCGGTCCAGACCGCGCTCCTTCTCCATTTGAAGTGTAATATGCTCCAGAGTTTCTCTTTCATTCTGATCCAGATTCAACTGATTCAGTATCAGCTCATCGCCTTCAATAACCTTGCTGGCGGCAAATCGGACGGGAATTCCGGCATCAAAGGCATGATCCTCAATCAGATGGATGACCGCATTCAAGCAGCGGTTTACTGCAGCGCTGTGTTCATTGTGAGCATTGAGATTATCGAACGCCCGAGGGTCAGGCTTTTCCTGATACCTGGCAATATGAATGGCGTGCTCTATCAATTCGCCTATGCCCTGATTCTTTGCAGCAGAAATAGGAACCACAGGAACGCCCAGCAGGGCTTCCATGGTGTTGACATCAATAGATCCCCCATTTCCCGTCATTTCATCCATCATGTTCAGTGCGACCACCACTGGGATGTCCATCTCCAGAAGCTGCATGGTCAGATACAGATTACGTTCTATATTGGTAGCATCCACAATGTTAATGATGGCCTTTGGTTTTTCATTGAGGACGAAGTTGCGGGACACCAGTTCCTCGCTGGAGTACGGTGACATGGAATATATGCCGGGAAGGTCTGTCACAGAGGTATCCTCATACCCAAGAATCATGCCATCCTTACGGTCTACGGTAACGCCCGGGAAATTGCCCACATGCTGCCTGGCCCCTGTAAGGCGATTGAATAAAGTGGTCTTGCCACTATTCTGATTCCCCACCAGAGCAAAGGTCAGCCTGGTTCCTTCGGGCAAGGGTATGCCACTGCCCTTGGGATGGAATTTACCTCCCTCACCCAGGCCGGGATGGGCGAATTTTTGTACGCGGTCCTTCCGACTTGCTATGGGCTTATATGTGACACTTGGCGCAATCTCAATCTTCTCTGCATCATCCAGCCGAAGCGTCAATGCATAGCCATGTATCCTCAGCTCCATGGGATCACCCAATGGCGCATACTTAACGACAGTAACCTCTGCACCGGGGATGATGCCCATGTCCAAAAAATGCTGCCGCAACGCGCCCTCTCCGCCAACCTTAACGACAACTGCCGACTTTCCGATCTCCAAATCCTTTAGTGTCATATATAAAACCTCTTTTGCAGCTAGTATTCACAGATACTTTCAGGACTTTAAATATGCTTAAGACCAAAACCATCCTTAAGCATTTTTTATCAGTGAGAAAGATGATGTCAGATGCTTTATCAAGAAATTAGTCTAAACTAACTCATCGTTCTCTGTCAATCATAACATATCTATTAAAGGATTTATGCTGACTTGCATATTTTTCATAGATTTCAACAAAAAAAATATCAGGCCTGGATCTTGGGTCCAAGGGACAAGTTTGGTTTTTAAAAGACATAATGGCAAGAAAGATGTGCAAGACGGCTAAAGGTATTGATATACTAGCAATAGCAAAAACCTCCCGAAAGGGAGGCAGAATAAACAATCCATAATAGTTTATGCTTCATCTTTATGTTGAGATTTTCGTCTCTTCTTTAATGAATTTTTACTATCGTCCCACTTTGGAGTATCTTCAAAGTACTCAATTAGTTCATTTCCTTTAAGCTGCTTTAGTTCATGATATCTTTTATCTGCAAGCTTAAATACGAAATCTTTTGAACGCCTTTCAATTGCTAGAATATACACGATTCTAAGAACTTCGACCGTTTGATTTGTAATCCTGTAGATTATGCGTAAACCAGCATCTCGGAGTTTTATTTCTCGGCAGCCAGCAAGCTTTGAACTATGTTTATTCTCTAAGACCTTGCCTATTTTATCAGCCCTGAGTTCTAATTCGTCAATCTGCTTATTAACTATATCTAATACAGAATTATCCAATTTGTTATATTCCTTGAGAGCATCAGGATCCAGCCGTACATCAAACCTTCTTACCTCGGGCATATTACTTCACCGTCCGACGGACATCGCGCCAAGAAAGCGCTTGTTCAGGTTCTTTGTCGAGCCTTTCGATTCTCTGCTCTAATAATCGAGCTTCTTCCTTTTCCTCAAGCTCCATTAATCTTTTATACATTTCTTCATAGTAGTTATAGTCAAGCAAAACAGTATCTATTACGCCATTTTCTGTGATGAATTGCGGCATTTGCTTTGCTTTCTTTCTTATACTTCCAAACTTTTTTGCCGCTATAGATGACTGAACCAACTGGTCCTTGGTAATTATCGGTTTATCCACTAAAACACCCACCTAATAGTCCTCCTCCCCATATTATATTGATTCACGTAAATATTTATGCATAATCTTACTCAAATTCCCACGTAAAATAATCCTCAAAATCTTACGTAATGATAACTATATTTTACCATCCAATGATTGATATTTCAATCCACCCGGTTGAAGTCCCTGGATTTCAACAAAAACAAAAGTACCTCCCGAAAGGGAGGCCTCTGATTAAGCTTCTTCAATTTTAACACCTTTGCTCATGCAATAATGCCTGTACATTTCTTCAGCAAGGGTCTCGTCCTCGGTTCCCTGCTTCAGAAGCATTGCTTTATATAGGATTCTGGCGCATTGCTCATCACTCAGATACCGGAACAAACCACTCCCCCACCGTTTGTCGGTGCTGTTTGTATTCTCATAGAAGTCCCAGAACCTTAAGTCATTGGTTTCCCGTCGTGTAAAGTGAAGCCTATACTTGCCCGTGCTGGCAACATAGCCTTCGTATGTATCATCACCTTCAAAATACTCATCAATCAAAAACAAGGCAAAGATTCTTCGCTCGTATTCAAATGAGTTGGGGGTGACCAATGTTAATATGGCTAAGCTTCCAATATCGGCACCCAGAATTCTCCGGGGGCGTTCACCCCGTATGCCGTTATTGTCCCAACCAGCCAATGCCATCCAGTTATTGAGCATGACACTCTCATAACATACGGAGCCTTCTCTGTAATATTCCTCCCAGACCTCATCATAGGTCATTTCTCCTCTGTAATAGCGGGAACATGCACATCTGGGATGGGAGCACCATTCGTATTTCATCTTCTTAATATTGTGTTCAATAATAGCAGGCGTACAAACGCCGTTATAGCCATAGTGCTGTTTGTCGTGTTCGACTCCGCCATTGCAGAAGTTACATTTAAAAGCAATATTACTTCTTTCCATAGCCGTTCTCCCCGAAGTTTCTTAATGATTGCCTATGTTGTAAATAATACCACTTCTGAACTCCCGACTAACAGCATTCAGGAACACCTATGGGCATGGAAGCAAGCTATTCCCTCGGTCTGAACTCATCCTCGCTGAACCCCGCTTCACGATAGCCGTGCAAGATTTGTTCGACATAGCCGCTTCGGGGCTTTCTGGCCTTCTTTTTATACTTCTCCGTCATTACATAGGCCATGGCCGATACCCGCGTCCCCTCAATATTCACAAGGATATCCACCTTATCATAGCAGTCCGGATAGCCTTCATAGCGATCCAGCTTTTTCTCATCCCCACGGGATATCTCCCATATCAGTGCAGGGGTTCTCTTGCCTTCTGCCCGCTCAATATTGGCATAGAAGGGCATTGTCAGCTCCCAGCCCTCGATATAGGTTTTCCCCGCCACTTGTGCATTCGGGCAGCGTACAGCCATTTGAACCTTGTCCATATTGCTCCCATAGGCAATATATAGCCGCTTTTTGAGCTTAAGCTGGTCGGCAACCGCTTTCCAATCGGATGCGTAGTCCTCACCCCAAGGACCCTTGGTGTCATTTCTCAACAAGCAGGAATGGTATTCATGGAGAATATTATGAACTAAATTATGGAATTCAGGGCAAAGGGTTCGATGGTTCTCAAGAAACTGCTGTAGTCCGCCCTTGATAAATACCCTTAACGCATCAATACGGACATGTTCCGAATCATAGCCATGGCCTGCAAGGCCGCTTTTTGCGCTGGCAGCCAACGCCTTTTCCAGAGGCTTAGAAAGGCCTTCCACCCCACCAAGAAACGCCTTCATTAATATGGCCGCACCAAGATATGTGGGCATATGGCAATAATCCACCCGCGCTTCTTTGGGAACCTCATAGGAATCCAGGAGCTTAAACGAGCCATCCTCATCCTGAAAGGCGCAGAGCGCATCAAGGGTAAGCTGCGCGTTTGGATGCCCTTCCAGCAACTCGTGCATGGCCGACAGCATTTTATCGAGTTTATCATGAGCAAGTTTATTGACACTGAGTCTTGCTAATGGCATTATAAGCTCTCCTTTAAACGGTTTTAGCTATGTAGATTATACCATTATGAAAGGTTTTAATAACACATCGAGGCTTCATAATAACACTTCCATGCATTCAACATAGCGGCACTTTTATTGAATGTCGAAGAATCAGTATATCCCCAGTAAAACAGCTTGATATAAGATGCAAAGAAGACTATGATGGAGTAAACGCATAAATGCAACATCGAAAGTCGAGGGATTAATATCGCTGATTTAATGCTTCTGCTTGCCAGCAAGGACTACAAAAAACAGTACTTAAATTTTATCGAGGAATGCCGTGAGGATGTCCTGAAAACGGGCTTTACATCATCCATACCCATTTCCGGCAACACATCCTTTGAAAGGGATATTCAGCAGCTAATCGACAGGCATAATGGTCAGAACCTGCCTGAGGGCTGGGTGCCCGACAGCACTTTTTGGCTCTATGACAGGGCTGCCGATAAAATCCTTGGCGTCATCATCATCCGGCCCAGAATCAATGAGTTCCTGAGATTCCGAGGCGGGCATATCGCATATTATGTGCGTCCTTCCGAGCGTAATAAGGGCTATGCTTCAAAAATGTTGGCATTAGGCCTTCAATACTGCAAAGAAATCGGTTTAGACAGGGTTTTGATCACATGTTCCAAGGATAATATCTACTCTGCGAAAACCATCATCTATAATGGCGGCATCCTTGACTCAGAGGATACTGACCATGGTCAGGTCTTTCAAAGGTACTGGATAAATCTTTGAATAAAAAGAGCCGAAAAAATTACCCTGCCAGTATGCTGGCAGGGTAATTTTTGCTTCATGGATCAATCGTTTGTCATTGTCTCCGAATGCTATTTGCTATTAATCCTTCCTTACACCGTCGGCATCCACCTCATAGCCGTCCACCCTGGTATTTTGAGCAAGAGTTCCATCCGCATTGAAGTAATACCATTTGGCATCGATCTGGAGCCACTTTTTTGTGACCATTAAACCGGCCTCGGTGAAGTAATAGGTCTTGCTGTTGTCATCCTCACCCAGCTTTAACCAGCCAATGGCCATTTAATTGCCGGAGTAGTAGCCCCAATTATCGCCGTCCTTCACCCATCCCGTTTTCAGGATGCCTTGGTCGTCAAAGTAGTATTTCACACCGTTAATGGTCTGCGCGCCCGTAAGGGGCTGACCATTTTTATAGTAGAGATACCAGCCTGCATTGGTCTTGACGCAGCCATGGGCGTTTTAGGATCGGTAGTCAGCTTAATATACCGGTAAAGCATGGTCGAAAACTCTGCCCGGGTGGCGCTGCCCTTGGGATTGAATCGGTTACCCGGACCACCGGTCATTATGCCTGCCTGCTGCATGACTTTGACTGCATCCTTGTATATGTCACCGATAAGCGCTTGATCGATGTAAGGGGCTGCCTGCTGAATGGTCGGAAGCTCTAACCCCATAGCCCTTGCATAGCGATCAAAGATAATAGCGATTTCCTCACGCGTAATGCTGCGGTGGGGCTCAAACCTGTTATTGCCTACTCCTTTGACAATGCCTAACTGATAGGCCCATTCAATGTACGGTGCGTAGATACTGTCCGTGCTTACATCAGAGAAAGTCACCGTTGAATAACTTTCTATGTCCACACCAGTCAGCTTGCCTAATGCCATGACCATGATTTCTCTGGTGATGGGGGTATCGGGAGAGAATGTGGTTTCTGTGGTGCCTGAGAGAAGCTCCATGCCCACCACATAGTCAATGAATTTCAACGCCCAATGGTTTGTAATGTCAGTGAATTGCGCCGATGGGGCAGTATAACCCACACCATAGATGGAAAGGTGGTTTGTGGTGAGAATCAAACATCCACTTTCCTCATCATAATAGGAGCTGTCAATTCGGGTGACATTGCCCTCCTCATCCACATATACACCATGCAGGTAATCCGTAAATTCATCGGGAGCCGGCGTATAAGGAATTGAAATGGTGACCGGTACCACCGCCAAAGCTGGATACGGAAGCGCCGCCGCCCTGGGTTGTATTACTCAAGGTTATGTTGTAAACCGGCCTTCCGCCAATCACATCTTGGGCCTCTTTTGAAAGACCGTCTATATCGGTGGCTGTGATGGAAACATTGCCGCTTGTCTGTGTCTGAATGGCCTGGAGTGCCGCCTGGTCAAAGCTGATACTCACGGGAAGTCCGTTGATCTGAAGGCTGCTGACATTGGCCTCCACAAGACTCTGCAGGGCGGTTTGGGAAAGAATGATGGAGAGATCCGTTGCTCCCTCAGGAATTTCCACATTCACAACCACTGTAATCCCGGTTTCGCCATCCCCCTGAGTATTGGACTGGCCGATGGCCTGACCAATGGCCTCGCTGATGGCCTTTTCCGGGATTGCTACATCGGATGTGTATTTATCCATATCGTCCACGATAATGGATACCTCTGCTACTATGGGTTGATTGGGCTGAGTTTCGGGAGTATTGGGCGCGGTGCTGCCATTCCCGGGAGAACTGCTGCCGCCTGTATTGCCAGCGCCATTTCCGCCACTATTGCCGCCGCCTCCACCGCCTGGATTATCCGCAATAAAGATTGCTTTGACGGTTACGTCCTCATCCGGCATAACAAAGGCATTATTAGCAATGCTCAAATGGGCCGGGCTTAACACCTGCCAATGGGAGAAACGGTAGCCGCTGTTGGGCAAGCTGGTCAGAGTGATGGTCTGTCCTGCTTCGGCTGCCCTGACAGTTCAAACTCGGTTACACCGCAGTCAATGAGCCTGGAGAACTTGGAAATATCAATGTTCTGGTACATATAGGCATTTGGAGCCTTGGCTCTGAAATAGTTGTTACTGACATCAATATTAACCGTATTCCCCGACCATCCGGCCATTCCGTTGATGCCATTGCTGTTTTCAACCAGGTTGGTGTCCATGGAAATAACTTTATGCACAATAAAATGGAAGGTTTTTTGAGTACTTTTTATACCATCTGAGGCCACAATAGTAATGTCAGCCTCACCGGACAGATTGCCCACCGGAGTTATACTCAACGTTCTGGTTTCACCTGAACCACTTATAACAATATTGGCCGCAGGAACCAGATTGACATTGGTAGAGGATGCGTTGAAGACCAATTGATTAATATCGCCCGGATCAGCATCACTAATGGTAAAGGTTGTGGTATAAGGCACGCCTGCATCCGTCTCTGCTTCTGTCGGAAAATCACTGCCAAAAACCGGGGCATTGCCGCCAGAAGCATCAAGAAGCTTAAGGGAAACCGTGTCGAATTGCGCATAGTTGCCATTGGTAAGCTTTGCATACAACAGCACCTTAAATTTTCTTGTATTGGGATTGAGCTGCGCGATTGTATAATATGCGTCCATGGCCCCAGTGGCTGCCGCTGTATTGACCAATTGCGTTGTTTGCAGCAGGCTTCCATCGGCTGAATACTCTTCGACAATAACCTTGGCCTCATTATCCTCGCTTTTGCTTTGATACATAGATGCGCTTAACCGGAAGGATACCCTGCCTTCAGAAATCATGGAAAACAAGCCGCTGCCCTCGGTCCCGAACAGTTCAATCTCTTGGGACAGGGTTCCTGATAAGATATCCATGCCGGCATTAAATAAAAAGAAATACTTAGAACCTTCAGAGGGTGGAGCCCATGTACCAAACTGCTCACTGGAAGCCCATCGGCCTGCACCTGTATCGTCATGCCATCCTGTTATGCCCTCCGCCTCTGCATTTCCATTGGTGATGAGTTCAGCACTAAGCGCCGTCTCTGCAAACACAGCAGATACAGGCAGCATCGTAAATATCATGGCTGTTATCAGCACTAAACTCAAAATTCTTTTTTTCATTGCTTAACGCCTCCCACCGATTTAATTCACCGTTGAAACTTCTATATGGGCATCTAAATAAACTGCTCCAGAACGCATGTGCACTTTGAGTCAGCATTATTATACAGAAAAATATGCCCTGAAAACGGCAAATGGCGAAATTGACACCGCTGATGGCGAAATTGGTAGAGGCCTTATATTGACTGGCTGATTTCATTGCATTTCTTTTAGAAATTGTGATATTATGTCACTAGATATCGACAAAAATAATACATCGGGAGCGCGCTATGAAAAGATACATTATCGTTCTGACATTGATCCTTTCTTTGATGCTGCCAGGCTGCTCTTCTCCCAAAAAGCCGGTTAAAAATGACAGCCATGCCCCCATTAGCATGACAGGTGATGAGGACAGGGAAATTGACCTAACGCCTCAGCAGGTATACAATGACGCATCGGATTTCCGTTACACCTTTGATGAAGAAGAATGCACCATTACAGGCTATATCGGAGAAAGTACAGAGGTAAGTATTCCGGATCAAATCGAAGGAAAGCCTGTTACAACCATATCAATCGGGGCATTTAAGCAAAGAGCCATAACAAAGGTCACTGTGCCTGAGGGTGTGACCATGATCATGGGCTATGCCTTCTATGGCTGCACTAAACTTGAGAGTATTACACTCCCGGATACATTGAAATATATTGGGACATTCGCATTTTCTGACTGCATAAGTCTTACAAGTATCGTCATTCCGGAGAAAGTGACCTGGATTGAGAATTCTACCTTCTTCCGCTGCAGCGCACTTACGAGTGTAACCCTCGGTAATAGTGTGGAGTGTATTGAGCTCCATGCCTTCGATGGCTGCACATCATTGAAGGATATCAATATCCCCGACAGCATAACAATCATAGAAGACACTTCATTTTCAAATTGCAAACAACTTAACGAGGATGCCAGGGATAAGATTAACACCATTAATCCCAAAGCCTTTACAAAATACTTTTAGCCTGCGCATCATAGCAAGAAAAACCGGTTCGTTTGAGCCGGTTTATTTTTTATGGAGCCCTTAATCAGGACGCATTCTGGTCGACTTTTCACAATGAAAAATGAATTTCATATAATAAGTTGTATCCAACTGTGGAAGTCCTCCTGGCCGCCGTTGGGGTAAAACAAAGGCATTAAGCCCTTAAAACAACCTAATACATTATTGACTTTGGGACGCATATAATGCCCCCACTTGTCAAGACAATTTTTTAGCTTTTCTAAGTTAGGTTCTC
>JAKIML020000065.1 GCA_022702935.2 Bacillota bacterium | reverse complement strand
TGTTTACGCCGCCGCAAAATGTCAGTAAGCTGACGGTATTGCCTGTCCAGTTATTGATGGATATAATGTCCATATCATCATAGAGAAAGGAAAGCGCTTCTGTTTTAATGTACCAATGTTCGAGCAAGGGTACCAGAAGCGCCAACCACGGTATGGTCATTGTATCAAATTATGAACTGATTGAAAAGAGTAAGTCCGGAGTTTTTTGTTAGGAATCTGGAGCAGGTATCATGCCCGTGTTGTGGCGGACAGTTTAACGTGATTGGCAGCCGGGAGAGAAAATACATAGACAGTGAAGGAAACAAAATTGTTCTCAGAATACGGCGGCTCCGCTGCAAGATGTGCAGGAGCATTCATCATGAACTGCCCGACATTCTGGTACCCTACAAGCGGCATTGCAGTGAAAGCATCGAATCCGTGCTCAACCCCAGAGAGGCACTTTGTGTGGCGGCAGATGATTCAACGATTCGACGGTGGCGGAGTTGGTTCAGAGGATGTATGGATCACTTCTTAGGCTGTCTTGAATCGATCGCCATAAGGCTTGGCAGGAGAACTGCGAAGAAGATGACCCATTCTTCCAAGTCCAGACTCCAGAGGGTCATAGATTTTGTGGGAGATGCGCCAGGTTGGCTGGCAAGGATTGTCCGCCCGGTAGCTAATACAAATAATTGGATACATACCCGTTATGCATTTTTGTCCTGAATAGCAGAGCGTAGACTCATGTTGAAAACCTAAAAAAAGGAGGAGATCAACATGAGGGATCAAAAGAAAGCGGAAGAAGTGGCGGCACAAAGGTTTCAACTGCTGTCACCATTACTGGCGGAGGGGTTGGATCCGGCAAAGGCCAGAGAACTGCGGGCTGGGATTTGTGAGCAGATGGGTTTGTCAGAACGTACATTGAGAAGGTATCTGGCAAAGTATTCGAAGGACGGGTTTGCCGGATTGAAGCCCAGGGGCAGAGGACAACGAAGAACTGAGGATGCAATACCGCAGAATATACTTGATCAGGCCATTCTGCTTCGCCGTGAGATACCAGGCAGGAGTGTCGCCCAAATTATCCAGATTCTCGAGTGGGAAGGGAAAGTCGCCCCCGGACAGATAAAGCGCAGCACGCTTCAGGAGAAGCTATCTGAGCGTGGCTACAGCGCACGGCATATGAGGATGTATTCTCAATCGGGCGTCGCAGCCAGACGGTTTCAGCAAAAGAGCCGCAATATGCTGTGGCATAGTGATATCAAGTATGGTCCATATCTGCCGATTGGTCCGGACGGAGCAAAAAAGCAGGTATATCTTGTTACTTTTATCGATGACGCGACACGCTTTGTACTGCACGGCGAGTTCTACCTCGCTTTGGATCAGGTGATAGTGGAGGATTGCTTTCGGAAAGCGATTCTGAAGTATGGTGTTCCAGATTCGGTGTACTTTGACAATGGGAAACAATACCGGACCAAATGGATGGCGAGGACCTGCTCCAAGCTTGGCATCAGGCTGCTTTACGCGAAGCCATACTCGCCTGAAGCAACCGGGAAGGTTGAAAAGTTCAACCAGACAGTTGACTCTTTCCTAAGGGAGGCGGCATTGAGCAAGCCGCAGACGCTGGATCACTTCAATCAGCTGTTCAATGTATGGCTGGAGGAATGCTATCAGAACAAGCCCCACTCCGCTCTGGAGAACAAGCTGAGTCCGACTGCTGCCTACCAGAGGGATCGAAAGGCATTGAAGTTCCTTGATCAGGAAACTGTCGCGAATGCATTCCTGCACTGTGAAGAACGGAAGGTAGACAAGTCAGGCTGTATCAGCTTTGAGGGCAGGAAGTACGAAGTAGGACTCAACCTTATTGGCTGTACTGTTGATGTAGTTTATGATCCTGCTGATATAGAGGAACTGACTATCGAATATGATGGATATGCTCCCTGGAAAGTGAAACAGCTTGTGATCGGGGACAGGGTCGGCCGTCGCCCGAAACTGCCCGCCTCTATGCAGCCGTTGCCGGCTGAATCTTCAAGACTGCTGGATGCAGCGATGCAGAAGAACCTTGAACGTGAGCAGCGGATAGCTCCTGCGATCTCCTACAGAACAGTGTACAAGGAGGGACGCAGTGATGTTTGAAGAATTCTATGGCCTTTCCAACATACCTTTTTCAAGGGATATTCCGAGCACCCGTATTTATCAGCCAGTAATGTTGGAGGAGATACTGGGACGACTGAACTATGCCGCTCAACGGCAGTTGTTTGCTGTGGTCACCGGCGATTGCGGAACGGGTAAGACAACAACGATCCGTATGCTTAAGGACTCTCTGGATCCGGCCAAATACATGGTGTTGTATCTTGCAGATTCCAAGCTGACACCGAGACATTTCTACAAGGGACTCCTGGCGCAACTTGGCGTAGAGGCGATGTTCTACCGCGGCGATGCTAAACGACAGCTTCATCACGAAATCGAGCTGATGCGTGGTATTCAGCATCTGCAGCCGGTCGTCATTGTTGATGAGGCTCATCTGCTGGATCGTGAGATGCTGGAGGAAGTGAGGTTTCTTCTCAACTTCAAGATGGACTCGCAAAGTCCTATGGCTCTGATACTGGTCGGGCAGAGTGAACTTTGGAATAAGCTGCACATGCAATCCTATACGGCGATTCGGCAGCGAATTGACATTCAGTGTAAGCTAAACCATTATGACAGAGCGCAGACCGGGGAATACGTCAAAACGCACCTTTCCTATGCAGGAGCAGAACATGATATTTTTTCCGATCAGGCGATCGACGAGATATTCAGATTTTCCGGCGGGGCAGCCCGATTAGTCAACAAGGTTTGTACTCATTGCTTGATTTATGGAGCTCAGAATGGCAGGCGTATTATTGACGATCATATGGTGAAGTTGGTCATACAGGGAGAATTATCTTAATTCTCCCCCCCTCGGACGGGGGGAAGGGTATTTCGGTCACATATGGACACCGATTCCGTCAATATACGGACAATTTACGACATCTACTGCTGGACACAATGCGGCAGCATTAACAACCAATGGAGGTTTTCTATGTTTCGGAGACTTAACGATCTCAAGATTGGAGTTAGAATCATAATAGGGTTTGCCATTATTACACTGATTTCCTGTGTAATTGGAATTCTGGGCATTATCAATCTAAACGCCGTGCAGGATTCGTATGAAAAGGACTATTCCACTTCCTCCCAGGCAATGGAGTATCTCGAGAAAATCAGCTCCAAATTTCAGCAGATTCGCTTAAACGTCATGGCTTATGGTTCCATGGCCAGCACGGCGGAAGAAATGCAATACTATCTGGAACGACTGGAACTGCATAAAGGCGTCATTGCTGAAAATATCAACGCATATTACGCTATGTTGGAAGCCAGTGATTCCGCCGACGTTGAGACGGAAACCCAGTTATTAAAAAATATAGAAACTGTCATTAAAGAATATACGAACTTGACAGAGAACCTGATCAATCAGTTAAATATCGGAGCGATTGGTAAAAAACAATTCGCCGCGTCATTTACAAAGGGCGGAGATGCTCTGGCATTAGCGCAAAGTATCGAAACGGTTATCCGCGAATTGATTGACTATAATGTAGACGGTGCCGCGCAGCAGATAGCGAAAAACGAGCAGCTGGCGCAGAATTGCATTTTGATGATGATAATCGCAATGGTGGTGGGCATGATTGCCGCAGTCATGCTCAGCCTGACAATTTCCCGTGGTATTTCCCGCCCGATTAATCGGGTGGTTGACGCTGCCCGTCAGCTTGCGGTCGGCGATATGGATATCACATTTACCATCAACTCCAAAGATGAAACTGGAAAATTGGTGGACGCTTTTCGAGATTTGGTTCAGAGCACAAAAGAACAAGCCATGCTGGTGGAGAAAGTCGCGGACGGCGACCTGACCGTAGAAGTACCCGTCCGGTCCGAAAAAGATTTGCTGGGACGAAAACTGTCCGAAATGGTACATAACATTAATCATTTGATGTTGAACATTACTTCTGCAGCCGAACAGGTATCCGGCGGGGCAAAGCAAATTTCCGATTCCAGTACGGTGCTTTCCCGGGGAGCTACCGAACAGGCCAGCTCCATCGAAGAGCTGTCCGCTTCCATCGAAGAAGTTTCCACCCAAACAAAGATCAATGCTGACCACGCCAGTCAGGCCAACCAGCTGGCTGAACAGGCTAAGAATTATGCCGTTATCGGCCACATGCAGGAAATGTTGAAGGCTATGGATGAGATTAATGCGTCATCCAACAACATCAACAAGATTATTAAAGTTATCGACGATATTGCGTTCCAGACCAACATTCTGGCCCTGAACGCCGCCGTGGAGGCCGCCCGGGCCGGGCAACACGGCAAAGGCTTTGCGGTTGTGGCGGAAGAAGTTCGCACTCTTGCCGCACGGTCCGCCAACGCTGCCAAAGAGACCACCGCTTTGATTGAGGATTCCATTAAGAAGGCGGAAGGCGGCACCAAAATCGCCCAGGAAACCGCCGAAGCTCTGCAAAAGATTGTGGAAGGAGTGGCGGCCGTCACCACTCTGGTAGGCAATATCAATAATGCTTCCAACGAACAAGCCGCTGCCATTACCCAAATCAATCAGGGTATTACCCAGGTGTCTCAGGTGGTTCAGGAGAACTCTGCCACCTCCGAGGAAAGTGCGGCCGCCAGCGAAGAGCTTTCCAGCCAGGCTGAAATGCTCAAGGAACTGGTCGGCAGGTTTAAAGTCAAAAAAGGTGATAGTAACAGTCGTTCCATCCAGGAGTCTGATCAGGAAGCATTTAAGAAGCCGGAGGAACGCTCACAGGAAACAGGCAATCAGTCAAAGGAAGCATTTGCTTTGAAATACTAGCCGCCAGCCTTACTTAGCTTTATACAATGAAAAAAAGGAAGGAATCGCCCTTGGACGTTTCCTTCCTTTTTTGTTATTATCACAGCAAACCTTCTTATATCTCTTTCGAAACAAAGGACCTGTTACCGATAATAGTAGCAGGTCCTTTCAAATGGACCAGGTTAGCCTTTCCTTTTGCTTGCTTTTTGTCCTTTGTCCGTTTTATCCGCAACCTTGGCCTGCGCTTTTTCCTGTTTGCTCTCCGCATTGGATTCAGCCTTTTCTTGTTTTCCCTCCGCCCTTGATTCCTCCTGCGCTTGTTTGCTTTCAGCTTTGGATTGCTCTTTTTCCTGTTTCCTCTGGGCTTTGGATTCTTCCTTGGCTTGCTTGTTCTCAGCTTTGAATTCAGCCTGTTCCTGCTTCTGTTCCACTTTTGCTTCCGCCTTCGCTTCTTTCCTCTTGGCTTTGGCTTCTTCTCTTATCTGCTTGTTTTCCGCTTTTTCCTGCTTGCGTTCAGCCTCGGAGGCAGCCTTTTCTTTTTTGCCGTCCAGACGTTCGGCTTGTTCTTCTTCATTTTCGTTCTGTCCGTTGGCATCGGGCTGTCCTTTGGCTGCTTTGAGGTTTGCACTGGTGGCCTTCATAATTTCCCGGACAGGTTTCTGAAGCCACTCTTGCAAATCGAACTCCGCATCCGGATCCATGCTGTCCCGCAATTTTTCCACCAAATTGAGCTTGCCTGGCGTTACTCCCAGTTCGCGGGCCTGTTCCACACGTTCCCGGCCAACGCTGGTCGCCTCAACTTCTACCTCCTGACCCTGTTCTTCTGTTGTGCGGTCAGCCTCTTCTTTTAGCCGGCTGGCGAGGGCTTCCGCCTTTTTTATGTCCTTTGCAGAGGTGGCAATTACAATGGCGCCGCCGTCCTTGAAATAGTCGTGGGCGTTGATTTCCGCCACCGTCTTTGCGATAGCTTCGTCGATAGTCTTGTTCTTGAGATCTTCCAGCTTTACCTCTTTGAGAATTTCCTGACCGTCATCGTTGACCGCCTTTACTGTGAGAACCCGGTCAAAACGGTTAAGGGTGTATTCTACGGAGGGGTTCACATCCATACTGACATAGGCATAGGGGGTGACATAGGCCCATACTCCCACCGATAGC
>JAKIML020000013.1 GCA_022702935.2 Bacillota bacterium | reverse complement strand
TAATGGTTGTTTGGCAATTTCCATTATACCAGAGGCGTTTCAGGTCTCATTTTTTATTAAGTTAACAGAACACATTTATATTATGGGAGGAAAAGTATGAATGAGCTTAATATGAAACCAAGAAAGTATATTGATTTTTGGAAGTATGAAGGAAGCAATATCGTTGCTGGCAGTATCAACGGTACATATGAATTCGACCAAATAGCTTCTTTTATTTGGACGAAATGTGACGGGCATCATACGGTCAAGCAAATTATTAATGACCTGGCCCGTGCATGCAACATGGAAGATGAAATAGAAATAATTAAAAATGATGTTCTTTCACTCCTTCACGAATGGAAGTATAATCAGCTCATTATAATGAATTATCATCCTCTCCATGCCTTCTCAGAATACGATAGTGACACTTTATATGATATTGAAGTAAGCAGCTCGAATGCTGATGTGCTTTTAATTGCCCCGCCTTCTCCAAATCCGACAACCGGCATGAATGTCAAAATACAGGGAACTTTTCCTTTAGGTGTTGGATACATTTCAGCGGTCTTAAAGCAGTATAATTATTCCGTTGAAGTCGTTAACCTCTGGCTACATCAAATCAATGAGAAAACAGTACGATGGCTGATTGAAAAAGTAAATCCAAAAATTCTTGGCATATCCACAATGACTGATAATTTTTTAAATGGCATCACTATAGCCACTATCGCAAAAGAATACAATAGAGAAATAGTGACCGTCTTTGGTGGGCCACATGTAACCTTTACTGATCAGGAAAGCCTTGAAAACTACCCGGTTATAGACGTCATTGTCAGGAATGAAGGTGAATTTTCTATGGTTGAGTTAGCAGATTATTATCTCAGAAATAGCGGCAGTTTACATAATATTAAAGGGATCACTTTCAGAGACAACGAAAAAATTATCAGAAACCCTCGCAGAGCGTTAATAAAGGATCTTGATGCGCTGCCTTTACCTGACAGGGCGCATGTTGACTTTAAAAAAAGTATGATTGGCATACAGACGAGCAGAGGATGTCCCGGCGCATGTATTTTCTGTGTTGCCAGTACCATGGCAGGCGGGTATTACAGGGTGAGAAGCGCGGAAAAAGTTGTTGAAGAGATTGACTATCTCTATAAGCAAGGCGCCAGAAAATTCTTCTTCCAGGATGATACGTTTACCGCAGATATCGTACGACTGAGAAGTATTCTGAAGCTTATTCGTGAAAAGAACCTGCATATAGAATGGAACGCTGAATCGAGGGTTGATATTGTTGATAAAGATCCGCTCATCTTCCTGGAGATGCAGAAATCCGGTTGCCGTACTGTTCAATTTGGTGTTGAAGCCGGTTCACAGGAGCAATTGGATAAACTCAAGAAAAATATCAGTGTAGACCAGATATTCAGAGCAGTAACGGCTGCGAAAAGTGCAGGGCTGGATGTGGTATGCACAATGCTGATGGGGCATCCCTATGACACTGCCCAATCCATTCAGTCCTCCATTGAGTTTGCAGAGAAGCTCATCGAGTGGGGGGCATTCGTATTGTTTTCAATCGTCTGCCCATACCCTGGAACACAAATCAGGGCAAAAGCCGAGCAATATAAAGTTACGATCCATGAAACATCTTATAACGATTACTTTGTATCCAATGCCTTTATGGACACGGCTTATCTTACTGCCGACCAAATAAGAAACTTCTATTTCGATGGGATGCGTAAGGTGATACACCTGAATATTCATAAGGACGCTGAAAAATTTACTGCCGTCACAGGTTAGATCCAAAGGTTTTAGCAAATGTTTATAGGTAAGTAATGTATTCAGGAAGGATCTTAATGATTAAGTATAAAATATTGCCTATCCCTTATGAGAAATTAATATCACCCATTAAGCTGTGGTTATTTATTACCCATAATATATTTAGCCTGTTCATTAAATCCATAGCAGGGAGGGTACTCTATGCCTTAACGATTGGAATCGTTGCCTCTGCAATACTTCTGAATTCCGGTTTCTTCGCGTGTTTAGCAGCGTACTTTTGTGGCTTAACGGTTTTGCTGCCGTTAACTCTTGCCTTTGAAGAATTCTTTCATGCCGCTTCCTGTATTGCGAGAGGAAAGGTCAATACAATACGAAACTTGATCATAGGGTATTATGACATCAATGAACATAATCTATTGCCTGTTTTCGCGGCCATAGATTATCGGGGACAGTTTAATTTGATCGATAAATTTTACATATCTGCCGGAGGGCCTGCAGCAACGGCTGGTCTTGTTCTCAGTGCAGTTCTTTTTACTTTCTTTATTGAGGCAAATATTCATATTCGATTGGTTTTGATATTGGATGCGTTTGTTCCTCTTGTGGCGCTTGTTCCAAGCAGCTTTCTGGTACAAAGTGATGGCTTCAATATAAAAGATGTTGCACAGAAGCTGAGAATGCCCTGGCATTACTCTGTTCTAAGTCAAATTGCAAGCATCAGATATCCTTTGATGTATTGCTTTTCCCTAAAAAGGGCGTTTAAGAATGAATTTGTAAATATTAAGGACACCTTTGATGCAATCGACAATTTGATAGATAATGACAGGATCAATGAAGCGATTACGATTTATCACAAGCTTCTTAATATCGAGCCTTTCAATGCTTTGTACCATAATAACCTGGCATGGCTTTATTATCAACAAGGGGACCTTTCCAAAGCCTTGAGGCACTCAAAAAAGTCAATAAAATTATCCCCCCAGGATGAGGACTTTAATGATACGTTTAAGAAGATAATGCTGGCACTGGGGAGAGAAGTATCTGTCATATAAAAGTACTTGTAAACATGAGTTTGCTGTTTAACATGTATTCCATAAAGGAGGAAAATGACATGACAGACTTTCCTAAAAAGCTAAAGCCGTTACTATATTATGAAGATAATCAAATAGCTTTCATTGGTAGTCTTGATGATAATTTTTTCATAAAAGTCTCTCCCATAATGAAAGATTTTTTAAAGGTCTGTGAGCGCTTAAACACTGAGGAGCTGAACCATTATTTAATCAATAGATATCCTGAAAATATTGTCAGGCTGTTTTATAAGAAGCTTGATACTTACAAAAGGTACCTTTTTAAAGAGACGAAAGAGAAAAACGTTGATCCGTTTAATTTCAAGCGGACCATAACGACCGTGACCCTCAACTTAAGCCATGCCTGCAACTTAAAGTGTACATACTGTTTTGAAGGCTTAGAATTTCGTCATAATAGCAGGATGATGCGTTCAGATATTGCCTTGAAGGCGGTAGAACGCTTTATTGATCAGCTCGGAAGTGAAAAGGGGACCATCATTTTTACAGGGGGCGAACCTCTTGTTAATTTTCCGGTCATCAAAGATGTGGTGAATTTTGTTAAGACTAAAGAAAAGAACATAGAGTTTTTTATTAAGACAAATGCCACATTAATGACTGATGAGGTCATGGACTTTTTAATAAGCAATGGTTTCTTGATTCAGATAAGTATTGACGGCTGCAGAGAAGCCCATGACTTTCATAGAAGGACTGTTGACGGAAGAGCCACCTTTGATACCGTTGAAAGAGCAATTCAATCATTGCTAAGCCGTGGTTATGGACATCATGTTATTTTAAACGGTACAGTGACGCACCAGACCATAGAATTGCTGGAAGAAAGCTATGAATACTTTAAATGTTTCAAAGGCATCAGAAGCTTTTTCATAAAGCCCGTTATGGGTTCAAACGATCAAAACTTCGTTCTATCTGATGAAGATTATAGAATCTATGAAAGAAGCTTGTTTTCATTAGCAAGGGAGCGGTTCTTTTCCGAAGAACGAAATAATATGGCATACGACAAGCTTGAGGGCATTTGTGGCATAGGGGTGTGGCATATTGCTGTGGATGTGGATGGGAAAATATATCCCTGCTACAGGCTTAGCGGCATGGACGATTTTGCTATGGGGGACATCTTTCAATCAGCGTTAAGCCATTTAATCATACCTGATGCACTTGTGAATTTATATAATATCGACTTGGATAATAAATGCTCGGAATGCTTTGGAAAGGTCTTTTGCAGAAAAGGCTGCTATGCGGATAAATTACTGTCGTCTCCTTCCAATCTTTGCGCATGCGTAGAAAGACGGTTTGGAGAGTATTTCATTATTGAGAATTTGAAAAATACCCATATGATGCTGCCTCTCATCTGATTTCACAGGAGGATCGTTGTGATTGTCGTTGAGAATGTTACCAAGAAGTTTACACATAAGAATAAAACCATCAATGTACTTAATGGAATATCCTTGGAATGTGATAAAAACCAGGTTTTCGGGCTGCTGGGTCCCAATGGTGCCGGAAAAACAACTCTGTTACGAATTCTTGCCACCATTATGAAGCCCACCAGCGGCCGGGTGACCATAGATGGTTTTGATTCTGTTAAAGAGTACGAAGAAATCAGAAAAAGGATAGGCTACCTGTCTTCAGAAACAGGCATCTACGACAGGTTTACGCCCAGAGAAATACTCCGATTTTTCGGGCAAATAAGCGGAATGGCCAAGGAGCATTTAGATACGCGGATCAACAGAGTGCTCGAGGAAATGGATATTGAAGATTACGCGGATAGAAGAATAGACAGGTTCTCGACAGGAATGAGGCAGAAAGTCTCCATTGCGCGGAGTTTAATCCATGACCCTCAAATCATTATCTTTGATGAGCCCACCAATGGATTGGATGTAATGGCAAGGAAGATCGTCAAAAATAGTATCTTAAAGCTTAAACAGATGGGAAAGTGCGTTATTCTTTCAACGCATCTTATGAACGATGTGGATGAACTGTGCGATAAAATCGGAATCATACATAAAGGGCAGATGCTCTCTTATGGTTCGACAGAAGAGATAAAAAATCAATTCAACGCAGAAAGAATTGAGGATGTCTTTTTTACAATCATAGGTGATAATTATGAAGCTCAGTAATATTTTTTTCTTATTTAAAAAAGAGCTAACGGGTATTGTGAGAGACCAGAGAGCCATTCTCCTTTTAGTCCTGTTCCCTCTTCTGTGCTATCCCATGCTGATCGCGGGACTGAGCTATTTTCAAAATGATGTATCTCAAAGATTAATGAGTTATGTCCCTAGAATAGTCATTGTCGATAATACTGATGGTCTTATTAAGAATGCAATAGAAGAAGACAAGCGCTTTGAGGCAGTGGTAAGCAGTAATTATGAACAAGAACTCAATGATGGAATTATTCAAGGCGTATTGCTCATAAATACATATAAAAATAAGCAATATGAAGTGCAGTACCTGTTTGATTCAACGATTTCAGAGTCGCGCAGGGGCTATGAACTTATCAGCGAGTTTATGACCCATTATAGCAGCAGCTTAATCGATACAGCGTTGAGTATGCAAGGCATTGATAAAGAAATATTGGACCCCATTTATTTTACAGGGAAAGATAGGGCTTCTGAAGAAAAACGGGCAGGTTTATCCTATAGTATACTGCCCTATTTTATGGTAATATCCATACTTACAGGAGCCATAACCACCGGCATGGACTTAACCGTTGGGGAAAAGGAGCGGGGAACATTAGCCACATTATTAAGCAGCCAGATGAGCAATCGGGAAATCATTGTAGGCAAACTATTGGTGGTTTCATTTACAGGTGTTGTTTCCAGCATTTTAAGTGTCGTAGGATTATGCATTGCTATTACCATGAATGATACGACATCATCTCAGTTTTTATCACTTTCTCTTTACAGAATACTCATGATATTGCTCATTTTGTTGCCCACCTCCATCTTCCTTAGCTCGCTGATAGTTAATATAGGCATGTATTCCAGGAGTATGAAAGAGGGCAGCTCATATACAACCCCACTTTATATGATGATTATTTTCCTGGGGGTCTTAACCACCATTGAAGGATTCAATCTTAACGACAGCTTTTATTTCGTTCCCATACTTAACGCATTGTTTCTTCTAAGGTCAATAATATTCTCTCAGATAGACATAAAACTGTATTTGATTACACTCTTGGCGACGTTGCTTTATACAGTATTGTCCATTCACTTATCTTTGAAGCTATGTGAGCGCGAAGAAGTTCTATTTAGAACATAGAACTTTTTTTCGATCCCGCCAACTCAACTTGATTGTTAACGCTTTTTTTCCCGGTTTCATAGGATGGTAGAGATGTTTTTCAAAGGAGAAATCGGGATGCTATAATGATACCAGAAATTAAGACAGACAAAACGGCCAAAATAAGTTAGTATG
>JAKIML020000117.1 GCA_022702935.2 Bacillota bacterium | reverse complement strand
GGGGTGCTCGAAAAATTAAGTTCCGCACTGCTCGGATCTATACTTGCCAAAAACAGGGGAGATTCTCACTTGCTTCATTTGCTGTATTAACATATAGTCTTTATGCAAAAGATTACCAGGTGGCAATTATGAGTTTTTTAGAAGGTACTGTCCCATAAAGTTGGCGACTATCCCATAAACACCGTCAGCAAGGCTAAGGAACTGCTCAAAAACGGCGGTTTGTCTCGCCTTTTCAGGAGGAGGGGTCAGACCTTCGGAATGTGGCAAAGGTGGAACTGGTCTATCGCACCGGCGGAACAGAAAAGTTCCTTATGCCCTATTACCGTTTCTTTGTAGAGCAGCCCCACAAGCAAAGGGACAATGGCCTTAAATCCTACCGCATCTATGATGTGCCGGCCGTGGACAGCAAGTATATCTCCGATATACAGGCGATGAACTGAAGATGGCCTTGTAAGCTCTGACTAAAATGCCAAAAGATCATCGGGAAAATATTTGGAAATTCGATCATTTTCGCAATTGTTTTTGAAGTAAATTTCATTTAAAATAAATAAATCATTTCATTATTTGGCGAAAAGGGAAGGCTTCGGCAATGCAGTTGATGGAAGAGCGTATCCGCAGAGACGGTAAGGTCAAAAACGGACAGATTCTTAAGGTAGACGGCTTTCTGAACCAGCAAATGGACATTGCACTTTTTGAGGAAATGGCCAAGGAGTTTTATAGACTTTTTGGTGACTGTGGCGTAAACAAAATCCTCACCATCGAAGCATCCGGAATAGGGATTGCCTGTCTTGTGGGACAGAAGTTTAAATGTCCGGTGGTCTTCGCCAAGAAAAACAAGACCAAAAACATCAGCGATGAGGTTTACACATCCAGAGTAGAATCTTTCACACATGGTCAAGTCTACGACATCATTGTATCCAAAGACTATCTGAAATCCACCGACAGAGTATTGATTATTGACGATTTCCTGGCAAATGGAGCAGCTTTAACAGGCCTTGTGAGCTTAGTTAAGGAAGCCGGCGCACATCTTGTGGGCGCTGGAATTGCTATAGAAAAAGCTTTTCAGCCCGGAGGAGATATGCTTCGGGCTCAGGGTGTACGTATAGAATCATTGGCACGAATAAAATCCATGAGTGAAGACGGCGGCATCGAATTTTGCTAATGCCGTTTTTCATTTGCTTTGGTTAAGCCCCTTATTAATTCTATTTAAATAAATAATATGGAGGATTGATCATGAAAAAACTACTCTCTCTGCTCATCGTTGTGGCAATGGTCCTGACCCTCGCTGCCTGTGGTTCAGAAGCCCCTGCCGCCAAGACTGGTTCACGTGCTCCTGTGGCCAAAGAGAACCTGAAGATCGGCTTCATCCACATTTCCGATCCCTCAGACATGGGATATACATACAACCATGATCTGGGAACCAAGGATATGATGGCAGCCCTGGGTCTCAAGGAAGATCAGGTCATCAACAAGTACAACATCGGTGAGGACGAAGGTTGCGCGCAGGCTATTGAAGAGCTTATCGAAGCAGGCTGCCAGATTATTTTCGCCACCAGCTTCGGTCATGGCGACTACATGAAGGAAGCTGCTGCCAACCATCCTGAGATCGAGTTCTGCCATGCAACCGGTGATCTGGCTGTAAATGCAGGGCTCAGCAACTTCCACAACTACTTCACTGCTATTTATGAAGCCCGCTATCTGGCCGGTATTGCTGCTGGTATGAAGCTCAAAGAGCTGGGTGAGACCAAGCTCGGTTATGTTGCTGCATTTGAATGCGCAGAGGTGGTTTCTGGCTTAACCGCTTTCTATCTGGGCGCTCGTTCGGTATGCCCTGAAGCAACCATGGACGTTATCTACACCAACTCCTGGCATGATCCCATTAAGGAAGCTCAGGTGGCTCAGACCCTTATCGATGGCGGATGTAAGGTTATCAGCCAGCACTCTGACTCCACCGCTCCTGCAACCACTGCTGAGGCTAAGGGCGTATTCCAGGTTGGTTACAATGCCGATATGATTCCTGCTGCCCCCAATGCTTCTCTGATCTCCGCACGCAGTGACTGGAGCATCTATCTGAAGTATGCAGTTCAGTGCATCATTGATGGCAAGCCCATTGACACCGACTGGTGCCAGGGTCTGTCCCAGGGAGCTGTTTATTTGAGCCCTCTGAATACCAAGATTGCAGCTCCCGGTACTCAGGAAGCTATTGACAAGGCTGCCGAAGAGATTAAGGCTGGCAAGCTCCATGTCTTTGCTGGTCCTCTGAAGGGTACAGGCTACAACTGGGGAACCGAAGGCTCCATCGAGGTTAAGGAAGGCGAATGGTTCGAAGAATCCAAGAAGCAGTCCGCACCTTACTGGTTCTATATCATTGACGGCGTTAATGTTTTAGGTAAATAAGTCTAATAGGATTTGATTTATGGGGATGTACGAAAACAGAAAAGGACAAGCCGTTTTCGTGCATCCCTGTTCTTGTTCAATGCATCGGGCAGCAACCATTGGCAGCGTATGAGCAGGGCTTAGTGGCCCAATGACTTAATTTGAAGGGAAGGGTGGCTTTTGCGTGACCCCTGTTAATGCAATTGAGTTAGTGAACATTACTAAAACCTTTGGTGGAGTGGCCGCCAACAACCGGGTTAATCTGGATGTGCGGTGGGGCGAAATTCTCTCCCTCTTAGGCGAAAATGGTAGTGGCAAGACCACTTTAATGAATATTCTTTCGGGTATCTATTATCCCGACAGCGGAAGGGTCATGGTCAACGGAAAAGAAGTGACCATCCGTTCTCCCAAGGATGCCTTTGATTTGGGCATCGGGATGATTCATCAGCATTTTAAGCTGGTGGATAATATGACTGCAGCCGAAAACATTGTTTTGGGGCTGAAGGGGAAAGGGCGACTCAATCGAAAGAAAATCGCCGCTAAGGTTAAGGAAATAAGTGAGCGCTATGGGTTTTCCATTGATCCCGAGCGCAAGATTTATGATATGTCCGTTTCTGAAAAGCAAACGGTGGAGATTCTGAAGGTGCTTTACCGCGGGGCCAATATTCTGATTCTTGACGAGCCCACAGCGGTTCTGACTGCTCAGGAATCCGAAAAGCTTTTCAATGTTTTAAGAAATATGCGGGATGACGGGAAAGCCATCATCATCATTACTCACAAGCTCCAGGAGGTTCTGTCAGTCTCGGACAGGATTGCTGTGTTAAGAAAAGGGGAGTATGTGGGAACTGTCAATACCAGTGAAGCTACCACCCAATCCATCACCGAGATGATGGTAGGACGCAAGGTAGAGCTGAATATTGCACGCCCCGAGCCTGTCAATCCGCAGCCGCGTCTGATTGTCAAGAACCTGAGCTGTGAAAACGAGGAAGGCAGAAAGATTCTGGACAATGTGAGCTTCACGGCCAACAGCGGTGAAATCCTTGGCATTGCCGGCATATCGGGCTGTGGTCAGAAGGAGCTTTTGGAAGGTATTGCGGGGCTATGCCCCCTTTCACCGGGAAGCAGCGTCCTCTATTATCCCGATGAATCCGGCGAGGCCACAGAGCTTGTAGGGAAGCGCCCTATGCAGATACGAAAGCTGGGTGTGGCTCTGTCCTTTGTCCCCGAGGATCGTCTTGGTATGGGTCTGGTGGGCAGCATGGACATGGCCGATAACATGATGCTCAGAAGCTATCTCAACGGCAGGCTGGGCTTTACCGACCGAAAGCCGCCCAAGAGGCTGGCTGAGAAGGTCATTGAACAGTTGGAGGTTGTCACCCCGGGCATTCATACTCCCATCAGTCGTCTTTCGGGAGGCAATGTCCAAAAGGTTCTTGTGGGCCGTGAGATTGCAGCGGCACCCAAGGTTCTTATGACGGCCTATGCCGTCCGGGGCCTTGATATCAATACCTCCTACACCATCTACGCCTTGCTCAATGAGCAAAAGGAAAAAGGGGTAGCGGTCATTTATGTGGGCGAGGATCTGGATGTCCTCATTGAGCTTTGTGACAGAATCCTTGTGCTTTGCGGCGGAAAGGTCAGCGGCATTGTTGACGGACGCAGCACAACCAAGGAAGAAATTGGTCTTATGATGACCAGCCTGAGAGAGGAGGAAGTAAAATGAGCCGTTTGATAAGCCGTGAAAAGAAAGATCCCTTAGTACGAATCGTCAAGCGTGTAGACATTTCTCCCAAGAAAGCTTGGCTTATCCGTATCTGCTCCATCCTTCTTGCCCTGATCTCGGGCGGTCTTTTGATCCTTGCGCTGGGACACAATCCCATTGCTGTTTATCGGGAGATGATGACAGGCTCCCTTTCAAAAACTGCATTGGCTGGAACAGCGAAGATTGCCATCCCCCTTTTGGGAGCGGCATTATCCATTGCACCCGCCTTTAGAATGAAGTTCTGGAACATAGGTACCGAAGGTCAGATATTGGCGGGAGCCATAGCCGCATCCTGGCTGGCCCTGTTCCACTATAAGGATCTGCCACGGCCTGCGCTTTTAATTCTTATGTGCCTGGCAGCCATCGTGGCAGGCGGAATATGGGCAGCCATTCCCGCTGTGTTCAAAGCCTTTTGGGGAACCAATGAGACATTGTTCACCTTAATGCTGAACTACATCATCATGAACATCGTTACCTTCCTGCGCACGGGCCCATGGAAGAATCCCTCCTCAAGCGGCTTTCCCAAGATAGCCATGTTCGATGCCTCAGCGCGTCTTCCCAATGTATTTGGGGTGAATATCGGCTGGATTGTAGTGCTTGTGCTTACGGTGGTTATGTATATCTACATGAAATATACCCAGCAGGGCTATGAAATTGCCGTGGTGGGGGAGAGTGAGCATACTGCCCGGTATGTGGGCATGAATGTGCCCAAGGTTATCATAAGAACTGTGTTCCTGTCGGGGGCCATTGCCGGTTTGGTAGGTTTCCTCATTGTTTCGGGTTCAAGCTATACCTTAACCGATAATACGGCAGGGGGATATGGATTTACGGCCATTACCGTGGCCTGGCTGGCCAAGCTGAATCCTTTTGCCATGATCCTGATATCCATATTCCTGGCCATTCTTAAGAAAGGCTCCAATAACGTCCAGACACGTTTTCAAATTCCGGCCTCGGCTTCAGAGGTTCTGACAGGTATGATCCTTTTCTTCATGCTGGGCTGCGAGTTTTTCATCAATTATCGCCTGATTTTCCGAGGCAGCAAAAATGTGGAGGTGCCCAATGACTAATATCGTGAATTTCCTTGTTGCCGCTGTTCTTGCCTCCTGCCCGCTCCTCTTCGGTACTCTGGGTGAGGGCCTCACCGAGAAGTCGGGCAACCTGAATTTGGGCGTTGAAGGTATGATGTTCATGGGAGGCGTGGCCGGTCTGGCAGGTTCCTTCTTCTATGAAAAATCGGTTTCCGAGCCCGTGGCCTGGGTCTCAGCAGTGATTGCCATTGTCTGCGCCTTCTTGTGCGCCGCTCTGGGTGCCTTTATCTATAGCGTGATTACCATAACCTTAAGGGCCAATCAGAATGTTACCGGCTTGGCTTTAACCATCTTTGGCGCTGGTTTCGGCAATTTCTTCGGCGAGTATATTGCCAATGCCAATGGGAAGTATTTCGCAGTGAGCGAGGTTACCAAGGCGGGCTTCAATAATCCGCTGTTTCCGGGTCTTGCCGCTATTCCCGTGGTGGGAAAGCTACTGTTTTCCTATAACTTCATGGTGTACTTAAGCATCGGCCTGGCCATCTATCTGTGGTACTTCTTCGCCTGCACCAGAAAGGGGCTTAACCTTCGCGCCGTAGGTGAGCGCCATGCGGCTGCCGATGCTGCCGGTATTAATGTCACATTGTACAAGTACCTGGCCACCTGTATTGGCGGCGGAATTACGGGTCTGGGCGGCCTGTATATCGTCATGAACTCGGCCAGCGGCGTGGGTGGTGTATGGGTCCATGACTGTATCGGCGGCTATGGCTGGCTGTCAGTGGCCCTGGTTATCTTTGCCTCATGGCATCCTTCAAGGGCCATGCTTTGTGCCTTTATCTTCGGGGGACTCTCGGTAATGCGTTTCTATTTCCCCATAAACAACATTCCTATCTCCATCTACGCCATTCTGCCATATCTTGCAACAGTCATTGTGCTGATTACGGTAAGCCTGCGTAAAAGACGCGAGAATCAGCCGCCCGCAAGCCTAGGCCTGGCCTATTTCAGAGAAGAACGTTGAGAATATCTGTAAGCCTTATCAAAAAAAGCACCATCGGAATCCATGAACTGCTCCCTGTCAAGTAGACAGATAAGAAAATAAAAATTTAAAGACTGGA
>JAKIML020000023.1 GCA_022702935.2 Bacillota bacterium | reverse complement strand
TGTTGGAGTTCCGAAGTTTCTGTCCCTCGGCACCCCAACATTTATTATAGAACCGGATTTTTTGCGTTTCTTCAATTTTAATGAGACAATAACAGAAGATATGGTATAATGAAGGTAATTTTTTACTCCCTTTTTAAGACTTCAATGGCATACATCTTTGGCATTCTGATACTTGCTCTGCCCACCATGGCAGAATATTAATGATTTAGGAATAGCGATAAGATGGCATCTATTACAGTATTTTTTGTTATAAACGCAACCCTGCTTCTGTTGCATGAAATTGAGTCCTCCTTTGAAAAAGAATGGGAAATACTTAAATTGCCCGGAAAGATTACCGGTTTTTTATTGCTCCATATCCCCATCATTCTTCTTCTTTTTTATGGTGCACTGGAAATCGATAAGCAAACCCCCATGGGTTTTATTATCGGAGCCATAACCGGGATAGGAGGCATAATTCCTTTCGTCGTTCATAAAGTGGTTAAAAAAGTGAAGGATCGCTTTAACCATGTGATATCTGACGTAATAATCTATTTGAACATTATTACAGGTATTATTCTCGCAGTGCTTTCGTTAGGTCAATTAATAAAATAAAAACCACAGCCCGCCCAAATTTTAATTTAAGGAGTAAGAAGAATGATAACTGCATGGATTGGAAGTATTGTATTTTTCATGGCCACTATTTTGTATGTGCTGCTGGCTTTAGGGCTTCCCTATGGCGAATTTGCAATGGGCGGCAAGTATATAGTTATGCCTAAGCAAATGAGAGTAGTATGCGTTATATCTATCATCATTCAATTACTGGCCATATTGGTTCTATTGGAGAAGGGCAAGGTATTGTTTATTGGCTTGCCTGCAGGGCTTGTTACCGGTTTATGTTACTTTTTTGCAGTGTACCTGACCCTGAATACCCTTCTTAATGCATTCTCCAAGAGCAAAAAAGAAAGGCTTGCCATGACGCCTTTATCCTTAATTACTGCTGTATGCTTTTGGATTACTGCTATCACTGGATAAGAAACAACTCAGTCGGTATCTTCACCGCCCATTATGGCTATACGGAGGATTCACAGGCAGCTTTCTGGGAGTGGAGGTAAAATCGTCTGGATATGTTTTAATGGATCAAAGATGCGTTATACAAGAATTATTAATCTGTGTGATACAATATTCATAGGATGTAGTTTTATAAGGAGTGTGGCGTGGAATTGAAATCAATTATCACGGCGTATATCGAAAAGGATACAGAAACAGGAGCATATGTGGCCATTGTGCCTGGAATACCTGGTGCGCATACTCAGGCTGATACATTGGAAGAACTTCAAGTAAAGCTGAAGGAAGTCGTGGAGCTTTGCCTTGAGGAAATGGAGCCTGAGGAGAGAAAGTCTCTGCCTGAATTTGTCGGGCTTCATCAAATTGAGGTCGCCCTATGAGCAAGCTCCAACTTATAGATGCAAAAACTATGGAAAAGCTTCTGCTTCATCTTGGCTTCCAAAAGTCACGACAAAAAGGAAGCCATGTTTTCTATCGCCATCCTGATGGAAGAACTACAACGGTTCCTTTTCACAGCAGTAAAGATTTAGCTCGGCCACTTATTCGTGAGATTCTTAATGAGATCAATATTACAATAGAAGAGTACAATAATCTGCTTAAGATTATCTAGTATTAGGCCTTGCATTGATTTCGATTAAAGTGTATGAGCTTTTTTCGAAAGCGTATCAAATAAAAAGGTGCTTTATGATTAGAAGAATTGAACTTTCCGAAATTGAAGAATGTTTAGCGGTAATACATAGAAGCTTTGAAACGGTGGCGAAGGAATTCGGTATCACACAGGAAAATTGTCCGACGCATACCAGCTTTATGAAAGCTGAGAGGCTGTACAAGCAATTTAACGAAGGGCGGCTTATGTATGCCTAGATAGAAGAACAAAAGATAATTGGCTATTTTTCGTTGGCCCAAAGAAGTGAACACCAGTATGAACTGGCTAATCTTGCAGTATTGCCGGAGTATCGCCATAAAGGCATTGGTAAGGCCATGATCTCCTTTGCTGTAAATGAAGCCAGAAAAAGAGGATGTCATAAGATTAATCTTCAAATTATCGAGGAGAATACAAGACTTAAGACTTGGTATCAAGCTTTAGGCTTCAGCCATATCGGAACCCAAAAATATGAGCATTTGCCCTTTACTGTAGGTCTTATGGAAATCTGTTTATAGCTTGCTCTCCCATTTTCTCGCGAAGCGTAAAATAAAACATACAGCAGACAAAATCTTTTCTCCGAGGTATTAATGTGCAATAATGCCTGACACATGTAGCATAGTGTTGTAATGCAACTTGGCTAAATAGGTAAAAAATCTCTTTGATTCTCCATGGGATGGTGTTCCCAACCGAAGTCAAGTGAGATTCTGGGAGCTTGGACGCCGCATTTTCTGGTGGGAAGGGTTAACCCCAATTGGATAACCGTTTTAAATAGTTCACTGTAACGCGGTTATTATCAACTCATTCAGTATTGTTTTGGGATTTCGGCTTGTATGAGATACGGTATCATAAGCTTTTAGCGTAAGGTTACTTCCTTTTACCCCATTAACCGCAATGGCAAGTGCTTGATTGCAGGGGTGTGGAAAAAGCTGTATAATAATGTATATTCAGGCTGGCTTCGCGTAAACACGCTTAGAAACATGTGCATAAAATACTTTTATGACCTTACTGCTTCTTGATTTGCATATATCAATGAGAAATTGAGAGGGAGGAAAGAATGGAAGTATTCAAGATTATTGCTTTAATCATTGGTGTGTTGTTTGCCCTTACTTTAATGATCATTGATCTTGCGGAATGGAGAAAAGACACTTGTGATTCGGATTCGTGCATCACTGTGCGTCATAAAAACATATTTGCTTCGCGATTGATTACCTATTTGGTATTTCTGATTTTACTTCTCATTACTTTAGGCAATTATTTATGGTTCAGTCATCAGCTAGATATATGGTTTGTGCCGTTATTACCCATATTAATAATTATCATGACTAATTCAACTTGGAAGATTACTATATCAAAGGAAGGAGTAAAAAAGTCAGGCAGTTATAGGGTAAGATGGGATGACGTGAAAAGCTATAAATGGCTCTCTAAAAACAATGACACATTGTTAATTGCCCACAGATATGGATACCTGACAATCAAAGTCAAGGATAAGAAGCCCATGGTTGCTGAGTTTCTGGAAAGGAAAGGCATAAGACATGAACAGTGATAAGTTAAAGGAGTACTTGATAAGCAAAGGGGCATCTCTGGTTGGTTTTGCTGATTTATCAGAACTAGGCGCTGATACGATGAAGTCAGGTGTCTCAATCGCATTGTGCATCCCAGTGGATGTTATTAAGTCCATCTCTGACGGACCCAATCTCGAGTATCATTATTGGTATCATGAGCTCAACAGGCGTTTAGATCATCTGGTTGAATCGGGAGCTCAGTTCATTAGAGACTTGGGGTATGAGGCTATTGCACAAACCACCAGCTATGTAAAGGAGTTTGGCAATTATCGAACCCAAATACCTCACAAGACCGTAGCAACCTTGTCCGGCCTGGGATGGATAGGCAAGAGTGCCCTTTTTGTCACAGAGAAATTCGGTTCTGCTATTCGCTTATCCTCCATCATAACGGATATGCCTTTAGAATACGGTGTACCTGTCAGAAAATCGCTGTGTCCACAGACTTGTGACAGGTGTAAGAATGCCTGTCCGGGTGAGGCCATATCGGGTAGGCTGTGGGACTATAAAACAGACAGGGATGAATTTTATGATCCCCTGAAATGCAGAGCAAAGGCACGCCAGTTAGCCTGGGAGAGAATACAAAAAGAGATTACGCTTTGTGGGAAGTGCATTGAAGTCTGTCCATTTACCCAAAAGTACATAAGCAGTAACTTAGGTATAACTGCTGAATAACCATTTGACAATCTATTTTATTAGTGGCCTGTCAGGCCAAGTAAACCATCGTGTAGATGCCATCTTAGTGTTGCAGCTTAATTATAGCTCAGCATAGACAGTCAACGAAATAACTGGCAAAGTTAACTGACTTGATTTACAATTAACTTAATGCTTCACGAAAACAAAAATGAATGGAATTGACAATTTAAGAGAGGGGATAAAGATTTATCTTTATTAATAGACAATGATAAAGTGAAAGAGCCTTTCGTTTTTATGGCGTAAGCATAGCATCAAGCGAGAAAAAAGCCCATTCAAAGTAAGAAAGTTAAAAGGAGAATGTGAGACATGGACGACAGAGCCTTTGAGGTTTTTAAGAATGTCATAAACGAAAGGCGGAAAGAGGATCCCCTTATTGGTGCTAAGATTGGTGCCAGAGAAGTGCGTGAAAACCTGATGACTGCCATGAAGGATTCAAGAGGGGTACATATCGAATCACTTCTATGCGCGCTCGGTTCATTAGCAGGTTATTCCTGTCAAGCCAGCCTTCGTAAAGAGTTAATAGAAATGAAGGGGCTTGATGAGAGCCAGGTCTTTGTTATTCTGAATGATAAAGAAGGTAATAAGTATTATTACGGAGATTTAATCAACAAGCCCTTGTATGAGAGTCAATATTCGGTTTGGTCTCTATTGGCAGGCGCTGTGCAGGAGCTTGGCAAAAAAGAATTGATTGATGCTGAAGACATATTCAAATATGTTGTCAATACAATTGGTACAGATAATTTTGGAATTCCGAGGATTCCCGAAGATCATAAACCGATGGACATACCTCTTAATTTTGTAAAGTATTTATGGCCCAGATTCCTTCCCATTGCTGAGACCTTTTGTGCTTTTCCGTCTGAATGGCCAATCATGTTTGGATTAGCAGTACAGCAGGTCATTCTTATGGGGAAGGACGTTATTGATCCGCTATTAGCCCTGTCTATTGCAATGGAAAGCGCTATACCCATGGCCAAGGTAGATATCAATCGAAAATAAGTAATATTAAATAAGGTACAACAAAACCCACCTCATATGAAGTGGGTTTTGCTATGTTGGTCTAAGCTGGTGCGGACAAAGGGACTTGAACCCCCACGGTTTCCCGCTAGATCCTAAATCTAGTGCGTCTGCCAATTCCGCCATGTCCGCATGGATAGCAAAGCCTATTATAGCAACGGTTTGGTCTAAAGTCAATGTAAGTTTTCCACTCGACCACTTAGGGTTCAGTTTCGACCAGATATTGAAATTCAATGGATATGAATTGGATAAGTGCTATAATCGGGGTATGGAAATCACTGGAACGCATTCGAAAGGATGTGATAATTTGCAGGTAGAGATCAAGCTTGATGTAAACTGCGAAATACCTAAGGTCGTTATTTACACCAGGGAAATCACCAATGAGATAACAGAGCTGGCCAACCGGCTCTCCAGCCCAACAACCAGAATTATTACAGGCGTTCGGGACGAGAAAATATACCTGTTGAAGCCTGAGGAGATCTATCGCTTCTATTCAGAAAACCAGAAGATCTATGCAGATGGAGAGAAGGGAACCTTTCTTATTAAGCATCGCTTGTATGAGCTTGAAGAAATGCTGGAGAACTCATCCTTTATCAGGGTTTCCAACTCAGCCATTGTCAACTTTGATAGGATAAGTAATTTGGATATGAGCCTGAGCGGAACCATGAGCCTTAAGTTCAAAAACGGGGCCAATGAGTTTGTATCGAGGCGATTTGTCGGAAAAATAAAAAAATATCTAGGATTATGAGGTGGTATCATGACATTGAAAAAGGCATTATTAAGAGGATTGCTGGGAATGCCTTTTGGAATATTTATCAATTTGACCGTCATGCTGTTGATTTCGTTAACAGAAGGGCATATCATCAGCTATCGGACAATACTGTCTGACGATCCGGTAACGGCATTTCTGGTGAATTATTTGGTAAGTCTTCTGGTTGGCTTTGCCTTTGCCTTTGGTTCAGCCATTTATGAGGTGGAAAGATGGAGCATGACCAAGCAAACCTTCCTTCATTTTGTTTTAGTCACGGGGACTTTCATTCCCGGTGCCGTATTGGCTGGATGGAGCAAGCCCGAACTGGCCTCCATTCTGATGTATATCGGGATCTTTATTCTAATTTATATTCTCATCTGGGTTGTTCAGTATAGTTTTTGGAAAAAGCGTATTCAAAGCATTAACCAAAAACTTAAGCACCAATGACTAAACAAGGAGCTGTGCTAACAGCTCCTTGCATATTTTCAGAGTATTAAGCGATTACATCACTGAACCCCTGCACAAAGTGTACATATGGCCTCTGCTAAATGTCAGAGCAAAGGGGAGATTGTTTTTGGTACAATGAAAACCGAGCGTTCCGGAACTTAAAAAACCCTGCATAA
>JAKIML020000049.1 GCA_022702935.2 Bacillota bacterium | reverse complement strand
ATACTAACTTATTTTGGCCGTTTTGTCTGTCTTAATTTCTGGTATCATTATAGAAGGCTTTGACGAAAGCTGCTATTCCCCTCCGCCGATTGAAGCCCTGCAAACAAACCCGGATTCGCTTATATCGCTTACCATTATTATATCCCCGCAGGCGGCCTATCGGGCCTATGATGAATTTGACGAGAGCTGCGTTGAAAAATGCGATAACGGATGGTTCCGGGTTACAGCAACGCTTCCTGAGGACAACTGGCTGTATGGCTTTTTAAGGTCGCTGGGCGGGGATGTTCGCATTGTCAGCCCGGAGCACCTGAAAGAAAAATTCAAAACGGAAATATAACATGACACGCTGTTGTCATCTTTATCATGGTATACTTAAAAAAAGGAGTTGGTGAGAATGGAATGGGCAGGGCTTTATGGCGCGGACAGGCAGCCGAGCGAGGCGCAGATTGCCGAATACATAGCAAACCCGCTATGGGAGAATCTGAATGGTTTTTTGCGCGAAAGCTACGGCGTGCAGCCAAGCTATGACTACAGCACGTGCAGCGGCCAGCCGGGATGGAATGTCAAGTATAAAAAAGGCGGACGGGCGCTCTGCACGCTTTACCCGATGCCGGGATTTTTTATCGCGCTGGTTACCATAGGCGCTAAGGAGGAAACGGAAGCGGAGCTTCTCGCGCCGACTTTTACAAATCATGTGCAGGAGCTGATGAAAACCGCGGCCAGGGTGATGGGAGCGCGCTGGCTGATGATCCATGTTACAGACGAACAGGTGCTTGATGATGTCAAGCGTCTTATCCGGATACGATATAAAATAAGGGGAGTGAAATAGCATGCCGAGACCGGCAACGAAAACAGATTTAATTGCCGCCGCAAACGAGCGCTTTGATAAAATGTGGGCTCTCATAGAAAGCATGACGGAAGACGAGCTGAACATGCCTTTTGAATTTGGCGACGACCCGAAGGATAAGGAGGTGCACTGGAAGCGTGATAAGAATTTGCGGGATATTCTTGTTCATTTGTACGAATGGCATCAGCTATTGTTGAATTGGATCGACTCCAACCGGAATGGCAATCATATCCCTTTCCTGCCGGAGCCGTATAACTGGAAAACATACGGTGATATGAACATGAAGTTCTGGGAGAAGCATCAGTCCACACCTTATGAGGATGCCAAGAAGATGCTGCTGCAAAGCCATAAGGAAGTGCTGGCGCTCATCGAAGGCTTTTCCAACGAGGAACTGTTTGAGAAACAGCATTTTAAGTGGAGCGGCACAACCAATATCGGCAGCTATTGCATCAGCGCAACAAGCAGCCATTATGACTGGGCGATTGACAAGATAAAGCGGCAGATAAAAAAGCTGCGTACACGTTCGTGAAAGAAGGCCGATTAAAGTAACAATGAATTCCATGTGCCGAATATGAAAGATCGCTGCGGCGGTCTTTTTTCTTGCGCATTTTCAGGGAGTGAGCAGTATGGGCGACAAAAATTTTATTCGCTTCAGTGAAAACGTCAAGATCAAGAAAGAAATGCATGTGGCGGGCGTAACTGTGCGCCTTCTTATTGCAGACTGTACCGGAATAATCTATTTCACCGACCTGCAGCTTCAGGATGGAGATCAGTTGACAGGCTATACCGTCCACACGAGCAAAATGCTAACAAAGATGCAGGAAAACGGGCAGCCAGTCCTGCCTCGGCATTATAACGGTGTGGTGCGAACAGCAGAGACTGTAGTCTTATTCAACCTTGGCAAAACTTCTGCTGGTCTTAACTGCTATATCTATCCTATACAGGATATGGCCGCAGGGAGTATTGAACTATCCCAAGGTGTAGGTGCGCATAAGGTAAAGTTCCTTGACCCGGTTAATGCAGGCGATGAGCTGGCGCTCAAGGCTTCCACCCGCCAATGCCTTAAAAATGGAAGCCCCACTCGTAAGGATGGGTTTTATCAATACTCTGCGGCATGGGATAGCAAACATATGGTGAAGCTGGAAGAGAGAAAATCGGCGCGGGTGCTCTTTGAATTTCAGGAGATGCAGGAAGGCGGTGATCGGTTGTGAGGGATTTCTTAAAAGGTAAGCGGTGCATGGTGTGGAGTTTTATGGGAAATGCCCGAATGTATGAAGCACTTAGAGACTATGGTGACCGCTTTGATACGGTAGGCATTTTTACTTTTGAGGTTGACGCAACAGGCACAATCACTGAAACCGGTACCAGCATCAGCAGCATGCTTCCGTATATTCAGAAATGGCCGCATATTAAGTGGCTACTCACAATTATGAATCATGGAATAGCCAATATTTTTACTGCACTTCGCAACAACGAGAATGGTGCAAAGGATAAGTTTCTTACTGAAATCATCCGAATAATGAACAAGTATCCATGGTGCGCTGGGGTAGATATTGACTTGGAGCGTGGTGGCGGTTATGAAAACAAGGATGCGGCGAATGCTTTATTTAGGGATATATACAATACAGTTAAGTGTTATGATGCAACAAAGCTTGTCAACATCTGCCTGCCGGGTATGACCGTTGTTCAAGGCTCGGTGGGCGGTGAAAATTGGTGTGTTTATGCCGATCTTAACGACTATTGCGATACTGCCGCCATCATGAGCTATGGCATGGCATGGGCGGGCTCTGCTCCCGGCCCAGTATCTCCTCGTGACTGGCTTGAGGGCATATATGATTATGCTGTTTCCGTTATGTCACCGGACAAGATATTCATGGGGTTGCCTGCTTATGGCTGGAACTGGAGGATTCATGATACACCTGAAAACCTTGGAATAACCTATCGAGGAGTGTCTAATACCTACTATGCGGCTAAATACTGGATGACTGGGGTTTACAATTTCACAGGTGATGCGCCGCCCCAGCCGTTTATTCCAATTGTGGCTTACTGGGATGACTATAACAAAGTACCTTGGGCTCTTCCTCATGTATATGATTATATGGAAGGGTGGGATGCTGTATCTTGGGAATATCCGCTGCTAAAAGGGGTTTACAACAGGCGGAGATATTTGACAAGCTATGGCAAGGAGCAGAAAGCGGAGTTCGGAACCATTTATATTGACAGGAACGGAGTTCCGGATGAATACGAAGGAAATGTCATTATTACTGATGAGATGGCCTCACTTGGAGATGACCAGGCGTCAGCAGAGTACCGTTTCGAGATAACAGAAGCGGGATATTACGATATTGCAGTACAGCTTTGCTTTCCTTACTGGGACAAAAATGCGATTATCGTTTCCCTTGATGGTGACTCAAAGACTTTCAGCGAGAACCGTTTATGGTGGCCATACTGGAGAAGAGTTTGCTGGTTGACACTTGCAAAAGGTGTATTTCTCCAAGAGGGAACGCATGCTGTCAGCATAAGTGGTGGTGTGCCGGGAGTCCAGTTTTACGGTTTTAGGGTTTGCAGTGGATTTTCGGAGTATCCCTTTGCCGGTGAAGCCAGCTTTATGCTCTCTCCTCGTCGGTTCAAGGATGTAAATGGTGTGATGGTTGAACCGGATCGAGGTTTTAAACTGACATTTGAAATGTTGCGAAGAAAACCCGACTCGGCGCTTATTTGGTATGAAGATTTTCGGGACAGGAACATCCTGCCCGAAAACTACTGGACTGTGTTGGATGGCGAATGGGATGTTTGGCAGGACCCAGACAGCACAGAAAGCCGCCCATATTCCCAGCTCGAGGGATATGGCAAACTTGCATTGAAATACGACGGGTTTTCCGATATTCATATCCGGGCAAGGCTGGCCTTCCCTCAAAATAGCAGCGGACGGGCTGGGGTGTTCCTTGGAGATATTTTCTGCTGCTTAAATTATGATACGCAAAGAGTCGAGCTTTATCAAGGTACTTCCTTGCTTGGTAGCTATTCCACCAGTTTCTCAAAAACTGCAGATGCCGATCTTCGTGCTAATCCGAATATGTATACTATAGAGATGCGAAAACGCGGCAATAAGGTAAGAGTATATTCAGGTGCAGCTTCACCCCTGCGTTTCACAGTGAATGTAAACGGTGGTAGTGGTTATGCAGGGTACTGCTCGGACAACCGGACGGTATGCGAGCTACTGAGACTGGGCGATGCATGGGTATATGAACCATACGAGCGTTTTGATGTGGAACTTCCGGATGGAAATATAACCAGCTTTGGCAGGCTTGCTCGCACTGGTGTCACGTGGGATGATGAATTTCAGGTGTTTTCAGTAAATAGCGATGTGGAGGAATCGGCAACTCGCAATGAGGACATTTCGATGGACTATGATTTTTTCCACTCGCAGCTTTTGACGCTTTCCTGCGGTAATGACTATGAAGTAAAAATTATACCAAAAGACATCAATATCTGGATATCCCGACTTTTTCTCGGAGATGCGGATGGTTTTTCTATTCTGTATTACCAGGATGTGGACAGCCTTGTTTACTGGGCAAACGAAGCGGCTTATCGATGGAAATTGCGAGGTATAGCCATCTGGTCGCTTGGACAGGAGGATATGCGACTGTGGGAAGCGCTTCCGAAGCAAATATAGATTAGAAGTTTTAATTTTCAGCGCTTTGCTTTAAGGCAGGGCGCTTTTTTATATGCAAAATTCAAGTTGAACGGAGGGTTAAGACAATGAAAACAGTATGGAACTGGGTGCAGGCGGTTTTTACTGCTATTGGCGGATTTCTTGGCTGGTTTCTTGGAGGGCTGGATGGATTTTTATATGCACTCATCGCTTTTGTAGCCATTGACTATGTGACCGGAGTGATGTGTGCCGTTGTAGACAGAAAGCTTTCGAGTGAAGTCGGGGCCAAGGGCATCTTTAAGAAAGTGCTTATTTTTGTACTTGTAGGTGTAGGACACATCATCGACAGCCAGGTGCTCGGCAATGGCGGGGCAATCCGCACAGCAGTGATTTTCTTTTACCTGAGTAACGAGGGAGTTTCAATTCTTGAGAATGCTGCACATATAGGACTGCCCATTCCTGAAAAGCTGAAAAACGCATTGGAACAACTGCATGGTCGCTCAAATGAGGAGGATGAAAAGAAATGAAGCTTTTTACTAAATACATGACGCGAAACGATTGCTATACAGCAGGTCGGAAAATAACGCCTAAAGGAATCATGGTACATTCGACGGCTGTGCCGGGTGTAATGGCGGCTGAGTGGTTTTCCCGTTGGAACAAATCTTACAAAGCCGGTGAAATAAACAGGCAGGTATGTGTTCACGCTTTTGTAGACGATAAAGAGGTTTGGCAATACTTGCCTTGGGATCATCGCGGGTGGCATGCAGGAGGAGCAGCCAACAATACCCATATTGGCTTTGAAATCTGTGAGCCTGCTGGGTTTTCGTATAAATCCGGGTCGGTAATGGTGGGTTATGATGCAGCAAAGCAGGAAGATTATTTCCGTAAAGCGTGGCAGAATGCGGTTGAACTCTGCGTTATGCTCTGCAAGAAGTACGGGCTTAATGAGAATAACATCATCTGCCACTCCGAAGGATATAAGCTCGGTATTGCCAGCAACCATGCTGATGTAATGCACTGGTTTCCCAAGCATGGGGAGAATATGGACACTTTCCGTAAAGCAGTAAAAAAAGCACTGGAGAACAGTACAGATACCAATACTGATATTGGAGTTGGAGATATGGTGGAATTTAAGGACAGTGTAAAGAATTACTACCCCGGCAGTGTGGAAGTTCCAACGTGGGTCAAAAATGACTATTACCACAGGGTCACACAGACTTTATACAAAGGCAAGCCGGTCATAAAAGGTGGCAAAGAATGTGTTTTGCTTGGCAAAAAGGTAAAGAAATCCGGCGGTCAAGAGATTGCAGGCATAAACACTTGGGTAGCAAAAGAAAACCTTGTAATTGTAAACAGCATTCCTGATAACAAGGGCAATAGAACCTATACAGTGCAAAAAGGCGACACCTTATGGAGAATAGCGGAAAAAGAACTCGGCAGAGGAACAAGATATCCGGAGATTAAGAAACTCAATGGCCTGACTTCAGATACTATTTACCCCGGACAAGTTCTGAAATTGCCTAAATAACGATAAAGGACAGCCAATCGCGGCTGTCCTAAGTTTTTATAGGAGGTGCTTGAATGATAGAGGCGGCTAATCATTTACCATATAACCCGCAGGAAACGAACTATACAAAGATAACACAAGAGGAAATTCAAAGAGAGGTTGATTACTGGCGGGCATATAAAATTCTGCAGAAGATGCTTAAGGCGGGACTGATTTCAGAGGAAGAATTCGACAAAATCGACAAGTTAAATCTTAAAACTTTCTCTCCAATGTACGCACAGCTTATGGCCTAATTAGCTTGCTATTAGCGGCACACAGAGGTAACATGTCACATACCCAAAGGAGGTGAA
>JAKIML020000060.1 GCA_022702935.2 Bacillota bacterium | reverse complement strand
TTCCTGCTTAAATGTTCTTGCATAAATACATTGCCATTTGCAACTATGAATAATGTATACTCAATGGCAAAAGGCGCTTGTTAATATATCTAAATTAGCACCGGGACTTTTAAAAGTCAACGTCTATAATGAGTATATCCGATGGTCTTATGCCTTTTATACTGTCATTTTTTACAAACAGTTACGGTAAAAATCACCTGATATATTTATCAATAAGTGTATAAAAATAAATAGCCCTAAAAGATAAAGGCTATTTATAACAACAGCTTGCTATCTGTTATACTTTCTTTGATTCTTACAAGCCACTTTGCTTACTCAAAGTGGCTTGTATAGGCTTCGGTTTCAAAGCGTAGAACCACTTTCCCTGACTGATTATAGCGGTCAAAGATTCGACAGAGTTCCTTCATCATATCGGCGTACTCTTTTTCACCCAATTCCGGAAAGCCATCCTGTGCCATGAGTCTCCCTTTCATGCCATTAAGATCAAGAATCTGCTGATTGGGCATGGAAATAAACCGATATTTTCGGGCACCGAAGAATTCAGAAAAGTCCTGGTTTGTGAGCCTATCAAGGCCGTCTTTTTCAGTACTTTGAACGTATCTGCGCAAAAGCCTTTCATATTCTGAGGTGAAAGCATCCCTCTCCACCATGGGGCGATTCCAGATGAGGGTGACAGTTCCCTTGGGCTTCAGGATTCTTAAGAACTCGCTGCGGCATTTCTTAATATCTTCCCAGTTAAGCCCATGGGCACAGACAATATGATGGACGGAGTCATCGCACAAAGTGGTATCATACCCCGTTCCCTTAATGGAGACAAAGCGCTGGAATTCATCCGATAAAAGGCGTTCTGCCGTCATTCTTAAAAGGTCATCCGGTTCAATGGCGACCACCCTGCTCCCCCGCTCCAGAAGCAGGCGGGCCAAGGTTCCCGTTCTTGAGCCGATATCAGCAATAACAGACTCCCTGGAATAGCCTCCATCGGTATAAAGGTAATCTATGAGCTGGCTTGGATAGTTGGGGCAGTAACGAACTGCATTCTCCACTCTGCTGGAACAGGCACTGTCAAGGTAAGGCATGATGATCACCCTTTGGCTTTAGTAAAAATGGCATTGTAAAATGCTTTTAAGCGCTTTTTGCAAAACCATTATATCACAAAACCCTATGCCCTTCGTTATTGCCTGTCATTCCCAGAAACATTTTCTGCTTTGGGCCCATGTTCATTTTCAAACAAGTCTTCTTTTTTCCTGTAATTGACATGACAGTGCCATAATGATACAGTTTATCAAAGAAAAACAGAGGGTAAAGTATGCTTGAAAGACTTTGATTGGGGGGTTGCTGCCTATGAGCTCATATAAGCTTGATAAACAAAAGTACAGATATCTTCTGGGAACTCTGGTCTTTATCATTGTCATGGCAGTTCTGACCGCCATCCTGACCCCTGTCATTGTCCATATTACCAAGGACCCTCAAAGCTTCAGTGATTTTCTGGCCACTTATGGCAGCTTAAGTGCCCTTGCCTTTATTGTGTTTCAGATCCTGCAGGTCGTTATCGCCGCCATCCCTGGCGAGTTTGTCCAGATTGCAGGCGGATATATCTTCGGTGTCTTTTTCGGAACCCTTTATTCTGTAATTGGCATTCTTATTGGCGCTACCATTGCCTTTTTCATTGCACGGCTGTTGGGAATCAAGGTGGTCAATAAGCTTTTGCCCGAAAAGAGTATTGACAAATTTAAATTCCTCATCAATACACGCAAATCCGAAGTCATCATCTTCCTGCTCTTCTTAATTCCGGGGCTTCCTAAGGATATCCTGGTCTATGTGGCTGGTCTGTCCCCTATTCGGCCCCTGCGCTTCTTTTCCATTTACACCATAGCAAGAATGCCGGGCCTCATTGGTTCCTCCGTCATTGGCGCCAATCTGCAGGATAAAAACTACATTGTGGCTATATCCGTTTTCGCCGTCTCCTGCTTACTGTTCCTGGCAGGCTTTTTTGCCCGGGATATCATTATGCACAAGCTGAAGGCCAGCCATGACCAGACTGTCCTTTAAAGCTCGTTCTTCTCTTTGAGAAGATCCCTGATTTCAGTTAAAAGCAGAACCTCCTTGGAAGGCTTTTCTTCCACCGGCTCGGCGGGCTTTTCCTCTTCCTTCCTCTTAAACTTGCTCATGACTTTAATCACAAGAAAGATACTGAAAGCGATGATCAAAAAGTCAATGACATTCTGCAAAAAGGCTCCGTATTTCAGAATTACCTGCTCCCCGTCTGCATGCTCTGCCAAGTTAGCACCAACCTCTGAAAGATCGATATTCCCCGTAAGGAGACTGAGCAGGGGCATGATAATATCATTGACCAGGGATGTGACAATCTTTCCAAAGGCACCGCCTATAACAACACCCACAGCAAGATCTACCACATTACCCTTTAAAGCAAATTTCTTAAAATCATCCAAAAACTTTTTCACGTCGGGTTTCTCCTTCTTCATCTCATTTTAGCCGGGTACCATTATTTTATCCGGCCTGTCCCCCTTTCATATCAAATATTGCCATGGAATAAAAAGACACCTTCATTATATATGAAAGTGTCCGTTTGCGTCAGCTTTTTGCTTTGCTCAGTTGCCCGCACTCTCGTAGCTTTTGAGTCCTGCATTCCACAGGGCATAACCTCCGGCAAAGAATACTGCGGCAACCCCACAGGTGGCCAGTACACCATAGGCAAAGCTCTCCCTGCCCAGAAGCCAGGAGGCAGGAATAAATGCGGTAAAGGCGAAGGGAATGATAAAGGTTAAGAATATATTGATAACCTTATTATAAATCGTCATGGGATACTTGGTAAAATTGGCCATTTGATAAGCCACAAACAGTATGGACTGGCTGCGTTTCATCCAAAAGGCCAGGGAGGCAAAGATGAGCTTAATGGAGGTATAGATTACCGCCCCTGCCAGCACGGCAATGATAAAGCCAACAATCTCTATCAGCCCTATATGCAGGGACAGCTTGGTCAAAGCCGTTACAACCAAAAGGATACCCACAATGAGTTCTCCGAAAGCATCGGGCTGGAATCTGTCGGCAAAGAGATAGAACAAAGGATTCATGGGCCTTAGCAGGTATTTGTCAAACTCTCCCCGTACAATGATTCTTCCGGCCAGAATCCAGAGGTTGTCGGTCACAAGATGATCCAGGGCCCTCGGCAGATTGGCAAAGCCATAGATAAACAGCACCTCGTAAAAGGACCAGCCGTTAAGATTGGGGATGTTCTGAAATACCATAAACAAAAAGGCAATACCGAATCCCTGGATGAAAAAGAAGGCAATGAGACCAATGATAAAGTCGGTTCTGTACTCCAGAAGCGTCTTAAGATATTGCGCTGAAAGCTTGGTATAAAGTCGTATAAAACGTTTCATGCTCAACCTCCCTGAATGGTCAGCTTTTTGATGGCTTTCTGCCACAGGAGCACACCCGATATTCCAAGCAGGAGTACCCAGAAGACCTGAATCAGCAGGGCTTTGACAGCCTCCATGCCCTGGTACTTTCCGAGAAAAATCATTACAGGTGTATAAATCAATGAGTTAAAAGGCATGAAAGCAAGAATGTCCTGTGCCCAGCCGGGGAAAAACTGAATGGGGATCATGGAGCCTGAAAGGAAATTGATAATGGCGCCTTTCAACATATTCATCCCCCAAACATTGCTGATGTAGAAAGCACTGAGCCCAAAGATAAAGTTAAAGTAGAAGTAAATCAAAAATCCCATTACAGCACTTAAGAAGAATCCTGCAATCCCTAATAAATCGGGGGCAATGCCATGGGAAAAATAGCGCACGCCGCAGACAATGAGCAGAATAGGTGTTCCTACGAAGCATACATTGTAAATGACCTCTCCCAGTATTCTGAACAGGATAACCATCCGATAGCGAATGGGGCGGATAAGGTTCATGGCGATGGAGCCCTCACGCACCTCATTGGCCACTTCATAGGAGGCATCGTTGCTGACAAAGTTCAAAGCCACCTGGCACATGAAGATGTAGGTGAACATGTCCTGCAAAGAAAAACCGTGAAGGGTCTGGCTTCCTGAGTTTTTATAGACCGCAAGCCAAATATAATAGGTAGCAAAAACCGTGGTCAGCTCGCCTATCACATACAGAAAGAAGTTCAGCCGATAGCTTAAAAGGCTCTGGAAGGTTCCTTTGGCAAACGGAAGATAGGACTTTAGCGAAGCCTCTCTCACTCCATATTCACCTCGTTTCGGTAAATCTTCTTAATGATTTCCTCGATCTTGGTCTCAAAGAGGCTCATATCAACCAGCTCGGTTTTGGCCAGCACCTCATTGATAACCTCCTGAATCCCGATCCTGTTTCTGTCCAGTTCGATATTGAGCTGACCATCAACCACCTCGCAGGACAGTTCATCACCAGACAGCCCATATTTGGCACGAAGAGGTTCAGCCTTGAAGGCATAGGGGTTTTTTACCTTCAGTTCAAGCCTTCTCATGGTGCCGAAGCGGGACTTAATTTCCGCCAAGGTCCCGTCATAGACCTTCCTGCCGTTATCGATAATAATGATACGTTTACAGAGCTCCTCAATATCGCTTAAGTCGTGAGTTGTCAGAATGACAGTCGTGTTAAATTCAGCATTAAGCTGCTTAATGGCCTGTCGAACGTTTTCCTTCACCACAACATCCAATCCAATGGTGGGCTCATCCAGGTAGAGTACCTTGGGATTGTGAATCATGGCAGCCGCCAAATCAGCTCTCATACGCTGTCCCAGTGAAAGGGATCTGACGGGGGTCGCCAAAAAGGGCTCCAATTCAAGGACCTCCCCTAAAAAGGACATGCGTTTCTTGTAATCGGCGTCATTCACATTGTAGATTTCTTTTAAAATACTGAAAGTTTCTCGAACGGGCAGATCCCACCAAAGCTGCGTTCGTTGGCCGAAGACCACGCCAATGTTCATGGCGTTTTTCTGCCTTTGCTCATAGGGGGTAATCCCATCCACCTGTATGTTCCCCGATGTGGGTACAAGGATGCCGGTCATCATCTTGATGGTGGTGGATTTTCCGGCACCATTGGGTCCGATATACCCAACCACTTCACCCCGATCCACTGAAAAGCTCATGTGATCGACAGCACGCTTATGCGTATACTCACGGCTGAAAAGGGTCTTGATGGATCCCATAAGGCCTGGCTGTCGTTTGACTGAGGAAAAATCCTTAATGATGTCTCTGACTTCAATCACGCTATCAGCTCCTGTAAACTACTCATAATCAAAAGGAAAACGTTTTACATATAGTTTCTTAATCATAGCACAGGTATCTTCTGTAAACAAGATTGACAGTACAGAAAACCTGTGCAAGAATGTGAAAGGTATAAAATCGATAAGCTTTGACATGAACAGACAGGTGATAAATATGAAAAAAACGAAAAATGGCAGTAAGAACGGCTGGAAAACACTGGCTATCATAGAGCTGATAATTCTGATATTGGTTACCCTGCTGGGGATATACGGACATGTGCTGAGGAATATTCCCGTATTTCAATTTGCCGCCAGGGTACTTGACCCTAAGGCTGGCGGAAAATCCATCCTCAATGAAAGAAAAGAGACCGAAAAACCCTATCCTCTTACCAATAAGCAGAAATATCCCAAAACCCTGGTGAATGAAAACAGCATTAACGTGTTGCTTATCGGCCCCGATGTGAGCGGCGCCAACTATGACTCCTTAATGATTGTAAGCATTGATGAGAAAAGCAATGAAGTGAAGCTTATAAACCTTCCCAGAGATATCTATATTGACTACAGCAAAGAGCTTAAGAATGAGCTTAAAAAGGCTTGGTCGTCCTATAACAAGTCCAAGGGGATATACAAGATCAATGCGGCCCATACCATCGGCAAAAAGCTGGAATATAAGAAGGACAGCGGCCGTTTCGGCAATCCTGAATACGATTTTACCGCCGATCTGATAGAAGAGGTTTTCGGTATCTATATCGACGACTTTGTCTATGTTAAGCCCTCCAGCTTCAGGCGAATCGTGGACTATTTCGGCGGCGTTGAGATCGATGTCCCCTATCTGATGAAATACAGCGATCCCACCCAGGATCTCAAAATCAACATAAAGAAGGGGCTTCAGACTCTTAACGGCGCCCAGGCCGAGGGTTTTGTCCGTTTCCGCCAGGGCGTGGATGAAAAAGGCAAATCGGTGAGCATTGGTGATATAGAACGCAAGAAGAATCAGGTAACCTTTGTCAAGGCCTTTATGGATCAGCATCTGACGTTGAAGAACATCGGCAAGTTCATCACCATCTTCAACGATATGCACGAATATGTAACCACCAGTCTCACGGCTGAAAAAGCCGGCGATTACGGCAAAATTGCAGAACGCATGTACAAAAACAAGTTCACCCAGACCAGTGAAGAAATTGAATGTGTGGATGTTAAGATTGATGGGGTATACTACCTGAAGTTTAGCGATGCAAAATAGGTCACAATGTTGCACAAAATGCATACAATTTATTGCCCGTCCCATGGTCAAATGATATAATAATTAGGATTTTAATATACAAAAAAGGGCAGGAGGACATCAGGCAAATGATAACCAAAATCAATGAACTCATCACAGCATTGGTCAATGGCGACAATGCAACCGCATCAGACCTTGGATTATACTTCCTTGGCATGTTCGTTATGTTCCTCATCGGAGGTGTTCTCATCTATCTGGCTATTAAGAAGGACTATGAGCCAGCCTTGCTTCTTCCCATCGGCTTTGGTGCTATCTTGTGCAACATTCCGTTAACCACCATTGTAACAGGTGCTGATGGTGAACCCGGGATTTTTGGTTTCCTTTATGAGAACACCATTGCCAATGAACTGTTCCCGGTGCTGATCTTTATCGCAGTGGGCGCAATGATTGACTTTTCACCGCTCTACCAAGCACCTTCCATGTTGTTTTTCGGTGCAGCAGCCCAGTTTGGTATCTTCGCAACCA
>JAKIML020000012.1 GCA_022702935.2 Bacillota bacterium | reverse complement strand
TCCAGTCTTTAAATTTTTATTTTCTTATCTGTCTACTTGACAGGGAGCAGTTCATTACAATGTAGGGTGCCTATTTTTATGAAAGTTGGATTTTTAGAGAAGCCGCTTTGGCCTTTCTAAGCTCGCACTTTATGAATTATGCGTATTAACTCCCAATGTTGAGTATATTCATGGTCTTAACTCACAAAAAATCTAATGTTAATTGACAACTGTACCTCCCCATTCTACGACAGTAAAACCTTGCCGCTGAATAGGTTCGAGAGTTTGTTCCTCAATAGAAATAACTTCTTTAAGGGGTTTATATGCCATAAAAACTCTCAAAATGCTATCAGGTTCAGGTATTATTTCCAATTCTGCATTGTCTGTGTAAATTTCATTCTGAAAAGTAATAAGATTGTATGGATTGTTTTGCATTTTGGGGAGCCAGTAGACAATAAACTCATTATATTCTTTTGGTGTCAAACCAATATACTCTAATTTATCCCTTAAAAATTCAGCAGTATCTTCCCCTTTCACAATAAATCCCTTACTCATATCATATTCAATATTGCTATTGCCTTCCCAAAACAGATAAGAGTACTCTTTCCCATCTTTTTGGTTGATTAACATTCCGTCAGGATGAGCAGTTACAGTCCAGCCCTCATAATAAGTGGGGTAGGTGCAAATAATGCTACCATTATAATCTAACTTAACTGTTACTTCCATTGTTTCTTCTGGATATAGATAAATTACTGGTTTTGCGGCTGTTGGTTCATCATCCTTATTCTTATCTTCACACCTTGTCATAATTAATACTATTGAAAACATTAGGGCTATACACAATAGAGTAAATTTAAGTTTTTTCATATCAAAATCAACTCCTTTTATATTATAAGACGATAATACTTACAATTGGTTCCATCTCTTAGATATCTAAATTATAACTCAAAAGTTCCTTACATCCAACCTGACCACACAACCTCAAAAAATTCCAAAAAAACATCTAACCCGACCACTCACGAACGCTGACATCTAACCTGACCACTCGCAGGGCTATGACATCTAACCTGACCACTTGACTATCAAATACTGCCTTTATGGACTTGTTTCCGCGAAGCAATATTTTCATGTTTTTCGTTCAATGGGTTTTACGCCCATGCGTGCTGAAAGCCTTGATATATAAGGGTTTTTCGCACACTCACTTTTTTACCCTTGTTATCAATACCACGCACTCAACGTGGCTCGAGTTGATGGAATTGATGTCTTGCATATACTCAAAGAATTTCAGTACAAGAGAATAGGTCTAAAACAATTTTAAGATATTTTCTGTTCGCTGGAATATGTCAACAGTATTTCATCTGTTTTATCTGTTCTCTGAAATAAGTCTACGTATTTAAGCTAAAATACAGCATCTTCATCAGGAACAAGAGCTTCCATCTTTTCCTTAGTAAGTTCATTATTAAGAAAATCACTAGCGCTCATTTTTCTGTATTCAATACGCTCGGCAAAACTGTTATCAAGCGATAGCTTTTTCAGTATTTCATTTGTGTAGTCATCACGAGCATCAACTACGAGTAGTTTTCGCTTGGCAGCACGCAATGCTTGCCCTAATAGTCCGTTAATATGCGAATCATTAAAGCTATACCCAATAACTACAATCATTTTGCACAGCAACGAATAATTTCTTAATTCATATACATTAAATAGAAACGGGTCTACAGATTGTAGCTTTGCATCTGTTCCGAATATCAATTCGGCGTTTCTCTGTGGCGAATCATATCGCTTTAATATACCTGTTTCGGGATCACGAACCCAATCGATAGAACCATGTAATTTATATAAAAATATACCAGCGACTACTTGCTCAAGATTTCCGAACCGCTCAGACGACCATTCATTATCTTCACCAAATCCACATTCCAAATCATAGCCTTCATCTTTTGCTTTCTCGAGACACTGATCATAATTTAGTGAAAATATACGGATAGGAAACTGGATACTCTTTTGGAACTCATAAAACTTTTTATAGTACGCAACACGCGAGGCTGTATCACAATGCAAGGTAACAAAGTCAACTATTTTTTCGCTCAGCAGTTTATCTAACTTATCAATGTTCGAAAAACCAGCACCACCTAATTCTATTAACTTTTCATTCCAGCTTCCTATAAATGGATAAATGGGATTGCGCTCTTTCTTCTTAAGGTCACGTAATACACCAACAAGCCTTTCGATATTTATATTGCTAATATCAAAGTGTTCCTGTATACCATCGGCATATAAAATGGCACTTTTCACGTAGTAATAAAGTGATCGGTAAGGTTTCCATGTTTCATCTGTCTTTATGAGCATTTCTATTTCGTCAATCATTTGTCCCGATGTTTTTATTTTAGCATCTGCGCTACATCCAGCACCTATAAGAAAAATAATTGAATCAGCTTTTAAAAGTCCCATTTATACTCACCTCACCCTTCTATAAAAACCACGGTGTATTAAATTGTGCCAATGTTTGCCCTAGGTCTTCTTCGTTGCCAAGTCGGCGAAAGTCCCTTACAAATCCCGCTATAAGCTGTGGGTAAAAAATTGATATTGGTTCAAGTTTTGTGTTAAAACCACGCCAACTCGCACCAGCGAGGTTCACGGCATCTTGTAATAATTTAATTATCTTTGTTTTATCACCCCATCCATACCAAAAATCAATGTATGTAGGGTTTGCGACACGTTTATTGATGTATTCTCTTCCACGTTTTAACCCATCAAACCAAATGAGGTATTCTTTTGAGGAGAGTTGAAGATACGTTGATTCGTAAGGAATTTTAATATTGTTATCCGCAAAGCCAAAAAAACGATTGCGAGTATTAATTCGCATCACCGTAAAGTTAATGTCACCGTGAGATTGGCTTAGTTTATCAATACTCTTTTTAATGGTTTTCATTTCATCGACTCGCATACGAAATGGTGTGTGAATTACACAGTCAGTAACAATTTGCCCTGCATTAATACGCTCCTCAATTTGAGCAATTATATTGCGCTCCAAGTCAGCATAGTATTGCTCCCGATCCGCTGTATCGCATAGCACACCCAAAGATCGATAAACACCGGTAGAATCAAAACAAACTGAATAAGCAAAGTATTTTTTAACAGTTGTTCGCCCATTTTGCCTTTGTATGTCATGTGCTTTTCCTATACCAAAAATTAAGCAGTTATTGGTACTTGGCTTGACTATCCACGGGATGCCACCCAACTTAGAAAACACTTGTAATCCAATGCCTGAAATCGCCCATTTCAAACCATCGGACTGGATAATTCTATCGTTTCGAACCACTTGTAACGGAATACCTGACGAAAAGAAAGCCTGTTTCGCTTTTGTGTAGTTCTCAGAACGTTCATTGAAATGGGAATATGAGTCAATAAATAAACCTATTACTTGTTTGTCAGGATTTTTAGCAATTATATCAGCAAGCTGTCTTGATAAAAATAAGGGCGCATTTGTGTCTGTATCAAAATCTATTGTTATACTTGTAACATTGTTTTTATTAATGTCACAATTAAACCATTCTTTCATGCCTGAAAATGTAGATGGGTATCCTTTTCCTACCAAAGCCCTATATAACTCATTACCAGAACTGCGCTCTGATTCTCTAAATACAAATACAAACAGAGGTTCCTTAGGAGGTGCAGCGAATGGACATGTTTTTATACCTTTTATTTTGTCATAATCCTCATAACCATTACCAAATATGTATATTCGGCTATTTAGTTCCTGTCCTTGAAGTCTAGTTAATTTTGATGAAAAACTATATTCTTGCCCACAAATTGTCAATGTTCCATATGTTAAAAGCTTTGTTTTAATGAAGTTTTGGATATAATTTAATCTATCGAGATATGAATTAACGTTTGATTTACCTGCCCTGTCTAGGCTAAAACTGAGTTGCTGAATCTCTCGATCAAAAGGAACATTAGGCTTTTTCTTGAATGCAAACTCAAGTAATACTCCATATTGCTCTGTTACGCCTAAATAATACGGATATATTTTAACTACGCGCTGTCCCTTTGGTAATTCTTCGACAATAAAAGAGATAAATTTCTCAAACCGATCTACTATATACGCTTTAATATTGAATTCATCAATAAGTTGCTTTGCCCATTGCTTAAGATAGTACCACATTATTGATGTCATCAGTCGAGGGTTTTCATTAGCATGAAAAATGTATGGAGTAGCCCCCTCATAATTTGAAAGCCCTACTCGATAATAAGCATATTCTGAATCACATCCCCCTGTTTCTGACGTTGGAAGTTGTGCGGCAAAGAAGCCATCTTGTCTCGGTTCACCGTTAAACCTACTTCTAAACACAGGGATTGTGAACTCTGAAGTCTCTAATGGCAAGAAATTCAAGTCTATAAACATGTAATGCCCTCCTTTCCCACAATAAAACTTTGAACACGGATTCCTGCAGTGTGCTGGAAAATATCAAACTAAACACTCCAATTAAGTCTGACGTAACTATTCCAAGGTCGACTACGGATGTTACTTTACACTTTCATTTGCATAAACAATGCCCATATAGTCACTAATAGTCTGAATGTCCCAACTAATGTTTTTGATTTCTAGTTTTTGCATTCTACACCTCAAAAATATATGTAAAGACTATGTACCCATCAAAAACATGATTATTAGGAATATTATACCATAGTTTTTTATTGTAGAATAATCTTCCTTTTAGCCTATAAAACTTATGTAGAAAATCAAAAAAGGGAATTAAAAATATTAACCCAGTATATTAGTAGTGAATTATTTTTAAATCCTTATCGAGAACTACTTGTTTATACATCCATCCTGTCTCCTCAACCCCTATGAAAAAAGGCTGTTATCTATTCTGTCAACTCAACCCTACCAATTTTTGAGTCCAAATTTCGCTCCAAAAGTACCCCCTCGATATGTTTCCGTGTACGCATTTTGGCCCTTTAGGTTGAGTAGACAACTTAGATGTAATTCTGGAAAACCGCATAAATAAAGGCTTACAGCTTTGTAATCAAGACGACACTCTCCACATGAAATTATTAGGCTATTTCGCATTCCCCATAAATATAGTAAAGATGCTGTATTTATGCTGCTTTTACATCTATCTCGACCTCTCAAGATATATTTCTCGATTAGGCTATTTAACTTTTTTACAGCTTTAACTTCCTGTAATTCGTCTTTTGTAAATATAGCGAACTACTTAATTTTCTTGTAAAGATATATTAATAGGTCATCATCCACGAATACTTCTTTTCCTGGTTGAACTTCTTTATTTTTATACATCAATCCGTTTCCATCAAATACATACCCGTTTTTTGAGTATAACCTCTGAGCACTACCGTAGTCCTTGTACATCCCTACACCAAGACCAATATACTTATAACCACGCTCAACTGCTGCAAATTGCTCACATTTCTTCAGAAGTGCAAGGCCAATGCCTCTTTTTCTATAAGCTGGTGCGACATACAAATCATTGATTTCAGGAATACCGTTGTCGACAAACCATGGATATAGAGATTTGTATATGATGTTTACATAACCTACTACCTTATCAGCAATGTATGCGATGAAAGTGACACGTTCGTCTGTTTTATTCTCCTGTAGACATCTTTTAAAATACTGTCTGTTTTCCTCCTCATGGCCAAGCATATAAGGCTCATTCATGCTTTCCATGATGCTATCCAAGTCATCTGACTCCATTATACGAATTTTAATCTCGTTGTTTTCCACTGTTATTCCTCCTCGTGCCACATTACTTCTTAATATGTCATGTACCTTTTTATGATTTTGTGTTGGTTCGCAATATGAAACAATTACGATCTATATCTTAACTATTTATTGCTTTGAACTGTATTTTTTGCTCTTTCGCTGGCTTCCTTCTTTGCTCTCTGTTACATTGCTTCGGTGCTGTTTTTCGATCTGCACCGCTTGGAAAGTTTCTTTTGATATTATAGCAGGATTGTTATTCTCTGCCTGATAATATGAATCGTGTTTTCCATTATCCAACAACCGCACGGTGCCCGTATATTTTTCATTACTGAGCATTACGTCAATTGTTCTCTTAGGCCAAGTTGACTTCCCGGTAGGGGATTTGATCCCCAGCCGTTCCAGTTCGCTCACAATACCTAAAACACTTTTAAGATACTATTTTCCAAATACTTTGCCACACCATCGTTATCATTTGAATCGCAAATATGATCTGCTATTTTTTTATTTCATCTATGGCATTATCCATAGCTACGCTTAATCCACAATTTGAAAACATTTCCTTGTCATTAATATCGTCACCAAAAGCCACTATCTCACTTTTTGATATATTAAACTCATCTGATTGCCAGGATTCCATTGCTTTTTGTAGCCTCCCTATGCATCATCATAGCTAATCCATCTCTGCTAACATTTAAATATAGCTCCTTCGGCAGATTTGATTCTATTGTGTATATTTGATCTGAGTTTTCTATTATTGCATATAATTTGTCAGCCCCACATGAAACATTCATATAATCAGTTATAACAAAATTGTTGATATAATTCCACTTGTCCTTTACATTAAAGTTAGAGTAATGGATTCCATTAATCTCTGCAGCAACTTTCAAATTATTTTTCGACAAGTTCTTTAAAAATGGTATATAAATCTCAGATGAGATCTCTCTATCGTACACTAATCTATTATCAGTATAGGCTTTAGCTCCATTTAATAACACATACCCATCAAACATTTCATAAGGAACCAAAAGTTTTGTGCTTCCTCCCCTGGCTGTTGCAAATATAATCTTTATTCCAGTGTTACGGACCATCTGTAATGTATCAACTGTATATCTAGAAATAGATTTATCAGTCCTAAAAAGAGTTCCATCTAAATCAGTTACAACCATCTTAATAATAGAATGTTCTGTTTTCACTTGCATCTATGTATAACTCCTTCCCTGAGAATTATTCTCATATCTTTTATATTAATCATTTACTCTTCAATTAAACTAATAAACATATTAACATGTTTCAGGCATGTTAGTTAGCCTATTTTGCCACATAATTATGCCAACATCAAACCCGACCACACAACCTCAACTTTTTCATAAAACATCTAAATCGACCACTCGCGACCCCTGACATCTAACCTGTACACTCACAAAGCGCTGACATCTAAATCGCTCTATCACAAGGTTTTTTAGCTATTCAGACCTGTTCTCATGAAGTGAAAATCATTTAATTTATATGCAGTGTTTTTCGAGGTGGAAACCTCGAAATTCCCTTATATCAGCCTTTTTTCACACTCAATCATTTTTCCTTGTTATCAATACTACTGTCTCAACGTGGCACGAGCCGCTCGGATTGATGTCTTGGGCTGATTTTTTGCACCTTTCGTTTACGGGAACATGTCAA
>JAKIML020000030.1 GCA_022702935.2 Bacillota bacterium | reverse complement strand
CTGCTGAAGGTCTGCCAGAAAAAGAATTGCTATGATATCCATACCATCTTTAAGGAAGCCTTTGGAAAGGTAATTGGGACTTTGCTTCTGTATGTCTTTTATTTTTCACTGTTCATTACCCTTATTGAAAGTACCTCGGTGGAAGCAGGAGCCATGCATTATAACTTTTTGATCTTTAATCCGGTATGGGGATTTTTATTACTGTCGGTCATTGCTGGCTTCTATGTTGTGGCTATGGGGTACAGAACAGTTGTCATTACTGTGATTCTGGGCATCGTTTTCATCTCGGGCTCAGGATTTATTCTCGCTGCCCTGACCCATAAGTACAAGGACTTTTCACGGCTCCTGCCCATTCTGGAGAATGGACTGAGCTCGGGTTTTCTCCTCTGCATCCTCAAGCTCATTGCTTCATTTTCAAGCGTTTTTATCATTTTTCCGTTGCTTAAGGATGTCGTTGACAAGGAAAAGCTTCCCAAGATGTTCAATATATCCTATCTTTACTCGGCGCAGATTCATGTTATAGCCATTATCGGATCCCTGACCACCTTTGAGGTTCCCGTGGCGCTCACATACCCTTTTGTCAAGCTGACCCAGACTGAAAGGATCATGCTCCTGAAATTTCTTGAGGCAGGGGAGCTTTTTGTCATGCTCCAAATTGTGGTAGGATGGATTGTCAAGTTTGTGACCACCTTTTTCATTCTGGTACAGGTCCTGAAGAAGGATGGGAAGAGCAATGTGGGGATGTGCTTTTTCATCGCCCTGATAGTCTACGGGGCCAGCTTTTTGGTGGGACGTAACCTCTTCTTCCTCTTCGAATGTCTGAATATTTATGTTGATATCACGTTTATCACCTTCTTTGTCATTCCGCTTATAACCTTTGTGGTTTATGCTGTTCGCGGGAAAAAAAGACAGGATGATGCTTATCAAACGTGAAACCTTAATTGACAGGTGAATCATATCTGATAAAATAAATGAGGTGACTTATCTTATACTGGGGGTATCGTATGAGACGCGAATACTATGAGATCCAAGTGGCCGGTTTAACCAGAAGACTACCCTTATGTCCAATTAATGAACATTTATATATCGGCGCTTTCGTTTTGTTTGGCGATGTTGAGCTCACCGTGGCCTGTGCCAGGGAGCTTCTTAAAAAGGCACCTGAATATGATGTGATGATTACTGCTGAGAGCAAGGGCATTCCGCTGGTCTATGAAATGGCGAGACAGGCCGGGCAAAACAAGTATCTGGTGGCAAGAAAGATGGCTAAGCTCTATATGCGGGATGTTGTATCGGTAGAGCTCCAATCCATAACCACCGCAAAACGCCAGATCCTCTATATCGATCGGGATGATGTGGAGTACATGAAGGGCAAGCGTGTTCTGATTGTGGATGATGTCATCAGCACCGGAGAATCTGTAAAGGCAGTTGAAAAGCTTGTTGAAGAAGCAGGCGGCATTGTGGCCGGGCGTATGACCATCCTGGCCGAAGGAGATGCCAAGAACCGCGACGATATTATTTATCTGGAGCATCTACCGCTCTTTAACGAAAATGGCGATGAAATATAAGCAGTTATGGGCTGTCTGAAAGGACAGCCTTTTTCATCTCTCTATGGCACTTTACCTTATTCATCGGGATAACAGCTTTTCTCCTAAAATTCGACAAATGAGTCTTTCATTGAATGACACCTTATGCTAGTATTAACTTAAAGTAATGATAGCCAAAGAGGGTTAATCAATGAGACTGAGCGATCTTCTTCACTATGACGAAATCACCATTCAATGCCATGATATTCCGGATGCGGACAGCATTGGCTCCGGATATGGGCTGTACAGGTATTTCAAGGAGCAAGGCAAACCTGTTCGGATGATCTACAGCGGAAACGCTCAAATTACCAAACCCAATCTTCTTCTTTTAATTAAGGAACTGCAAATTCCGCTGACCTATGTGGAGGATCTGAAGGTATCGGGACTCTTAATCACGGTGGATTGTCAATATGGCGCCGGCAATGTGAGAAAGTTTAAAGCGGATCATGTGGCCATCATTGACCACCATCAGCAGGAAATCAAGAATGTCCCCCTTTATGAGATTCGCAGCTTTTTAGGAAGCTGTTCGACCTTGGTCTGGCAGATGCTTGAGGCTGAGGGCTTCCATGTCAACCGTTATCCCGATGTCTCAACGGCCCTGTATTATGGGCTTCTTACCGACACCAACAGCTTTATTGAAATTAACCATCCCTCCGACAGGGATATGAAGGATACCCTCTATTTTGATCAAAACCTTATTCGCAAGCTTAAAAACTCCAATCTCACCTTGCAGGAGCTGGAGATTGCCGGGATTGCCCTTTTAAGAAACTCCTATAACCCGGTTAACCGTTTTTCAGTGGTTAAAACCCATCCCTGCGATCCCAATATTCTCGGCTTTATCTCCGATCTTGCCCTCCAGGTGGATACCATTGATGTGTGCATCGTATATCATGAAAATCCGACGGGGATTAAGTTCTCAGTTCGAAGCTGCATCCGGGAGGTCATGGCATCGGAACTGGCGGCCTATCTCTCCGAGGGTATAGGCTCGGGAGGCGGACACCATGACAAAGCGGGCGGCTATATCAGCCAAACAGAGCTCAATCGGCAGCATCCGGGGGTCAATACCGACCAATATCTTTTAACCCGCCTGACAGACTATTTTGGAAGCTTCGATGTCATTGACTGTGCCGTGAATTGTCTGGATACGGACAATACCCAGCGCTTCAGGAAACTTCCCCTGGATCATGGGTATGTCTGCAGTACCGAGGTTTTTCCCAAAGGAACCCCCATTGTGCTGAGAACCCTGCAGTCCGACCTGGATGATCTGGTAGCCGATGACGATATGTTCATCATCATTGGCATGAGGGGTGAGGTTCATCCCATCAACCGGGAAAAATTCTACAAAAGCTATATTATCAAGGATGAACCCTATGAGCTGGACACCGAGTACTTCCCCCATATCAGGAACAAGGCCACCGGTCAGATTGTAGATTTGCGGCCCTTCTCCAAAAAATGCGTCTCCACCGGAAAGACGTTTATCTATGGCCGCCCTCTTCAAAAGGCCACCAAGGTCTTTACCCTTTGGGACAGGGACAGCTATATGCTGGGCAAGCCGGGGGACTATCTGGTGGCGCGGGAGGATGATCCCCATGATATCTATATCATCCCCCAGGATATGTTTCCCATCCTCTATGAGTTGGTTAAGTAATATGGGGTTAATGAAAGAGACTCAACGCTGTTTATGGTTCGATAAACAGCGTTTTTCTTTCCTTTTCAGTCAGAACCCGGCCATTAAGCTGTTTTTCAGCTTCAGCCAAAAGCATCCTGGTATCATATACCGGGATAAAGAGGGTTTCATCATTCCATGCAACAAGAATGGTCTGGAAACTGCTGTCCAGATCGTAGATATAGTCCATGGCGGCCAATTGCTTAAAGGCAGGAATATTCCATAACTGGCTGCCATTGAGCGTTACGAGCATAACCTGATTGCCATCGGCGCTGAAGATAACCTTCTTCAAAGCGTCTCCCATTTCAATGGTTCCTGTGAGCCGGCCGTCCGGGATGGTGTAGATGGCCACTGAATAGTCATCCAGACCAATATAAAGATGCTTGGTATCAGGGCTGAAAATAAGCCTGGTGGCAGGGTGTTTCAGTTCTGAAAGGGTCAGGACCTGGCTAAAGCCTTTCTCCACATTATAAAGCTTAAGGGTTTTATCCTTCAGGGCAAGTGCCAGAAGCGCACCGTCCTGGCTGAGGGTGAATGTATCAAGCTCTATATCTTCCAGGGCCGCAGTTTCATCACCTGTTTTGCCGTCATGGAGGGACAGACGCTTATCATAAAGGCTGTATTGGATGAATCGGTTGTCAGGCAGGAAGATCACATCCCGGGAGAGGGTCTCATAGGTATTGAGCTTGTCAAAGGTCTCCATATCATAGACATCATAGCGGTAGCCATTGGCCTCATCCGAAATGACCATGCGATAGGAGGAAGGATAAGCTGTGATAAGCGAATCGCTGACCAATTCCTTTTCAATGGACAGATCCTCAGTCTTAAGCAGGAGGGCCTTTTTGGTCTTAAGCAGGACCGCAATATGGCTGCCGTCAGAGGTAAAGACGGCTTCGGAGATATCCCCTTCCAGTGTAACCGATCTTAAGAGCTCCTTGCTCTGAGCATCCCAAAGGATGAGCTCGCCCCCTGTATAGCTTCGGGTCATCACCAGTTTGTCGTCGGGGGAGTAGGTGCCGTCATAGACATATTCGCTATGCCCGGGCAATCTCAAGGTATTGGGATTGCTGAGCATTCTATAGAGATAAACCTTGTTTTGGTTATGATGGAAGAAGGCAATGGCTTCACCGGCCCGGGCGAATTGGCTGATGGAAGAGGAGCGGGTAATCCGGTAATTGGATGCTTCTATGCCTGATTGCTGCATGAGCCAAAACCGTATGGTTCCGTCATAGGAGGCGGAAACAATAAGGTTGCCGCTGATGTCGTATTGGGTGACGGTATCGCCATGAATAAAGGTAAAGAGGAGATCACCGGAGGTATAATCCAGAACATTGATCTTCTCGTTTTCCACGAATATGAGCTGAGCGGTGTCGCCGGGGTTCAAGGTCAGCTTATTGATGGAGGAGAAGGGATAGGTCCAGGTATCCAGGGCATCGGCGGCAGTGGGCGAGAATCTTTGAAGCATACCCTTTGAGCCGCCCAGGAGATTTTCAAGATCCACCCAGTTGGAGGCCACAAGAACTTCTCCGCCGGGTGTAAAAACGATATCTTCCACCTGGCTATAACCCGTTGAATAAGGGGTTATGGCATTACTCTCAAGATCAATGACCAAAACCGCACCGGTATTGCTTCCTAAAGCCACCCTGGTACTGTCGGCATTAAATTTTATGGTAGAGATATAACTGTCAAAACCACTTACATCCAGATACTGTGAAAAATCGATTTCGGAGAGTTTTGCCCCTGTCTGAGTATCCAGAAGGGCGAGGGCATTGTCCCACTGGAAGGCTATTTTTTGATTATCGGGGCTGAGAACTGATTTTGTGACATGGATATCGGAGTTCCAAACCGTTCCGCCTTTGATATCAAGGCAGACGAGATTGTATTTGCCGTCAACGGTGAGGATGTGCTCATTGTCTAAGAAATAGGTGTTTTCCCTGTCGGGGAATCTCCCGTCCAGGTCAAAGGTTCCCAAAAGGCTGCCATCCTCGATATTCCAGGTATAGAGATAACCGTCCCGACTCGCGGTCAGAAGGGTTTTTCTGTCGGGACTGATTTGCATAAGGACAACGGGCTTGTCATGGTCAATGACCCTGTCGGGATCGAAATAGGTGTCAATGTCATAGACATTGAGCGCTTTGGACAGGGCAAATTCAGCCTCATGCACATAGGGCCTGTCGGGATTCTCCAGATCTTTTGGCAGTGCCTCCAGGGCCACCAAGATGGCTCTGTGGCGATCCCCTTCTTCCAGAAGACGCCGGGAAATATCGGCCAGATAAAGGGATTGGGTCATCTGGGTACGCTTGATCTGTTTAATGACCTCCTGGGACTTCTGATTGATAATGAGTGCCTGATAGGTGCTGAAAGATCCAAAGGCCAGAAAAAACGCCGACAGTGAAAGGGAGGCTGTGAGGATATTCTTAACCAGACGCTCCCTGTGGCGCTGTTTGAGATCATCATATTTGCATCCGAGAATGGGGGACAGGAGCCTCAGAATCTCTGTTTTAAGGTTTTTGAACATCTGACGCGGGGTTGATGCCCGAATATCAGCGGCAAGGGGCTCCACTTCTGTCATGATTTCAGATACGGTTCCGTCGGGATTGATGACCTGCTTTTTAACAAAGCGTAATTGCTGGGGAAAGGCTTCTGCGGGCTCTCCCTCAATAAGCAGGGCCAGTATGCGGTCATGGCCGTGAAGCTTTGAGAAGGTCTCTATTTCCTTTAATACCCATTGGGATTGAGGGGTTCTGGGCGAGCAGATGACAATAAGGAACCTGGAGTTCTCTAAAGCATTGGTGATATTGTCGGCCAGGTTGGACGAGGTGGGAAGCTCGTCCCGATCTCTGAAGACGCGATTGATTTTTTTCTTACCGGTGAGCTTGGCAATGCTTCTGGGAACTTTATAGGTTTCCAACATGCGGTGAAGCCTTTCGGCCACATCCTTGTCAGGCTGCGTGTGGCGATAGCTAATAAAGGCGTCGTATGTATATTGATTGTCGCTCATCAGAAAATCTCCTTTGACTAAAGTTAATTTTAGACTATCTGGAAGATCTTTCAATGTCAAGCCGTATAATTTCCGAAGGTCTGAAAAATAATAATCGAGGAGAAAAAAGTCGTAATGAGGAGGTTTATGACTATGAAACAACCCAAACCCGACGACAGAAGGGACAATGTTGAAAAAATCCAGAAGAGTATTAACAACACCATTGAGAATATGGAGATTGCTGAGGACATGATGAGAAAGACCGATAATCCTCAAACCAAGCAGCAGCTCCAGGCCAAGAACGAAAAGCGCAGAGAAGCGCTTGAGGGGTTCAGAAAAGAGATCAGGGAGGAAGCCAAGGCCAGAGAAGAAGGCTATAAATAGCTTATAGGAGGGCCGTCTCCCTGGTAGTTCGTTAACAGAAGGCCATGGTGTTCACATCGGATTGCCCTATGCAGGGGCATTAACAACCTCCTGCTTTTAGGGCAGATGAAAGATGGGAACGTCATGGCCTGCTTATTACCCTGCGACATTCCTCACAGGTTAATAATTTGTCAAATGACTTGTGCTTTAGGGAAATTAATGCTAATCTAACTTATGAAAACTACGAATTGGAGGGTACATATGGAAAAAGCAAAACTGGGTATTTCAATTGGACTTCTAGGTGCAGCCGTTTATTTCATGGGCTTGATTAACACCACGGCCTTGATTCTTCTTGCCGGCTACATTCTTTTGTTTGAGTCCAATACATGGCTCAGAAAGTGCGCGACAAAAGCCGTGGCCATCATGATAGCTTTTGCGCTCATTCCTGTTGTTCTGAGCTTTGTCACCGACATTTTAAGCTTTATCAACAGTGTTGTAAACGGGTTTGGCGGCAGCCTCAGGCTGGATTGGCCTTTTGGCATTGATAACTGGATTAATATCGCTGCCAATCTGCTCGAAAAGATTATCCTTGTTGCCCTTGGCTTTACTGCCCTTTCTCAGGGAACCATTGCTGTTGGTCCCATTGATAAGGTGATCGACAGACATTCCTAATTAAAGATTCATCCTATAATATGATCTGTTTTAAAAGCTCTGAAAGGCGTTGCGTTTCAGAGCTTTTTTGATCCCGCGCGTCCAGCGAAGCTGGACCGCACTAGTCGGTGAAAGTCCGACCCCGGTAA
>JAKIML020000043.1 GCA_022702935.2 Bacillota bacterium | reverse complement strand
CGAGGTGTGAGCTTTGGCTCAACTTCTTTTTACACCATTATATAGACTTAATCCTTAAGCTAAAGTGCCCACTATAAGTCTATTCGGTGGGCACCATAGCTTAATCATCTTTTAGCGTTTTAGAAGATATAACCACACCCTGCGTTATAGGTGAGCGCTCTGCGAAGGGATGCTGAGCAGGCCAAGTTGTTTTGGCCTACTTTTTAAAACATTGTGCATATACTGTTTAGCGGTTCTCTACAAACTGGATTCTGTAGCCATCCGGGTCCCTTACAAAGCAGAAGCTCAAATGGGGATTGGGCGATATAGGCCCTTCAACGGTCAGCCCCTTTGCCATCAACTGATCGATTTTCCGATCTAGAGAGTCCACCTGGAAGCCCAATGAAACGCCAAGGCCCTTAGCCTCGGCTGATTCTGTGCCGTCGGCTACGAGCTCAACCTGTGTTTCCCCTGTGCCCAAGAAAGCAATTTCCTTTCCCATGCCGGAGGTGTACCTCCGATTGAAGGGAAGGCCTACAATCTCCTGATAGAACCTTAAGGACGCATCCAAATCCCTGACCCTTAATGTGCACCAGCAAAACTTCATGTTTATTGATTCCTTTCTTTCCACAATATGTTGGACTTTTTCCTTATGTAAGTGTACCCACATCTTCCTGATTTTACTAGAGGCCTGTCTACAGTGTTGTCTTTACATAACTGTCAGCCCATTTCTTATACAACGCCAGAGCATAAGGGTGCTTATTGATGACTTCCCATACCCCTTCGGGATAGGTAAAACCACAGCGTTCCTGAATGATTTTCTTATACTCATCGACCGGATCGGGAAGAGGTTTCTCAGCGATTCCAAAGTAATTGAGGACACCTCGGACAATGGCCCTGGCCAGATTGTCCATGTTCTCGATAATCCAGCGGGCATCCTCCTCATTGTCATGGAAAGCCACTTCAACAAGGGCTGCAGGAACTTTGGTATAGGCCAGTTCATACAAATGCTTTCCGGGACCGTAAAAGTCATAGCCCTGTTTGACACCCCGATCGGCTGTGGGCGTGATGGCTGACACCTCCGTATACACTGAACGGGCCAGCTTCTCCCCTTCTCCACCAAATTTATGGCAAAAGACTTCGGCACCCCGGGCCTTTTTATTAGCGGCATTGGAATGGATAGCTAAATGAACATCGGGCTTCTTTGCATTCGAGTCATCCACCACCTGCTTGAGGGTCATTTCAGGGCGGTTGCGGTAGACCTTCAGTCCATATTCCTTAAGCAAGGGCTCTATCAAATCGGTTAACTGGTTCATGCGTTTTTCTTCGGTGCCATAGTCCCCGGCCCCAATATTGTTTTCCTGGGTGCTGGGTGAAAGATATATACTCTTCATGGTGATTTCCCCTTTCCATCGCTGTCGATTTTTCTGCGGCGACTGGTTCATAGCAAAAGCCAAGCCTTAGTACATTATATGCGGGACACGCATTTTGTCATTTCCCATAATCTGATTCGGGGAAATGGCATAAAATTAGGGATTTACTGCATATTGTCTTGTATCAGTCCCTTTTTTTGAATAAAATGTAACCACAAGGAGGCTATGTCATGCAAGGGGAAGTAGAAAGGAAAGAGCAAAAGCCCATTGAGCCCCGGATTCTGGCTGCAGCGGATCTTCTTGCATCGGCTGTCCATGATCTGAAGAATCCCTTATCGGTCATCCGTGGCCTTGGTGAGCTGGGGAGGGCGGCGTCCGATTCCAAAAAGGACTGTCAGTATTTTAACCGGATTATCCAGCAGGTGGATACCCTGGATCATATGGTCATCGACCTGTTAAGCGCCTTTAAGCCCCAGTATCCCTCAAGAATAAATCCCACCGATATCGTTCAGGACCTGTTGCAGTCCTTTGAAACCCTGTTCACAGCCAAATCCATCGAGGTCCAATTTCATTCTTCCTGCAAAAGATGCATCAGGCTCTATGAGGTTCAGCTTCGGCGCGCCATCCAAAATCTGTTTGACAATGCCCTGAAGGCCATGCCCCACGGGGGTAAGCTCTATGTCTCCATTGAGGATCGCTCATCCGAGATTCTCATCACTATTGGGGATACGGGCTCGGGTATCCCTGACAAGGTGTCGGAAAAAATCTTTGAGCCCTATTATTACAGGCGCCCTGACGGAACGGGGCTGGGTCTGTTCCTCACCCACCATGTTATTGTGGATATCCACCATGGCCGCCTTTGGTTCGAGAGCAGTGAGGGCGAGGGCACCAATTTCTACATTGCCCTGCCGGCCACCGAGCGGATTTGAGCCTCTGCCTGCATAAAAATGAAAAGTTGTGAGAGGTATACCCATTGTCAATGGGAACGGTAATACAAAGAGACAAGCCTTTTGATATAGGACTTGTCTCTTTTTCAGCGATAAAGCTTTTTTATTTTCCCCTGAGCAGGATTCGTTTGCTGCTGAAATAGGTGGCCATGAAATACGAGCCATAAACCAGGGTGATCAAAATTGCTGTGATAACGATATTGCCAAGAGCATTAAGGCCTCCCACGGCAATCACATCATTGGCCACCTTGATGCCCACCACCGAGTGGACGGCGGCCAGGGCCAGAGGAAGGATAAAGTAGATGGCAATTTGCTTAAAGAGTGCCGAATTAATGAGCTTATCCTCGGCGCCCAGCTTTTGAAGAACCTCATAGCGTTTTCGGTTGTCGGCAGCCTCTGAGATCTGCTGGAGGGCGAGCACCGCAGCGCTGGCCAGCAGGAAGATGAGCCCCAGATAGATGCAGACAAAGGCAACGATGGCTTTTGTCCCTGCCATAATTGACTTCACCATTTCAGATGTCGCTCCTTTAATGAGGATTTCATCCTTAACCCCTTCATATTTTTCCTGGAAGGCATATAGATCATCTTCCAGCTTATACTGCATGGTTTTCCGCGGGCTTGTGCAATTCAGGGAAAGAATGGTTGACTGAACCTCACTTCCCTCCGTCATCCAGTCAGGGACCACCAGAGCCACGATGATATCACTGCTGGAAGTGGTATATACCCCCTTTGTCTGGAGCTTTGGGTAGACCTCATAATCGACACCTGCCAGTGTAACCGGATACTTCTTATTAATAAATGTTTCCAGACAATCCTTCAGATCCTGAGCAAGTTCGGCATAGTCTGAAAACAGCGCAACCTGATTGTCTTTAAGGCTTATCGCTTCCTCTCCCTGCAGTACCAGGAGTTTGTTATAGTCAGAAAGCCTGATAAAAGCTATGGGAGTGTTTTCAAGCCGCGCCCTGTTCTCCTGTGGAATCATATCCTTAACCTTGTCAAAAATTAAACCTTTCGTAACATTCTCCTGCTGGTAAAGGGAGAACTCTGCATAGCCATCGGCATAAGAGAGAATGTCAAAGCCATACTCCTTAAACGTGTCAATAATGCTGACCTGGCCCGGTACATAAAAGGAGGCATCATAGGGCGCAGAAAAACGAGAGCCGGAGCTGAGGGCTGTATTGGCACCCAGACCTGTGGAAAGGATACCGATGGTGCAAAAAAGCATCAGGCAGATAAAGGAGATGGAAAGATGGGCGGTGTTGATTCTGGAGTTGATCTGCCGCAGAATAAACATGTTCAGCCCTTTTAAATAGCGCTTTTTGTTGGACTGGATGACCTTCAGGAAAAAGCCCGAGAGGGAGGCAAAAAACAGGAAGGTGCCCACGGCTCCTAAGACCATTTCAATTACCAGGCGGTGATCAAAGATGGCAATCCCGTTTTTAAGCACCATGCCATAGGCCACGCCAAGACAGACCAGGGACAGGATGAAGAGAATGACGGTGACAACAGGATTCTTGATGCTGGGTTTTTCATTCTTTCTGTCAGCCTGAATCAGATCAATGAGCTTGTATTGGGATATGGAGAATGTACTGAACACCATGACCACCACAAAGATGATGCCAAAATAGAGGATGGTCTTGATAAAGGCCGAGGGTGAAAAGATGAACTGGTAACCTGTCATATCCACTTCAAACAGCTTTGCGGTAACCACCGAAAGACCCTGGGAGATAAAGACCCCGAAGAGCAGTCCCGCACCCAGGGATAGAATCCCGATGAGAAAGGTCTCGCATACAAGCAGCTTGGCCATCTTTCCTTTCTCCATGCCCAGGGTCATATAAATACCCAGCTCCTTCTTACGCCGCCTGATCAAAAACCGATTGGCATAAATAATGAGGAAGGCCAGAATGAAGGAAACAAAAACCGAGATAATGTTCATGACCTGGGAAATGGTCTGCAAAAAGACATTCACCGAGGACGATATCACCATCATGGCTTTCTGGGCCTCTATGGAGTTAAAGATATAGAAGATGCTCACGCTGAATCAAAGGGTCAAAAAGTAAATGGCATAGTCCAGTATAATATTCTCAAAGGCGGTGAGGGTATCAAGAAGGTTGTAGTCCTGGAAGAGGAAGCCCAGTTCTTCCCTTCTGAATTTGGCAAGCTGCCTGCTTTTGAGTGCCGTTATATCCTTGCCGCGGATATAGATATGGCCCGCTGTTACCCTGTCTATGGTGGAGATACAGTTAAGGAGGGTGGTTTTTCCGCTCCCCGACGCGCCCATGATGCCCACAAACTCTCCTTCACTAACCTCAAAGCTGACCTGATCCAGGGCCTTTGTCAGGCTCCCCTTATTCCCATAGTATTTTTCTACATTTTCAACTTTTAAGATTTGTGCCATGGTTATTCCTCCATCAATAGTATGGCTCCATTGTACTAAGAGGACATTGCAATCTGCCATTGAATTGACTTACGTCAACCTTACATTTTTGTAAGAGAAGAAGGGTTATCGAATCATGGTCATGGAGTTGATGGGGAATACAAGACGCAGGGTGGTTCCCTGGCCCCAAACCGATTGGGCTTCCAGACTGAGTCCCAGCTTATCGCAAAGCTTCCTGCAGATATAAAGGCCCATACCGGTGGACCTTTCATTGGCCCTTCCATTGGTTCCGGTAAAGCCCTTATCAAAGATTCGTGCAAGCTCGTTATCCTTGATACCCGTTCCGTTGTCCCTAATGGTCAGGACAATGCAATTGGGCTCCCTGCTTGATTCCAGCTCTATACGGGCATCGGGCTTGTCGGCGTACTTGACCGCATTGGTAAAGATCTGGCCCAGAATGAATTCCAGCCATTTGTTGTCGGTATAGACCGTATAATCTATAAGTCCGTCCAGAACTACGCTGACCTTGTTCTGAATAAACAGCAGCGCATTCTTGCGCAGGACATCATAGCACAGCCTTTCAAGGGAGACCTCCCGTATCAGGTAATCCTTTTCCACATTATTGCTTCGTGAATAGTACAAAACCTGATCAATAAGGCCTTCGATCTTGGAAACCTCCTCAATAAGGCTTTTCATGGCCTCACTCTCATTGTTCTGTGCAATCAGCCGGGAAGATGCAATGGGAGTCTTAATCTCATGAACCCAAAGCTCGATATACTCCCGATACTCCTCCTGCAATTGCTTATAGGTGCGAATCTTCTCCAGCATGGCCTTATTGCAGCCGTAGAGGACCTCCGACAGAATATCTCCCTCCAGAAATCCCGGGGGTGAAACCATTTCCGCAATCAGGTTCTTTTGATCCAGTTCATTAAACACGGACAGAAGCTTTTGATAAAAATCCCTTTTGGCATAATACTCCCGAACCAGAGGAAGGGCAAAACACACCGCAAACAGGCTGCCGATAAGAATGGCAAAGCTCATGCCGCTTTGGGGCAGGAGCAAATAGAGGATGAGACTGCTTAAGAGGACACCCCCTGCCATGGCAATGAGATAGTTCTTTTTCTCCCTGATATAATCCTTAAAACTCATTTGACCAAATACCCCTGTCCCCGCCGTGTTTCGATGACCTGACCCAGGCCTGCCTCGGCAAGCTTTGTCCGGAGGCGGTTGATGTTGACGGTCAGAGTATTGTCATCCACAAACAGATTGCTGCTCCACAACTGGGCCATGAGTTCATCCCTGCTGACAATGGCTCCTCTTTTCTCATAAAGCAGGCTCAAAATCCTGAGCTCATTTCGTGTAAGCTCCACTTGCCTTCCATCCACTTCAAGGCTGCTGGTGGATAGATTTAACACAAAACTTCCGCAGTCCATACGTTCCGATATATTTTCCCGGGTGGACCGCTTGAGCACCGAGGCAATATGGGCCAGCAGGATTTGGGTATTATAGGGCTTGGCAATGAAGTCATCAGCCCCCAGATTCATGGCCATAAGCTCATCCATCTCGGTGTCCCGGCTGGTCACAACAATAATGGGCACCTGCGAGTGCTTCCGAATCTCCCGGCAAAGATAATAGCCGTCCACCACCGGAAGATTAATGTCCAGCAGAATAAGATCATAATCCTTTGAAAGGGCTGTTTCCTTAATGCCGTGAAAATCGGCAGGCGCATGGCAGCAGTATCCGTTACGCTCAAGGAAGGTGCACAGCTCTTCCCGTATTTTTTTGTCGTCTTCAATGATTAACAGTTTGTTGGGCACCGAGAATACATCCAATCTTTTCATGTTCTTATGACTGAATTCTACCTTTTGCCACTGAAGTTTTCAAGTAAAGACATCATGGATGGGTCTTAACCAAAATCCTTTGAAATTTTAAGTAATCGGTAAGGTTAATTCTGTTGAGCAGCGGACCAACCAGGAGTATAATTGTGTTAATCAGACTAAATAAAGGAGTAATTAGTATGGATGTAAACGGTATCCGATATATAGGAAGGTTTGACTATAGCCATCCCGAGGGGCCCAAATGCGGCTGGTCGGCCAGCACCGTGCATTTTAAGTTCTTCGGAACATATGCCAGTGCCAGGATTCGTCCCTCGGGAAGAAACTATCTTACCGTGCTGGTGGATGGGATAGTAACCACCCCCTCCCTTCCGGTCATGGAAGAAGGAACCTATGTACTGGCCGAGGGCCTGTCCCAAGGGCCCCATGAAATCACCCTGGTGAAGAAAACCGAATTTTATTTGGGCGTCCTCCAGTACCTGGGGTTCGATCTGGGCCAGGGATACTTGCTGCCCCTTGACCCGCCCGTTCAAAGACGCATTGAGTACATCGGAGATTCCATCACCTGCGGCTTTGGCAACGAAGCTGACAATGAGAACGTGGAATATGACCCCTTCTATGATAACGCCTATCTGTCCTACGCCTCCATAGCCGCCAGAGCCTTAAATGCCGAAGGCTTCCTTATAAGCTGGTCGGGTTTCGGGCTCATCCGGGACTTTACAGGCAATGAAAGCAATACACTGCCCGCCAATTATCACAGAATCACGCTGGATAGCAGCCAGCCCTGGGATTTCGCCCAATGGATTCCCCAGGTGGTGGTCATCAATCTGGGCACCAACGATTTCAACTCCGGGAGAATACCGGAGAAAACGCCTTTTGTCGAGGCCTATAAAGCGTTTGTCCGGCGCATCCATGAAAACTATCCCGAGGCCCAAATTCTCCTTACCCTGGGCCCCTTGGTTGATGGTGAATCCCTTGAGGTGTCCCGGCAGTACATAAAGGATTGTGTGGTGGATTCGCTCAGAGGACAGGGCAATGACTGGATTCATTTTCTGGAATATGCACACCAGAAGGCCGAAGACGGTTATGGAGTAAGCTGGCATCCCAGCCTTCGAACCCATGCTCTCATGGGGGAAAGACTGGCTCAGGAAATCAGATCTATCATGAACTGGGGTTAGTAAAATTTTTACCTCCTTCAATCTAGGTGTTTTGGTAAATTTTTATAGTGGTAAATGTTAATTACTTTCTGCGTTGCCAGAATGAATTCTTTTTCTAAAGAGGAGTCCATATGAGAAAACGCTTTAAGTTCAACAACCTGCGGCTTCGTACCAAGATTATCCTGCCGCTTCTTGTGCCCATCATTATGCTTGTTATCAGCTCTGTTATTGCAGGAATCCGCTCCAGGGAAATGACCTCAATGCTCATGGAAAACCTGTATTATCACATGCATCAGTCCTCCTACTGGGTCATCAGCGCAAACAGGGACTTATATCAGGCCCTTGCGGCTCAGGAGGAGCTCCTCAGCGGGAAGTCCCAGAACGCTTCTCAATCGAAGGCTTTTTATAACGAAAACGTGCAGCAAGCCTATGCCCATGTTCAGCAGGCTAAGGATCTTATGAGCAAGAGTGCCTTCTTTCTGGGAAACAACCAGACCGCTGAGCGGAACGCCAAGGTTGTCCAGGCTTTTGAGACCTTCGAAACCAATTTCAACACCTGGAAGAGCTTATATAATGCCGATTCAAACACCCTTAAGGACCGGGCCCAGTCTGCGGCAGCCTTTGAATACGCCCATGGAGCCCTGGAGCTTGTCGATGGTTTAATCAACGAATATACTCAGGAATTCATGGCTGAGGTGCCCAAAGTAGCAACAAGAAGCCTCCAGGCATCAAGAATTTCGACAGGGGTGGCCCTGATAATATCCCTGAGCATTGCCATCATTTTTATAGCCAATATCAGCAAGCGAACCCGACTGGCAATGGCGCTCATTCAGAAAACCTCCAATTTTGATTTAACCCATGATCCCGTCTACAATGGCTTCGCACAGGAAAAGGACGAATTCGGGCAGATTATAAAGGCCGAGGAGAAAACACGCACGGCCTTACGGGATATGATAAAGAAGATTCTGCAGGAAACCCAAAAACTCACTTTGGCCGTTCAGGAAACCAATGCCCATATGCAGTACCTGGAAGAAGACATCACCAACATCTCCACCACCACCCAGGAGCTTTCAGCCACCATGGAGGAAACCGCAAGCTCATCCGAAGAAATGAATACCACTTCCAAGGAAATCGAAGCGGCCATACAGAGCATTGCCGAAAGAGCTCAGTCGGGAGTTCATGTGGCCACCGAGATCAGCCGTCGGGCCGAGGAGCTGGACAAGAGCTTTAGAGCTTCCTTTGAAAACAGCTCCACCATGATTGAGAATGCCCGGCTTAAGCTTGAACAAGCCCTGGAAGAATCCAAGGCCGTGGAACAGATTGGCAATCTGGCCGAAAGCATCCTGCAGATCACCTCACAGACCAATCTGCTCGCCTTGAATGCGGCCATAGAGGCTGCCCGGGCGGGTGAAAACGGTAAGGGCTTTGCTGTGGTGGCCAATGAGATTCGCGCACTGGCTGAGAACTCCAAGAGAGCCGTGGCCGAGATCCAGAGAGTGACCCAGGTGGTTACCCAATCGGTGGATCATCTGTCCGAAAGCTCCTATGAGCTTTTGTCCTTCGTGGACAATGAGGTGAGCAAGGACTACCACGCCATGCTCTCAACGACTCAGCAATATGATAAGGACTCGGATATCATCAATGGTCTTGTCACCGATTTCAGCGCCACCTCTCAGCAGCTTTTGGCCTCCATCCATAACATGACCAATGTCATTAACGAGGTCACCAAAGCCGCCAATGAAGGCGCCGAAGGAACCAATAATATTGCTGAAAAGACCAGCGCCGCTGTCGATAATGCCAATCAAGTGCTTGAGCGCATCAATTCGGCCAGTGACGGCGCCAGATTTCTTAAGGATATGGTGGCCCAGTTCAGGATTGATTAAAGTCCTGTTTAATGCAGGAATGGCAGGCACATAATAAGGAAAAGCTATAACTCGAGGTTAATTCTCGAGTTTTTTTATTGTCAGAGGTTGTTATGGAAAAGAAACGGTTTATTTGTCCGGCCTGCGGCGGCCATAAGCTTATCGCCAAATATGAGGCCAAATACATCTATTCCTATATCATTGATGACAACTCCCCCGGCACCCTCAACACCGATGAGTTTTATCCCTTCCTTTATGACAAGAGGGAGCAAACCGAGTCCAAGCAGTATGTGGAGTGTACCGGTTGCGGAGCCCAGTACCCCTGCACCTTTACCACCGACAATAAAGGGATTGATTCCAAGGCATTAGAAAAGGCCATGACGTTGAAACCATAAGAAATCAGAATGTCCGGCAATTAACATTTGGATAATTTTCGCAGATCCTATATAATTGAACTAACACTCAGATTATAGGAGGTATCTGCCCGTGAAAGATCAAACACAAAACAATAAATGGCTTGAGCACTTAACGCAATTAGCCTCAAAGTGCAGCGTGATTGATCCCGAGCTCTATACCCGCTACGAAGTCAAGCGCGGCTTAAGAGACATCAGTGGTAAAGGTGTTTTGGCTGGTTTGACCGAGATTGGCGAAGTTCATGCCTATATCATTGATGAGAATGAGATGGTTCCCTGTCCCGGTAAGCTCTACTACAGAGGCTATGATGTGGAAGAGCTGGTTCAGGGCTTCTTGCGCGATGACAGATTTGGCTTTGAAGAAACCACTTACCTGCTCCTGTTCGGAGAGCTGCCCGATAAAGAAACCCTCCGGGATTTTGAAAAGCATCTGGCTCAGTTGAGAAAACTCCCCGAGGATTTTACCCGTGATATGATCATGAAGGCACCCGGCAGGGATATGATGAATGTTCTTGCCCGCTGTGTTCTGGCCCTATACAGCTATGACAACAACCCCGACGATACATCCATCGGCAATGTATTAAGGCAATGCCTGGAAATGATTGCCTATTTCCCACTCCTTGCGGTTTATGGCTATCAGGCCTATTCCCATTACCATGGCAATAAAAGCCTGTATATTCATGCACCCAAGCCCAACCTGAGCACTGCAGAGAATATTCTGCACATGCTACGCCCCGACAGCAAGTTCAGCAAGCTGGAGGCGACTTTGCTGGACCTGGCATTGGTGCTCCATGCTGAGCATGGTGGCGGTAACAACTCCACCTTCACCACCCATGTGGTCACCTCCTCGGGCACCGACACCTATTCCACCATGGCGGCTGCCCTTGGCTCACTGAAAGGACCCCGACACGGCGGCGCCAATATCAAGGTGGTTCAGATGATGGAGGATATCAAAAAGGCCATAAAGGATTGGGAGGACGAGGAGGAGATCTCCAATTACCTGGAAAAAATCCTTAATAAGCAGGCCTTTGACCGTTCAGGGCTCATTTATGGTATGGGCCATGCCGTATACTCCTTATCCGATCCCAGAGCCGAGATCTTTAAGAGCCATGTGGAGGAATTGGCCCAACATAAGGGTCTGGAGGACGAGTTTAAGCTCTACTCCAAGATTGAACGCCTGGCACCCGAGGTTATCGGAAAAACCCGAAAGATCTATAAGGGTGTCAGCGCCAATGTGGACTTCTACTCTGGCTTCGTTTATCGTATGCTGGATATTCCCGTGGAGCTCTTTACCCCCATCTTTGCCATTGCCAGAATCACCGGTTGGAGTGCCCACCGCATTGAGGAAATTGTCAACAACGGCAAGATAGTACGACCTGCATATAAGAGTATTGCTCCCAGAAGGGGCTATATTCCCATGGAACAGCGTTAATAAGGACGCTTGGTCACGACAATTCTACCATTGCATGACGGCCGCCAAGGCCGTCATATTTTTTTGCCCACAAAGCCCATGCTAAACCCCGGTTTTCACCATCCGCCAAAAAAAGGCCATGGGCCTGCAAACCCATGACCTTTCGGCATATAATTATCAATTTGGCTATGACAGAAGATCGGTCCTGCGAGACCTGAAGTCTATAATAAGCCTGCCATCCTCAAAGTGGATGAAGGGGGATGCCATGGTCTTGCCTGCAGGCCGGGGATCCCTCATAAATCGGCCCGTTCTGAAGACCGATAAAAGAATACCCATGAGGCACAGATTGGCAAGCAGGGCACCATTGCCCTCAGAAACAAAGGGCAGTGTCAAGGGCACAAACAATGTGAAGCCCAGGTTGGAAACCAGATAGAAAACCACCTGAAAAGCCACGGTGAGCACCACCGAGAAAGAGACCAGGCGGGCCAGGACACTTTTCTGTTTTAAGCAAAGAATAATGGCTTTTCCGACAAAGCAAGCAAAAAGCAGGACAATAACAAACAGGGCTATCCATCCAAAACGATAAATAGCATAGGTGATCAGAAAATCATTGCTTATTCCGGGCAGTTCCACATGCTGAGTTGCCGGAGGCAAATTCCCCCGTCCTATCCATTGGGCAGAGGATAGGACTTTTCTTACCAGCAGCTCCTGATAACCCATGCCCAAAGCGTCAGTTTCAGGTGACAGCGCAACAGCCAGCCTGTGGCGCATGAGAAGAAGAAGCAGAGCGAAGGCCATAACTGCCGGTAAATACATCATAAGATAGGCAACGGGCTTTCGGACATTAAAATGCCCCTGTGCCACGGCTGCCGTAAGAAGGATCAAGCAGGAAAATGAAACAATGAGCAATGCGGTAAGGGAGGGTGCCATGAAAGCTAATATGACGGGCATAAGGAAGTAGAGCCCACAGACAGCCAGTCCCCCATAACCCCTTCCCCGCATACTATAGACAATTCCTGCAAAGGCAGCGGGAAACAGAATCAGAACATGGGGTACATAGCAGTATTGCCCATTGGCAAGGGGAGATACAAGGAAAACCAGGACGCCCACAGCCCCCAGCGCAAAGAAGATGCGTCGTGGGTATCTGCCCAAAATGGAATAGTCCAGGGTATAGATAAAGAACATCAGGCCTACACCCAGCAGGGTAACAGCCATCTGCTTATAATAATACTCCAGACCGTCACTGACGTGGGGCGAGGTAAATAACCGCAGCACCATCCCTGAAAGCAAAAGCAGGATAACAAGAACCACCATGGATCCCTCCAGCCTAGGCCGGTAGAGCCTGTCAAGCTGGGTCCCCACTGTCACAGGGTCCCCCATCTGTCTTACGGCATCGGAAAGCGCCGTCTCCTCATCCAGGCCCTCGGCCATATAGGCCTCCTTCTGATCCTCAATATGGGCCTCCAGTTCCCTGGCAAGCTCGGGGTGGATTTTCCGGTATCGCACCTGCTGGAGCACCTGTTCTAAATAGTCCCTGACCTTAAAAGGCTGTGCCATAGGATGCACCTCCCCTTAAAACCTGATTCACGGCCGATGAAAAGGTCTTCCACTCGGCCTCCTTTTCATTTAAGAGCCCCCGTCCCTTACTGGTCAGGCTGTAATATTTTCTGACCCTCTGATTTTCAGCCTGGGCTTCATAGACATTGACCATTCCCTGCTGCTCCAACTGATGCAGCAAAGGATACAGGGTTCCTGCCTTCAGGGTAAAAGTGTCGTTGGATCTTCTGGCCAGCTCCTCAATCATCTGATAACCGTACATATCCTTTTCCTCAAGAAGCTTAAGCAGCAGCAATGTGGTGCTGCCCGCCAACAGGCTTTTGTCCACTTTCATAACCTCGCCTCTCATATATCGATGTTCTATATATATATATCATATATAGATCATCGATAGTTATCAAGAGCAAATAAAAATTTTCTTTATAAGCTTAAGGGACCACAAAAATTTTTCAACCCCTCGATTAAGGATGGCACCAAGGGGGACAATAAGCCGGAGGTGATGATTATGGAATTTAAGAACGCTAAGGAATTCATGGTCTATAGCGACAAAACCTTTACCAAAAGAATTGTGTTTGCCGACGAAAACACCCTGGCCTTCATCCTCAATTTAAAGGCCGGCCAATCCCTTCCTGCCCACAAGCACGAAAACTCCACCGTGGTTCTCTTAGTGCTTTCGGGAAGCGGGGAAATCAGAATCAATGATGAGGATGAGCGGGTGGAGGTTAACTCGGTGGTCCAGGCAAAGGGTGAGGACGATTTTTCCATACCCGTGGTAACCGAGGACATGTCCCTGTTTGTGACCATCAGTCCCAATCCGTCCAACAAGCTGTTTTCCCAGGAACTGGGCTGAGCCGTAAAAAGCAATGGGACATTTTTTCTATTAATGTGGCTCCTGTGGTAAAATAGGGTAAGATATAATCAAGAAAAATCTTAGGACAGGAGGCGTTGCTTTTTATGAATAATTTCGTGTTTCAAAACCCAACCCGAATTATCTTTGGTAAGGACACAGAAGCCCAGGTAGGCCAGGAAACCGCAAAGTATGCCAAAAAGGTCCTGTTGCATTATGGCGGCGGCAGCATCAAAAAAACAGGGCTCTATGATAGAGTGGTCAAATCCCTGAAGGAAGCAGGGATAGAAATCTTTGAGCTGGGAGGCGTGCTCCCCAATCCCCGGCTGTCCCTGGTCAAAGAGGGTATCCGTCTTTGCCGGGAGCATCAGATTGAGTTCATTCTGGCCGTTGGCGGCGGAAGCGCCATTGACTCGGCGAAAGCCATTGCCATAGGTGTTCCCTACGAAGGAGATGTTTGGGACTTCTTCGAATACAAGGCCTCTCCCCAGAAATCCCTCCAGGTGGGCGTGGTATTAACCATTCCGGCAGCGGGCAGCGAAGCCAGTGACAGCGCAGTCATCACCAAGGAGGATACCCTGGACAAGCGTGGCGTCACCCATAGCCTCCTCTTCCCCGTGTTCTCCATCATGAATCCCGAGTTGACCTTTACGCTGCCCGATTACCAGACGGCTTGTGGTACTGCCGATATCATGGCCCACATTATGGAGCGCTATTTTACCCCTACCCGCCATGTGGATCTTACCGACAGGCTCTGTGAAGCCACATTGAAAACCATGATTCTTAATGTGCCCAAGGCCCTGAAGAACCCTAATGACTATGATGCCAGGGCTGAGATTATGTGGGCAGGAACAGTGGCCCACAACAATCTGCTGGGCATGGGAAGAAGAACCGACTGGGCATCCCATGGTATTGAGCATGAGCTGTCAGCCATCTACGATATTGCCCACGGCGCCGGTCTGGCCATTGTCTTCCCCGCATGGATGAAATATGTTTATAAAGAGGATATTGCCCGATTCGCCCAGTTCGCAAAGCGGGTTTGGAATGTGGACGACAACTTCTTTGATTTAGAGGAGATGGCCTTAAAGGGTATTGAAAGCCTGGAAGCCTTCTTTACCTCCATTGGTCTGCCCACACGCTTAAGCCATGTCAATATTGACGCGTCCCGCCTTGAAGAAATGGCCAAAAAAGCCACCGGCAATGATGCCTTTACCCTGGGCTTCTTCAAAAAGCTGACCTCCAGGGATGTCCTGGAGATCTATAAACTGGCCCTGTAAAACCGCTGATATATCGTTTAAACCAAAGCAAAAGGCTGATTCCTGGCGCTATAGGCCAAATCAGCCTTTTCTTTTCCTTTCAGGAAGCCTTCATATGGCCTTGATGATGCCGCAGGCCAGCCTCAGGCCTGCCTTGCCCGCCGGCTGGCTCCTATAGTCATCAGGATTCTGATGAATGATCACGGCCCGATTGACCACCTGTTGGGGCGTGAATCTGTCGGTGTAGAAGGCCAGATAGGCATAGCCGTTCTTATCGGCAAAGAGCACGGGCATATCCCCCGCATGGAAGGGATGGGGCGCCCCTGTTGGATTGAAATGGCCCAGGGCCGATGTGAAGGGTTCTTTAGGATCTCCCACATCACAGGTGTTGCCTTCATGAATGTGGAAGCCGAAGGGACCAATGGGCGGGCTGGTTGACGTGCCCGGTACCATGGTGGGCAAATGATAGACCTCGGCCACCACCAGGGTTCCCTGGTGGACGGGATAAAAATAGACCATGCCTTTGATATTGGGAGCAAGAGGACCACCGATCAGCTCGGCCTTGGCATAGGGGGCCCGGGAGAGAATGATACTGGAGAAGTAATTGAGATTCCTGATTCTCATAGAATATCCTCGGACATAAAATCATGCTAGTACATCATATGCCCTGTCCATCCTGTTTCGCCCTCAACCTGGCCTTCCATTTTTCAGGTTTCGTCCAGCCCCACCAGTTTCATGAGGAACCGGGCATTGGAGGTTCTGCACCGGCCTTCATGGAGCTTATAATCAAAGTAAAGCTGCTGGTTCACATAGCTCTCGGTGAAATGGTGATTGGTAAACCTGCGGGTATCCTCCTTCTCCAGATCACAGAGCTCATAGTCATGGGTTGAGATAAGGCCGATGGCCCAGGGCTTATTGAGCCCTTTAAGGACTATCTTGGCACCGTCCACCCTGTCCTTGGAATTGGTTCCTTTAAAGATTTCATCAGTAAGAAAGATCATCTCCCTGCCTTCCCTGGAAAAGCTGACGATTTGCTTGATTCTCAAAAGCTCGGCATAGAAGGTGGAAATTCCCTCGCTTAAATCGTCGTTATTCCTCATGGAGGTATACAGGCTCATGAGACTGGCGGACATGGACTGAGCACAAACAGGCGCCCCTGCATAGGCCAGCACCAGATTAATACCCACTGTCCGTAAAAGGGTTGTCTTGCCCGACATATTTGAACCGGTGATAATGCCCACGCCCTTAATGGTTACGTCATTGGCAACCCGTTTCGCATAATGGATAAAGGGATGGCCCAGGGCCCTGGCTTCAAACCAGGGGCCCTTTTCCAGGATCTTTGGATAGCTGGTCACAGGGGTGATCATGGGCAGGGCGGCCAGGCTGGAGAGGGCCTCAAACTCACCTAAAACCGACAGCCAGCTTTCTATGCTTTTCGCATTTCTCATTTTCCAGGAATCAAAGCTCCTGTATAAATGAAGATCCCAGAGAAAGAGCGCATTCAGCATGAAATGGATAAGGGGGCTGTTCTTAAAATCCACATAATCCGAGAGAATGGCCAAGCGCTTAATCTCGGAGCCGGCACTGCTGTGCTCATTTACGAGCCTGGCCTGAAGCTCCTTAAGATATGGCTGATGAAAGGTTTCCCCCTCTATCAAGTCAATGAGCTGTTCATAGGCATTGAGCTCCTTCCTGTACTGAAGCACTGTTCCCAGAATGGGAAAGACCGCCTTAAAGCTCCAGGCAAAGAGCAAAAGCTGCAGCACAAGGCCCGCAAGCATGACATAGTAGAGCCAGGGCCGGGCCGCACCCGCCAGACAGGCCGACAGCAAGGTTACCAATGGCAGACCAAAGGTAAGCGCCCGATGATAGAGAAAGGCTGGCACACTGTATTCCTGATTAATATTCTCAATGAGGGCGGCCGGGTCCTTGGCCGGTCTCCCGTCCATAAGCCCCCTCAAGCAGAGCTCTTCGATAAAATCCAGCTTATGCGACAGTTCTTCCACGGCACCCTGTCTCTGCTCAATCGCAGGTTTGCTCTTATCGGGCTCGCCAAGGAGCTTAGCCAGCCTTTCCCTCCCTTTAAAGGTATGGGTGAGGTTGAGCAGTTGGAAGAGGGACTTGGGGCCAAAGATGTTCAGATCGGCACTGAAGGGGTGCTCAGGTTTAACAAACTCAGCCCCCGTATCGGAAAAACCCGTCCATTCCCCGTTGATTCTCTTAATAAAGGCATCATAGAACCTTATCCGGGCCTGGCAGCGCTTTAAGCCCTTCTTCACCCTTTGATGGAATACCACCACAAGCGTAAATGCAATTATGGCAGTCACCAAAGCCGCCCACATGGGCAGCATCATCTTTTGCGAATAGAATAAACCGGAGAGGGCTGCGCCGACCAGGAAAACCCAGAATCTTAAGCTGATGAATCTGTCATTTCCGGCCTTGAGCTTACTTTCCTCTCTCTTAAGTTGGGTATGCTTTGTATGAAATTCCTGTTCCATCATGGCCTTAAGACCTCGTCTTTCAAAAGAATCCCCCCTGGTTTTGCACACAGGGGCTATGGTATTTCATATCATGAAAAATCTCATGAACATAGGACTAGACTGCCATTTTATGATATACTATCTCATTAAAGTAAAGCAAATACTATCCATCATTTCCGCAGTATAGGGAGGATATCTCCCCCGACTGTATCAGCGGCAGGGTTTTCATCATAAGCCTGAATCCTTAAGAAAGAAGTGAGTAAGGTGCCATTAGAAATTGAGCGGAAGTTTCTGGTTCTCAACCATGATTATAAGGCGAATGCCCAAAGGAGCCTGTTTCGGCAGGGCTATTTAAGCAGCCATCCGGAGCGGACGGTGCGTGTCAGAATTGCCCATGACAAGGGTGTGCTGACCATTAAAGGGCCTACAACGGGCGCATCCCGTCAGGAGTTTGAATACCCTCTGCCCCTTTCCGATGCCCAAAGCCTGCTTATGCTTTGCGAAAAGCCCATCATTGAAAAATATCGGTACACCCTGGAATACCAGGGCATGCTTTGGGAAGTGGATGAGTTTCTGGGAGACAACGAGGGGCTCATCCTGGCCGAAATAGAGCTTCCCTCTGAGGATACGCCTTTCTTAAAGCCCCATTGGATAGGCGAGGAGGTCACGGGAGACCCCCGCTATTACAATTCCTATCTCATCCGAAACCCCTATAAGACCTGGCGAGTCAAAAGTCTTTAAGAAGTGCAGAAATCTTTAATTTGGACGGGCACAAGATGCATAACACCTCAATAATATGATGTGAGGTGGTATGAATGAAGTGCGATTTTATAAAGACGCAGACAATCAAGGACAAACTAAGCTATAACAGGGTGCTGATGGTCGATGTGAAGATTGACTATCCAGTGCTTGCATCGGATTCCTTTGGCAATACCATGCGCTTCAATATGCACTACAGGCAAAAAGCGCACAGGAATTATCGCTACGCCTCCACCAAGCTCTATCAGGCTGCAGTGAAACAGTACCTACAGGCTAAAGCGCAAAACTTTCCCTTTAACCATTACGAATTTATCGAGGTCTTCGAACCCACCTATTGTAAGAAGCCCCTTATCAGCCTTTACTATGACATTTACGAATATACGGGAGGGGCCCACGGTACCACCACCAGAAAGGGAAATACATGGGATATGCCAAGAGGCACCATGATTCCTTTATCTGCGCTTTTCGTGAGGAATTACAACTACAAGTCCTTTATTCTCAACTATGTTTTGGCCGAAGCACGTCGCCGTCAAGTCGCAGGAGTGGCCGATTACTTTGAGAATCTGGAGGAGAACATAAACAAATACTTTGACGAGAAGAACTTCTACTTAACCGAGGAAGGGCTGGCTGTGTTTTATCCGCTGTACACCATTGCACCTTATGCCGTGGGCATTCAGGTCTTCATCATCCCCTATCCCTTCTTTGGCGATAAGCTTAGATACAAGCTGTAAGCCCTATAGGGGGTTTGGCTCCGCCGGCGCAATAAGCGCCGGTTTTTTTAGCAAATAAAGAGGTTGCCTGAAATACAGTCAATAGGCCACTTACAAAAGCAACAGCAGGCTTAAGCCCATGACCGCCATACCCACAATGAGCCCCAGAATGGAGAGATGGTGTTCCCCATATTCCTTGGCCGAAGGCAAAAGCTCATCCAGGGAAATATACACCATGATTCCGGCAATGATACCGTAGATGATGCCAAAGATGGTGTCATTCAGGAAGGGGGACAGGATCAAAAAGGCCAAAATGGCGCCGATGGGCTCGGCAAGCCCGGAATAAAGGGATGTTAGAAAGGCCTTCTTCTTATCCCCCGTGGCGCAGTATATGGGCAGCGCCACCGAGATACCCTCGGGGATGTTGTGGATGGCCACAGCCACCGCGATGGCAATACCCAAATGCAGGTTGCTGATACCCGAGACAAAGGAGGCCAGGCCCTCGGGGAAATTGTGAATGGTAATGGCCAGCACAGCCATCTTACCGGTCTTAAGCATCTTGTTGGCATCCTGCCCGAAGCCGCAGACATCGAGGCGCTCCACATTATGGATTTCATGGGGATTATCCTTTTCCGGGACAAGCTTGTCTATAATAGCAATGAGAAGAATGCCCGCAAAAAAGGAGAGGAAGGATACCCAGTCCCCGCCCTTTTGACCCATGGACTTATGGAGATAGTCCATGGATTGGGGAAGCATCTCCATAAAGGAAATATAAATCATAACCCCGGCCGAAAAGCCCAAGGCCACTGAAAGCATCTTCTTGTTGATCTTCCTGAACAGCAGGAGTAATAGTCCTCCTATGCCGGTGGAAAGCCCTGCGAAGATAGAAAGCCCCATAGCAGTTAATACCGTACCTATATCCATCTATCTTCCTCCTTCTATCTAAAGATATATGATGCAATATTCTTATTAGAATTATCTCACCTCTTGGCCTGTTCCGCAACTCATCGACCCTGTAACAGCTTAATTTCGCCATTGAAAATACTTCCAGCTTCATTCATAATACAAAAAGATGCATTATAAGGAGCTGTCATGAAAAAAAGACTTAAGAGACTGGTTACTGCCATAGGAACCTTTGTGCTGGCCATTATCATCCTCATTGCCGCACTGTTTCATCAAGAGATAAGGACCCTTATAAGCCTTAAAGAGGTTAGCCCCTACCCCTTTTATACCATGACCTATATCGGGGATTATGGCTTCGATGAATTTCTCCAGGAGGGCGCAGCCAGTGATAAGGATATTGAGCGCTTTATCATGAAGCGGCTGCTTAGAGGGGCAGAGCTTGAACTGAATATCGCCACCCCTGCCTGCACCGCCTTTACGGGCAAAACCCCTGAGGGACAGGTGATCTTTGGGCGCAATTTTGACTTTGATTATGCACCACCGCTTCTTTTAACCACCAGACCCCGAAATGGCTATGCCTCCATCTCCATGGTCAACCTCTCCTTTGCAGGCTTTGATAAGGAGACGCGTCCGCTTCCCTTGAACACCAAAAGCTTTGTCGCCCTGGGGGCGCCCTATCTGCCCTTTGACGGCATGAATGAATGCGGGGTGACCATTGCCCTATTAGCCGTCCCCTATGCTGAGCCGCCTCAGAAGCCCGGCCAGATAACCCTGAATACCACTACGGGCATTCGTCTTGTTCTGGATAAGGCCGCTACCACCCAGGAGGCTGTGGACCTCTTAAAGCGATACAATTTCTACTTCTCTGCCGGTATAGAATGCCACTACCTCATCTCCGACGCCAGCGGTGACTCGGTATTAGTGGAATTTATGGAAGGCCAGGTCCAGGTCATTCGCACCCAAAAGCCCTATCAAATCGCCTCTAACTTTATTCAGTATAAGGGCTTGAATATTGGTGAGGGCTATACCGAATTTGAGCGTTTTGATGCCGTGGAAAAGGCCTTTATGGATCAAGGAGAACGGCTTTCAGAGGCCCAGTCCATGAGCCTTTTATCCCAGATCAAAATTCCTGACAGAACCCAGTGGTCGGCCGTCTACAACCTGACCGAAAAAACGGTGGATATTTGCATCGGCATGGACTACGACAAGGTCCATACCTTTACGCTGAAGCCTTAACAAGATCCAAAGCCATGGAAAAAGGTCCCGACGCAGCAGCATCGGGACCTTTATTGCTTTACATCCTAAGCATGGATTGTCTTAACCCTTGACCTTAACAGGAATCCATACCTCGCAGACATAGTCCTCACTGGAGCCATCCCCTCTGGGATAGACCTCCATCTCGGGCAGACCGGCATGCTCGTAGCCCGTGGAGGGGAACCATTCGGAGTAGATCCGCTCCCAGACCTTCTGGATGGAATGGGGCATGGGGCCGATGGACTCAAAAACAGCCCAGGTGGTGGCAGGGATCTCATAGACATCCAGGCCCTCCGGTATATCCTCGCCCTTTTCGATGCCAATGACATAGGTAAAGGTCTTCATCTCATTATCAAAGTCGTTCATACAAATCCCCAGCAGGGGCTTGGAGGGGTTTGAGCCCCCAATCTTGCAGACGGTGCCGTCCTCATTGCATTCGCTCCAGAACTCGGGAATCTTTTTAAAGTTCTGTCCGTTGACAGTGCTTACCAGAATGCTCTTACCAATGGCTTTAAAGCCGTCTTTTTCTACGATCCTATAGTTCATACTCGCATCCCCTTTAATGGATATTGAGAAGGTGATTCTTGGATAGGCCTTAAGTTTGACCCCGCGGCCCCTGACCTGGGAGGGGGGTAAGCCGTGCAGGCGGGTAAACGCCTTGGTGAAGGACTCGGGCGTTTCATAACCATATTTGAGAGCCACATCGATGATCTTCAGCCCCTCGCTTGATGCCAGCTCCTGAGCCGCCAGAGTAAGCCTTCTTCGCCTGACATACTCGGCCACCGATACACCGGTCAGCATCATAAAGGAGCGATGAAAATGGAAGGTCGAGGATGCGGCTACGCGCGCTACCGCATGGATATCCACTTCCGACATCAAATTGGCCTCGATATAGTCGATGGCCTGGTTCAACCTGTTCAGCCACTCCATAAGAACAACCTCCTGACACATCCATCATAGCACCCTGTTAAATTTAATTCCTGTCTTTTCCTGCTTTTATCTGACAGGTCGGTTGGGTGGATGAAGAAAAGTCCTGCAATGCCATTGGTGTATTGCAGGACTTCATTGAATGAATATTAATCGTCATCTCCGCTGAGTTTTTCAGTCTGCTCGGTAGTGATTAAGGCATCGATAAGTTCGTCCATATCCCCGTTGATAAAGTCATCAATCTGATACAGGGTAAACCCGATACGATGGTCGGTAACCCGGCGCTGGGGAAAATTATAGGTACGGATTCTTTCACTTCTGTCCCCCGTCCCCACCTGACTTTTACGGTTCTCGGCCAATTCCGAGGCGTGCTTTTGCATGGCCATTTCATAGAGCCTGGCCTTCAAAACCCTCATGGCCTTGTCCCTGTTTTTATGCTGGGAGCGCTGATCCTGACAGGTGACCACAATACCTGTAGGAAGGTGGGTAATACGAATGGCTGACGAGGTTTTGTTAACGTGCTGACCACCGGCACCCGAAGCGCGGTAGGTATCCACTTCAATATCGTTGGGGTTGATCTCCACCTCGGGAACATCATCCACTTCAGGCAAAACGGCCACCGTTGCGGTTGAGGTATGTATTCTGCCGCTGGACTCGGTGGCGGGAACACGTTGCACACGATGAACACCGCTTTCAAACTTAAGGCGGCTATAGGCGCCCTTGCCCTCGATTTCAAAGACGATTTCCTTGAAGCCCCCGATTTCAGTGGGATTGGAATCAATCACATTGACCGTCCAGCCCTTGCTCTCGGCATAATGGGCATACATACGGTAAAGCACAGCCGCAAAGAGGGCAGCCTCGTCCCCGCCGGCTCCGCCGCGGATTTCAACGATAACGTTTCTCTCATCATTGGGGTCCTTGGGCATCAAAAGGATTTTTAGCTCCTTCTCAGCCTTCTCCATGCCCTTGCGGGCCTCATCCATTTCAAGCTCGATCATTTCCAGAAGCTCTTTATCGGGCTTCTCATCCAGCATGAGCCGGGCATCCTCGTAAGCCTTGACATAGGACTTATACTCACGGAATTTCTCCACCACATCACTTAACTCGGTGTGCTCCTTCATGAGCTTTAAGTACATCTCCTGATCCGTCATCACCGAGGGATCAGCCAGCCGCATATTTAATTCCTCAAAACGGTTTTCAATAACCTCAAGTCTGTCCAGCATTTTTTCACCTTCTCCGAAGATACAGCCTTTGCTTTAATTTCTCCACACTGGTATTGGCAATGAGCTCCTTGGGGAATCCCACGCTTTTCACCATTTCAATAGCCTCATTGAGCTCACCCACATCACAATGAATATGGGAGTCGCTGTTGATGATGATATAAATCTTATGTTTTTCACATTCCTCCAGGAGCTTCACATAGCTTTCCTTAGCATTCTGTCGAAAGGATGTGGGCCTCAGAGAGGAATTATTGACCTCAAGCAGCACCCCATGAAATTCAGCTGCTTTGACCAGTTCTTTGTAATCCATGGGGATTCGTGAATCATCGGGATGCCCAATAATATTAACATAGGGACATTCCATGCTCTTAATGACGGCACGTGTGTTTTCCGCTATGCTGCTTGCTGTAAGACAATTTCCATGGAAGCTTGCTATGAGAACATCCAATTGCTCGGGCATGATCTCATCAATATCCAGACGACCATCATAGTCGATAATATTGGCCTCCATCCCTTTCAGGATCTCCACATCAAACAAGGTTTTAGGAATTATCTTAAGGTTGTGAAAATGGTAGGGATGGGTGGCACCAGGCATCCTGGGGCCGTGGTCGGTCATGGCAATAAGCTCAAGACCTTTTTCTGACGCCTCTTTCGCATACTCGGTGATGGTACTGTAGGCATGTCCGCTGGCAGTGGTATGAAGATGGCAGTCTGCAATAAGCTTCATTCTAAAAAGTCACTTCCTTAATTTATTAGGCATCACTCTATGATGTTTACCTATAACATGACTATTATACATAAACACCAATCCCCCTGCAAACTCTCAGAGCAGACAAAAAGACTTCTCAAAATCGATTTGTTATAGGCAATTTCCATTATTCGACACCTTTTTGCGCTGAGCCCAAAGGAAAAAGGAGGGTGCGTATAGAATTAATAAGCATTGAGACTGAATGTGCGCAAGGTGATGGGTTTGAAAAGAATGCTTCTTTTTTTACTATGTCTTGTCTTTATGCTCGTTATGCTTTCGGGGTGTACGCGAATGAGCAATGCAAAGCGGCGGCAGGTCCCAATGAGGATTTTAGTTTCAAAAGCTTTATCCCCGGCAAGGATGCCTTTGAAAAGCATAATCTTAAAATCGGGGTGGAATACCAGGACACCTATCATACCATGTCCATTGAAGGGGATATTGATCTGGATGGGGATAACCATGCTGATTCTCTGTTATGTGATATTGTGAGCAATGAGGACAGCTCTATCCATATCAATGACAGTGCGCTGACCCTGTTTGTCAACTACATTGACTCTCCCTCCGACCTGCAAATCATTGATATTGACAGAAATGACAGCTACAAAGAGATCGTCATCCTCGAATCCGGCCTTGAGGCGCTTTATCCCGGTTTCATAAGGTATACGGGCTCTGAAATCATCCATCTGGGCCATTTAAACGGCGAATTTTATGTAGATGGACACGGTCGAGTTATGACCGACAAAAACGTCACCTTGTTGACAGAACCGGAAATATGTTCAGGGTTTTATGAGGTGGTCAATCAACAGTTTGTCTTTAAGCCCCTTGACATTGATAGACTTGAGAACAAGTATTATACCATTCGACAAGACACAGAGGTATATTTCATTGAATCGGGGGATGCTCCCGGCTCCTTTGAGCCCGAATATATATGGAATATGGATATGATATCCCTTAAAAAAGGTGAACGCATCAAGGTCAATAGAATCGGAGTCTCTCCCATAAGTGGAGAACTCATATGGCTTAACATTACACTGGATGATCATAGAACCGGAAATCTGTATCTCAGTATTCTTTCGTGATGTTTAAAGTTTCAGCTTCATAAGATTTGACGCCATAGAAATACCCCCTCCCGGCCCGGTTAACACCGCTTCCAGGAGGGGGTATTCTCTATGGAAAAAACATAAGGGTTGGAGGAGGTTTATTGCTCTTTAGATTACTCTATAGGAATCCTTCTGCCTTTTACGTTGTCGTCAGCCTTGGGCAGGATCACAGTCAGAACGCCGTTATTGTAGGATGCCTTTACACCCTCGTTCTTGACGTTATCAACACGGAAGCTTCGTCTGTAGGAGCCGCTCTGGCGCTCTCTGTAGATATAGCCGTCCTTTTCATCGTTGACTTCCTTCTTGATGTCAGCACCCAAAGTGAGCACATCGTTGTGAAGATCTATAATGATGTCTTCTTTGTTGAGTCCGGGCATTTCGGCCTCTACTATATACTCCTTATCGGTCTCCCTGATGTCGGCCCTGATGGGAGTGGTCATGGATGAAACCTTAGCAAAGAAGGGATCCCGGAAGAAATCATCAAAGAATCTGTCAATACCAAACCAGTCGTCCTTTCTGTTGGCTATGTTACCGTTTCTCCAAGGGATTAAGTTGAACATAAATCACACCTCCGATTATTAGACTTTCTGCATTTTCATTATTGATTTTGACTTTCTTTGACCTTGTGTCTTTATTGTATAGCGCCCCCTCACAAAAATCAAGCCTGTTTTTGACTTTATTTGACTTTCGTTCAGGCGATTATTTGAAATTATCTAGCGTTTTCTTCCTCTTGCTTCATCTCTTTATCAATTTTATTATTTTTCAATTTTTTAATTACAATTCATACATGAACATATGATGTCTTCCGGCCCAGCGTTTTAAATCCTCCCTTTTGACGATGCCCAGCACTAAAAAGGCAAGCAGAATGGCCCCCAGGGCAATACCCATGGAAAGAACAAACGAAATTCTTTGAGACATCTGCCATAATTGGGGCAGCCGCTTTAAAAGAATTGCCATCAAAGACCCCAGAAGGGCGGCCACTAAAGGCTTTAACAGCCATTCTCCCACGTCGATGGACATCCCTGTAATTTTAGAGATTTTTCTCATATTGAGGCCAATGGACAGGGCCGATCCGGCAATCAGGGCATAGATATAGGCATCCACACCCCAGACGGGGATGGCAAACCTGATGATGACCAGCCTTATAGCAGTGCCTATAAAGGTATTGATCAAAATAGCCGTTTCCTGGGCAAGGCCATTTAAAATTCCCAGCATGGTCTGCTGCAGATACAGAAAAACCCCAGAAAAAGCCAGTATGTATAGTACACCGCCCACGTTTTCACCGGGATAGATGAGCTCGGCGATTTCCTGACTGCAACAGGCAAAAAAGGATGTAAAGATGAGGCCCATGGTCAGAGTGAGCTTAATGGATTGGGAAATCTGGCGGTTGGCTATGGCATACCGTTTGGCAGCCACCGCACTGGCAATGGCGGGCACCAGAGCAGTAGCCAGTGCCCCGGGCAGCATGGACGGAAAAAAGACCAGGGGGGCGGCCATGCCTGAAAGTCGCCCGAGAACCTTAAGACTCTCCTGAAAGGTTAAACCGTAAAGCACCAGGCACTGGGGAATAAGCACATTCTCAATCGCACCCAGAATGGAAAGGATGAACCGGTTTATGGATATGGGCAGGGCGGCTTTGGCGATTTTGCGGAGGGTCCCCCGCTCCCTGCGGGCTGAATTCGCATGGGGCTTTTTGGCCTTGGCCATCCAAAAGGCAACAAGAACCGTGAGAACATTGACGCACTCCCCCACCAGCATGGCAATGACTGCAAGCAGGCACATGCTTTCTATGCCCCCGCCTTTAAAGGCTTTAAAGAGCAGGAGCACGAAGATCAGCTTGGCAATCTGTTCAAGAATCTGGCCAATGGAGTTGGGCATCATATCCTCGCGGCCGTAGAAATAGCCCTTATAGGCGGAGCCGGCCGCAATGGCAGGCACAAAAATGAGCATCCATATTAAGGATTTGCGGGCCCGGACATCCCCCGCCAGACCTAAAACCAGAGTGTCCAGATTAAGCAGCAGAACGCCACATACAATAACACCGGCAATCAGAACAAGGCCTGCAGAGAGGGTGACAATGCGCATGCCCTTCCCTTCACCATTTTTGGCGCTTTCCTCTGCCACAAATCGGGAAACGGCGATGGATATGCCTGCTGACAGAACCAGAACCAGTAAAGAATAGATGGGGGTCACCAACTGATAGAGGCCCATACCCTCAGCACCTATGCTGTTGGCAATAAATACCCTGTAGACAAAGCCAATGGCTTTAACCAAAAAGCCTGTGACGGTAAGAACGGCAGCGTTATATTTTAAAGAGCGTCGAGCCATTAAACCTCTCCTCAAATGTTTCGTCTGACCTTTCATTCTATGATAAAAGGCCGAGAGATATGTTTCCCATGCCTTTGGGGGCGCAAGGGCAAGGCATCAGCCCCCAATTTCTCGTGGCAGTATTTGGTGGCAGCCATCAGTATTGACATTAGGGTTTAAGAAGATCAATAAACAGGCTCAAGAGGGCACATCTCCATGACCCTGTGCGGCCCGAAAGTTTGTAGATTATTTAACGCTGGACAAATCCGCAAAACACGATATATTAATATTAAACTCCCATAAAAGATATTGCTCATGGGTGAGGGTTTCACCCACACTTCCTGAATTGATCTTACTTGCTGCTTTCTTTTTGCTGCTTCCTTCAACCAAAGATATAGTGCTTCCTTAAGGATTTGAGGTTAATAAGGAAAGGGGATTAATATGTATAAAATTGTGCGGAAAGAAGTTTTAAATGCTCAAGTAAAGCTTCTTGAAATTGAAGCACCCTTTGTGGCGCGAAAGGCCGAACCCGGACAGTTCATTATTCTTCGGGCTTACGATGAAGGTGAACGCATTCCGTTGACCATCGCCGATTATGACCGGGAAAAGGGCACCGTCACCATCATCTTCCAGGAGGTGGGCGCCTCCACACGCCTGCTGGGCTCCCTGAATGTGGGGGACAGCCTGGCTGATTTCTGCGGCCCTTTAGGCGTCGCATCCCACTTTGAGGGTGTGAAAAAAGCGGCCATCATTGGCGGCGGTCTTGGAACGGCTATTGCCTACCCTCAGGCTAAAAAGCTTCATAGCATGGGCGTTGACGTAGACGTTATCACAGGTTTCAGAAATAAAGATCTCATCATTCTGGAAAAGGAAATGGCGGCGGTATCCAACAGGCTCATCGTCACCACTGACGATGGCTCCAACGGAACCAAGGGCTTTGTCTCCGATATCCTCAAAAAGCTGATTGATGAGGGCAATACCTATGATGTGGTGGTGGCCATTGGCCCGCCCATTATGATGAAGGTGGTCAGCGATGTCACCCGTCCTTATGGCATTAAGACCATTGTCAGCCTCAATCCCATAATGATTGACGGTACCGGCATGTGCGGCGGCTGTCGTGTCACTGTGGGTGGTAAAATCAAGTTTGCCTGTGTGGACGGTCCGGACTTTGACGGCCATCAGGTGGATTTCAACGAGCTCATCAGGCGTCTTTCCATCTACAAGGACCATGAAAGGGCGGCTCAGGAACGCCACCAATGCAGATTGGAGGGAAAAATCAATGCCTAATATGTCTTTGAAAAAGGTCCCCATTCCCGAGCAGGACCCCCAGGTGCGCAACAAGAATTTTGATGAGGTGGCCCTGGGCTATACCGAGGAAATGGCCATTGAGGAAGCCAAGCGGTGTCTCAACTGCAAGCATAAGCCCTGCATCGCAGGATGCCCCGTCAATGTGCAGATCCCCGAGTTTATCAGCCTCATTGCCGAGGGCAAATTCGCCGAGGCCTATGAGACCATTATACAGACCAACAGCCTTCCCGCGGTATGCGGGCGCGTCTGTCCCCAGGAGACCCAGTGCGAACAGCGCTGTGTCCGGGGCATCAAGGGTGAGCCGGTGGCCATTGGCCGTCTGGAACGTTTTGCCGCCGACTGGGCTATGAAACATCTTGAAAAGACTTATGAAAAGACCCCGCGTAATGGAAAGAAAGTGGCCGTTATCGGCTCAGGGCCATCGGGCCTTTCCTGTGCCGGAGATCTTATAAAGATGGGTTATGACGTGACCATATTTGAAGCCTTCCATACCGCCGGCGGCGTTTTGGTCTATGGCATCCCTGAATTCAGGCTGCCCAAGGCGCTGGTTCAAAAGGAAATCGACGGCCTTTTGGCTCAGGGCGTGGAGATCCGAACCAATATGGTCATTGGTAAAACCTTTACCATTGACGAGTTATTCCAGGAAGGGTACTCGGCCGTCTTTATCGGATCGGGTGCAGGACTTCCCAACTTTATGAATATCCCGGGCGAAAACCTCAACGGCGTGTACTCAGCCAATGAATTCTTAACCCGAATCAACCTGATGAAGGCCTACAAAAACGATGCCGATACCCCCATCAAGCGCGGCAAAACAGTGGCCGTGGTGGGCGGCGGAAACGTGGCCATGGACGCAGCAAGAAGCGCCATAAGGCTGGGCGCCGACAAGGTATACATCGTTTATCGACGCTCTGAAAAGGAGCTGCCCGCCCGCCTTGAAGAGATTCACCATGCCAAGGAAGAGGGCATCATCTTCAAGTTCCTCACCAATCCCATTCGCATACTTGGGGATGAGAACGGCTGGGTCACAGGCCTGGAATGTGTGGAGATGGAGCTGGGTGAGCCCGATGCCTCGGGAAGACGCCGCCCCGTGGTCAAGGAGGGCAGCCAGCATATTCTGGAGGTGGATACGGTCATCATCTCCATTGGCACCTCCCCCAACCCCCTGATCCGCGGCACCACACCCGATCTTGAAACCAATCAATGGGGCTGTATTGTGGCTGACGAGCAGACAGGGCAGACCAGCAAGGAAGGGGTCTTTGCCGGCGGTGATGCCGTGACGGGCGCAGCCACTGTCATTTTGGCTATGGGCGCTGGTAAAGCGGCAGCCAAGGCCATTGACGAATACATCAAGTCCAAAGGATAATGTTCATCAAAAGGTTCTCCGTGCAATAAACGGCATGGAGAACCTTTTTCTTTTGGAGGGATATCGCCTTTTTTATCAAATATTTATCATATTTTTTGCAACTTTTAAAATCGCTTCTTGCATTTTCCAAGAACTTCTGATATAATGTACCCTGTCCGGCCTGTTTTTCATATTCATCTGGCCCGCAAAGTTAATATATGGTGTTCATACGGACATGTATTCTGCTGCAATGGGGTAGTGGATTTGGAAGCTTTCACGGACTGTTTTTACGTTCTTTTCTTAGCATTTATTTGCAAGTGATGGCTTTTTTTATTGCATTTTTTAGCCATGTTTTTTGACCATGGTTTAAAGAAAGATAAAAAATCATCTTATAAAACAGGAGGTCACTTCCATGAAAATCCTTGCCAGTGTTTATGAAGAAGTTGTCAAGCGCAACCCCGGCGAACCGGAGTTCCACCAGGCTGTCAAAGAGGTTTTGGAGTCCCTGGAACCCGTTGCCGAAAAACATCCTGAGTACGTTAAGGCCGGTATCTTTGAGCGCATCGTAGAGCCTGAAAGACAGATCATGTTCCGTGTTCCCTGGGTGGATGACAATGGTAAGGTCCATGTAAACCGCGGTTTCCGCGTTCAGTTCAACAGTGCCATTGGTCCCTACAAGGGCGGTATCCGCTTCCATCCCTCAGTTAATCTGGGTATCATCAAGTTCCTTGGCTTCGAGCAGATCTTCAAGAACTCTCTGACCACTCTGCCCATGGGCGGCGGCAAGGGCGGTTCCGACTTCGATCCTAAGGGCAAGTCCGATATGGAAATCATGCGCTTCTGCCAGAGCTTTATGTTTGAGCTGGCTCGTCATATCGGTCCCGATACCGACGTTCCCGCAGGTGACATCGGCGTTGGCGGACGTGAAATTGGTTATATGTACGGTATGTATAAAAAGATTCGCAACGACTTCACCGGCGTTCTGACCGGCAAGGGTATTCCTTATGGCGGAAGCCTTGCTCGTACCGAGGCTACCGGCTATGGTCTGTGCTACTTCATGGATGAGGCCCTGAAAGCTAAGGGCAAGTCCTTCGAAGGAAAGACCGTGGTTATCTCCGGTTCCGGTAACGTTGCCATCTATGCCACCAAGAAGGCTACCGAATTAGGCGCCAAGGTTGTTGCCCTCAGCGACTCCAACGGTTACGTCTATGATAAGGACGGCATCAAGCTCGAGACTGTACAACTCATCAAGGAAGTTCAGAGAGGTCGTATCTCCGAGTATGTGAAGCATCATCCCACAGCCATCTACAAGGACGGCTGCAAGGGCATCTGGACCATTCCCTGCGATATTGCACTCCCCTGCGCAACCCAGAACGAATTGGACGGCAATGATGCTGCTATCCTGGTCAAGAACGGCTGCTTTGCTGTGGGTGAAGGCGCCAACATGCCCTCCACACCCGAGGCTGTTGATGTGTTCCTGAAGAACAAGATCATCTATGGTCCTGCTAAGGCTGCCAATGCCGGCGGTGTTGCTACTTCCGGTCTTGAAATGACTCAGAACAGCATGCGTCTGGCCTGGTCCTTTGAAGAAGTAGACGCCAAGCTGAAGGACATTATGAAGAGCATCTACAAGAATGCCAGCGAGGCTGCCGCAGAATACGGCGATCCTGACAATCTTGTTATGGGCGCCAATATTGCAGGCTTCAAAAAGGTTGCTGCTGCAATGTACGCTCAGGGTGTTGCTTACTAATTCATCGTTAAAAGCCTGGCCTAAGAGAATAATGATAAAAACACCGACCCCCAAAAGTTGGACAATGGTCTGACTTATGGAGGTCGGTTTTTTATTGGCTTATCCTTCTGTTTCTGTGCTCCCTGGTTTTGGCTTTAACCTTATGTAATACCTCTCTGACCAATTCCCCATTTGTTCACATTTTTCAGCGCCATCCCTTTACTCAGATAATCGGCCAGCTTAATCATCTGCCTGTCATAAAACTGTTCCATCCATGTGATATTAAAGCCGTTTCTCTTAATCATATCCTCCACATCCCTGTTAAGATGGCAACCATCTGAAAAAATCCTATAGACAGGGTTTAAGACATTCTGAAAGAAGCACTCCCCTTTATGGGGGCTTAAGCCATGTTCCAGGAACAAAAGCTGGCCGTCAGGCTTAAGGACCCGATAAATCTCTCTGAGGGCCTTGTCAACCTCCTTAATGCTGCAGAAGGTAAAGGCGCTGACCACTGTATCGAAGCTCCCGTCCTCAAAGGGCAGGGACTCCGCATTCAGGAGCCGGCAGTCCACCTGGATATTGGATTGGGCAACCCGTTTGGCGGCCTTCTGATTCATTCCCTGATTGCTTTCCACTATGGTAATCCTTTTAACTCCTTCAGGATAACAGGACAGATTCAACCCCGTCCCAAAGCCTATCTCCAGAATCTCTCCCCTGGCGTGGCGCAGGAGATCCTTTCTTTGAGCCATAACAGAAGGCCTTGAAAGCAAAGCCTCTATGATGGACGGATAGATATAATTCCTGTAGATGCCCATGCCCTTGCCTCCTTCATAATTACATATGAACATTTGTTCATATGTAATTATATTTCCATATTCTTCTTTTGTCAAGAGAACCGTCTGTTTATAACCGGTCGGATTCCTTCGTTTAAGCAATAATTCTATCCTGATGTTACGCGCATATAATAGCTTGTACACCTAAAGAGAAATAGTGATATACGAGGTGAGAAAGATGTTCAATGGCCTTGTGGAGCTCTATCAAAGAATGGGTTTTGTGGGTTCGGCAGTCACCGGAATCATTATCCTTCTTTTTATCAGCGGATTCTATGTCAATATCCTGATACGCAGGCGTTATCTCTCCCTCTCAGAGGAGCTTGCCGCCTTCTGCGCCGGAGAAATCAAGGAGTTTCAGTCGGAAATGCTCCAATGGGTGACCGAGGAGTATAAGGACGGCCTTAAAAGCAGCATTGACGCCATCAATACCAATGCCATTATGGACATGGCCATGGAAGCCTACCTCAAGTTTTGCGTAACAGGCGAAAGCTTCTTAAAGAAGGTCAATAGTCTTCTCATCACAACAGGCCTTTTCGGAACCTTTTTGGGGCTGACATCGGCCATCAGCAATGTAGGAAGCACACTCTCGGAAACCGGTGCCGAGAATATGCTTTTGGACACCGGAGCTAGTACCTTTCAAATACTGTTTGCCTCCTTCCAGGGCATGTCGGTGGCCTTTATCACAAGTCTTTTAGGAACGGGCTTTTCCATTCTCTTTACCCTGGCCATGACCTTCTTCAATTCGGGACAGGCTAAAAAGCTTTTTGTCACACAGCTTGAGGAATACCTGGATATCAAGCTGGCCGGTGAATCCATGGAGGACAAGCTTAAGGACAGTCTTGACCGAAAGGATGAGATGAACATCCTGACCACCTTCTTAAGCGATTCTCTGACCCTCTTTGACCGTACGGTTAAGGATCTCCGGCATGAACTTGAATCCCTTAGGGAATTTAATCAGGGATTCGGGCAGAACATCCATCAGGCCCAGGCCAGTGTGACGGCCCTATGCCAGTCCATCACTGGGCAGACCGAAGCCTTCGGCCAGATACAGACACACCTTTCGGGCTGCTCCGAGGAGCTTAAGTCCCTGGTGCATGAAATCAGGCAGGAGAACAGGCGCATGGAGGGCATGGGCAAGCTCTTTACAGAGCTCAATCAAAAGCTGGACGAATCCACCCTGGATCGAAAGCTTTTCTTAAAGGTGGTCAATGAGATACCCGACAAGCTTTTGAATTACAGTGAAGCGGCGGTTGCCAGAATCGAGAGATGGAGGGAGCCTAAATGAAGGCTGTGACAAAGACCCGTCAATCCCATGAAGAGGAGCATTATTGGCCATCCTTCACCGATGTCATGTCCTCACTTGTTTTCGTGCTGTTCTTCTTTATTGTCATCCTTCTGATTAAGCAGATTTTCTCCTTCCAGACCTATGATGCCAAGCTTAATCAGGCCAAAAACCAGTTGACCCGGCAGCAGAGCCAGCTTAGTATGACCCATCAGGACTTAAGCCGTGCCCAGGAGGAGCTCCGGGAAAAATCCCAAACCCTGGCAGAGCTTGAAGCCTCTCTGAATGAGCGGGAGGCACGAATCAATCAACTGGAGGGACAGCTTTCCCAGGACCAGCAGGCACTCTATCTCAAAGAGCAGGAGCTGGCCGAGGTCAAGGGCAAGCTTGAGGAAATCTCGGTACTGCGGCTGAGTCTGCTCAAAGAGGTCAAGGCCTCCATAGAAGCCGAGTTGGCCAAAACCCTTTCCACAAGCAGTGAATCCCTGGTGACCATCGACGATAAGGCCAATCTGGTCATACAAAGCAGCCTGCTTTTCGCCAAGGGTTCCAGCGAGATTTCGCCTTCGGGGCGGGCCATGCTCCGGCAGTTTGCACTGGCCTTTGAAAATATCCTGTCCAAGCCCTCGGTGAGAGAAAACATTGATTCCATCACCATTTCGGGGTATGCCGACTCCGATGACACCTACGAAAACAATTACTTTCTCTCCTGTGAAAGAGCCATTGCAGTCATCACCGCCATGATGCAGGAAAACCCCGTTCTTGAAAAGAACTATGGCAGTTTCTTTCAAGCCTCGGGGTTCTCAGAATTCAGACCCTTGGTCAAAGAGGTCAATGAAGCGGCAAAAGCCAAAAACCGACGCATCCAAATTGCCATCCATATTAAGGATGCCAATATTCAGAGAATCATTAACGATTATATGAATAAGCAGCCTTGATGATGGCGGTCAGGAATTCGCAGGCCTTAACCATATCGGAAATAAGGATCATCTCCTGGGTGCTGTGGACCTTTTCCATGCCCACACTGACATCAACGGCGGGAATGCCCAGGCCATTGATGATATTGGTGTCGCTGCCCCCGCCCGTGGCATGCATCTGAAGCGGAATCCCTGATAGCCTGGAGGCCTCTTTGAGCAGCAGTATAATGGGATCATCCTCCTTGATATGATAGCCCGGATACATGCGTTCCAGTTCAATATCAACGTTCCCGCCCCTGGCCTCGGCTGATTGCCGGAAGGAATCCAGTATCTCCTTGGTGAATCGTTCAATCTTTTCTTCCTGGGTAGAACGCACTTCACCTTCCACAGTACAGGTATCACAGACAATATTCCGAGCCTGTCCCCCTTGAATGATACCGATATTGGAGGTGCTTTCCTCATCAATCCGTCCAAGATGGGGCATCTTTGCGATGGCCTCCGAGGCCAGAAGAATGGCATTCAGACCTTTCTCAGGCTCCATGCCCGCATGGGCAGCGCGTCCCTTGAAGATGGCCTGGAAGCGGTTGTAATAGGGGGCCTTCACAGCCACTGAGCCTATGGGCCCGCCATCATCCAGAATAAAGGCATAATCCACCGGAATTTTTGAAAGGTCCAGGTTTCTGGCCCCGAAAAGGCCGCCCTCCTCGGCCACGGTAAAGGCTATGGTGATGTCCCCAAAAGGCGTGCCGTCCTCCTTAAGCGATCTTATGGTCTCCAGAATAACAGCGATGCCAGCGGCATCATCCCCGCCCAGAATAGTGGTTCCGTCGGTGTGGATAATATCCCCTTCCACCACCGCTTTTTTGTTAAGCCCGGGCACCACCGTGTCCATATGGGCCATGAGAAGCAGGGCAGGCTTTCCTTGTTCTCCCTTAATGCGGCAGATGACATTGCCTGCATTGCCCCCGATCTTACCGGCGGTTTCGTCCTCGTAGGGCTCATAGCCCATGTCGGCAAGCTTCTTCAGCAGGGCATCGGCCATGTCCCTTTCCTTTTTGGTCAGACTGTCTATGCGTACAAGACTTAAAAATTCATTCACCAAGCGTTGCTGATTAATCATGATAGGCCTCCTCGTATGATAGGGTTTACGGCATAATAGCCTAGTTTATCCGAATATTGGTGTTTCTCATTCCCTTACTATCCGGTATGTATAACGGCACATGAATATTACACACCGGTGGAGCCAAAGCCCCCGCCCCGGTTGGAGCCAATATCCTTTACCGACTGAACCTTGATCAGATTCATGCGGGGCACGGGAGCCAGAACCAATTGGGCAATGCGCTCACCTTTTTTGATAAGATAGGTCCCTTGCTTATTCCCTTTGGTATCCAGCGAAAGGACTTCGGAAGGGTTCTCGCTCCCTTCTCTGGAGGTATTGGTCATGATGATGCCCAATTCGTCCCGATATCCTGCATCAATGGTTCCGGGGCTGTTGGGAAGGCGTAAGGGTGTTCTGAAGCTAATGCCACTCCTGGGGCGGACCTGTATCTCATAGCCCTCAGGAATAGCCAGCTTAAGCCCTGTGGGAACAATCACCGTCTCTTCGGGTTTTATCAGGGTATCCTCAGCCGCGCACACATCCATACCCGCATCATAGGGATTGGCATAGGCCGGAAGCTGCACATCATCACGCAGAATCTCTACATAAACATCTACCATGCTCTCACTCACTTTCAATAGGTTAATCCACCCCTCTGAACCAGTGGCCCTTGGTAAAGCCCTGGCTCTTTAGGTCCTTAATCCTCTCGGTCACAGTGTCGGAAGGCGCTTTATCATCCACCAAAGCCGCGTAATAGTCCACAATCTGCGCCAAGGTTTCCTCATCCTCATGAAGAAAGGCCAGCTTGATATAGCTTATAGGTGTTTCTTTCAGAGCGGCCATATCGTCCATGAACATGGGATGGGCATTGAATATGCGTGTGGTCCTGGTTCTGGGGTCACGCACAAAGGGGAAGATCTCGCCCTTTCGGTCTTTCAGATAGCCCTTATTCTTATTACATGCTTCACATCGGCCCGAGCAGGCGGTTTCTGCGGCCGAAGGACAGTGTTCCATAGTCATCAGCGGAAGCCGGCCATAGACATAGGCCTCCAGCAGGGGCGAATCGGCCTCGAAGCCCTTAAGCTCGTTAAGCCTCAACTCGGGAGAAAGTATGGCCATATCGGCGCCCGACTGAGCCTGGAGCGCTGCCGTATATCGGTTAAACACATTCATGGACTGATCGGCACAGAAAAGCTTATTGGGAAACGCCTTCTTAAGCAGGCTTAAGGTTCCCAGGCTGCCATAGGTGAGCCCTACGAATAAGTCCTGCAGGTCCATAAGGGCAGTCATAAGTTCATCCCATTCCTCGTCTCTTAGAACCGAGGGTGTCCACAGAAAGATTTCTCCGCTATAGCCCTCGGCAAGCCGTTCAAGGCTCTCCCGAGGCCCTATGGGAAGGTAAACCCGTGATACCCTGCCGTTGAGAAAGGCCAACGATGAAGGGTATTGCACAAAGGATGCGGTCAGGGACAGGCGCTTTCCTGGGAAATATCCTGCCTGGGCGGGAGAATCAGGTATGACTATCTCCCGGCCGGGGCGTTTATGGCCCTGTATTCTTTGTGCCTTCAGAGCCTCCAGGGCTTCTCGTCTGAGGGCATTTATGGCCGATACCGGAACGGTGCTTTCAGGGTCCATGAAAACATCAAGGGTTCTTAAGCCATAGGGCGTGTCCCCTGTCTTTTGAAGCTGTTCCTTGAGACGCTCCTCAGTCATTGGCTTTTTAAGCGCCTTTTCCACCAATACCTCGGACTTATGGCTTACAGCATGGCCCTCGTCATCGGTAATCTGAAGCCTTAAGGGCTCGCCGATTTTAAGGGTAACGGCCATATCCACGGGCACAAGCCGCATTTCTCCCCGCTCAAAGCTTTGCCGGGCTTCTTCAAAAAGGGGCTTTGAAAGGGTCTTATAGACCAGACTTCCCTCTTTGATGGTGGTTTTTAAATCTCCCACCCAGGGGGACGATCCTGCCTGAGCCTCCCGCACATGGTGCTTATCTTCCATAATGGCTGTCACAATAAGGCTTTGGGTGCCTTTTGCTTCATCCATGATCTCCAGGCCGTCCCCCATGGCTAGGGGTTTGTCCAGGCTTATCCGCACATAGGGCGGCCGATTGCCGGTAACCTTGCCTATGAGGATGCCCTGGTGCTTGGGATGCCGGGTATAGACAAGCCTATTGTAGCTCTTTTCCCCTATAAGGTAGTGCTGGGTAAAGCCCCCACGATTAAAGGCCTGTAAAAGCCGCTCCCTGTCCTGCTCGGATACTCTGAAGCCCGCTTCGCCCTTTTCCTCCAAAAGGTCAAGGTACTTTCGGTAAATGCCCGTAACAATGGCCACGTATTCGGGGGATTTCATACGGCCTTCCAGCTTGAGGGAGGAGACCCCCGCTTCTTTGAGCCGGGGCAAAAGATCAAGAGCCATAAGATCCCGAGGGCTTAAGAGATAGCCCTCCTTATCAAAGCTCTGACCGTTTCGGGACAGGGCCCAGGGAAGACGGCAGGGCTGGGCACAGAGGCCTCGGTTGCCGCTCCTTCCGCCAATAAAGCTGGACATGAGGCACTGGCCCGAATAGCAGACGCAGAGCGCGCCATGGACAAAGACCTCCAGCTCAGCCCGGCAGGCTTGGCGGATGGTCTTAATTTCCTCCAGGGAAAGCTCCCGGGCCAAAACCACCCGGCTGGCACCCAGTTGCTCCAGCATCCTCACAGAGGCACTCTGGGTGACGGTGGCCTGGGTGCTCACATGGACAGGAAGCTCGGGAAGGGCTTCTTTGATAAGTCTTAGTAAACCCAGGTCCTGAACAATAACAGCATCTGCCCCCTGTTGAGAGACAAATGCCGCTAATTCCATCGCTTCATTAAGTTCATCATTCTTTAGCAGGGTATTGAGGGTCAGGTAAACCTTCACACCCCGCTCATGGGCATAGTCCAAGGCTGCCACGAGCTCCTGCCCGGAAAAATTTCCTGCATTGACTCTGGCATTGAACCTTCCGCCGCCTAAATAAACGGCATTGGCGCCATTGGCAACTGCCGCCTTAAGTGATTCAAAGCTGCCCGCCGGAGCAAGCAGCTCTATGAATTGATTCTTCATTGTCTATAGTCCTAAACTTCTTCCTGATAATCCGTGATGTCCTCGGTCATCTCCTCATCGGGCTCTTCCGTGATATCAGCCTCAGAATCGGCTGTGGATTCAGATTCGGATTCGACCTTTACATAGTCTCTGTAGGGCTCCTGTATGGCTTCATCGGTCTGGATTTGAATCTCCTCGGGCTGCTCCTGACCGGGTTTGTACTTATAAGTATAGACCGTCCCTTTTTTCTTTCTGCTCTTATTGTTCTTGCTCTGGTCCTTCCTTTTTTCGAAAAACCTTCTGATGACATCAATCAAATCCACAATGCTCTTGGCCTTCAGAACGATATCATTCTGTATGGTATCCACACCTTTTTTCACGGTATCGGATATCTTGCCCACATTCTCGAACACATGCTGGATATCGTTAAGATTATTCTTGACCATGCCCGTGATCTTTGATGCGTTCTCAGCGATTTCCGGCAGCTTTTCGACGGTCTTGTCTATATTGTCCTTATTCTTCTCGATAAGCTGGTTGACATTCCTTAAAACGCGCAGAAGGTTAGAAACAGCAAAAATTAAAAAGCACAAAAGGGTTGCGCCAAGAAGAAACAGTACGATGGTCATCAGATCATCCAATGAAATCATAATTGATAGCATGGTTTTATCCTCCGTAATCGTTGGGCTTTTTATTGCCGGATATATTATTCAACTGATTCCTGACTTCCTTCAGCTCCACTTCTTTTTTTGTCAGTTCAATGGAAAGCAGGTTTTCACGTTCCTTGAGCTTTTGATTATCCGACTTGAGACGCTGATTCTCCTCCTTAAGCTCCTGGTTCTTCCGCTTAAGGTCATTGTATTCCTTTTCCAGAAGATTGAGGGTTTCGCTCATCCGGAACATCTCATCCACCACATTGACCGAGGTCAGAACCGAAGCCATGGATGTACTGAGGGTGTGGTTCCTGCGGGTAATCTCCGAAATCTTTCGATCGACAAAAAGCGCCACCTTTTGTATGTATTCGGGAGATTCTGAACCACTTATCACATACTCGTTTCCAGCTATCCGTACCGTTACTCTATTCTTCTCAGCCAAACGATCAGCTCCAGTCAAAGCTTTTTCTTCTTGCGTACAGTATCTCAAAAGAGCCTTATTTCACTTTTATTATACACCATTCAGGACTCTGTACAACGAAGCATTGCCAGAAAGTTCAAATAATTAATTATCAGCCCTTTTGATTTTCCTTTTCCTTTAAGAACTCGCCAAATCTCTTATCGGTATCAAGAATGTGATGATCCAGCCATTTACTCAGGAAGTCCAGAACCGAGCGCACGGTTTCATTCTGGTTTTCATCCAGTTCGTAGAGATCAATGGCGGCCACCTTGTTGACAAAGCTCTTGTGCTCCAGAACCTGAATCTTGGTATTGAAGGAATCATAGCCCTGGGCCTCAAACTGGCTTTCCTCATAATTAAAGTGATAAACCGCATACTCCTTCAGACCATTAAAAAGCTCCACGATTTCGTCATAATGGTCATATCCATCGTCCAAATCTGCAATGTCATTCATCTGATTGATGAGTTCCATTAACTTCCTGTGCTGCTCGTCAATCACGGGATCATAGCAACTGTACTCGTCTCTCCATTTGATAATCATAATAATCTCCCCCTCTATATAGAGATAAATTTAAAGGCTTAGTTTGTACCAGTGTCACAAAAATATGTATGGGCCTTCTTGCTTTTTCGACAAATTTCTTATATAATTATGCCTGACACTGATACCTTAACATACTTTTACCTCCTTTTTAGCACATTTTTATGAGTTTGGCCTGTTGAGCACCAACAGGTCTTCTTTATGTCTTAAATGCATGGAAAAGTATGCTATTTTTCCTCGTTTTTCACCGACTGAATGCTTTTCTCTATCTTCTTTTTCAATCGCTGAAGGGCATTGTCCACCGATTTCACCGGTTTATTAAGCTGCTTGGCAATGTCCTGGTAGGCAATTCCGGCCAGATACTTGGAGAGCACCTCTTTTTCAAAGGGACTTAACAGCTCCATCATTTTGCTTTCAATGCCGCTGTATTCCTCCTTACTGATGAAGAGTTCCTCCGGATTAGCCACTGAGATTTCCTGTATCACCTCAATAAGAACCTTATCAGACTCCTCATCAAACACCTTCTTATTTAACGAGACATAGGAATTGAGCGGAATATGCTTCTGGCGAGTGGCCGTCTTGACAGCGGTAATAATCTGCCGTGTGATGCACATCTCTGCAAAGACCTTAAAAGGGATACTCTTATCGTTCTTATAGTCCCTGACAGCTTTAAAAAGACCTATCATCCCCTCCTGAACGATATCCTCCCTATCGGCACCCACAAGAAAATAGCTGCGCGCTTTGGCCCTCACCAGGGGCTTGTACTTCTCGATAAGGTGCTCCATTCCACGCGTGCAACCCTTTCTGGCATAAACCAGTACTTCCTCATCTTCCATGTCCGTATAATCAATGGACACTTCTCTTGTCTGAGACACTTGACCTTCCTCCGTGACTTCTTGTTCTCATCTGCATTATGAGCTCTTTTTAAGAACAAGGTTCTTTACATTGATCGTCAGGTTGTTGACATTGAAGCCGGCAAATCTGTCCAGTTCCCTCGAGATAGTCTCCTGTGCTGTTTTTATAGCTTCCAGTAAATTATAGCCAAATACCATTATAACATCCAAGTCGATGTAAAGTCCATCTGGCCCATTGTTGGTACGAAAACGGGTCACCTTCTCCACCTGGGGCATACTGGTAAGGATATGATTGACCACCTGGTAGATGGCGTAATCACTGATGGTGTATTTCCCAAAATAGCTGAAGGTGGGACGCACCACTGATTTCTCGCCGAGGTTCTGGAACTCGCCCTTTCCCTTGCGCCTGAAAAGCTGCAAAGGATCCAGGAAGTACCCTGAAAACTGCTTTTTCAACTGCATGGCCGGAACGGGTATAACATGCTTTCCCTGCTTAATGCGCGTGTTCCGGGCCTGCTCTATCTCATAGGGGCTTGCCACGTCCTCAATACGGATACGCTTTTCAAACTCCCCCAGCTCAAGGGTTTGGGCAATCTTGTCCACCATTCCGTCCGATGTCCCTAATATCAGGATTCCTTTAGGCTTATGCTTTTGAATGGCCTCCTTAACCTGGAGCTTATGCTCCTCCTCAATAAACAGGGCGACCCTCACTGAGCTCAGCTTGGAAGGCGCTTTTTTTGCGGATTTACCCGCCACAATGGAGTTTTCGTGGATCAGCAGCCCATCGTCAATGATATAGTCCAGACCATTCTCCTTGGCCACCCAAAGGGCACGATGGCTCTTGCCCGTCCCGCTGGGGCCAACAAATGCTACCAGTCGCAATGAAATAGTCCTCCGATGAATAGATCTATATTATATTAATTATTCCACATTTTTATCGGCAAAAACAACAATAATAAAAAGGGCCCTTCCCAAAGGAAAGGCCCTTGCTTATTTGACTGATTAGTGAACGATAGCCTTCTCGGTTTCCTTGTCGAAAATGTGGAGACGGCTTAAGTCAAAGAGTACTTGTACCTTATCACCGGCCTGGGTCCTGGACTTAGGACTTACGCGAGCGGTGAAGTTAATACCATTGATAATGAGGTACAGGTTGGTTTCAGAACCGAGTCTTTCGGTCAGTTCTACATCGGCATTGATGGTTGCAGGATTAGCAACGGTAGAAGCGGTTTCTTCGTCATGAATATCCTCAGGACGGATACCGAAGATAACTTCCTTGTTGATGTAGCCGGTTTCTTCAAGAACCTTAGCCTTAGCAGCGGGGAGAAGCAGTCTGTTCTCGCCGAATCTCAGGGCAACACCGTCAGCACCCTTCTCAACAATAGCGTTGGCAAAGTTCATCTGCGGGCTTCCGATAAATCCAGCAACGAAGATATTGCAAGGCTCATCATAGAGCTTCTGAGGACTGTCAATCTGCTGTACCAAACCGTCCTTCATAACAACGATACGGGTACCCATGGTAAGAGCTTCGGTCTGGTCATGGGTAACGTAGATGAAGGTGGTGTTGAGCTTCAGATGGAGCTTGGAGATCTCGGTTCTCATCTGAACTCTGAGCTTAGCATCCAAGTTGGAGAGAGGTTCGTCCATCAAGAATACCTTGGGTTCACGAACGATAGCACGGCCAAGGGCAACACGCTGTCTCTGACCACCGGAGAGAGCCTTGGGCTTTCTGTCAAGAAGGTGCTCGATAGAAAGGATTCTTGCAGCTTCATGAACTCTTCTCTTGATCTCTTCCTTGGGAGTCTTTCTGAGCTTAAGACCGAATGCCATGTTGTCAAATACGCTCATGTGAGGATACAGAGCATAGTTCTGGAAAACCATCGCGATGTCTCTGTCCTTGGGAGCAACGTCATTACACAGCTTGTCCCCTATGTAGAGCTCACCGGAAGTAATTTCTTCAAGACCTGCAATCATTCTAAGGGTTGTGGTCTTACCGCATCCAGAAGGACCAACGAGAATGATAAACTCTTTATCTTGGATATCAATGTTAAAGTCACTTACTGCTGTAACTCCACCGGCATATGTCTTATAGACATTCTTTAATACTACACCAGCCATTATATTCCCTCCTAAAATCCTGATGCTGCGCATCGGTTGTATATTAATAATTTAGCACCTTTCCCCGCTTGGAAACTAGCTAACTATTCCACAAAAAACGAAAAAGCCTTTTAGATACTTTGCATAAGCAATAATGTCCAAAGGATGGGGCTAAAATACTTAGTCAAAATGCATACTTGAATTTTTATGCATCTGAATGTATAATTATAACACCCCCTGTTATGCAGATGCCCCTAGCGCTTGAACGTGTTTATTAATGGGATTTTTCACAGGACAACAACCCGTTCATGCAGAATTCCGGGCTGGCAAAACGGAGCTTTCAGCAAGAGGATACAGTATAGGAATATGGCAGAAGATCAAATGAATGCCTGGGAGGGTATAACATGCTTAAAGTAGGCATTATCGGAGCAACCGGATATGTAGGTGCAGAGATCCTTCGGTTATTATCCACAAGAAAGGACATTGAAATCACCACTATTGTGTCCAATAGCTTTGTCGGTCAACCCTATTCATCAGTCTATCCGTCCTTGCGTGGGGTCTTTGACATGCCCTGTGATGAGCTGGACATAGATAAGGTGGCACAAAAGGCTGATTTCTTCATTACAGCCCTTCCCCACGGCGTGTCCAACGATGTTATTCCAAGCCTTTTGGAGAAGGGTAAGAGGGTCATTGACCATAGCGCCGATTTCCGGTTCAGGGACGTTGCGGTCTATGAAAAATGGTATAAAGCCGTTCATCCCGCTCCCCAACTCATCAATCAGGCAGTTTACGGCCTTCCCGAGCTCTATCGTGATAAGATAAAGGCCGCCCGGCTGGTGGCTGATCCCGGATGCTATCCCACATGCTCCATTTTGGGCATTCTGCCCGCTTTGAAGGAAAAGCTGGTTTCGACCAAGGGAATTATTATTGACGCCACCTCTGGAGTAAGCGGCGCAGGAAGAAAATCCGAGTTGTCTTACGCCTTCTGCGAATTGGATGAAAACTTCAAGGCCTATGGCGTGAGCAATCACCGCCATACTCCTGAGATAGAGCAGGAGCTCTCCCTTATTGCCGGAGAAGAAGTGCTGGTCTCCTTCACACCCCATCTTGCCCCCATAAAGCGCGGCATGCTGGCTACCAGCTATCTGAACCTGGCAAAGGACGGGGTGACCACCCAGGATGTGCATGATCTCTATGAAGAGTTCTATAAGGACGAACCCTTTATACGGGTGCTTCCTGTGGGTCAATTGCCCGAAACCAAATATGTGGCAGGCTCCAATTATATTGACATCAGTGTTGTTGTGGAACAGAGGCTCAATCGGTTGATTGTGGTCTCGGCCCTTGACAATCTGGGCAAGGGCTCAGCCAGTCAGGCCATTCAGGCCTTAAACCTCATGGCAGGCCTTGATGAAACCGAAGGCTTATTGACTCCGGCCTTATATCTTTAATATGTAACAACCCTGACCCAAAATTTATGGAAGAAAGGCGTCCTGAAAATGTTTGAGTTATCGGAAATCATTCGCAAAGCAGAAATCCTTATAGAAGCGCTTCCCTATATTCAAGCCCTGGCTGGCAAAACCGTGGTCATCAAATACGGCGGGAATGCCATGATCAACGAGGAGCTCAAGAACTCGGTCATGGAGGATATTACTCTCTTAAAGTACATAGGTATGAACCCGGTGGTGGTTCATGGGGGCGGGCCTGAAATCACCAAGGCCTTAAAGACCTTCAATATCCAGTCCGAATTTGTCAATGGCCTCAGAAAAACCGATGCTCAGGCCATGGAGGTCGCTCAGATGGTATTGGTGGGCAAAACCAACAAGGAGATTGTCTCCCTTTTGAATCAGAAGGGCGGAAAGGCTGTAGGTATCTGCGGTATTGACGGCGTGCTCATTGAATGCGAGAAGCATTATGAATCCGTGGATGGTGAGCAGGTGGACCTGGGGTTTGTGGGTGACATTACCAAGATCAACACCCATGTGCTGGAGATTCTGGCCAAGGACGAATATATTCCCGTTGTGGCTCCCATTGGCACAGATAAAAATGGGCAGAGCTATAACATTAACGCTGATACAGTGGCTGCTGAACTGGCTGCAGCCCTCAAGGCAGAGAAACTCATTCTCTTAACCGATGTGGAAGGGGTCAAGGATAGCAGGAATGAAGGCGCCATTCTCCATGCCCTTACCTGTGATGAGGTCCATCGCCTCATTGATGAGAAGGTTATCGTGGGTGGTATGATTCCCAAGGTATTAGGCTGCGTTCACGCCGTAGAAAAAGGTGTGGGCAGGACCCACATCATTGACGGGCGTATTCCCCATTGCATTCTTTTGGAGATATTCACGAATAAGGGTATCGGGACCATGATCACGCAGCAGATACGTCCCTACCACAGCAAGGAAAAGCTATAACGCACTACTCCCCCCAGATTAGTGTGGTATATAGAATAAAAGGCCGTTCAAATCTCAATAATGAGTTGAAGCGGTCTTTTATTTTGAGCTGTAAATCATATTCTTCCCTTTTGAAACCTTTCCTGTTCTAAATACAAAAGTCCTTGATGGTGATAAGCTGTCCCTCTCTTCTAAGCCTTTCAATGTTTTTGGCATGCTCATTGGACAGACGCTGCATTGTCTTATTATCCAGTTTGGTCTCCTTACCCTGCATCACATAATCGTCATCCTCCAGCTCCTCGGCGCACGATGCAGTTAAAATGCTGAAATCTATAATCTTGTTCATCACGTTGGTTCAACGTCTCCTTTCATTTTCTCGACTTTGTGGTTCTCGAAGGATAGTGCACAATAAAGTTGTCGCATAGGTCCTTGATAAGTTTATCCCCATAACAGAACGGGATAATCATGTTTACCAGAGGAAGAAGTAACTTAAAGCTACTTTTGATATCATGTTTATTCTTTCCCAAAACATCTTTTTTATCAGAGGCAATCTGAAAGAGGAAGGTGGTTCGCTTATTAATCCTGATAGGTACACTCACCAGTTGGGAAGCATCCTCATCGGGGAGGAGCTTAACGGCCTGTATATCCTTTCGAGAGGCTAAAACATCAATGGTGTTTATGTTTCTCTCAAAAAGCAACCTTACATAATACTTTTCTCCCGGCGCACACAGATGGATTCGTTCGGCATTGGGCGAGCCATTGTCTTCAAACTCATGGGCAATGGGCTCAACAAACTCACCCTGTTCATCCTTAAATCTTTGAAACACCGTTATCCTGAAGCATGTCTCCTCTGTGACTTCTTTAAGCCAGTCAAAGATACTCTTACATATTATATATGCGATTTTGTCAATTATGCTATTATTCTCAATGACCTTGCCCAGCCCGGCAAGATTCCCCGGCAGGAAGTTCTGGCTGTTATTAATGTTCTTGTTCTGATGAACGATTTCCGAAGCAATATCATTTTCAATGACGTTGATTTTATTGAGAATGGAGGCATAGGATCCCGCACGATGCAGCGATATGACACGATAATTTTCCACGGCAAGGACCAGGGCGTTTAAGACGGCAAAGAAAAAGCCTGTCACTGAAAACATGGTGATTTCTTTTGCGGTTATGACTGTAACGCTTTTGCCCTCTATGAAGAAGATGATGGGAAATGCTAATGAGATCATGCACTTTACAAGCTTGTTGCCAAAGATGGCCTTAAGGAGTTTGAAGAAAGGTGTTGTGAACGGGAACTTTCGCATCAACCATTGAGCAAGCCTCACCAGTACCGGATAACGGAGCTTTTTCACAAAAACACCCCCACCATGAAAATCCTTCCAGTAAATTCTATGTTAACCAAGATGTGATAATTCATTTCCTAGGGATTAATCGCCCATAACATGATGGTTTCAAAAAAGAAGCTATTCAATAGTCTTGTCGGAGAGTATTGATTAAGGCCACCTATAGTCACTGTTCTGGGCTAATCAGTATTATAACGTAGCCCTTTAATACTAACTAAAAAGGAGTTATCTCATAACTTGAGATAACTCCTCATTACTTAAGGTTACGTTAATTGCCTAGGCACGATGATAACATATATCACTTACCATGACAATGGCATGCTACTAGGACTTACTGTTAACGTATTTACAGTATACTAAAATATTGCTGTATAGTCAATATTATTATCCATTTATTGTTATGTGTGGCATCAATCGCCTACGTACGGCACTAACTCATAGTGCTTACTCAGGAAAAAGCATACTATAGGACTTACTGTTGATGCCACATTATTATATTATTCATGATAGAAGTGAATTATTTACCGATAGGAGGAAACTTAAATATATTAATGGTATACCCATTTTCTTTCATATATCTAATTTCTTTACTAAACGCACCACAAGTCAAGATATTTGAATAAAATATATTAGAGAAAACATCTGCCAATTGTACTAGTTTATTATTACATGAATCATAATACTGGACAGATATATTATCAACAATGTTTTTACCCGTTGATAGCTCTGTTAACAGAAAATCTTGTAATTGATATTTAGCATCTTTTTTAACGTTCCTTTCGTCTATTTGAATGTTCCATTCACGATCAGATAGAATTTTTTGATTATGTAAATATTCAAAAGCTAATTTGAGTATATAATTAAACGCTCTTGCCTTATTACGAAACAAATTGTCACTTGCTTTCAGGTTACTTACCCTAATAAATAGCAAGCGAAAATTATTCTTTTGGCAAAAAAAATAAACAAATTTTCTTTTCATTTGAGGAGTAAAGCAATAGCCCTTTAATTCCTTAAAAGAACCTTGGTCAAACATCTTATTACTTGTATCCATGCTCTGCAGATCAGTATAGTGTTTGCTTACAAAACGTTTATAGGCTCTTTTCAGCATATCGGGCTTATCGGTTAATAGTAATGTTATGACAAAGAACTTGTTTTTCCACTCATTAACTTCCTTTGTCATGCTTCCAGATTCATCAATATATATATTCATTTTTTCGCTTCTCCCTTGGTTCTTCTTGATATATTATACCATATTTTGTAGAATTTTGTATCTATAGCAAAACATCAAGTGTAGTTGCTATATGAAGAAAATCTATAATATACTAGTAATCATTTGAGATAGAGCAACACGGAACGCCACCCCCTATGCTCTTCGAAACACTGCTGAACTCAGTATCTTTAGAACCCGAGCTGCAAAAAGAGATAAATAACTTACTGGGAAAAAAGAAGGTGATCAAGGAGCTGAAAAAAGAGCCGAGAATAAATATTATCAGCACATTCTTGGAAGAAAAATTTGCTTACTTTAGTGACTATGTCAGAAAATTGAGCGATAATGAAAAGTGAGATGTGGAGCATCTGGACAGATTGTTCCGGGAAACCTTGCAAGAGGCTTGGAATTAATCCGTCACTTTATGATAATATAGAAAGACTGACACTACTGTGACAGCAAATGAGGAGGAACAATAAAGTGAAAGCGCGAAAACTGATTATGTTCACATTAACTCTTTCTTTATTGCTCGGGGCAAGCAGTTGTTCCAGATTGGAGAATGCAAATGCTTCCGGCAAAGAGATCATAGAGGAAGAAACCAATGAGCCAATCGAAACGTCAATCGTTGTGGAGTCTCCCACAAGTCCGCCTACCCCATCTGCCCCATCAATCATTGAAGAGTCCATGGAGGCTTATGAGAAGTTTCTCAATGATGAGCTGAAGGTTTCCACTGAGCTTTACCTGCCAACCAGTATGGGGGATGCCCTGTTTGAAGCGGGACGCAGTTACACCCTATCGGATATCCTTAAAGCCATTGCGGATGAGTTCTATGATGCATCAGTCAACGGTAAAGTAGATTACATAGATTATAGCTTTATTGATTGCGGCAATGATGGCGTTACTGAACTGGTGATACGCTTTAACGGCTTAAATTTCTATGGTGACAGTACCTTTGGTTATGTCATAAAGTACATGGACGGTAATCTTTATTTTTGCTATGATTTTGCAACCTGGGCCCGAAGCTATTTTATCATGAACCAATATGGATATTATCAAACAGGCGGCAGCGGCGGAGCCAGTAACCACATTGTTGCATATGGCCTTTTAGGTGAAAATGGCTTGACGCAGCACATCGTATCCATTATCACTGAACAGGACATAAATCAGCTTACTTACACCGAGAACCTGAGCATGATCCCCAAAGTGGCTGAGGCCAAGGGAATATCGCCCTTTATGCAGGTTGATACCATTCGTTTTGGTGATGACAATAATCTTTATTATACCTTCTATGTGTTCGACAGTAATATGCAGCTTTTAGAGGACGATACCATCTATATCAACAGTGTGTATAAAGACATCTTTGATGAAGCGCTCATTCCCTTTATTACACCCGACGAGGTTAACGCTCGGATTGCGGAAAGGGAGAGGCAAATCGGAGTCACCCAGGAAATCAAAGATGGTCCCGATATGGAATGGATAACCCTTGACGGGAGTAAATTCTCAGAATATGTTGTAAAATAATTATCACACATACAGGACTTGGCATGAACGAGGAGGGTTCATGAATTGAAAAAGGTTATTGTTTTATTCGGGCTTGTGGTGCTTATCTTAGGCGGTTGCTCAAATCGGTTGCCATCGAATAAATTTCAGGTCAATGACGAGACTGAAAATGTGCAATTATTCGTTCAGGAGTCACAAGTAGACCTTGATTTGCCGGATGAACTGCCCACTCCTTCCCAGGAGTCCTTTATATCTGCTATTCCTGATCCCGGGCCTCAAATTTATCAATATGAAGTTCGCGCCAAAATCCACGAAACCATGCCCGAATACCGTTTTGTGGCATCGGGTGAGGATATCTTCGTATTAAGCCTGGAGATTTACGATGAGAAGGATAACCCCATCCTTTCGGTCTCCTTTGATCCCGAATCCTACGCTGTTTATCCTGAAATGATGGATACCATGGGCCTTCATGTCACCGATGTGAACTTCGACGGCTATAAGGATGTGATTATCCTTAACTGCTTCCATGGCGCCCATAGCAATACCTGGTATGATTGCTGGTTATGGAATGCAGCCAAGTCAACCTTTGAGCCATCCAAATCCTTTGCACAAATCTGCAACCCCGCCCTGGATTCTGAAAACAAACGTATTTACTCCACAGGAGGCTCGGGAGCGGGTTATCATGACTGGTATATCTATCGATTTATCAATGGAGAGTTTGTGGTTTCCAACAGTCTGAGCTTTGAGTATGTGTATGATTATGAGGCCGATGGATACGCTGGACTAAAGATTATTGAGATGGCCTTAAAAAACGGAAAACTGGAAACTGTTAATGAGGAGATGCTTGATCCCAGTACAACAGTGGACGGCACAAAGTATTACAACGATGAATTCTGGCAATTAAGTCATCCGCGCTGGTACGGTGTTGGCGGCCACCACGCGGATCAATGGTTGGAATGAAGGGTTATGAAGTGTGGCATAAAAACATGGCCACACTTCTTTTTTTGAGCGTTTAGTGATAATATTAAGAAAATATTGTATAATTGCTCAAAACAAGGAGTGGTCGCCGTGACAGTCAGATTAGCCAATGGCCAGGATACCGAAAAGCTCATCCAGGTGAGATTTGACTATTTTGCTGAGGAAGGCTGGGAAACAACCCCGACGCAGAAAAGCGCCATGCGCGCCCAGCTTCAGGAATATTACTCAAAGCACTTGAATCAGGATTTCTTTGCTGCATTGGTTGAAGATGAACAGGGAACCGTTTTATCCGCTGCCTTTCTGGTGATATTCGATAAACCTGCCAATCTGTCATGGCCTACCGGAAAAACAGGTCTTATGCTCAATGTGCTTACATATCCCCAGCATCGGAAAAAGGGTTATGCCACAAGTGCTTTGAATTGCCTCATAGATGTGGCCAAAAAGCAAAACGTCTCCTTTATTGAGCTTTCTTCCTCAGAGATGGGAAAGTCCGTCTATAAAAAACTGGGTTTTGAAGAGAAGGAAGCCTCCCATTTCATTCCTATGAAATTAAACCTGCTCTAGCATCCTAAAATAAAAGGTCTCACTTATAACGCGCAATCCAGGAGGATCATATGAAAAAAGAGTTTCCCATCTTGGAGTTTGATTCCAACAGAAATGCCATTATTGAACCCCACAAAGTCATCGAGAAAATAGATATTCCTGAGAATACCGTCATCTGCTTTTTTCAAGACGTTATCGAGAAACTCAAAAACGAGGGCAGATTGAAGCTTGTCCAGAATCTGTATTCAGAGGCCGGCCTTTTTCCCGTCTACGAACTTAACTATGAGGGAAAGAGAATTGCCCTGTTCCACCCAGGCGTAGGGGCGCCCTTTGCAGCAGGCATGCTGGAGGAGGTTATTGCCCTGGGTGCCAGGAAATTTATCGCCTGTGGCGGTGCTGGCGTACTGAATAAGGATATCGCAGTAGGACATGTGATTGTTCCCAACTCGGCTGTCAGAGATGAAGGCACCTCATATCACTATTTAGCACCGAGCCGCGAGGTTCAGCCCAGCAAAGAAGGCATTGAGGCCATTGAAAGAGTGCTGAAACGACATAAATGCAGTTACCTTCTGGCAAAAACCTGGACCACCGACGCTATCTATCGAGAAACCATCGACAAGGTGAAGCTGAGAAGAGAGGAAGGCTGTGTCACTGTGGAAATGGAATGCTCGGCATTATGCGCCGTGGCTCAATTCAGGAATGTGGTTTTTGCTCAGTTGCTTTATGGCGGTGATAATGTGAGTTGCGAAGAATGGGATGCCAGGGGATGGAAGGATCGCAAAGAAATCCGCGAAGGCCTGCTCATGTTCGCTATTGAGGCCTGCGCAGAGTTGTAAAAATCGTTCTTCCATCATGAGGTTCAGGACATACCCCCTGAGTTTCCTCTTTACTGTCAGAGACTTAATAAAATGAAGGAGTGTTAATTTGAGCGTATCGAATATTGAAACTGAGCGATTAATCCTCATGCCCATGACCCACAAAATGATGCATACGTTAATCGAAAACAATACAGATGAAGTCACCAAACTGGGGCTGCAACTCCATGAAAAATGGCCGCGTCAGGATACCCTTGATATTTTATGGTTTCTTAAGGACCTTATCAAAAGCGATGAGGATATCAGCGGGTTCGACATATGGATGGTTATAAAGAAAGACGGGATGCAGATCATTGGCGATGCAGGCTTTAAGGGTAAACCCGATGATGACGGTAAAATCGAAATTGGCTTTGGCCTGGTTGATGATGAGCAAAAGAAGGGTTATGGCCTTGAAGCTGCACGCGGATTAATGGATTGGGCCTCTCAGCAGCAAGGTGTGAAGACTATCCTTGCAGAGTGTCTGCTGGATAATGTCGGCTCCATAAAAGTTTTGACCCGGTGCGGCATGACCGAAACACGAAGGGACCATGAGTATATCTACTGGGAGAAGCATGTCAGATAAGCAATTATGCTTTTTTGAAATTGAACCCTGCATGGGCCAGAATCATGCCCTTTGACGGAGATGCTCAATAGAGTTCCGCATAATGGGAGGTTTAAATGAGCCAGAATCTATTTGACAACAGTGAGTTTTTTGAGAAGTATAAAGCGCTGAGGGATAAAGCCTACAACTACAATAATCTGGTTGAGCAACCGGCCATTAAAGCACTGCTCCCGGATCTATCCGGTCTAAAGGTTCTTGACCTGGGTTGTGGCTTTGGAAGCAACTGCACAGATTTTATGAAACGGGGAGCCGCCCATGTTGTAGGTGTAGATATTTCAAGCAAGATGATTGATGTGGCAAAAAAAGAAAATGCCGGTTCGGCCATTGAGTACAGCGTCATGGACATGATGGATATCCCTAAGCTTTCTCATACCTTTGACTTAATCTTCAGCTCACTGGCTATTCATTATGTTAAGGACTTTGCGCATTTGGTGAAGATTATCTATGAAAAGCTGAATCCAGGCGGGATATTGTTGTTCTCCCAGGAGCATCCCATAACCACTGCCCCGAAGTTCGGACCTGTCTGGACAAAGGATGATGCCGGCAATAGGCTCTACTATAACCTTGCTGATTACATGGTCAGTGGTGAAAGGCATGTTTACTGGTTTATCGACGGTGTTGAAAAGTATCACCGTCCCCTGTCCGAGATACTCAATACCCTTATTTCAACAGGGTTCAGGATTGAAAAGGTGGTCGAGCCCCTACCCAGCCAGGATGCTTTGGAAAAACGTCCTGAGCTGGCCGATGAATTCCACAAGACCTCGTGCATCATCATAAAAGCTATAAAGGATTAAGCCGTCTACCAGGCTTGTTGGACGATGCACATGAATACTGTCGAAGATTACTAAATTTAAGGAGGGTTGATTTCATGAGACGGAGAAGCATCACCCCAGCCTTGGCAGTCATCTTGTTCGTATTCATTGACCAGATGATTAAAATTATCATATATCAATGGTTCTTTGAAAGCCGATTCAATATAATCGGAGAATTTGTGAGCTTCTCCCCTGTTTTTAATACAAAGCTCTCCTGGTTTAATTCGCTGTTTGACTTTGGAATTGGTTATCTTCCGCATTTTATCTTAAGCATTCTTGCGATTATTCTGGCGGCTTATATCTATAAGTATGGAAAAAGCAAATATCGCGTAAACGCCATTGTTACTCAATCCTATATATTTTTTATGGCAGGTGCATGGTGCAAGCTGATAGATATTGTCTTCTGGCCTGGCAGCCTTGACTATATCAGGCTTAAAGGTCTTTTTATCTTTGATCTGAAGGATGTTTTTCTTACAACCAGCGGTATATTGTTCGTTGTATTCTTTTTTATTCCCTATGCACTGAAACATCCTCCAGTGCTTAAGATGAATGTAAAGCAGGATATCCTGATTATGAAAGACTTCTTCAAATATGTATACCAAGATATTTTTAAACCCAAATCAGGTCAAAACCATACTACAGGGAGATAGAAGTGTTTAATTAAAAAACAGGCTGCGGCGCTGTCAGTGAGGTAATATTATGGATCCATATAAAATACTGGATGTACTCGTAAAGCAATATTCAAACATTCTTAAAGAGAACCTGTCGGGTATTTACCTGCATGGCTCTCTGGCCATGGGTTGTTATACCGAACAGAGCGATATCGATTTCCTGGTGGTTGTAAACCATCCTCTTGATGCTGCCGCAAAACGCGCTCTTGTGGATGAGATCCTAGCCCTGAGGGAGTCCCCCAAAAAAGGGATTGAAATGAGCGTCATCCTGAAGAAGTATGCACAATGCTTCCAATACCCCACCCCCTTTGAACTTCACTATTCCGAGGCATTTCGTGAGGCCTATGCAAAGGATAGGACCTATGTTTGCGATAAGGGTACGGATTATGACTTGGCAGCCCATATGTTCATCATCAGACACAGGGGGCAATGCTTGACGGGAGAAGCCATAGCCGACATGTTTACCGATCTTCCGGAGCAGTATTATATTGACTCAATCCTCAGAGATATTCAAAATACAAGGGAAGACATCATTGACAACCCGGTTTATTGCATCCTTAATCTGTGCCGGGTCCTGTATTATTTAAGAAGCCGTGTCATCTCATCCAAGCTGGAGGGCGGACTTTGGGGCATCAAACATTTTCCTCAAAAATATGCCGAGCTCCTAAAAACTGCTGTTCTTTTCTATCAAAACAAGGCCCATGACAGTCAATGGAATACTGAGCTGATGATTGACTTTGCCAGCACCATGCTTGAGGAAATACATAGTCTGGCTGGCCCTCGGTATGCTCTTCAAAAGACGGTCACCATTTCATCCAGATCGTCCTGAACCTGTTTTTTATTTTGGCCTAGAAAGGACTGGGTATGAAGCGAATCATCATTCTCTACCATTCCGGTGTATGTAATACCAAAATGGTTGCCGAGAAAGCTCTGAATGAACTCTCTCCACATTTTAACACAGATATTTTCTCGGTGGAGGCGCTCCCCGCCTGCCTTGACTTCAACCAATATGACGGAATGATTATAGGCTTCCCAACCATTCATGCCAGTCCGTCTCCCAGAATGGAAGCGTTCATGAAGGGTCTTGAAAGGCTTGAAAAGCCTCTTCCAGCATTGCTTTTTTCCACCTGTGGGCTTTATTCTGCCAATGCGCTGAGAATCTTTGCAAAGATGTGCATTCTTAAGAACATCATCCCCGTGCAGAGCCAGTCTTTCCGCTGTGCTGCAACCGACGGGACACTTTTGTTCCCTCAATGGAACTTCCTGTTTACCCATGAAAAGAAGCTGGACGAAAAAGTGGCCAAAGCGTGTTCAAGCTTTATCAATACATTTAAATTCAATGCCATTAAGGCAAGGATTCCTCGGTTCAAGCTCTATAGTATTCTGAACTATCCCAACAAGTTTATGGGAAAGCATCTGAAGTTCAGGATTTACCTTCATAAAAACAAATGCATAAAATGTGGGCAGTGTATCAAGAACTGTCCTGCCGGGGCTCTGGTACAGGATCAGGAGAACTATCCGGGCTTCACAAAAGAAAAGTGCGAAAACTGTTATCGTTGCATTCATCATTGCCCCAAGCTGGCTTTGTCATTATCAAAAAAGAAATCTCCGTTGAGGGTGCTGGATGACCGGACAATTTAACTTAGTCCTTGAATAGTGTATATTGGTAGTTGTAGTGTCTATCATTGGACAGTCTATAAAGTAAAGGTTGGGTTTGAATATGAATAAAAAGTTATTGCTCGTTTTCATGGTTATCGCCATGCTTATGACTGGTTGCAGCAGAACAGAACCTGCATCGGGAAACACCTCAACTCCTGTTTCCGATGAACCGGTGGTTACTTCAACACCTGATGACGAAACGCCGACGGCCACCCCCTCTGCCTCAACCCCGAATGCGCCTGAAGCAACACCCGAAGCGCAGCCTTCTGAAGCAGATATTGATTTACTGGTCCCTGCCGGATGGCATATCTTTGTGTCGCCCTATGATGATAAACCTCAGGTGATTAAGGGTGACTTAAACGGTGACGGCAGGGATGATGCGGTGATTGTGATTGAGAAAAATGAACCCGAGGTCGATGAGTACGATTTTGAGTTCTACAGAAGGGCCATGCTGATAGCCTTCAATAACGGCAATAATGGTTTCGACCTGTCCATAAAGACCGAAATCCGCAATGCCAATAGCGGCGGTGTCTGGGGCGACCCTTATGACGGCATCACTATCGAAAATGGGGATCTGACCCTCGCTTATTACGGCGGCAGCAATTATCGCTGGTATTATAGGTATGTCTTCAGGTTCATTGATGATGAATGGTACTTAATTGGTTATACTGAAGGCAATTACTTTACCGGCGACACCACCATGGAGGATGCTGATGAATTCTCCTACAATTATCTTACCGGAGACTATACCGAAAGAATAAAGGATGAGAACGGCAATATGGTCATAAACCAGAGCAATATTGGTGTCCAGGAATTGCACAAGATGTCCGAAGTAGACCTTCAATAAGTATTAAGAGCACCGGTGACAGTGTTGATAATGACGATAAATCATAGCAATGAGTCCCTGTTACTTTGAAAAAGGTGCATGTTTACTTTGGGCGTTGGTTGGCTTATAATAACCATAATAATGGCTTATGAGAAACCTTTAATGTACACAAAATTCAATTAGAAGGTGTGTTAACAATATGGAAGAAATGGAAATTCGGCAGAAGAATTTTATTGAAGAAATTGTCGAAGCCGATCTGGAAAGCGGCCGGGTCAAAGAAATTCGTACACGTTTCCCACCCGAACCCAACGGCTATCTGCATATAGGCCATACCAAGGCCATGGTTATCGACTTTGGAATTGCCCAAAAATACGGCGGCAAGTGCAATCTTCGCTTTGATGACACCAATCCCACCAAGGAAGATGTGGAGTATGTGGATGCCATCATAGAGGACATCCGCTGGATGGGCTTTGATTTCGAGGATCGCCTTTTCTATGGTTCCGATTACAGCGAGCAAATCTTTGAATATGCCATCAAGCTCATCAAAAAGGGCTTAGCCTATGTTGACGATCTTGATGTGGATCAGATCCGGGAATACCGCGGCACCCTGACCGAGCCCGGTAAGGAGAGCCCCTGGAGAAACCGCAGCATTGAGGAAAACCTGGACCTGTTTATGAGAATGCGCGCCGGCGAGTTCGAAAGCGGGGAAAAGGTTTTAAGAGCAAAGATTGACATGGCCTCCCCCAATATCAATATGCGGGACCCTGTTATCTATCGTATTAAGAAGGAGCATCACCATCGTACAGGGGACAAGTGGTGCATCTATCCCATGTACGACTTTGCCCATCCTCTGCAGGACGCCATTGAGGGAATCACCCATTCTTTGTGCTCCATTGAGTATGTGGATCATCGTCCCCTCTATGATTGGGTGCTGGAGAATCTGGACATTAAGAATCCGCCCCGTCAGTACGAATTTGCCCGTCTGAACATTAACTACACCGTCATGAGCAAGCGCAAGCTCCGTGAGCTGGTGGAGAAGAATTATGTCTCGGGTTGGGATGACCCCAGAATGCCCACCCTGTGCGGATTAAGGCGCAGAGGCTTCCCTGCCGAATCCATCCGCAACTTTATCGATCTTATCGGGGTTTCCAAGACCAATAGCATCGCCGATTGGGGGCTTTTGGAGCACTGCGTGCGTGAGACGCTGAACAAAACAGCCGATCGTGTCATGGGCGTGCTAAATCCACTGAAGGTGGTTATCGAAAACTATCCTGAGGATCTGGTTGAGGAATTTGATGTGGAGAACAACCCCGAGCAGCCCGACAGAGGTACGCGGAAGGTGCCCTTCTGCAAGGAGATTTATATCGAGCAGGACGACTTCATGATTGATCCTCCGCCCAAATACTTCCGCTTAAAGCCCGATGGCGAGGTTCGCCTGAAGAATGCCTACTTTATCAAATGCACAGGCTATGAGACCGATGAGAACGGAAAGGTGACATTGGTGAAGGCCACCTATGATCCGGCTTCCCGTGGCGGAGAATCCCCGGACGGCCGCAAGGTTAAGGGTACCATTCACTGGGTTTCGGCAAGACATGCTATCGAAGCCGAAGTTCGCCTCTACGACATGCTATTTAACAAAGAAGATCCTGAGGATTATCCCGAGGGAGGGGACTACAAGGACAACTTAAATCCCAATTCCCTCATCGTATTGAAGAACTGCAAGCTTGAGCCCGCCCTGGCCAATGCACAGCCAGGAGATCGGTTCCAGTTCCTGCGTATGGGCTATTTCTGCGTGGACAATAAGGACTCTAAACCCAACGCACCGGTGTTTAACAAGACCGTGGGTCTGAAGGATACCTGGGCTAAGATCGCCAATAAGGGTTAAATTTTATCCTTTTTTATCCTTTTAAGGAAATATGTTTACTTTCACCCCTTTGTGGTAATTCATAAATACGGATATATGCCGTATAGACTGAAGCCCAAAGGGGTGATTTGTTATGATTAAGAAGGATATTCACAAGGTTACAGTCATCGGTGCCGGGTATGTAGGCTCTACCACAGCCTATACCCTCATGCTGAGTGGTCTGTTTTCGGAACTGGTGCTCATTGATATTAACGAAACCAAGGCCAAAGGTGAGGCCATGGATCTCAATCACGGCCTTCCCTTTGCAAAACCCGTCAGAATCTATCAGGGAACCTATAAGGACAGTAAGGACTCAGATCTCATCATCATTACCGCAGGCGCCAACCAAAAGGAAGGCGAAACCCGGATTGATCTGGTCCACAAAAATACCGAGGTCTTCAAGTCCATTGTATCTGAAGTCATAAAATTCAATCAGCCCGAGGATGCTCTTTTGCTGGTGGTCACCAATCCTGTGGACATTCTTACCTATGTGACCTGGAAGCTTTCCGGGTTCCCGGTGTCCCGTGTCCTGGGCTCAGGAACCGTCCTGGATACCGCACGCTTCCGTTACCTCATTGGTGAGCATGTGGGTGTGGATACCCGAAACGTCCATGGCTATATTTTAGGCGAACACGGGGATACCGAGCTGCCGGCATGGAGCCTGACCTCCATTGCCGGAATGCCCATGGACGCTTATTGCAAAAGCTGCCACAAATGTTCGGACAATGCCGAGATGAATGAGATCTTCAACCAGGTCAAGAACTCGGCCTACGAGATCATTAAGGCCAAGGGCGCTACCTATTTTGCCGTGGCCCTGGCTGTCCAAAGGATCAGCGAGGCCATTATGAGGGATGAACACTCCATCCTCACCGTCTCCAGCATCATGCAGGGGGCCTATGGTCTGGAGGATGTGGCCATAAGCGTCCCCACCCTGGTAGACAGAAATGGCGTTAACAAAGTCATTGAGGTGCCCATTACCCCCGAGGAGCACAGCCTCCTGAAAAAATCGGCCGACACCCTGAAAGGGGTTATCAGGCAGCTTAAACTCTGAAAACATCCATAAGAAACAAAAAGAACCTGCTTCTATGCAGGTTCTTACATTTTTCAAGCTCTATTTATTGGTATCCACAAAAACCTTCTCGCCATCCTTGACCATGCCCAGCTTCTCACGGGCTATCTTCTCTATGCTCTCGTCGCTGGCCAGTTCATCCTTTTCCTTCAGAAGCTCCGCTTTAATGGCTTCTTCTCTGGCGATTTTCTGCTCAAGCTGTTTGATTTGCAAATTAATGAGATACAGATCTTCCGACTGTGAGTAAAAGGTAAAGGCCGCATAGACCATCATGAATATTACCAGCGGTCCGACCCACCAGCCTTTTTTCGTCTTCTGTCCCGACATCTCATTCACCCTTTTTCTTAAGTAAAAAAATCTATGGTGGTTACTATTATAACATATTGCCAATTCGTGTAAAAGAGTCTTTAGTCCTATACTTCAGACATTTTAATGATTTCTGAGGTTAAAACTGCCCTGACGAGGCCAAAACATCCTATTTCTTGGTAAAGGCATTGCGTATCCGATAAAAGCCCACTCTGGCGCGATAGCCCTCGATGGCGGCACGGTTTTTCACCTTACCCAGCAACCTTTTTACCAGCAGCAAAAAGACATGAAGAATGGGCTTTAAGAATTTGATAATCTCCCGAAAGGGCCAGACAATAATCTTAATCAGGAGGGATAGAAGCCATAGGATGGGCTTGCTGAAAAGGCCCAAATAAAGAAGCCCCCCTGTGAATGCGCCTAAATAGAAATAGAGGCGTGTTTCGCCGCTGCTGAGGATATAGGAGGATAGGAACAGAATAATGGCCGAACAGATCCAGTACAGGACATCCTCCACGTGGGTCATCATGGGTGTGGTTTTCATTATCCTGCGTTTTAACCGAAATAAATCATACAGGAAAGCAAGCAGCACACCCGCTGCACCTGCCCCGCCGAAAACCGTTAATTCATACATTACTCCGTCATGCATCGTCTATAGCCGCCTCTCTATCTGAAAAGGCCCGAGAAGAAGCCTCCTTTGCGTTGGGGTGCCCCGCTGTCCAGGTATTCACAGGAGCCGATCTCCCCTTCCACATCCAGCTCAGAGGTCTCCACATTCAGCTTGTTAATGTGCATTCCTACCCCTCTGACCACCAGAATACCCAGCTCTGTATCCAGAACAATGCAATCCTCATTAAAGCTCTCTACATGCCTCACACCCGATATCATCAGGCGTCTTCTGTCTTTTAATATGATATTTTGCGTGCGCTGTTCAAAAGCCTTACGTTCTTCAGGCATAACAGCACCTCCTTATGGCTGCTTTTTGGTAGGCCGAAAGTTCCGCCGATGCATTTTATGCATGAAAAAAGCTCCTTATTACAGGAGCTCGTACATCTCAACGCTTTCTTCCTTTCTCACATGCTCGGTGACCTTAAGCACCTTGAACCGGGTAACATTCTCACCAAAGCGGATTTCCACCACATCCCCCACCTTGACCTCACTTCCCGGCTTGGCCGTCTTCCCGTTGATGGTGACCTTTTCTTTGGAGCAGGCCTCATTGGCCAGAGTTCGTCTTTTAATAATACGACTTACCTTCAGAAACTTATCTATTCTCATGCTTATTTTCCCCCTTCGGATTCCCTTTCCTTGCGCTTGGCCTCATCCCACAGCGCATCCATTTCGGCCAAAGACATTTCAGTGAGTTTACGCCCTTGTTTGGCTGCCTCTGTTTCCACATACTCAAAGCGGCGGATAAATTTATTGGTGGTGGCCGTCAGTGCCAATTCGGGCTGAACCTTCATGAACCGGGATACATTAACCACCGCAAAGAGCAGGTCGCCCAGCTCCTCTTCGGTCTTGGCGCTATCCCCTCTAGCATATGCATCCTCCAACTCTGTTATCTCCTCTTTTACCTTAAGAAGGGCATCCTTCACATCATCCCAGTCAAAGCCCACCTGGGCAGCCTTCTGCTGAACCTTGAAGCTGCGCATGAGGGCCGGCAGATTGCCGGGCACATCCTTTAAGACCTGGGTCTGTGTCTCATGGCCCTTTTCGCTCTTTTTAACCTTTTCCCAAATGACCATGACGTCATCGGGGGTCTCAGCCTCCTCGTCACCAAAGACATGGCGATGGCGATTAATCATCTTGGCACTGATGCCATGAATTACGTCACCCATATCAAACTGGCCGTTTTCCTTGGCAATCTGGGCATGGAAGATGACCTGCAGAAGGAGATCCCCCAGCTCGTCGCACAGCTTATCGGGCCTTTCTTCATCGATGGCCTCCAGAACCTCATAAGCTTCCTCGATCAGGTAGCGCTTCAGGCTTTTATGATCCTGCTCCCTGTCCCAGGGACAGCCGTCCGGGGCGCGCAGCCTGACCATGATATCCAACAAATCCTGAAAATCATATCTTTCCTTCTTCATAGCTTGTTCCTTCTTTCACTTAACGCTTCAGATCGCAGGGGCCGCTGAGCTTTTCAATGCTTCGGGGTACCGCATCCCTGGAGTTTTTCCAGTCAGCACCCTGGTTTCGATAGTCAAACATTTTGACAAAATGGCTCACATCGCCCTGTACGCGTTTTAATTCCTCCAATTCCAGGGGCATAAGTCCCTTGAGAAAAGCCGCAAGCATTCCCGAATTAAGCTCCTTGGGCGCTTTTTCAAGCAGCATTCTTACATGTTTAAGGCAAAAGCCCTTTCCGGCATGGAACTTGGCCCTGAACTCGGGCTCCTTACTGTATAGATAAAGGGTATTATCTATCAGCTTGTCCATCTGACCATTCATTCTGTCGCATACGGCGCAGGTAGATTCCAGATGGGTAAGCTTATGTAAAAGCTCTTCAAGAAGCTTGCTTGAAACGCTTTTCTTACCCTTGACTGCATCCAGCGCAGAGCTTAAAACCCCCTTTTCACTCTCCTTGGCCAACGCGTTTTCATGCTTTTTATAGATCTCCTCAATGGCGTTGATTTGCTCAAGCATATGGGTCTCTATGACCAGGGCCAGGGGCAGGCGGTTCTGCTGCAGATTATAAAGCTTCGTAAAATGGAGATTGCAAAAGCCCGTCCGATTGGTTTCAATGCGGCTGTCAGGCTCCATCATGGCGGGGCCCAGGGTATATTCCAGGGCATCGTTTTCCAGTTTGCGCTCACAAATACATAGGGGGCATTCACTGTCCTGATCGAAGGCCTCATTGATGGGTATGGTATAAATTCTCTCTTTCATTCTGCAAACTCCTTAAATCTATCAATCCTGCTTATATCCAATGTTTATAGGATATCACAACTGGAAAAAATTAATCAAGGAAGATGTCGCTGTTTGTCATTCTTTTTTTATAAAAACTCTTGACGAGCTTTTCTGTGTCTGCTATTATGTAATAGCGTCACGCGAGAGTGTGGACACTAACATGGCGGCGTAGCTCAGTTGGCTAGAGCATGCGGTTCATACCCGCAGTGTCGTTGGTTCAATTCCGACCGCCGCTACCATATCAATGGCCCCATGGTCAAGAGGTTAAGACACGGCCCTTTCAAGGCTGTAACAGGGGTTCGAATCCCCTTGGGGTCACCAAAATAGCCATCGCTTCAAACGATGGCTTTTCTTATGTCTTCACACCCAGAGTAAAATAAGAAATCGGGTATGCCATGAGCTTACAGGGAAGGCTGAAAGGGCATGAATAACTATTCGATGCCCCTTCAACAGGAATTGATAGAGATTAATCTATCCTATATTAACTTGTGCATCAGGAGTTGTTCACATTGCACCCCAGATACTCCTGCCCCCATATGAACTCACACTTATATAAAGCGGATAGAACGGCTTTCTCTTTATTCATGGGTTTAGCAGCAAGGCTTCGGATCCTTGCAATCCTTTTGCTCAAACTCAGGATGCCCGCAGATCTCGATATCGTTTTCGATGCCCAGCTTATCGATAATGTCTTCGAATACACCCACCGAAACCACCGTTGTCCATACCGACAGGGTATTGGTCAGATCAATGAAGACTTGCTCTCTTTCAATGACATCCACTTCAAAGTTGAGGCACTTGAGAAGCACAAAGGATTCCAGCTCCAGGCAATCCAGATCATAGCCCTTCAATGACCTGTCAAAGTGGGTCAGCGGAATATTCACTGAATAATCAAACCAGGGATAAATGTTCACGCCATTGCTGACAATGGTTAGTGTCTCATGAGGCAAACATATATTCTGGTGTTGTGCTATGGGCAAACCTGTATCCGATATGACTGTTGAATCAACAAAGGCCTTTGTTGTGAGCGGATCATAAAGCAGCCTGTTGGAAAGATTGCCGGGCAAGTTGATAACATCCACAAAGCCGTCTTCATATTCCACTACAAGGATCAGCTCGTATCTTATGGTTACCCGGGACTTCTTGGTACAGATCATGGTATTGAGCGGATAACCTTCTGCTATACGCCGTTTATACAGCTTTATGCAGCGAACATCAGATCCAATATCCGGTGTTGCTGAAGGTACAGAATTGTGATTGATAATATAGAGCCTGAACGGAAGCTTTTCTCCTGTGCCATTCATATTCTCATCATAGGCTTCCTGGAAGAGTATCCGCGTATTCTTCAGAATTGCCTTAGCCAGAACGTGCTTTGCAAAGATATCAATCTTCTTAAGATCAATGACTATTTCCTTGCATGTGCTATCTATTTCACCCATTGCGCATTTCTCCTGTTATCTTGCAATCTAATACATGCTATGTAGAAAAATAATTTTCGTTACCGATATGCGCCCTATTCAGAAAAAAATCAAAGACAAACAGCGGACGAGTTATAGGATTACTTGTTATGAGTTTCCCCCTTTCTTAGGCATATCAGTGATATCCGCATTTACCATAAAGGAGCCCCGCCATATGTTTCGCAGCAATTTTCCACTAGCGAATTAATTCAGTGATTTTCTTTTAGCTAAGGTCATGTTTTCGTCATAAATCTTAAAATTTTTCACTTTTTGTGTCGAATGCGAACCAAGTAGACAACCCCTCATATTATGTTAGTAGGATTTAATTTTGAAGTGAGGATAATAATGGACGATTTTATATCAAGAGGAAGACCCGATGATTGCGGATGCGAGGAAAAAAAGGATACCTGTGGTAAGATACGTTGTATCGTAGGCCCGCCCGGACCTCCCGGCCCCCAGGGTCCCAGAGGTTATCAGGGCCCCACCGGCCCACCCGGACCGCCTGGTGGAGCTACCGGACCCACCGGACCTACGGGTGATACTGGCCCCACCGGACCCACCGGACCTACTGGACCTGCTGGTGCTATCGGTGCCACAGGTGCTACGGGTGATACAGGACCCACAGGTCCTACAGGTCCCACAGGACCCACAGGACCCACCGGACCTACGGGTGATACAGGACCCACCGGTCCTACGGGTGATACTGGCCCCACCGGACCTGCAGGCGCAGGTGCTATCATACCCTTTGCATCAGGACCCCTGGTAACACTGACCACAGTTTTGGGTGGCCTGGCAGGTACTCAAGGCTTGATCGGCTTTGGTGCTAATGAGACAGCAGTAATTGTGGGCGGACTCATTGATACCACCGGATTGGTGAATGTTGCCTTCTCAATGCCAAGAGACGGTACCATCACAAGCATTGCTGCATTCTTCAGTGTTGGTGCCTCAGTAGCTCTTGTCGGCAGCTCGGTGACCATCCGGGCCACGCTCTATCAATCCACCACTCCCGACAATATCTTTGCACCCATACCGGGAGCCGTTGTGGATCTGACGCCGCCCCTTACAGGTCTTGTCAATGTCGGTGAGGTCGCCAGCGGAGAATTGAGTGGACTCAGTATTAACGTAACTGAAGGTACACGTCTGCTCATGGTATTCTCTGCCTTTGTTTCCGCCGGCCTTGACATTGCCACCATCATTACTGGATTTGCCAGTGCTGGTGTGAACATTGTATAAGTACACAAGTGATGTGCGAAAAAAAAGAAAGTATCAGGGGTTGGCTCGATCTTATTGAGCCAACCCCCTGATATTTTCTGATTTATGATTACATATCCTCATATTCGAGGAAAGGATCGGGAATGACAATCCAATGCGCTTCTGCATCACTTACACCGCAATAAAGCTCCGCATACCCATCATCACGTCTGATGATACCACCGCTGAATATAACGTCGGTCAAATCCTTTCTCTTATATGCGCCTTCCTTAAAATTGCTCCTTGCAGCAATGATTTTAAGGGGGGATGGCCTCTTTTGAACGGGATCAAACATAAAGGCCATTGAATAGTAGTGTCTGTCTCCCATTTCATCAAAGCAGGCAATGTGCCCCAGAACCCCCAGCATGCCATTGCTTAGGAGATGGGCCTCATTGACCCCTCCCCATTCTTCGGGGTCAAACTGATTGTCAATCAGCGGAGCCTTTTCAATAACCTCCTCATTGAGGTCATCCAGTGAGGCAATGGTGGTATAGCCGATTTTGCCCCTTCCCCCAATGTCTCCCTGAGGTCTTGTAAATACACCAATAGTGCCATCCGAAAGCGTTACAAGCCTGATGTCCTTCATACCCACAGGCCCCTTGGCAAAGGGCTTCAAGTCATAAATATTGGCTCCTCTGTAAAAGACAGTCCTCCATAGCAAACTGTTTGGCTCATCGTCTTTTGGCCAGACCTCCACGCCTCCCAGAACAATCTCACCGTGGATTCGTGCAACAAAGGGGTCCTGAAGGTCAAAGCTCTGTGCTCCGTCTATGGGAGACCAGCCCTGTCCGTCATATTCAAAAAACATGACCTTTGAATACTCCGAATCCCTGCTTTCTACCCTTCCCGCTATAACTCTACGACAGTCCACCTCAAAGGGCGCCGTGATGTTGTAAACATCCTTACCCCCTACATGGTAAAAGGTTAATTTCTCGCCCGTTCTGCCAGGGTCTCTTTCTTTAAATGCTTGAAGCAGCTCCCTGCATTTTATGGGTCCTACTTCATTGTGAAATCCCATATGAGCCTCCAAATCAAAACTTGATCTTATCTACTTCAATGCCGGCCACACCGATACACTGATCGGCTCCTCCATAATAAACATAAAGATAGTCGTTGACAATACATCCCCCACAACTGAAAACCACACGGGGAATCAGGCCGTTGATTTCCCATTCAAGCTCGGGCTCAAGGATGGGTTCATCCTGACGAGCAATAACCTTGTTAGGATCATCCTTATCCAGCAAAGCCGCTCCCAGTCGATACACATTGTCTTGATCCACGCCGTGGTATATGAGAAGCCAGCCATCATTGATCTTAAGCGGAGGGCCGGCGATGCCTATTTTTTTACTATCCCATTTTCCTTCACGCGGCGCCATAATCATTCTGTGATCAACCCAGTTGATGAGATCGTCTGAAACGGCCGTCCATATGGATGGCATTCTTCTGTGGAACAGAAAGTATTTCTGGTTGACTTTTTCGGACAATAAGCAGGCATCCTTGTTGGGTTCCTCATCAAGCAAAATTCTGCCCTTCCCCCAATTTTTCAGGTCCTTGGATGTGACTAAGGAAACCTTCACATTATTCCAGCTCTTGCCCCCAAAGGCGGCATAGACCATATAATAGGTATCGTCTATCTTGGTCAGCCTTGGATCCTCAATGCCCCAGTCATCATTGACATGAAAGGGCTTCAAAAGCGGCTTGTCAAAGCGTTGAAAATGAAGCCCATCATGACTCACTGCATAGCCAATGACCGAAGTGAATTTACGCTCGGCTTCGGGCACCGCCGTGTCCAGAAAAAAGGGATTGTCCGAGGCTCTGTAAAAAAGATGAAATTGATTATCTTCGTATATTACTGCGGTATTGAATACGGCAGCCCGCTCCCAGGGGTGGGCCTCTATGGGAGTGAGCACAGGTTCATCCTGCAGTCTGGTTAATCTGAACATTCTACCCCTCCGTATAATCCAACGATCAGTCTTTCATTCCTGTGAAGGTCAAGCCTTCAATGAAGTATTTTTGAGCTGCGAAATAGAGAACAATGCTAGGCAGAGCGATGATGAGCGCTATGACCATAAGGTAATTCCATTTTGGAGCCTCGTTCACGCCCCCCATGAAAAAGTACATGCCAAGGGTCATGGTATACTTGTTCTTATCGGACAGGTAAATGAGGGGACCCTGGAAATCGTTAAAATAGCCTCGGAATGCAAAAACCGAGATGGCCGCAATTATGGGCTTTATCTGTGGAAGCATAATCTGGAAGAATTTTCGGGGCAGTGATGCGCCGTCAATATCGGCCGCATCATCAAGCTCTTTCGGGATTCCCATAAAGAACTGTCTCATAAGGAAGATATAGAAGGGGCCCCAGGCTGTCCATGCCCTCAGAACCAGCGGATCAAACTCTCCCACAAGTCCGATTTTGTTCCAGATAATATAAGTGGGGATCAAGGTTACATGCCCTGGCAGCATCATGGTGCTGAGCAGAATGATGAAGATGATGTTTTTGCCCGGAAAATCATATCGCGCAAACCCATAGGCCACAATGGTCTCACTGATCACCTCGGCGCTGACGCCAAGGATAACAATGAACAGGCTATTTTGCAGAAATTTGTTGAAGGGCATGGCGTTCCATGCATTGGCAATATTCTCCCAATGGGGCGGGTCAGGAATCCACTCCGGCGGCCATGCAAAAATATCGGCATTGGATTTCAGCGAAGTGGATATCATCCAGAAAAGCGGAATCAATATGACCGCTGCCATAGCAGTAAGAATTATGTAGACAATAATATCAATAATGATTTTACGCTTTGATTGGGACTGACCTAATGGAAGTGCATTTTCCATACCGCTACCTCGCCTTCTTAACTTCAGCTTCATAATGAACCCATGCCGGGGAGGACTTGAATACCACCAGTGTGAGGACAAGGATGATGACAAACAGCACCCAGGCTATGGCCGAAGCTTCGCCCATATGGAGCTGAGTAAAGCCCCTGGTATAAACAAGCTGATTCATAAATAGTCCTGCCTGTGTGGTGGGTCTTAAGAACTGGGCAACTGTAAACATCTGTAGTGATCCAATCAGGCTCATAATCACCTGAACGAGAATCACCGAAGATATTTGTGGGATAGTTATATACTTTAATTTGCTGAAGGATGAAGCACCGTCAATCTCTGCTGCCTCATACAGGTTTTTGGGAACATCCTTAAGGGCTGCCAGGAAGATAATCGTGTTGGTGCCAAATATTCCCCAGACACTGATGATGACAAATGCGGTCAGGACATATTGGGGATTGCCAAACCAGTCGATTTTGTTCACGCCAAAAAGCGACAGGAAGAAGTTAATCAGACCTGACTCACCGTTAAAAAGCTGCCTCCAGATGATAGCCACAGCCGACTCAGGGAGGATGGCCGTAAGATAGAATATGGTCCTGTAAATCTTTATACCGCGTAACTCCCGGTTTACAAGGAGCGCAACCAGAAGCGAACCGAAAATGCCTATGGGCAGGGTGAGCAGGGCATAGGAGAGTGTAATCCTTACCGAGGGCCAGAATTCAATATCCTTGGTGAATAACTTTATGTAGTTGCTAAGGCCTACCCAATTCTCCTTGCCAAACAGGTTAAAATCAGTAAAGCTTAAATAGAGCGAGTACAAAATTGGAAATGCCGTAAACCCCAGAAATCCTAAGAGCCAAGGGGATATTAAGGCAATACCGGTGGCCTGATCCTTTCTTAAGCGGAACAGCCGCATCAGGAAATACAATCCTGCAGCCAATACAAACAGGCAGACCGGTGTTATAAGCCAACGTGTAAAAGTGCCCCAAAATCTATCCATAGAACCCCTTCTTTTTTATAAAAGGAGGCATTTGAGCCTCCTTTATAATTCTGCCTCTCCCATGGATTTATTTAAGTGCTTCGTCGAGCAGAGGCTTAACACTGGGAACAAGCGCCTCGGGATTGCCGTTGTTATTCACAATGGGATCCATAAGCTGATTCCAGAATACAGTATCCCAATCCGGATAATCCTCATAGAATCGATAGGGCTTGGAATATTCCAGAGAGTTGATGATGGCTGCAAAGGCGTCCTTTCTTTCGGGATGCAGTGTTACCATATTATCCAGGCTGCTGATAGACTTGCGCGGCGGCATGACCTTCCACTTATGTATTTCCTCGGACAGATCAACCAGGGCCTCAAATGCGGCATCAGCATTCTTAGTCTTAGCATTGATGCCCATACCCAGTACATCTACGAAGGTAGCCTTAATACCTGTAGGACCTGCCGGAACCTCGCGAACAACACATTTGAAGCTGTCAACCCTTGTATCCAGTGAGTCGGCGGCTCCGCCCATGAACATGGCAACCTGTCCATCCCTGAACATCTGGTCAAAGCCCCTGTCTCGGATGGTTTGCTGTGAAGGAACAACACCGCTGTCAAGCAATTGACGATAGAAGTTAAAGCCCTTCATGGCCTCAGCAGTATCGATGGGCGAGCTGCTGAAATCCGGGGCAATGACTTCGCCGCCGGCCTGCCAGATAAACATTTGCACAGGCGGCCAACCATTTAAAGTGAAGCCCCACTGAACCACATTATTGGCATCGAATCCGCTCTCTCCAAGATGCTTACCATTCTTGTCCAGAGTGAGTTTTTTGGCCGCATCCATAAAGCTGTCCCAATTCCAGTTCTGATCAATGGTGATGCCGACCTTATCCAAAGCATCCTGATTCACATACAGGACGACGGGCTGCATAATCCATGGGAGACCATAAATCTTTCCATCCTTTGAGAAAGGACCGAAGGATGACTCATAGTAGTCATTGGTATTTGCTGCAGGCTTGCCGGAAGCCTTCAATCTGTCGGTGATGTCAAGCATAACACCCCTGGCAGCAAACTGGGCTGCTCTTGATGCGCTGACCCAGAATAGATCGGGACCTGCATTGCCCGAAAGCTGAGTGGTGAGACGGGTATCATAGTCGGCAGGATTGGAATCCTGTACAATGATATAGGTATCTGAAGCTGCATTCAAACGATCAAGAATTGCCTGAAGCTCCGCAGCTTCCTCGGAGCCTGCCCAGGTGGAAAGCTTAACTTCTACCTTCTCTTTAGGCTTGCTATTGTCCGATGCTTTCGGCGTACTCTCCGGTGTGGATGTACCCGAAGTATCAGATACCTGCTGGTTTCCGCATGCAGTGAAAAGAAGTGAAACAGCCAGCATTAAAGTCAAAATGAAATAAATGCGCTTTTTCATAAATATCCCTCCTTCTGCTTTTGGAAAAGAAAGTTCCTTCCATCAATAATTATATTGAAGAGAACGATGGATATTCAATTAAATTTTACTTGAATTTATTTATTTTTTACTTTAATTTTTACCGTCGGTGATCCGGCGCACCGAGTCCCTTTCCTTCAGCCTCACGGGCAGCCGAATATGCCTTTGCATGGTATTGGGTGCTTTGATGTTGTCCAGCAGTTCTTTTACTGCTGTAATGCCCATGACCTCCTTGCTGATGTGCATGGTCGTAAGCTGGGGCTCTGTCATTGCGCATATGTCAATATCATCAAAGCCCATGACAGAAATATCGTCCGGGACTTTTTTGCCCAGGTTTTTTAGTGCGTTGATCAACACAGCCGCCGCCGAGTCATTGGCACAAAACCAGGCCGTGGGAAAGCTTTTCATGTCCTTAAGCATGTCGACGATTGCCAGATAGTTGTTTTTAAGCGCATTCTCCTCTACATTCCGCGTGATGCAATATTCGCTTGAAACAGGGATGTGATAATGATTAAGCGCCATATTAAAGCCCAGCCATCGTTCGTTGAAGCTCATGGCAGCATCAATTTCCCCGAAGAATCCAATATGGCGATGTCCGTTTTTTATAAGATATTCGGTCCCCTTAAAGGCTCCCGGTATGTTTTGTGTCAATACAGCATCGGTGTTGACCGACATGGAAGCGTAGTCCACAAGAATTAAGGGAATTTTAAAGGCCTTGAGCAAATTCAGATATTCATCGTCAATATGACCGAGGACAATAATCCCGTCGACCTTTCCGCGCTCAATGCATTGGGGAACATCATATCTGTCCTTGCTGATAAAATTGAGCAGCGTATCATAATGGTTTGCCTTAGCCTCGTTTTCAATGCCCAGAATGACCTTGGGATAGAACCGTGTATCCTTAAAGACCTTTTCCTCAAGCAAAACACAGATGTTGTTATAATGCGGCCTTTTCCCGGCCGCCTTGCATTGATCCAGATACCCCAAATCATCGGCAACCCTCAGGACCTGGAGCCTGGTTTCATCACTTACACCCACTTTATTGTTCAGAGCCAACGATACGGCATTGACAGAAATTCCTAACTTATCCGCAATATCCTTCAGGCGGGGCTTTTTTTTCTTATCCATATCAATCTCTCCAAACACAAAAATCAACTTTTCTATACTTTAATTTTATAATTCTTTAAATATATTTTCAAGTGATTTACTTGTAAGAGGAGCAAAATAAAAAAGGAAAGACGAACCCAAAATATAGCGACTCTTACTGTAATTAGCATTATATAGTTAAAATTGAGGGAAGATCGTCATAAAGATCTCCAAGATAAAGACGAATGATTAATTGGAGCAAACGCCTGCCAGACCGTCGCAAAAGGGAGGATCAAGACCGGCACAAGGCGGAGGGATACAGGGTGCTTATAAGCGGCTCATAGAGCTGTGCATATAGAAACGGAGCCTGTAAGTCATAACTTACAGGCTCCGTTTTGGCGCGCCCAGCAGGGGTCGAACCCACAACCTTCTGGTCCGTAGCCAGACGCTCTATCCAGTTGAGCTATGGGCGCATAGGTTGCGCCTTATTGAAAAGGCGCATAAACTATGATAATACAAACTTAAGAAAAAATCAACACCTAATTTGCGCTATTTGAGCCCAAATTCAGAACATATCCCGTCTATAGAGGACAAAGGCCACAGCCAGGGAAAGAACAATGGACCCAATGAGCACATACAACCACATAAAGGGGTTGTCACTGAAGGGTATGGGGAAGTTCTGTCCAAAGAAGCTATAGACAATATTGGGCAGCGAAATGACGATGGTAATCGCCGCCAGGAACTTCATCACACTGTTCTGGTTATTGGATATCACCGAGGCAAAGGCATCCATGGTGCCGCTTAAGATGGTGCTGTAGATATTGGACATCTCGATGGCCTGTTTATTCTCGATAATGGTATCCTCCAGAAGCTCCTGATCCTCCTCATACATCTTGATGAACTTGCCTCTGAGCAGTCGTTCAAGAACGATTTCATTGGATCGTAAGGATGTGGTGAAGTAGACAAGGCTCTTACTCAGCTCCAGAAGCTTATACAGTTCCTTGTTTCTCAGTGATTTATGCAAAGCCTTTTCAAGAAACTCACTTTTCTTGTCAATGTGCTTTAAGTACTTCAAATAGTCTTTCGCCACATGGTAAAGTATCTGCAGTATAAACCGGGTCTTTTTATGTGTATAAAAGTCCTTTATCTGGCCGTTTCTGAAGCGATCAAAAACAGAGGTCTGCTTGCTGCTGATGGTGATGATATAGTCATCCCGCACCAGCAAAAGGCCTAAAGGTACTGTTTCAAACTTAATGGACTGCTCATCCTCAAAAACATAGGGAACGTCAACAATGATAAGTGTCTGGTCGTCGTCAACTTCAATACGCGGTTTTTCTTCATCATCCAAGGGGTCTACAAGCATACTTCGCTCAAGACCTATATTCTTTATCACCAGATTCAGTTCGTCCTCAGTAGGAGCGACTAAATTAATCCAGCTGCCTTTTTCAATGAAATCAAGCGCAATTAACTCAGCCCCACGATCGTGAGACTTTAAGATTTCCATCATCGGAAATCACCTTCTTTCTATAAAAATCACCTCTTTGAAAAATACCCAACGGGCCTTCGCAGGCTTAATTTAAGGCTTGCACATCCCTGAAAGACTAGGGAATTACAACCCTTTGACCTGCCTGAATTGACAATATAAGAAAAATCCGCCGGAGCGGATTACCATCACTACTATCCATAATGATCACACTCCCGTCATTGAGCTTTGGCACTATACAGCTTAGGCTTTCACCAGCTACATTAGACAAGACCTTAATCCGGTAGAGTCTGTTCACCCATTGGCGTCTCTCGACGTTTCCGGGCAGCAGCATTTATCTGTATAGGAGCCTCACCTAATAGAGATTCTAAGAGACTTTAAGTCAACTCAATTATAGACATTTTTACACGTTACGTCAACGGAAAAAATACCTTCCAGGAACCCCTTCCTTTTGTGTAAAATGACACTCATTAATTGGTGGTATTGATGCATATTCCTGTTATTTTTTGGCTTACGGTGGTAATAAGTTTTTAAGGATAGTTGCTATCCAAGAGGGTAAAGGTAGCGGGTGGTTATGAGAATAGGTCTACTCATAGGTGTTTTTGACAGCAGCTATTGTTTAAGTTTCTACAAATGGATTGCTCAAGAGCTTAAGGAACGAAAGGCAAGCCTCATAGTCTTTGAGGGGCATAGTCTTGACAACAATTCCTTGAAAAATTTTACAAGTAATACACTGCTCAGGATAATTCGGCAAGAGCGCCTGGATGGTTTGCTGATTCTTTCAAGCGCCGTTAATACAAACTGTGGCAACGCAATTGTGGAGGAGTTTGCACGGGCTATAGACCTGCCTGTTGTATCAATTGGTGTAGATTTCGATGAGCTCACCTCCATCAGGCTGAATAATTCCATTGGTTTTCATCAAGTGGTTTCTCACCTTATTGAGACCCACCATTATACGAAATTCGCTCATATTGGCGGACCCCTGGCCCATCAGGAATCCAATGAGCGCAAGAAAACCTTTTTGGACATTCTTCAAAAGCATGGTTTGACCGTGAAGCCAGAATTCCTTCTGTCGGGAAATTTCCGATATACCTCGGGCTACAACCATGCCAAGGTTCTTGTAGAGCCCATTAAACGAAAAGAGATTGATGCGGTGGTTTGCGCCAATGATGAAATGGCACTGGGAGCCATTCGCTGCTTTTTTGATCATGGGATTCGTGTTCCTGATGATGTGGCTGTGTCCGGCTTTGACGGAACAGGCTATTTTGATTATTGCCCGCCGTTGATAACCACTGTCAGTCAGCGTTTTGACGAGATGGCCAAAAAGTCGGTATCTGCCCTGTTTGAGCTCATCTTCAGCCAGCGGAACAAAAGGACGACCTATACGGTGGAGCCCGAGCTTCTCCTTCGTGAGTCCTGCGGCTGCAGCCTTAAGGAAGATCTGAAGTTTGATTCTCCCTTCCCCTATATCAGCTCCTATCGTTTAAATGGGCGGCTCCAGTTGCTTGACTCGGTGGAGCTTAACCAGGAGCTGACCAGCTATTTGGAAGAGAATAATATTTCCCATTGTTATATAGTCTGCTATCCCGAGGTTATTCCTTTTGACGACACGCAATTGCGGCCCAACCTTAAAGGAACCCTGTTCTATGGGTATTCCCGGGGGAAGGTCATCACCTATAACAAGCCCTTCCCGTTCTCCGACATCCTGCCCGATCAGTTTTTTGAGGACATTCAGGAGCCCATACTCATCAAACCGCTCTATTTCAGCAAGAATCAGTATGGTTTTCTGCTTATTTCGGCCTATGAAGCTTTGGCGCCGTTCATTGACGACCTGGGTCTGGAGCTGTGCCATTATTTAGGCAGCCAATACCAGGCCAAGGAGCAGCGGGAAATTGAAAGAAGGCTTCTGGATGCCCATGAAAGCCTCAAAAAATCCAATAAGCGCTTGAACGAGCTGACGGTGAAAGAGAACCTGGACAAGCTCAATCATCTTCGTTTTCTGGCGGCCAATATGCTACAGCACCGCAGGAGCAGTACAGGTGAATATGTGCTTATACTGGTAGAGATAGACAACTTCTTTGAGATTAACTCCAAGTATGGCTTTGATGAGGGTGAATTTACCATCTCCAAGGTGTCCCAGCTCTTGTCAAAATCCATTCGGGATGACGATTTCCTTTCCCATCAGAGTTGTGAACGGTATGTTATCCTGGTTAAGAATATCCAGAGCGACCCCATAAAGACCATCGTCAATCGTTTCACCAATGGGCTTAATGAGGTCAACCGCACCATCAACAAGCCCTATGCCATCAGTATAAGTTGGGGCTCGGCCCTGGGTAGTGTGGATAACGATTTCGACATCATTTACCACAAGGCCGAGCAAAACCTGCTGAATAACAAGCAATGCAGATACAAGGTCTTCTAAGCAGCCTTACCTAATATAAAGCTCCACCCATGTCAGGTGGAGCTGCTTTTTTCTTTCAGGTCTATTGGGCAAATGCCGCCTTTTCCTGTTCTTCAATGAGCTGATTGGTATAGAGTTGATAATAGTGGCCCTTCTTCTTGATGAGCTGCTTATGGGTCCCTTCTTCAATGATCCGGCCCTTATCAATGACAAGGATGCGGTCTGCCGAGCGTATGGTGGAGAGCCTGTGAGCAATGATAAAGCTGGTTCTTCCCTCCAAAGCCTTGTTGAGGGCATCCTGTATAAGATGCTCAGTCTCGGTGTCCACCGAAGAAGTGGCCTCATCCAGAACAAACATGCCGGGGTCGGACAAAATGGCCCGGGCAAAGGATATCAACTGCTTCTGACCGGTAGATAAACGGCTTCCCCGCTCGCCTACCTCCGAATCATAACCATTCTCCAGGTTGACTATGAAGTCATGGGCATTGACGATCTTGGCCGCAGCTTCAATATCCTCCTGAGTAGCGCCCTGGCGCCCGTAAGCAATGTTCTCCCTTACGGTGCCGCTGAAGAGATGGGGCTCCTGAAGCACATAGCCAATGTTGGAATACAGCCACAGCAGGGGGCGTTCCCGGTAATCCACACCGTCAATAAGGATCTGACCCTCAGTGGGCTCATAGAAGCGGCAGGCCAGATTGACAATGGTGGTCTTTCCCGAGCCCGTTTCTCCAACAAGGGCTATCTTCTCACCGGCCTTAATGGTCAAATTAAAGTTTTCAAGGATGTTTCCGCCCTCTTTATAGCGGAAGGTCACATTCTTAAACTCAATGTCGCCTTTAAACTTGGGCCATTCTTCACGGTTGGACTCAAACATAGTTCCAAAAAGCTGAATAACGTCCTCACTGTCCACAATATCATTCTCGGTTTCCAGCAGTGTTACTACACGTTCGGCAGAGGCCTGGGTGTATTGGAGTTCGGTAAACACCCTGGCAAACTGCTTAACAGGCTCGAAGAACTGTACCGCATATGAGGTGAACAGAACCAGTGTTCCGTAGCTGGTAATCTGCCCACGCACCTCAATGCCGCCCTTCCAGAGCACCAATCCCGTTGCAATACTGCCCAGGAATATGATGATGGGCGTATAGAGGGACGAAATGGTGGCCGCTCTGATGGTGAAGTTCCGCATCTCAGTGGTGACCTTTTTAAACTCGTCCAGCATGTGCTCCTCGGCACCTAGGGACTTGATGGTCTTAGCGCCCGTAATCCCTTCATTGAATCCGGCGGTGATCTGAGAATTGTATTTTCTGTTCTTTCTGTAGTTATGGAGGATCTTCTTCTGGAAAATCATGCTGATAATCACCAGCAAGGGGACTACCGAGAGCACCAGCAGGGCATAGCCCACGTTGGTAGCCAGCATGAAGATGGTCATCAATACCACCAGAAAGATGGACCAGAAGAAATCCACCACATGCCAGGACAGGGTAGCCCCTATCCTTCTGACATCGGAGGTCAGCCTGGCCATAAGCCAGCCCACCGGGGTTCTGTCATAGTAGGCCAGGGGAAGCTCCTGAAGCTTCTTAAAGGCCGCCTTTCGAATATCATAAGGAATGCTGTTCTCTATGGTTCCGGCATTGTGAATCATAAGACGAACATTCAATGCCTGGAAAACCACCAACACCACGGCAAACACACAGTAGATCCAGAAGCCATCCAGTGTCTTTTTAACCGCAAAATGATCTATGGCATACTGGTTGAGCTTGGGGAAGAAGGCATCCACCAAGGCCAGCAGAACCATCTGTATAATTAATGTGATAATACCCTTTTTATAGGGTTTTGCGAATACAGCAAGTTTTTTAATAGTATTGAGATCAAGGCGTTTACTGTATTCCTGTTCCTCATAATGCATGAGTTCTTCATCCTTTCTACATCAGGATTAGTCTACACGGATGCGGCAGGCATGGCTTCAACAAGATCCTCACCCAGGGAGCTTTGAATTTCCCAAATCTTTTTATACAGCCCTTCTTTGGCAATGAGCTCCTCATGGGAACCCGATTCCACAATGCAGCCTTTGTCCAGGACAAGAATTTTATCGGCCTCAGCCAGAGTTGTTATACGGTGGGAGATAATAATGGTGGTGGTGTCCTTTCTTCTTTCCCGCAGCGCCTGGCGGATTTGGGCATCGGTCTCAGTATCCACGGCGCTTAAGGAGTCATCAAAGATCAGAATGGGAACATCCTTAGCAACAGTTCTGGCAATGGCAACCCGTTGCCGCTGTCCTCCTGAAAGGGTAACCCCTCTTTCTCCCACAATGGTATCATAGCCCTTCTCAAATTCCAGGATGGCATCATGAATGGATGCGGTTTGTGCGGCGCGACAGATGTCCTCATCATTAATGGAAGCGTCGCCGATACGAATGTTCTCCCGGATGTTTCTGGAGAACAGGAAGGGCTCCTGAAGCACAATGCCCACATGCTTTCTGATCCATTCCCGGCTGATTTGGGAGAGCTCAACACCGTCAATGGTGATATGGCCCCCCTGATAATCATACAACCTCAGCAGCAAATGCACCAGGGAGCTTTTGCCCGAGCCGGTGGCTCCCAAAATGGCCACGGTGGTTCCTTTCTCAATTTTAAAGCTGAGCCCGTTCAGGATGGGCTTTCCAGGTTCGTACTCAAAGCGCACGTTGTCAAAGACAATCTCACCATGAATGGGTACGTCCTTGCGGCCCTCTGTATAGTCCTCGGGCTTGGTGTCCAGGATCTCATGGATACGTCCCAGCGAAACAAAGGCCTGGCCCATAAATCCCATCATTTGGCCTAAGCTTCTTAAGGGCCATACAAGCATTCCCGCATAGGATGAGAAGGCTATCAGGGTTCCTATGGTAATATCCCCTTCAACCACCCAGAAGGTACCAATGGTCAGTACCAGGGCGTGCTGGAGCATGCACAAAAGGTCGGTCCCGCTCCAGAAATCAGCCATCAGCTCCACAATCTTCAGGTTCAGGTTTTTATAGTTCCTGTTCTTCTCATCAAACTTCTCCATCTCAAAGTTCTGTGCACCGAAGGCCTTGACCACACGAACCCCGGTCAGATTCTCCTGGAGGGCTGTGGACATAATACCTTCAGCTTCATCGGTTTGGAGAAATATCTTCATCATATTGATAAAGAACCGGATGGTAATGACCAATATAATGGGTATCAGGACAATGGAGATAAGGGTGTATTTAAAGCTCATGGAAATCATAATGCCCATGACCACAATGACCTGCATGATGATCTGCAGCGCTTCAATAAGCTGGCCCGAAACAAAATTCTGGACGGTTTCGATGTCCGAGGTGCATCGCTGGACAATATCACCTGTCTGCGCCTTAACATGATAGTCAAAGGGCAGGTGCATCAAATGGTCATAGAGTTTCTCCCTGACCCTCTTTGAAGACTCCTGAGCCGCCACTGCCGACAGCTTTCCCTTTAAATACATGAAGATTCCCTGCAGTACTGTAATTGCCACCAACAGGATCAGGACGGTCCAGAGATTCTGGCGTATAAATGCCAGTCCCCCAATTTGCTCCATGATATTTTTCGTCCATGAAGGCAGATTTAAAGGCTCATCCCCAATGATGGAGTCCACAGTAGTCTTTATAACCAGGGGGGTAACAGCCCCGAACACAGTCATAAACAAAACAGCCACAATACTGATGGCGTAAGTCATGCCGCTTCCCCGCATGAATCGCATCAACAGTTTCAATTTATTAAACATTTATATCCTCCTTTTGAACCGTAAAAGACAAAGGGTTCCTCAGCGGCATCATCCAAAGAAAAAATAGCTTTCAGGAAATGCCAAAACAAGCCAAGGGCTTTCCACATGACTCAGAACTTAAAGCTATAGGTTTTAATGATCCGGATTTTGACTAGAGGATAATGCCTCTATGACGGGCCAATGAGATCGAGCCGGCGGCCGCGACCATGTCAAACCTGCTTTCAATTCTGAATCCGTGTCCGATATATTTATTTTTGAACATATTCGCGACCTCCTTTCGATTAATTAATGATAGGCATATAGAATAATATACCAAATAGCTGAAAAATGCAAATGTTTTTTTCTATCACGGGAGCAGGAGTTTTTGCCTCACTGCCCCCGGATAGCATTATAGGGAGTCTTTTCAAAAGGACAAGCGCCCTAAAACTGAGCATCCATCCTATATGAGTAGTGTTCTAACTATATGCGAATTCCCGGCTTTTTATTCCACCTTTTGTCTTTCCCTTCAACGGTTTTTGAGGATAAGACCTTTAATCCTGGCGCAAAGCACGCATGACACTCAGCTTCATAGCCCTTCTGGATGGAAGCAGACCTGCCATGAGGCTTGCAACAGGCGAAAAGCCAAAGCCAGCTAAAGCCAGCCAAATGGGTATATATGAGGACGGTAGTCTTTGTTCGCCCTCCGGGGTCCAGATCACGGAGCTCCCCAGGCCAATGTTGAATCTGTTGAGCAGATAGGAGAGCAGGAAGGATAGTCCAACCCCCAGCATTCCTCCAAAAACACCGATCCATCCGGCCTCAAGCATGAATAAATGCTTGATGTCCTTGAGTCTGGCGCCAATGACCTTGAAAATACCAATCTCCCGGGTGCGCTCATAAATGGACATATACATGGTATTGGCAATACCGATAGCTGCAATGAAGAAGGACATGATACCGATACCCAGAAGGATCTGGCGAAGTCCAGCTGATTGCTTCTTCATTTCCTCCAAAATTTGGATAGGACTATAGCATTCATAGCCGTATTCCTTGATGGCCTCCATAACGGGAACCACATCATCAATGGTTTTAGCCTTAACGATAACCTGTTGGTAACCATTGTCGGTACTGCTCGAAGAGCCACTGGCGTAAACGATCATGCCGCCGGAACCATTATTTTGCTTGTTATACTTTTCAATTTCCTTCTGATACTGCTTTACCGTTTCCAGGGGCATTACAGCGGACCAGTCGTACTCACGTCCGGTTTGACCCACCATGCCTACAACCTCAACCTTGACGGGCTTGAGCTTGTTCTTGGATTTTGTCTTGTCAGCATACTTTTCCCCGTAACTCATATCCCAGGTTATGGAGGTGTCCTCCTCCATCAGGTTAAAGTCGGCAGGGGCCGGCTCCCAGCGGGTGGCCTTGGGGTTATAGAAATTATTGGGCACATAGGTTCCTATCACCATCTGGTTGGTATCCCCATCCTCGAGGGATCGGCCTTGAGCAATAGGGATGTCCAGGGCCTCAAACATACTGGTTTTAATGCCTATGATCTGAAGCCAACCCACATATTTCCCCGCAATCATTTTAACGGAGATATTCAGCACAGGGGTTGCGCCTTCAACGCCCTTGATCTTTTCTAATTCGGCCACCATTTTATCGTCCAACTTGGGAATATCCTTGCCGTCGGAGGTCTTCCCGCCCGAGTTGTAGTTATAGATCTGGATCTGCATGATATTGCCCATCTGATTGACCTGGGTCATGAAATTACGGTTCATGGCAATACCCAGGGAGAGCATGATCACAATAGCGCAGGTACCGATCATAACCCCTAAAATGGTCAAAAGGGAACGCAGCTTATGACGCCATAGATTCTTAATGCTCAGAAACAGTAGATCGACAAGTTTCATTAAAATTCAAACTCCTTGTCTTTTTTGCGCTTGCGCTTAACCAGAACAATGACCAATACAACAACACCTACAACAACCACACCCAGGATGATATAGAACCAAACACTCTGGAAGAAGCCTTTGGGAGCTTGGTCAACGCCCGGATCCATGGGGAATCCGTCCACAGGCATATCATCAAAAACGGGCATTTCCATGACGTTCATGGAGATTTCCTTGATCATCTCCTGCTGCTCGCCGCTGGCGGTTTCATACTGGAAGATAATGCGGCCCTTGGCCTGGCCGGGCATCATGGGTGTAAGCATGAATTCAAAATATTCTCTATAGCCAGACTCAAAATTGCCAAAGTAATTGCTCTTGGGATCGGCATTGAAGCTGCCTTCATCAGCCTCGATGGTCAGTCTGACATTGTAAATGGTGGTCTTGCCCATATTGTACATTTCAAAACCAACATAGGTGGGTTGACCTAGCATACTTTCGTTTGGAATATAGATCTCGGAGGTTTCAAACCTGGAAGGCTGGTAAACCGGAATACCTATGATTTCATCAGCCTTATAGGGGTTCCCCTCCGTATCCTCGTATTCAAAGGATATGGTCACGGTATAGGTTTTGGATTTCGCATCGGGGATGGTGTACAGGGTCAGGCTCCAATCATAGGTGCCTTTGGGGCCGATTTCATCAATGTAGAAGGTGTTACTGCAATCAACGGGTGAGAAAACATTCCCGGTCTCATTGGAGCTCTCAGTGACAATGAAATTACCCTTGATATTACGGATAGTCTTGGAAGCATGGGTATTGAGGAAGGTCAGATCCAGGGTGAACTTGTCACCAGCCTGTACCAGCGTAGGGGTAGAGGCATAGCTCTTGACAATGATCTTAGGAACATTCTTTCCTGCTTCAGGCTTGCCGCCGTCGTTGTCAGAGTCAATGAACACCGATATGGCCTGAGCAATGGAGGTGGTGTTCCCTGCTTCCACCGAATCCACCTTAATGGTAACGGGAACACTGCCTCTGGCCGCATCGGGCTGGGGCTGGAACCTAAAGACGATGGTCTTGGTTTCATCCTTCTTAAGGCTTGAGATAATATGCAGGTTCTGGGAAACAGGCATCAGCGCGGTTGTACCGTCGGCTGAAACCTTAATCTGGCGGGCCTCAAAATCACCGCTGTTCCTCACCTTGACAGTGACGCTGAAGCTCTCGCCGGGCTTGACATTGGTCTGGGAAGGTGTGATGTCCAGAAGCTCAATCTGGGACACCTTATCCTCATTACCTGCAACAGGAATCCAAACCTGCTGTTCATCGGTAACCTTATTGCCCTTTTCATCGGTGTATTCAATACTGAAGGTCAAGGGATAGCTTCCGCTCTTGAGGCTGGAAGAAGCACGAACGGTAAAGTTCATATCATAGGCTTCATTGCCGTAGATTCGGGTAAAGTCATAACGGCCGGTTCCAGAGGCCAGGGTGAAAGTATCCTGTGAAAGCCCTGTTAAGGTAACCTTTACATTTTTCGCGGTAAAGGAACCTTTGTTCCAGATGGAGAGAGGCACGGCAAAGGTGCTGCCTGCTGCGGCAGAGACACTCTTACCATCTTTGAAATTAATCTCAAGATTGGCGTTGGTCTGGGGATTGGTTATCTTAAGGTATATGGTAAAAGTCTCTGCAGGATATTCGGTATTCCATGGGTTCGTATAGGACAGCTTAAAAGTGAAGGGATAGGTTCCCTCTGCCGCAAACTTGTCTACCTCAACAGAAATGCTGGCGTTGGTTGTGCTGCTTTTATCAAGCCGGCTTATAGGCATGGACGAAACAGCCTTGCTGGAGACAAAAGGAGAATCCTTGTCATAAACAGGCACATAAACAATATTGCGTGCTTCATAGAGAGAACTGGTATTCTTAATGGAAAGTTGTATGGTATTGGATTTTCCCGCCTCTACCACATTATAGCTTGAAAGATCGACCTGGAAGGTGGGCTTGTATTTAGAGGTATCGGGCTGCTGGGGATTGGGATCTGTCTTAGGCTGCTCTACTGGAATCACTATGGTATTTTCATATGTACCCGGAACACCCGATATTGTATACTTTACGGTAAAGCTCAGGTTCAGGAGCGAAGAAGACCCGAAGTATTTCATGGACTTGATTTCAAATGCCTTAGTGTCTTCCCCTGAAATGGTCTCATTGATGGCATAATCTAATCCCTTGCCAATGGAAATATTGGAGTTCCCGCTGAAATCAATGGAATTAACCGTAATGGTATCAGCACTGTTATTCTCAAAATTCAACGCCAAATCAAAGAATGTGCCGGGAATAACCGTTGAGGGGTTTGTTGCTACGTTAATCAGTTTCAAATCATTGGCCGCGTTGGCAGGCAAGGTCAAACCCGTCATGCTAACGAAAGTGGTGAAAAGAAAGACCACCAGTACAATCCAAGTTTGTGTTTTCTTAAGCGTTAATTTTCTCATCATGCATATCCCTTCCATTCTCAATCTTTTCTATCTTTCCGTCGCGAATCCTCACAATGCGTGACGCATAGGAGGAGATTTCAGTGTCATGGGTGACAATCACCAGGGTTTGATTTCGCTGTTTGGCCATGTTTGTCATCAGATCCATCATTTCAAAGGTGGTCGCCGTGTCCAGATTCCCGGTGGGCTCATCGGCAAAGACCACCTTGGGATTATTGGAGAAGGCTCTGGCTATACTGACACGCTGCTGCTGACCGCCGCTCATCTGTGCGGGCTTATGCTTCATACGATCCTTTAATCCCACCGCCTCCAGCAATTCCTTGGCAATCTTGATACGCTTGGATTTTGGAATGCCGCAGAAGGTAAGGGGCATGGACACATTCTCCAGCGCCGTCAGTGTGGGGATAAGGTAATAGCTTTGAAAGATAAAGCCTACATAGCGCTGTCGGAAAAGGGCCAATTGGTTTTCGTTCAGGGTCTCAATCCGTGTCTTGCCTATGTAAATGGAACCCTTTGAAGGCTTATCCAGGCCAGCCATCATATGAAGAAGGGTTGATTTTCCCGATCCCGAAGGACCTTGCAGACAACAGATTTCGCCTTCTTCTATGTCAAGGCTGATGCCGTTCACAGCCATTATCCGTTCCGAGCCCATCCGATACGCCCTGTACACATTATCCAGTTTGATGATTGTGGACATAGGAACCTCCTTTGTTTTGATGCATATAAAACCTCGTGCTCATCTTTTTCCATTCTATCAATGTATATGAGAACCTTCTACTGTCTATTAGAGCATGCCCTGAATCCAGGCAGCCAGATCATCCAGTACAAGATCCTTATAATCACTATCTTTGGTGAGATCGGTAAGGGTCGCCTTGGATTTATTAAGTTTCTGTGACAAATGGCAGCCCGAAAGCTTCTCGCCCACAAACACCTCGGGAAGTCTCCCAATCAGTTCCTCACAAAGGGCATCCGAGTAGATCTCAGCTTTTACTATCAGGCCATCCACCAACTTAAAAAAGAGTTCTATGCCGCCCCAGGAGAATCTGTTCTTAAGGGTCATATCATGATCCGGGGTCTCTCCATAGCACCACTCCCAGGAGCCATTCCGGGCCACAATGCGTCGGAAAGCGGCATCCTTGGGCCACATGCATCCACATTTTTCACTATAGTGAATGCGTTCGGTACATGGGCCGTATTCATCCTCAAAGGCCTCTATTACAGCATCCTTAACTTTTTCTATATTCAAGCTCGGATTAATGTCTCTGAGATTGATAACCCGATTTCTCACTGAAGCGGTTTCCGGAATCTTCTTTTTATCCGCCGAGACCAAAAGATAACGGTACATTCTGTCTATATCGGCATCAATAAGCAGGGTTCCGTGATGAAGGGCATTGGTGCCTCGTAAGCCATAGGCATTCCCCGAAAACTTCCTCCCCTTTGCCGTCATGTCATTGCGGCCACTCATGGTTCCTTCAATGCCCAGGCTGCTTAATGCCTTAAGAATAACCTGACTTTGCCGTTTAACATCATAGAGATCCCGGGACAAAATAAAGGAGAAGTTCAGGTTTCCCCTGTCATGAAAAACTGCACCCCCGCCGGTGATTCTCCGGGCTAATCTTACATTGTCCTCCTCCATAAGGTTGAGGTTGCATTCGGTCCATGGATTTTGGTTTCTGCCAATAACAACGGTGTCCTTGTTCTGCCAAAGGAACAAACAGGCGGTGTCTGTCGGCTGTGATAAAAAATGCTCTTCAAGGGCAAGATTAATCCAAGGATTCTTGATGTCCGTCGTAATGATCTTTATGTTGCGAGCCATTTTATCTCCTGTATATCTATGGGATAGCCAAAAACGCTTCATCCCCGTTATACCACAATACCAATTTCCAGACAATGGATATACTGTAATCTCCCATGGAAAATGATACCTCTTAGTTATTAGACGCGGCATGGTTCAAATGGTTCGCGGGTTTCTTAAAAATTTCTTACTAATTTTTTACGTGTTCAAGTATTGGCTGTATCAGAGGTGCAAAAAGGCTCCCTGCGCTAGGGAGCCTTTTAAAATCTTCACTATTTAATTTCGCAAGACCTTATTATTTGATAACGCGTCTTGCACCTAAATAAGTTCCTCTGTAGGAGTTAAGGTCCTGAATGACAACCTTGCCCTTTGTGGTTGAGGCATGAATGAACTGGCCGTTGCCAATATAGATGCCCACATGATTCAGGGTGCTGTTTCCCCAGCCGTCAAACAGAAGGATATCGCCAGCTCTGATATCCGAACGGGATACCTTGGTGCCTACACCTGAATAGGCTGAGGATGAACGTGGAAGCGATATACCGAATTTGGCAAAGACAAACTTCGTAAAGCCTGAGCAGTCAAGACTTTTGGTGGAATAACCGCCATGAACATATTTTACACCCTGAAGGCTTTTAGCATATTCAATGATTTGCTCTGTCAGGGATTGTGCCTCAGCGCTTGGGGGCTCGGAAGAAGCTGCAGAATCGGAGCCGGAGCGGGAAACAGTAGAGGTTTTCTTGGGGGTGGAGGTGGTTGTTTTCTTTTCAACCTTCTGAACATCTTTTTCAGAATCCACAAGATACTTGGCTAGGATGTACCCTTTCTTATCAGTCCATGTAATAATTCTGGCCCATTCGCCCTCAGTTTCGTAATAGGTAACTTTATCGCCTCTGCCGATGGTTGTTATCAGCTTACTTTCACTGCTGGGTGATTCTCTGACATTCAGGGTGTTTGCATTGACATAGCGAACGACGGGCTTGATTTCTTTCTTTGGTTCTGTTGCCGCCTGCTGAGCTTCTAGAGCTGCCTGAGTGGTTTCTGTTGCTGCAGCGGCTAAAGCGGTCTGAGATGTTTCAGGAACTTTTGAGGCAGATGCCAGAACTGAATTCTGAATAACTGGTAAAAGTGTTTCAGCCGCCAGTTCCTTAAGCTCCTGTGTATCCATAGATGTCTCAGCATCATTTGTGGCTAATAGCTCTGCATTATCATCTATTGCAAGAATTTCGTTATTCTCAACAGCTTTATCTTCAGTAACCCCTTGGGGGAATAGCGTACCGGAAAAAGCAAAGGTTGCTTGCGTGAGGATAAATAGCGCGACCAGGATGATGAATGAAGCATTTGGCTTCTGTTTTTTCATGGTTTCCTCCTATTTAGGCTTCCGGAGTTAGCTGACGGGTGCGGGGAATAGGAGCCCCCTACCATTTTTCAATGGATTAACCCCAGTGAGTGGGTCCTCCGTTTTCTTTTATTAAGAAATTCAGCCTTTTTTTATTGCATATATTACAACTATATGACGATTTATTCCATTTGCTTCGTACATTATATCAATAAAACACTAAGGATGCAACCTTAGGTATAATTTACCATCCCCGAATCCCGGTACGGAATATTACATTTACATTAAAATATTATTGAGACAACCCCCCGGATATGCCCAAAAAATCACTGCCCCCACCCCTTGGGCCTGTGGCTTTTCACCACCTATGACCTTTTTGTCCAAGCTGTCATATATTAAAGTAGCTCACGGATAAATTCATAGAGGTGACTTAAATGTTCTTTGCCCATAATTTGACGCCCCATAATGCCTATATGCCGCAGCATAATTCCATTCATATAAGGATTTTGCATGCGGTTCCCAATGCGCCTGCCGTGGATGTGTATGCCAATGGTATTCCCCTGGCCAGAAATCTTAATTACAGGGGATTCACCGAATATCGGGCCTTAAAAGCCGGAACCTACCAGTTTGAAGTATTTCCCGCAGGCAGGAGGGATACCCCTCTCATAGTAACCACAGCCACTCTGCCCGACCTCACCATCTATACCATAGCCGTTGCGGGACAGCTTCCCAATATCAGTCTCCTGCCCATTGCAGAGCCTAAGATTCCCATCCCCCAGGGAACAGCCATGCTGCGGTTCAGCCATCTAGCCCCCACCACGCCCAATGTGGATGTAATACTGCCCGATGGCACGGTACTATTCAGCGATGTCCGGTTCAAGGAGACCACCCATTATATCATAGCACCGTCTCAAACCTATAATATCCGACTCAGAGTGGCCGGAACCAATGACGTGATACTGGAAGTCCCCAACATTCACATACTGCCCGATCGATTCTACACCATTTATGCCATCGGCCTTATTAACAGTCAGCCCGGCCTTCAGGTACTGATTCCTCTGGATGGCAATACCTACATTAATCCTTAAGCCCAGGACTTCCTCCCCTAAACTTCCCGGTGCATGCCGGGATTTTTATTTTCTGCTGTCAAGTTCCAGGATGTAATGATATTTCTTGCCCGGGTCATAAGCCCTTGCTAAAATGAGGATATCACCGCCCCAACCTCTCTTAAGGAGAATAAGCCTGATGGTTAACGCCATCCTGATTGCCAAAATTATAACCCTGGGCTATGGTATCATCATACATCTTGATACCCCCAGTAGGTCTTTTGCGTTTTTAGTCATCTATCCTTTAGTCATCATGGCCTTTGGGGTTTTAATTCCTGTCACACAGCAAAAAAAGCTTAAGCTGGTCTTTCTCATGCTTTCGATGGCGTTTACGCTTGTCATGCCATGTTTCTTTCCCATCATGCTTTTAACGATACCCATTCTATGTCTGGAAGGCATTTATATTCTCAGGATAAAGACCCTATGGGGGCTTCTCATCCTTGCGGCCGTCTTTCCATTCTCCTTCATTCATGGCCTTTATGCCCTTCACGCCCTGGTTTCGGGCTTCTGCATTGCGCTTCTGGTGCTCATAGACAGGGAGTATAGGCTTGAGGACCTTCAAAAGCAGATTTATACCCTCAGTCTTGAAAATGACCGGCTGCATGTTAAAATCAGCCGTGGTGAAGCCCTTAAGCAGCAGTTAACCTATACGGCCCAGCTTGAGGAACGCAATAAAATCGCTCAGGAGATTCACGATAAAGTAGGACACTCCATTTCAGGGAGCCTCATGCAATTGGAGGCCGTTAAGCTCCTGGCAGCATCGGATCCCCATAAGGCCTCTGCCATGCTGGACAAGGTCATCGAAGCCCTGCGGGATGGCCTTGAAAGTATCCGTGTAACCCTTCGTAATATGAAGCCGCCGTCGGAGCAAATGGGGCTTAATCGGATCAGGCTTATGCTGGATGATTTTAAGTCCCAGCACGGGCTTCAGGCCTCCCTGACCTATGAGGGAGACATCTCTCGTTTATCCCCTGCCGTTTGGAAGATTTTTTTAGAAAATGTCACCGAAGGACTGACCAATGTACTGCGCCATTCCAACGCCACCCAAGTCTCTGTCTCCCTGTATATTATGAATAGGATGGCAAGGCTCCAGCTCAGTGATAACGGATCGGTCAGCGGCGAATTTAAAAAAGGACTGGGGCTGTCGGGGATGGAGGAAAGGCTTTGCTCGGTTGATGGAAAGCTGCTCATTGATACAAGCAGCGGTTTTTCTCTGACCATGCTCATACCGCTAAAGGAGGAACACTATGGCCATTCGGCTTCTGCTGGCTGATGATGATGCCCTGATACGAGAAGGACTTAATATCATTCTGGGTATGGATCCGGAGTTTTCAATCGTTGCCTGTGCTTCAAACGGAAAAGAGGCTGTTGAGGCCTGTCTTTCCCATTCTGACATCGACGTGGCCCTTTTGGATATCCGCATGCCCGTCATGGATGGGGTGGCCGCGACCCGGGAAATCTGTCAAAGAACCTCTGTTAAGGTTTTAATTCTCACCACCTTCGATGATAATTCCCTGATCCGTGAGGCCATTTTATCGGGCGCAAAGGGGTATCTTCTGAAAAACAATGCCCCTGACAAGATTAAGGCGGCCATAAAAATGGTATATCAGGGGGGCTCGGTCATGGAGCATGTAGTGCTGGAAAAACTTAAGGACAGCCTGTCTCCCGCTCCCTCTGCAAAAGATATCCCTCATTTTGACACCACCCTTTTTTCAGACAGGGAGCTTGAGATCATGAAGCTCATCGCCCAGGGCCTTTCCAATCGGGAGATTGCTGCTGCCCTGTTTATTTCTGAAGGAACTGTCAAGAACTATATCACATCTATTCTGGACAAAACCGGCCTGGAGCACCGGACCCAGGTGGCCATCTATTATCTCAACGGCGGAAGGCTCACATGACTTTTGTCACCTCAAAATCATGACCTATGATACTTCAATCACCCTGAAGGATCTCTATATAATCATCATAAGGCATGAATGCAGCCGTGTTTATAGCATGATATACCCTTTGATGATGAAAAGAGGTTTTAAGGATGATAGCACTTGAACTCAATGGTCTCGTCAAACGATTCGGATCCATTGTGGCTGTGGACAATGTGGATCTTTCAGTCCGCGAGGGTGAGATCTTTGGCCTGCTGGGACCCAATGGCGCTGGAAAAAGCACCACCATTAATGTCATTTGCGGGCTTCTGAGCCCCAATTCAGGCTCGCTCAGAATCTTTGGCAAGGATCCTTTAAAGCATGAGCACTTTGCCAAAACCCAGATAGGCATTGTCCCTCAGGATATTGCCGTATACAACGATCTCACGGCCTACGAAAATATCAGCTTCTTTGCCGGACTCTACGGTATCAAGGGAAAGGAGCTTCACAAAAATACCCTTGAAGCTCTGGAGTTCGTGGGACTTACCGACTACCAGAAGCGGTTCCCCAAAAGCTTCTCGGGAGGTATGAAAAGGAGGCTGAACATCGCCTGTGCCATCGCCCACAAGCCCAAGCTGATTATCATGGATGAACCTACCGTGGGCATTGATCCCCAGTCCCGCAATCATATTCTCCAGTCTGTCAAAGAGCTTAATCGCCGAGGAAGCACCATTATCTACACCAGCCATTACATGGAGGAAGTGGAGGAGGTCTGCTCCAGAATTGCCATTATGGATCATGGCAAGGTTATTGCCGAGGGCACTTCCAAGGAGCTCAAAGCCATGGTCAGCGATACCGACACCCTTTGCATCACCGTGGAGAACGGCCTTAAGGTGGATGAAAAAGCCCTTCTCGATATTCCCGGGGTTAAAAATGTCAATATTCATGAGAATGAGCTTCGCATCAGCACCTCCAGGGATGTGGTCAGCTTCCCTAAAATCATCAATACCCTGATGACCTCGGATAACACTATTCGTAATATAGAAAGCCGAACCCCCGATCTTGAAACCGTCTTTTTAAGCCTCACCGGCCGAAAACTCAGGGATCAGGAGGCGTAAGGCATATGAAGATTGTTCGACTTATTGTCAAGGAAGTCAAACAGCAGTTTCGGGATACCGGCGGGCTCGTTCTTATGACACTCTTTCCCCTGGTTCTCACCCTTGTGCTGGGCTTTGCCCTCTCGGGACTCTATGCCGATGATGGGGATCTTGAGGATCTCTCCTGCCTGTATGCCAAGGAAGGCGACTCCTTGCTGGCCCAGGCCTTTGAACGGGATTTTCTGCCCGTAAGCCATGAAGCACACGTTTTTTTAGCCGAAGAACCTGATATCGACAAGGCAAAGGCTCTTGTGGAGAGCGGCGAAACTCACGGATTCATCCTTGTGGGAGAAAACCGGATTACCATTTTCACCCGGGATAGCAGTGGTTACAATGCCTCATTCCTCCAGACCATCATGAAGAGCTTTACGCAAACCTTTGATGTGATGACGACGGTGGCGCAGACCCATCCTGAGGCCCTACAAACCATGGCAAATACCGATACCTCGCAAAGCTTTACCCGACAGGTATCCCTAAACAGGAGCAAGAGTCCGCGAGCAATGGACTATTACGCCATTACCATGCTCACCCTCATCATCATGTATTCAAGCCTGGCTGCCATGTCCACCGTGGTGGAGGATAAAAGGCACAGAACCCTGTACAGGATCTTCATCACTCCTGTTAAAAACCATGAGCTGCTGATTTCCAAAGGGATAGGGGTTATCATCACCACCCTGTGCCAGGTAATCTTCGTATTCATTATTGGCAAGCTCTTTTTGGGCGCTAATTGGGGAGAGGATCTATTCTCGGTCTTTTTGGTCATACTGGCTGAGATCGTGATGATGGTCTCGGTGGGCATCGGTTTTGCCTATCTCTTTAAGTCCCATGAAAACGCTTACGCTTTGATACAGACCCTTATACCCATCCTGGTGTTCTTGGGCGGAGGCTATGTGAACCTTGATATCTTTGGCGTGGGCGGAATATTGAGCACTATGGCCTATATCTCCCCCATCAAATGGATTAACAAGACCATACTGAGCATCGTGTACGCCAATGATTATTCCTCCCTGGGCACCACGATCATCATATGTTTTTCTATCGCGGTGATCTTTATCAGTATTTCGGCCATATTCTCGAAAAAGGAGGTAAAGGTATGAACAATCTTTTACTCATTGCCCGCAACCTACTCCGCCAGATTTTTCGAAAAAAGAGCAATATCTTTATCTTCGTCATCCTTCCGGTCATTGGCATTCTCATCCCTTTGATGATATACAGCAATGTTGAAAGCACCACCATCCGTGTAGGTATTGCCGACAGGGATCAGGGCATCATCTCTCAAAAGCTGATAGAGGATCTCATGAGCCAGGATCGTTTCAAGGTCTCCCATATTGAAGAAGACCAAATAAACAGCGCTATTACCGGCGGAAAGCTGGATTGTGCCCTGGTCATTCCCGAGGGCTTCACACAGAGCTTCTTAAATGATGGAACAAAGCAAATCGATGTGGTGTCGGTTCAAGGCTTTGCGGTGACCGGATGGCTGGACAGCTATCTTACAACCTTTCTCCGTAATCAAAGGCTGCTGGCTCAAGGTGCAGGAAAGGATATTGAAGTCTACAATACGCTCTACAAACAATTTCAGGCATTAACCACCAAGGTGGAGCTTTCGGATGTAAAGAACATGGTCAACAATTATATCATCACCTATATGGGAATGGGCTTTCTCATCCAGTTCCTTCTGGTTGGCGCAGGAAGAACCGCCTCCCTCATCATCCGTGAACAGAAGGAGAGAACCCTGTCCAGGATACGCTGTGCGCCCATTAAGGGCTACGAATTCATCCTGGGCAATGTTGTGGTGAATATAGGTCTGGTGACCGGACAAACCCTCTTGACTATGCTTCTCCTTCGCTATTTGTTTAAGATTGATGTGGGCGTGCCTGTATCCATACTGATGATTATGATGTTTCCGCTGCTTGTGGCAGGAGTGGCCGTTAATTTGATGCTGGTGTCCTTCGCTAAAAATGAAAACCATTTCGGCACATTGTCAACCCTTTTTATCTATCCTACCTGCCTCATTTCAGGCTGCTTTTGGGATATTGAGCTCATGCCGGACTATATGCAGAAGATGGCCATGTTCCTGCCCCAGCGTTGGGCCCTGGATGGAATTGAAGCGCTTATCAGGGGTGAGACCCTGTCTGATGTATTACTCAACATTGGTGTCATCAGCGCCTTCGCCTTTGCCTTCTTTGCTTTAGCCATCTTCGGCTTTAGCCGCAAACAGGCCCATTACGCCTCCTGATGAAGGTTCAGCTCTCTTAACGCACCATAACTGACGGGCAATATCAGACAAACACGCATCATAGGCGTAATAGTTTGTAAAAAAGATAAGGAGATAAAAGGATGAAACGGGTTTATTTGTTATTGCTGGTTTGTGTTATGCTATTATCAGGCTGCGGCAGCAATTCGCAGACCATGGGCTCCGTTGACCCATCAAAGCCCTATCTTGAAGTTAGCTTAAGCCTTAACAAGGACGCCTATGCAGGGGGCATCTTTGGGAAGTATTATCCCACATTTACCATCTGGCTGGAGGATGATGGCGGCTCGGTAAAGACAATTTATGCCACAAAGAAAGTGGCTCAGAATAAGTGGACGGGCAGCAGTGACAGGCCCTCTGCGCTTCCCATATGGTATGGGGCTGCGGGCAGGGAGTTCCTGGGCAAGGAAAGTGAAAGGGCCACTCAGCTTGACGCCATAAGCAGCGCAAGCCCCTCTAAAGATACAGCCATAATAAAATGCCAAATCCCTGAGGATTTTGTGGGAAAGACAGTGAATATCTATTTGGAGGCCAATGTCTCCTTCGACTATAATGATTACTATAAGAAGGATCTTAAAGAAGGCGATGAGGGTTACAATGACGTGAACGGGCAGCCCTCCATCCTGTGGAAGGCCAGCCTTGATACCGGAAAAGCAACTGAGGGAACAATCGTTCCTGAGATTGTGGGAACGGGTCATGTGCTGGGTAAGGATTATGAGATCCATTCCGATATGTCCAAGGTTACAACCGCAAAGGAGATATTTACAAAGATTGAATTTGCGGTGAAAGGGGTAAGCCAATAGCAAGGTTTACTGCAACTAGAATTACAAGTTGTAATACGCTCAGGCAAAAGGGTGCAAAACAGAACAGGATAATCACAACACGCAATATAGCGTTGTAAGCCAGGTTTTCCAATCAGATAGCGAGGCGGGTAACGTAAATTTTTGGTAAACGTCAAATAGGGGTTGCAAAATTTTAAAACCGGTGCTATACTATAAAAGCACTCAAAATGACGTCGCGGAGTGGAGCAGCCTGGTAGCTCGTCGGGCTCATAACCCGAAGGTCGTGTGGTTCAAATCCCGCCTCCGCAACCAAAGGAAAAAAGATCAACCGAACAGGTTGGTCTTTTTTGTTTTCTGGACGATATGCGTGAGAGGCCTTCTCTTCTTGTGAGCTGTGCGCTAGATGTAATAGAATAAGAGTGTGGCATGATGTACTGACTTTTACAGGGAAAGGCGGATGGGTCGCATATGGAAAAAGGCATCAGCAAAGGCACTGACAAAGGCAAGAATCAGGACAAAAAGGAAAGCAAAAACGGTATCATTGACAAAAAATTAGAAAAGCATACCGAAGAAAAAATCAAGGAAATAGGCTTTAACATTAACTCAATAAGGAGAGCGGAGACAGTAAAAGAGCTTGGCACCAAGGCTCTGAACCTTGAAAGTGAAGGAAAATATGCCGATGCCATGCTTTACTACAAGGAATGCCTCAGAATCTTTGAGGAGCAGACCAATGACCTGATGAAAAAAGGGGTTTTTGGCGAGGAAATTGTGCAAAACAAAAAAATCATTCTGGGACTGAAGAATAAGATCAATGAAATCAAGAAGCATATAGACTAAAAGCAGCAATAAAGAACCCGTGGAAACGTCATTCCACGGGTTCTGATATTCATATGGTTTGCTATTCAAATTCTTAAAAGCCAGTACCATGCGTACTGATGCTAAATGAATTAACGTTAAAGGCTAGTGGTCCTATCTATAATAGATTTCCACTGTACTGCCCATAATAAGATTTACAGGGACGGGTGAACCAAAAACGGTACTGTAGCCTAAGCTGCCCTTTTCAGTGCTTCCCCAAACCCAAAGGGTGCCATCGTTCTTCTGAACCAGGGTGACATGGTTTCCGGTAGAAACCATTGCAATATCCTCCATGATTTGAACAGGGCTCAGCACTAATTCCTCGGTGCAGTTTTCACTTAATTGGTACACATCGTTCCGGCCCCAGGCCCAAAGGGTGCCATCCTTTTTAAGCGCCATACCATGCTGATTACCAGCCGAAATGGATACTACATCATCCATGATCTTTTTAGGCGTCCTTCTGTCCTCTCTGGTGCCGTCTCCCAGTTCGCCGCATCCGTTGCTCCCCCAGGACCACAAGCTGCCGTCAGACTTGATGGCATAGGCAAACTGGCCGCCGGCTGCAACCGATACGACATCATCCATGATCTTAAACGGGGGTCTGGAGGACATAAAGCCCTGGTCATCGGCCAACTGGCCGTAAGAATTTCCGCCCCAGCCCCAGAGGCTGCCATCAGCTCTTATAGCCAGTGCGTATTCATCGCTTGGCGCTGCCATAACCACATGATCCAAAATCTTAACTGGCGTGTTTCTATCCTGGTTGGTACCATCGCCCAGTGCCCCGTAATGGTTCAGTCCCCAAGCCCACAGGCTGCCGTCGGTCTTAATGGCCATGGTGGCCCAGTTGCTTGCAGTAACCGATGTCACATCATCCATAATCTTTACCGGGAGATATTTATCCTCATTGGTCCCATCACCCAATTGACCTCGGTCATTGTGGCCCCAAGCCCACAGACTGCCGTCTGACTTGATGGCCATGGAATGAAAGCCCCCTGAGGAGACTGAGACAACCTCCGTCATAACCTTAAAAGGCATAATGCGTGTCGTGTCGCTGCCGTCTCCCACCTCGCCAAACCTATTTTGTCCCCAGACCCAGAGATTGCCTTCATCGTCTATATATAGAGAATGATCGCCTGCCGAAACGGTTTTGTATGCCGAAATCTTCAATACGGCCGGTCCCAGATCCGTTGCTTTGCCTTCCTTAGAAGAAGGCTCGGACGTTTTGGTGGGTTTCACATTTTCCACCGGCTCCTTTGATGCTACCGTATACTTATTGGGTTCATCCCCATTCTCCGCTGAATTTCTTGCTGAACAGCCTCCCAGCACGAGTGTCGCTGACAGAGCTAAGGTCAGCGTAAGACTTAAAATCTTTTTTCCCATGATGCATTCCTCCTGTAGTATGCCTGTGTTGATGCAAAAAAGTCCAATCAATGCTTCATTTAAAGCCGGTGAAAGTCAAACATTAATCATATACCACATTGATCGTGACATTATAGAAGCAATTATAAATTATTTGCATGCTCATTTACAACAAAACCCGCATACCTTATTGGTTTGCGGGTTTATTATAACAGTTCTGGCTCTAGGATTTCACAGTCTCTTTTAACTCCATCTTGACCTTGCCCTTCATCCAACCAGGCAGTAACAGCTTGAATCCGCCCTTCATTCCGGCATTGGAGAACACGCTTTGGAGTACTACAAAGGCAAACAGGAATGC
>JAKIML020000027.1 GCA_022702935.2 Bacillota bacterium | reverse complement strand
TTCAGCAGGACTATATTCATTACTATGCAAGCCAGCAAAGTGAGCCTCAGCTCTGTTATATAACCGGGAAAATGGTGGCCTGTTCAACGAATCATCCGTCAAAAATTCGAAATACAGGAGATAAAGCGAAAATTATCTCTGCAAATGACAGTACGGGCTTTACTTATCGGGGACGGTTTAGCAAACCAGAGGAGGCTGTCCAAATTGGCTTTGAGGTCTCTCAGAAGGCTCATAATGCCTTGAAATGGCTTATCGCAAAACAGGGAAAGCGCTTTGGCGACAAGGGTGAAAGGGTCTTCCTGCTGTGGGGGACGAAGGATGAAAAGTTACCATGCCTTACGGGGGATACAGTTGATGAAGCCTTGCTTGAAGAGGATTTCTTTCTTGATGACAAAGATGAGGTTGTGATTGATACCAAAGAAGAGGTCGCTAGACGTTTTAACAAGGCTATGATGGGCTATAAAGCCAATCTTACAAGCAACTCAAGATTAGCGATTATAGGGTTGGATGCGGCTACAACCGGCCGAATGGCTATCACTTACTACAAAGAGTTCCATGGACTTCAAGGTAATGACTTGTTTGACAATATCAAAGCTTGGCATGAACAGTGTGCATGGATTCACAGGTATAAAAGACTCAATAAGAAAAATATTGTCTTCAAAGGCTCTCCTGGCCTGGAGGATATTGCTCATGCAGCCTTTGGCACAGAGCAAAATGGTTTTATTAGTGCTAAGGGAAAAGTAGTAAGCGCTGTAGTGGAGCGCCTCATACCCTGCATTGTTGAAAGAGCTCATGTACCTTTAGATATTGTCAACGCGCTTGTAAGAAAAGCACTACATCCACAGAATTACAGCGAGGATTACAACTGGTATAAAGTTCTTACTATTACTTGTGCAATTTATAGAAGGCATCGTCTTGAAAAATCAAATTTTAAGGAGGTATGGGAAGTGAATGTGATGGAAGACAGCACTGATATTGTTTACAACTGTGGGAGACTTCTTGCTGTTGCTGATGAAATTGAAAGATATGCCCTAAATCTTCAAAATGAAAAACGTGAAACCAATGCCATGAGACTCTTTACGCGCTTTGCAGCTGAACCTTGCAGCACTTGGGCTATTATCAATAATAAGCTCATCCCTTATAAAGAAAGGTTGGGCAATCGCGGAAGCAAGCTTTACCAGTTAATTGGAGCTATATCCGCAAAAATTGATCCTGAGTCATTTTTAAAGCTCAAGAATCTGGATGGTCGAATGGTATTAGGTTTTGATGCTCAGAAGAATGCTTTGAGACCAAATAGTAAAAAAGTTACAGGAGGAGATTATGATGAATCTGTTGAAGAACAAGATTGATTTTGCCGCTATTATCACTGTTAAACACTCGAATCCTAATGGGGATCCTCTTAATGGAAATATGCCCAGAACAACTTATAATGGCCATGGAGAGATATCCGATGTCTGCATCAAACGTAAAATCAGAAATCGTTTATTGGATATGGGGGAAAATGTTTTTGTCCAATCCGATGATAAGAAAGTAGATGAATTCACATCATTACGAAGCCGTGCCGAGGCAAATGCTGAACTAAAAGCAGCAAAAGGTAAAGAGGAGTATGCAAGGATCGCTTGTAAAAGTTGGATTGATGTCAGAAGCTTTGGACAGGTATTTGCTTTTAAGGGCAAAAAAGATGAAAGTGGAGATGGATTATCTGTGGGCATCAGAGGCCCTGTTTCTATCCATTCAGCTTTTAGTGTCGATCCAGTGGATATTACCAGCATTCAGATTACAAAGAGTGTCAACAGTGAACCTACTGAAACAGCTAAGAAATCCTCGGACACTATGGGTATGAAGCATAGGGTTGATTTTGGTGTATATATCCTGAAAGGTAGCATCAATGTACAACTTGCCGAACTTACTGGCTTTACAGAGGAAGATGCTGAGAAAATTAAAGAGGCCATAAGAACTTTGTTTGTAAATGATGCAAGTTCAGCAAGACCTGAGGGAAGCATGGAGCTAGTGAAGCTTTATTGGTGGAGGCATAACAATAAAATAGGACAATACTCGACTGCCAAGGTTCATAATTTACTCAAGGTTGAAAGAAAGCAAAAAACTGATGCGTTTGGCAGGACAACGAGTCCTTCATCTATTGAAGATTATGAAATTGTTCTGGATTCTCTCCCAGGACTGACTGTAGATGTATATGAAGGTTTATAATGAAGAGGATTTTCTGAATCTAGCGGGTATCCAGCATTTTGCCTTCTGTCCGAGACAATGGGCTCTCATACATATTGAAAAGCTTTGGAAGGATAATTTAAGAACTGTTGAGGGCGAATTGCTTCATCAGAAAGCTCATGATGGTCAAGCATTTGAAAAACGAGGTGATGTTCTTGTAACCCGGGGTATGCCAGTGTTTTCTTCGTCTCTTGGCATCAATGGCATCTGTGATGTAGTAGAATTTCATAGAAATGACGATGGTATTCAGTTATATGGAAGAGAGGGGAAGTTCCGACCATACCCTGTGGAGTACAAGAGAGGAAAGCCCAAAGATTCTAATATTGACATTCTGCAACTTGCAGCACAAGCCATGTGCCTCGAGGAGATGCTATGTTGCGAGATTCAGGAAGGGAGCCTTTTTTATGGAGAAACACGACGCAGGGAAAGAGTAGAATTCACTTTATCTGTACGAGAAGAAGTGAAGCAGACATTAAAACAGATGCATCATTATTATGAAAGGAAATATACACCTAAAGTCAGGCCTTCAAAGGTGTGTAGATCTTGCTCATTAAAGGATTTATGTCTTCCTCAGCTTGGTGATCGACAAACTGTTAGTGACTATATCAAAAAGAGGGTTGGAGAGGAGGGGTGATGTGAAAAAACTGCTTAATACCTTGTATATAACCTCATCCAATCGTTATCTTTCTCTGGACGGTGAAAACATTGTTGTTTTGGAGAATGATAAAGAGATTGGAAGGCTCCCTCTCCATAACCTCGAAAGTATAGTCACTTTTGGGTATTTGGGTGCAAGTCCAGCACTAATGGGAGCATGCGCAAAACGCGATATCTCTCTGTGCTTTTTAACTCTGAATGGGAGATTTCTTGCACGAGTTGTCGGACCTGAAACCGGAAATGTAGTCTTGCGAAAAAACCAATATAGATTGTCCGACGATGAAGTAAAATGTACTGAGATTGCAAGGAATTTCATAACAGGAAAGATATATAACGCAAGATGGGTCATTGAAAGGGCTATTCGAGACTATCCACTTCGTTTAGACGGCGAGAAACTCAAACGAAAATCAATGTTTCTTCAGAACTCTTTAAAACAGATTAATGAATGTGTTGATACCCAGCAATTAAGAGGAGTTGAAGGAGAAGCGGCAAGCGTTTATTTTTCTGTCTTTGATGATCTCATCCTTCAGCAGAAGGATGATTTCTACTTCAAAAACCGTAATAAGAGACCTCCCACAGATAATGTTAATGCCTTGCTTTCATTTGCTTATACTTTACTGGCCAATGAATGCGCATCTGCCTTGCAAGCTGTCGGTCTGGATCCTTATGTGGGTTTTCTTCACAAAGACAGACCTGGAAGAGTGTCGCTAGGTCTTGATCTTATGGAAGAACTGCGGTCTGTTTTTGCTGACCGTTTCGTTATATCGCTGATCAATAAAAGGATTGTTCAAGCAAGTGGATTTATCCAAAAGGAGAACGGTGCGGTTATTATGGATGACGAAATGAAAAAAACAGTGATTTCACACTGGCAGTCTCGAAAGCAGGATATTATAGTGCATCCTTATTTACAGGAAAAAGTCGAGTGGGGCTTAGTACCCCATGTCCAGGCGCTGCTTTTAGCACGGTTTATAAGAGGTGATTTAGATGGTTATCCACCATTTCTCTGGAAGTAGGTGAAATCATATGCTTGTTTTGATAACCTATGACGTGAATACTGAAACCGAAGCAGGTAGAAAAAGATTGAGGAAAGTAGCAAAACAATGTATTAATTATGGGCAAAGAGTTCAAAATTCAGTCTTCGAATGTGTTATGGATGCAGCTAAGTGTCGGCAAGTCAAAGCTGTATTGCTAGACATCATAGATCAAGAAAAAGATAGCTTAAGATTTTACTACTTGGGAGACAATTATAAGACAAAAGTAGAGCACTATGGCACGAAAACTAGCTTTGATGTAGAAGGTAATCTTATACTTTAGTATGCTCGTTCTGGTGCGAACCATAAGTGTACATAAAAGGGGTGGGACATTCGCACTAGAATAAATTGAAAAAACATCTAAAAATGTATTAGTTTGCACCTTGATAAGTAAATATTTGAAATAAAAACGAGGGACTTATGGTGCATATATATAAAATTAGATGTAATTTTTTGTGCATTTTTGCTGTCGCTCCCCGTATGGGGAGCGTGGATTGAAATACTTAATGTCTACCGCCAGCCCCGACATATGCCGGTCGCTCCCCGTATGGGGAGCGTGGATTGAAATCTGGAAGTACTACAACGATAAAGTTATACTGGAAAGTCGCTCCCCGTATGGGGAGCGTGGATTGAAATTTTCGGAAGCACCAACGAACCACCTAAATTTGAAAGTCGCTCCCCGTATGGGGAGCGTGGATTGAAATGTAAAACAAAGGCCGAATGGTGGGATAATGAGAAGTCGCTCCCCGTATGGGGAGCGTGGATTGAAATCCTTGCCTTACCTGTTTTGTCCTCTCGTCTTCCATGTCGCTCCCCGTATGGGGAGCGTGGATTGAAATCAGCCAGAGGATGTACTATCATACAATTTACCGGTCGCTCCCCGTATGGGGAGCGTGGATTGAAATTGACACAACATTTGATGATACATCTTCACCCAAAGTCGCTCCCCGTATGGGGAGCGTGGATTGAAATAGAAAATGCCTTTTCAAAATCAATCATAATACCACGTCGCTCCCCGTATGGGGAGCGTGGATTGAAATAGCTTCCAGGGTGTACCAACCTTGCTGAATGTGGTCGCTCCCCGTATGGGGAGCGTGGATTGAAATTTGGAAACGACATAAAACTACTTGAGTAACCCATGTCGCTCCCCGTATGGGGAGCGTGGATTGAAATAATTATTTGTAGAAAGCCATTAACAATACTATTGTCGCTCCCCGTATGGGGAGCGTGGATTGAAATATGACTGGCTTGTTACGCTGGATACCAAACCCAAAGTCGCTCCCCGTATGGGGAGCGTGGATTGAAATCAAAACTAAATCTGACCGTCTTACAATATCCATAGTCGCTCCCCGTATGGGGAGCGTGGATTGAAATCAATTTTTGTCAACCTCTCTATTTATGTATTTTAGTCGCTCCCCGTATGGGGAGCGTGGATTGAAATCCATTCATAAGAGACAATAATTGCTCTTCCATAGAAGTCGCTCCCCGTATGGGGAGCGTGGATTGAAATTGAAAAGGATTTTGATGTGTCCTGTACCAGTTAGTCGCTCCCCGTATGGGGAGCGTGGATTGAAATATCAAAGAAGCAAAATACCAAACGTTTGGGAATATGTCGCTCCCCGTATGGGGAGCGTGGATTGAAATTAGAACGCACTGACTATGCAGGAGAGGGCAGTTACGTCGCTCCCCGTATGGGGAGCGTGGATTGAAATAAATTCGTTACACTCAGAAATCAGGAGGCAATATCGTCGCTCCCCGTATGGGGAGCGTGGATTGAAATCTTAGCCCTCTTAGGCGATTCCTAAGTCTATGCCGTCGCTCCCCGTATGGGGAGCGTGGATTGAAATAAAAAATCACCTTTGATTTTACGCTAGAGGACTTGTCGCTCCCCGTATGGGGAGCGTGGATTGAAATTTTGTTGGCTTATTTCAGTAAGCATTTCTGGCGGGTCGCTCCCCGTATGGGGAGCGTGGATTGAAATTGCAATTTCAGCGCCGTTATTATAATCCCATTTCCAGTCGCTCCCCGTATGGGGAGCGTGGATTGAAATTACAAATTATCTTTTTTAACATAAAGTCACCTTAGTCGCTCCCCGTATGGGGAGCGTGGATTGAAATAGAATAAAGGTCAATGCACAAAACATAAGAAACTGTCGCTCCCCGTATGGGGAGCGTGGATTGAAATACGGTAACGGTGGCGGTGCTAAATCCGGCGGTGCTGTCGCTCCCCGTATGGGGAGCGTGGATTGAAATATGACAAATCCCTAAATTATCAGCGACAGAATAAGTCGCTCCCCGTATGGGGAGCGTGGATTGAAATATTATTTCTTTAAGGAAAAAACCTTCGGCTTGGTGTCGCTCCCCGTATGGGGAGCGTGGATTGAAATAAAAAGACAGGGCGATCAGAAGGCTTAGAAATGACCGTCGCTCCCCGTATGGGGAGCGTGGATTGAAATTGACCTCTACCAATCATACCAGCACCGCCAACAAGGTCGCTCCCCGTATGGGGAGCGTGGATTGAAATTGCCCAAGCGTGGGTTCGGGCACTTTCATAATACGTCGCTCCCCGTATGGGGAGCGTGGATTGAAATCGTCTGACAATGTGTATAGCACTGTCCAGGTACTCGTCGCTCCCCGTATGGGGAGCGTGGATTGAAATTAAAAAGGAGAATTACTTTTACGGCATCTTGAGGTCGCTCCCCGTATGGGGAGCGTGGATTGAAATTCTGCCATTTCCACCACCCCAAACTATCCTACATTGTCGCTCCCCGTATGGGGAGCGTGGATTGAAATCAGTACGCACTCACCCATAAACCCAGCCAGCTTTTGGTCGCTCCCCGTATGGGGAGCGTGGATTGAAATGCCCACAGTTGATTCCTCCTTATTCTTCGACGATCGTCGCTCCCCGTATGGGGAGCGTGGATTGAAATACCAGGTGCATTACCGGGCCGATGGCCCGTCACTCGTCGCTCCCCGTATGGGGAGCGTGGATTGAAATCTGATTGGATAACAATAAAATCATTAAATGATATGTCGCTCCCCGTATGGGGAGCGTGGATTGAAATCCAAATTTAGAAACAATGGCAGGATGATATTTAACGTCGCTCCCCGTATGGGGAGCGTGGATTGAAATCCACAAATTCTGCTGTGGTTCTCCATGCGGTCAGGTCGCTCCCCGTATGGGGAGCGTGGATTGAAATAGGCAATCCTTGACGGGCGCAAAACGCAGACGAGGTCGCTCCCCGTATGGGGAGCGTGGATTGAAATTAGGTCTGTCATTGGACTTTTAAGAAGGATTGTGTCGCTCCCCGTATGGGGAGCGTGGATTGAAATTCATAGTTGCATTCTGGAGGAGCGGCAAAATATAGTCGCTCCCCGTATGGGGAGCGTGGATTGAAATATAAAGTCCATCCATGAATAAGTGCCGAGAGCATTGTCGCTCCCCGTATGGGGAGCGTGGATTGAAATATGTCTCAATGAGTGCCGGAAAAAGCCAAAAAGTTGTCGCTCCCCGTATGGGGAGCGTGGATTGAAATATCTAAACGATGAAAATACCGCGCATATTTGACCGTCGCTCCCCGTATGGGGAGCGTGGATTGAAATTATTTGTATTTCAACTAAATCTAAAATTTCATTGTCGCTCCCCGTATGGGGAGTGTTAATGTCAATCAAAATTTAGGCCACTTACCGGAGTAAAATTAGGCCACCAAT
>JAKIML020000072.1 GCA_022702935.2 Bacillota bacterium | reverse complement strand
GCTCTTCCAGGTCATCGTATGATACGAAAATCCTTATTTTGTTTTCGCCAACTCGTTCAATTTTCATGCACTTAATCCTTTTCTAAGTCCGGGCCGAATTGCCTATGCTTCCGACCCTAGCCGGACATACTTAATTATATTATACTTATAGTATCGTCAAAAGAGAAGTGACAAATTACGTATTCAAAGTTGTTTACTTTTTGTATTCCATCTTCTGTTGCGTCCGTGTATAATTTATGGTGGGATTTGTTAAATATATACCCATTATTAGAGAATTAATAGGAAATATTTAATTTTTTACTGAGGTACATGATGCTAAGACTCATTCTGGCCTCTGCCTCACCCCGCAGAATTGAGCTTTTGAGGCAGGTTGGACTGAAATTTGATATAATGCCTTCAGACATCAATGAAGATTCAACAGGCTTTGATGATGCTGGGAAATATGCTATGGAAATGTCCCGGAGGAAGGCACTTCATATTGCGAAAAAAATAGAGCACTCGGCATTCCCCGATACCTTTGTTTTGGGTGCCGATACGGTTGTTGGCATTGACGGACATCTTTTAGGGAAGCCTTCCAATGAGGACGATGTACGGCGGATGCTTTCTCTTCTTGAAAATCGCTGGCACGAAGTGACCACGGGAATAACCCTGGTAAGGACGGGTTCCCTGGATGTTCTGACCGATATGGAAGTCACCCGGGTGAAGTTTTCCCCCTATCCCAGAGGCTTTCTGGAGAATTATATGGCCACCGGCGAGCCCTTTGGCAAGGCAGGAAGCTATGCCATTCAGGGCTATGGGAGCCTTATGGTTGAGCGTATTGAGGGCTGCTATTTCAATGTTATGGGGCTTCCGCTTTTCAAGCTTTCCCGGTTATTGGAGCGCAGGGGCTTTAAACCGTTAACTTGGCTGAACGAGAGATAAGTTTTCACAGACTAGGCATAATAATCAACGAAAGAACACAGACGAAGGAGAATATCGATGGCACTTTTTTCAAAAGAGATTGGAATTGATTTAGGTACGGCTAACACCTTGGTATATCTTAAAGGCAAGGGCGTCATCCTGCGGGAGCCCTCAGTTGTTGCAGTAAACAATCAAACCGGAGAGGTTCTGGCTGTAGGGCTGGATGCCAAGCAGATGATTGGCAGAACCCCCGGAAACATCACGGCTATTCGTCCCCTGAAGGATGGGGTTATCGCTGATTTTGAAACCACCCAGGGCATGCTTAAATATTTCATTCGAAAGGCTGTAGGCAACAATCCGTTGTCCCGGCCCAGGGTCATTATCTGTGTACCCTCAGGCGTCACTGAGGTAGAGAAGAGGGCGGTTGTGGATTCGGCCATGTCAGCCGGCGCCAAGGAGGCCTTTCTTATTGAGGAGCCCATGGCCTCGGCCATCGGAGCCGGTCTGCCCGTCGAAGAGCCCTCGGGAAGCATGGTAGTGGACATTGGCGGCGGAACCAGCGAGGTGGCGGTCATTTCCCTTGGGGGCATTGTGGTCAGCCGGTCCTTGCGAATTGCCGGAGACGAATTTGATGATGCCATCATCCACTATATCAAGAAGGAATACAACCTGATGATTGGCGAGCGTACCTCGGAGGATATAAAGCTCAAAATAGGTTCGGCCTACCCATTGCCCGAGGAGGAGACCTACAACATCAGCGGTCGTGATCTGGTAACCGGCTTGCCTAAGGAACTGTCCATTTCCAGCATGGAGATTCGTGAAGCCTTGAGAGAACCTGTCAATTCTGTGGTGGATTCTATTAAATACACCCTGGAGAAAACCCCTCCCGAGCTGGCGGCCGACATTATGGAGCGCGGTATTATGCTGGCAGGTGGCGGAGCCCTTCTCAGGGGATTGGACAAGCTCATCAGCGAAGAGACAGGTATTCCCGTCTATATTGCCGAGCATCCTCTGGATTGTGTGGTATTGGGTACCGGCAAGGTGCTGGAAGAGATCGATACCTTGAGCAATGTGCTTTTGTCCTCAAGAAAAAAGGCCTAAACAAGCAAGGCACAAGGAGGATTTTCATTGCGAAGAATTTTTACAAACAAGATTTTCATTCTTGTTGTTGTCGTTGTCCTTCTGCTCGCCCTTGCGGCTGTGTCCTACAGTGAACTGAGCGGTGTCAATATCATCAGCAATATTATCAGTGTCCCGGCGGCACCGCTGCAGCGGGCTTATGCCTTTGTGACCGGAAAGGTCGGTGACTTTTTCGGCTATTTTGAGGATGTCAAAAAGCTTAAAGATGAGAATGAGCAGCTTAGTCAGAGAATCAGCGAGCTGGAGCAGCAGCTTTTGGATATCGACAGGCTCACCAAGGAAAATGAAGAGTTAAGAGCGGCCCTTAATTTCAAGGATCAATACGAGGAGTACAATTTTCTTGGGGCCAGCATTATTGCCAAAGATCCCGGCAACTGGTTTGACGTGTTCACTGTTAACAGGGGGATCAATGACGGGATAGAGAACAACTCACCGGTTATTACCGCATATGGACTGGTAGGCAGGGTATCCAAAACCGATCTGATGACATCCAGGGTGGTTTCAATCATTGATATGGACAGCACCGTCAGTGCCAGGCTTTCTAAATCCCGGGATCTCATTGTGATAAGAGGGGATGTGGAGCTCAGAGCCAAAGGACTATGCAGGGCCGATTACATACCCCCCAATACTGACATCATGCCGGGAGATACGGTGGAAACCTCAGGAATGGGCGGCCTCTATCCCAAGGGAATCATTATCGGAAAGGTCGTCAAGGTTGTCAAGAATGAGGGTCAATATGACTCCTATGCCATTATTCAACCCATGGTTGATTTTAAGCGCCTTGAGGATGTCATTATATTGACCAAAAAGGAATCATAATTGAGGGTGTATGAGATATAGGATCCTAACGGCTATCGCCTTAATATGGACGGCTGCGTTCCTGCAGAGCACGGTACTTGAGCATTTGGAGGTATTCTCCATAAGGCCCAATCTCCTGCTGGTGCTCATGGTGGTTATTTCTCTCTTGCGTCCAACCTCTGAAAGTGCCGGGATGAGTCTGGCCTTGGGCCTTACCATGGACATGCTCATGGGTAAAACGCTGGGATGGTATGCCTTGCTTTTTTTCCTGGTCTCCATTCCCATTTCTCTGATCAATCAAAAGCTCTACCGTGAGAAGCTGCTTGTCCTTTTATCCTTTGGCTTTGTCTCAACGGTAGTCATTGAAACGGTATTCTTTCTCATCATGTTTTTGTTCAAGGGCTATGAATATTTACCATTTATCTTTACAACTGTTGTTCTGCCTGAAGCACTGCTTAACAGCATCCTCATTTTACCTCTGTTTAAACCCATCGCAGGCGTATATATTAAACTTGACAAAGTGGATAGAAGGAGGAACAGAATAGCGTCATGAGCAATAAGGAAAAGAAACATGAAGGCCTGGATCGTTATATTATTCTCGCTGTCATGATTATTGTGGCCGCTGTGTCGATCATATATAAACTTGCTGAAATCCAAATTGTCAATGGACCCAAATACAAAGAGGAGTCGGTTTATCGCCTTTCGGCCCAGGGGGTTATTTATCCCAAACGCGGAGATATCTATGATCGCAATGGTGTTCCCATTGCCGGAAGCCGCATGGGTTATTCGGCGCAGTATGTGGATGTCCGTATGCCCAACAGCGAGAAAAACCGGATGCTTCTGGAACTTATTGGGATCCTGGAAAGGGATAACAAGAAGATCAAAAGCAGACTTAACAGCATAATGGATATCAACCCCATCCGATTTAAAACGGATAATATAGAAAGCTTTATCAAGAACATTGTACTTACTCAGGAGGAAGCCAAATATATCATTACTGCCGATCAGGCCTTCCAGTATATGCGGGATAAGACCTTTGAGATTGATCCCTCCTATACCGAAGAGGAAGCCTTTAAGATCATGCAGTTGCGTTATGAGATTCTGTTAACGCAGCCCCAGCTCAACAATCCGCTGACCCTGGCTGAGGACATATCGGTTGATGCCATGTCCGAACTGGAGGAAAGAAGCAGCGAGTTAAGAGGGGTAAGCACCTATATCAAGCCCTACCGTGTCTATTACGAGAGCGCAAGCCTCATCCCCCATGTACTGGGCTATGTAGGGGCCATTAACAGTGAGGAGATGGAGGCGTTAAACAAGGAACAGGAAGGTGTTCAGGGTTTTGTTCCCTATGAGGCCAGCGATATTGTGGGTAAATCAGGCATTGAGCTGGGGGCTGAGTTCCTCTTAAGAGGAGTTCGGGGACGGACCTTCCTGGAAGTGGACGAGAACGGTAAAGTCACTGCCTCTTATCTGGAGAGGGCGCCCCAACCTGGTAAGGACATTTACCTGACCATTGATCTGGATCTCCAGAAGGTAGCGGTTGATTCCCTCAAGCAGAACATAGAGCGCATTCGGCGCATGGGCGGAAAGAAAAATTTTGGGGATGCCAATGCCGGTGCGGTAGTGGTGTTGGATGTCAATACCGGTGAGGTATTGGCCATGGCCAGCTATCCCGATTATGATCCCCAGGTCTTTCTGAATAATAATAGCGAGGCCATAGCAGCGCTCTTTAGTGCAGCGGATTCACCGCTCATCAATCGGGCAACCATGGGAAAATACGCACCCGGCTCAACCTATAAGCCTCTGGTGGCCATTGCAGCCCTTGAAAGCGGTGTGATTACCCCCAATACAAAGGTTCTGGCAAACTACAAGGACGTGATAGGAAACATGGTGTTTACTAACCTTGAAGGACACCAGGGCTATATTAATCTGGAAAAGGCACTGGCGACCTCCAGCAACATGTATTTCTACAAGGTGGGGGTTCAGACCGGTATTGATAATATTGTGAAATGGGCTAAGATTTTTGGTTTTGGCAAAGAGACCGGCATAGAGGTTTCGGAAGCCATTGGGGCTCTTGCCTCTAAGGAGTTTAAGAAGAAGTACTTTGGTGAGGACTGGTATCCGGCCAACACGGCCATGGCCTCCATCGGCCAGCTCTATAACGACTTTACGCCCATTCAGATTGTCAATTACATCAGTTCCATAGCCAATGGCGGAAAGAAATATACGCCGCATCTCGTAAAAATGGCAGTGGACAACGAAGGCAAGATAGCCTATGAGGGCAGCCAGGAGTATGAGCAGTTACCGGTTCAGGAGAGCACCATTAATGCTGTCAAAAAAGGTATGGTGGCCGTGGCCAATTCCAATGACGGTACTGCCGTGAATGCCTTTAAGGACTTCCCATTCAAGGTGGCCGGTAAAACCGGTACCTCGGAGACGGGTCGTGAAGCGACCTCCTCGTCCAACGGCTTGTTTGTCTGCTATGCGCCCCATGACAATCCCCAGATTGCCATTGCGGTGGTGGTAGAGCACGGTGTCTGGGGAGCCTATACGGCACCCATTGCCAGGGACATTATGGCAGAATACTTCCGGCTTAACGAGCAAAAAGGGACGACCAAAGCCAAAGACTCACAGGCAGCCATAGATATCATTTGGTAAATGGGGGAGCATAACATGGAACAGGAAACAAGAGGCATCGTATTCAAAGGCAATTCGGAGGGGCTGGTTATTGTGGTTCCCGAGGAATATGGCTTTGAACAGGCGCTTGAAGAAATCGACAACAAGGTAAGCAATGCGGCCCGATTCTTTAAAGGGGCCAGAATCAAGGTAACCTACCGCGGCGCAAACTGGACAAGCCAGCAGGAGGAGCGGGTAAAAAGCGTTCTGGATGAAAAGAGCGGCGCTGTTATTGAGAGCTTCACGAAGGATGAGGAATCCAGGCAGAGCCCCGCTGTACCTAAGCAGCATCAGCCTGCCCAGCCGGTATCAACCAGAAGGCTCTTCTTTGCCGGTGTGGATGAGGGAAATTGTAAATTTGTCAGAAGTACCGTAAGAAGCGGCACCCGTATCCAATATGACGGAAACGTGGTCATTATGGGGGACGTGAATCCTGGGGGAGAAATTATTGCCTCGGGGAATGTGGTGGTGCTGGGTGTCCTCAGGGGCATGGTTCATGCGGGGGCTGACGGGAATCGGGATGCCTTCATCTATGCTCTAAGTATCCGTCCAACGCAGATCCGCATTGCCGAGGTCATTGCCCGTATGCCCGAGGAGGCCGAGGATACCCATTTAAGACCTGAAATTGCCACCATTCGCAATGACAGAATTGAAGTGGAGCCCCTCTCCACAAGGGCACTTGGATAACAGTCTGAAACATGGATTTAAAACATTGTTGCGTTGACTTTTAACCTTAAAAAAGATATATTAGCATTAAGACACAGTATTCGGAGGAATATTACATATGGGTGAGGTTATAGTTATCACATCCGGCAAGGGCGGTGTGGGCAAAACCACGACAACTGCCAATATTGGTACCGGACTTGCACTTCAGGGCAAGAAAGTGGTTCTTATTGACACCGACATTGGGCTGCGTAATCTTGACGTGGTCATGGGCCTTGAAAATCGGATTGTTTATGATCTGGTGGATGTGGTGGAAGGCGCTTGCCGCTTGAAGCAGGCCCTTATTAAGGACAAGCGTTATGAAGGGCTCCATCTGTTGCCTGCGGCGCAAACGCGGGATAAGAATGCGGTAACCCCGCAGCAGATGGTTGATCTCTGTGAGGAACTGAAAAAGGAATTTGATTACATATTGGTGGATTGTCCTGCCGGTATTGAGCAAGGCTTTAAAAACGCCATTGCAGGAGCGGACAGAGCATTAGTGGTAACCACACCCGAGGTCTCCGCCGTCCGTGATGCTGATCGCATTATTGGCCTATTAGAGGCAAACGAGATTCGGAATCCCAAGCTCATTGTCAACCGTGTCCGTCATGATATGGTCAAGCGCGGCGATATGATGAGCATTGAGGATATTATTGATATTCTGGCCATTGGTCTTATTGGTGTCGTACCCGATGACGAGAACATCATTATCTCCACCAACAAAGGAGAACCCGCAGTGACCGACAACAAGTCTTCAGCCGGACAAGCCTATCGTAATATTACCAGAAGAATTATGGGAGAGGATGTACCTCTCATGGACCTTAATGTTAATGAAGGACTCCTTGCAAAAATGAAGAAGCTGTTCGGTTTTAAGCCGGCATAAGGGGGACGGGACATGATTGATTTGATTAAGCTGTTGACAAGGAAAAAGGAAACCTCCAAGGATGTAGCCAAGGAGCGCTTGAAGCTGGTCCTTATTCATGATAGGTCCAATGTGTCTCCGCAGTTTTTGGAGATGGTGAAAAGTGAAATCATCAAGGTTATCCAGAATTATATGGAGATTGATGAAAGAGAATTGGATATTCAGTTAACCAAGACCAACAGTGATGATGGTGAACGTATTGTACCGGCCCTGGTTGCCAATATCCCCATCAAAGGAATGAAGAGCGCCGGTCGATGATCTTGACGTGTCTTGGAGGGAGACTATGAATATTGCCCTGATAGCCCATGACAAGAAAAAAGAGTTGATGGAAGCCTTCTGTATTGCCTACAAATTTGTGCTGTCCAAGCATAAACTGTTTGCTACAGGAAGGACAGGGGCTATTGTATCCGAGGCTACCGACCTGGATGTTTTTACTCTGGACTATGGTAAGCTTGGCGAACAGCAGATTATAGCCCGGATAGCCTATAACGAAATGGATTTGGTCATTTACTTTGCCGATCCGGAGGAAATGGACGGAAGCGGCCTTGTAGAGCTCTGGTCCTTATGTGATCAGAATAATATTCCCATAGCCTCGAACCTGGCAACGGCCGAAATCCTTATCAATGGTCTCCAGCGCGGTGATTTCGCATGGCGTGAACTTCTGACCAAAAAGTTTTAAAGATGTAAATTCAGCCAGCCCCTCTTGCTTTAGAACGCAGAGGGGCTTGTTTTTTAGGTTCTATAATAAATGTTGGGGTACGGGAAGATTAAAGAATTCAGTGCTCCAAC
>JAKIML020000024.1 GCA_022702935.2 Bacillota bacterium | reverse complement strand
TGAACCGAAGCATGAGGATGCAGTAAACATTATAAAGGAAATAGGCCACAGCCAGTACAATGGAAGGATAGACGATCCAAGGCTTAAGGGATGAACCACCGAGATTAATCTGGCGGAAGCCAATATCCTTTAAGCTCTTTCCCGCTAAAGCAAGGGATAATAGAATAACAGCAACCGGTACCCAGGACCAAAGGATTTGCTCAAGGTAAAATCTGGACTTTGTTTTTCCGTTGCCAACGGTCTCCTTATTACGCTTTCTTTGCTCTATCAGCCCTAAGATGGGCGAATATAGACCAATAAAAGCAAGTACGACGAAAAACAATACTGTGAAACTGTTAAATTCTATTCTCATTCATCCTCCACTAGTATAATGGTTTTTGCAGGATTAATCCCAGACCATATGGAATCCGCCAATCCAGCCCACTAAACCATCCTCAGTTAATCTTGGCCCGATCGCCGTCAACCGCCAGAATGGTCACCCTTTCTCCTTCTTTTATTCTGCGAATGGCGCCCAGATCCTCAAGTGAGGTTTCTCTTGGCGGGCCCCAGGGTGCATCATCCTTATTCTTATAAATTATATACCCATCGAGATCGGTGAATGTCTGACCAAGGATTTGATCGGTCTGAACATAGTCACCGACTCCTAAGTCATCGTACTCTAATACAAGCTTTACGCGTACTCCTTATCAGGTTTATCTCCCTGTATCCGTTTTCTTTGAGTTCCTGACACAAGGCATTGAACTTTTCAAGTCTTTCTTTTTGCTTTGGGGATAGTTTTCTCTCCTTTTCAGCCGGCACACAACTTCCCTCCCTATAGCAATGTCTCTAAACATTGTTATCATTCAGGCTCATGTTTCTGTAAATGAGGTCATCCCTGACAGTAAACCCTGTACGCTCCCAGAATCTGTTGCCGATTTCATTGCTCTTGAACACCACCAGTGCAGCCTTATTGATGCCTTCATTTTTCAAGGCCACCAGGGCCGTATTGAGAAGCGTCCTTCCAATCCCCCTGTTTCTGTAAGGCTCAGCCACGGCCATATGGTATATGTACCCTCTCCGACCATCATGACCAGCCAGGATGACACCAATAATATTTCCTTGCTCTTCTGCCACAAAATTGGTTTCCGGATTTCTTAACAGGAATTTGGCGATCCCTTCATAGGAATCATCCAGGCTGCGCATTCCCATACCGGCGGTTGATGACCACAACCTGTAGACATATTCGTAATCCTTGATTTCCATTTTTCTGATGTTCATAGGACCTCCAAATATAACTATTTCTCGAATAGTATATTAATACCATTTTACTATGTTTTAGCAAAAAAACAAACCTCCTTGAAGGAGGTCTGCTTCTTTGATATATATTCAAAAATCAACAAAAACTATTTCGCCGCAAAGTATTCACTGGACAAAAGACTATAGACGGCGGCATCTACAATGCCCTTATTGTTAAAATCCGCTTGTCTCAGGGTTCCCTCATATTTTAAGCCGCACTTTTCCATGACCTTCCCCGAGGCCGGATTATTGGGGTCGTGCTGTGCTTCAATACGGTTTACCTTAACCTCATTAAAGAGGAAAGGGATAATAGCAGCAAAGGCCTCGGTGGTTATACCCTGTTTCCACCACTTGCTTCCAATGCTATAGCCAATCTGTACCATACCCAGTTGCTCGTTCATACCAATCACGCCTATGGTGCCTATGGGCTCATTACCATTATCCTTCAGCACGATGGCCCATTGATAGAAGTCACTCTTTTCATAGGACTCTATCCATCCACGGATGACGCTTTCTGTAATATCAATGGATGTGTGGGTAGGCCATCTTAAATATTCAGTGACCTTATCATCACTTGTCCAGTTGTGGTAGGCCGCCTTCACATCACCTTCATTAAACCGTCTCAGCAGCAAGCGTTGGGTTTCAATCTCACCAGTCCCTTTATGAAGCATATTACCACCCCTTCTTTTATATATGCTTTATAAGCCGTTGAGACCTTTATCAAACATCCTTTATCTTTTCTATGACGATAAGGCATGTACTATCCGGTAAATTCACTTTATTTCGGTGCTCGTCAAAGAATTCAATCTTCTTGGCCAGTTCCAGGGTGTACCCCTCCTGCAGGTAATGCCTGAGCTCTATGACTTTAGCGCTGTCACCCAGCGTATCCTTTATGAAGGCCAAATACTCGCTTGGTGTAAAATAGCCAAACTGCTCCTGTACCTCATGAGCATAGGAATCCTCACCCCAGGTGTAGGTATAGAGGAACTCCATGGCATCGTTGATTTTCATGAGAACTTCGTTCTGACCAACCACCGAATAGGTGATTTCCCTTCCCTTAAAGTCCTTCACATAGCGCTGCAGAAATTCCATTCCCTCTGACGAAAGGAATTTGATCCTTCTGTATTGCTCCTTGGGTTCTGTCATGATGCCATCCCTGATAATGATTCGACCACCCACTGACAGAATATCAAAAGCGCTTTTTAAGGCCTTCTTCAAGGTATCGAAATTAAACTTCCTGCCTTCATATTCGATATAGGAGTATATCTCGTGGAGAATACTGCAGTAGATAATGGTGTCTGCCTGGCTTTTATCAAAATACTCTCCCAAGTTAAGGGCATCGCTATACTTAACATCCCAGCTCTTCTTTTCAAGCTGTTTTCTTCTTTTTAAGGCATCTATGACATTCTGTGATATATCCACACCCATGATTTTCTTTTCAGGATACCGCCTTTCAATTAAGTCCATCAGGGCGCCTCCGCCGGGCCCTATGTCAATGACCGTATGGCCTTTGATGTAGTCCAGTATCACCTTTTTGTAATCAATGGCCTTGTTCATGGTCTCCAGGTACTTTTCTTCATTATTGAACCTGTCATAATGATCCTTGCGCAGCTCAAAGAAATCGTAGAGCATCACCGTGGCTTTTTCATAGACAATATTGCTCTTCTCAGCTTCCACGCCGAATTCCACCAGTTTCTGCGCCGCAGGAGACAACAGAAACACAAAATGGCCCGTATCATGCTCCCTGTTGAGTTGGTGTTTGATATGAACATTGGTCTTTATCTTCTTGCTTAAAATGTCCTCAATACTTTGCTCCGACAAGTATTTCTCAATGATTCTCTTCTTATAGACATTGACCCGCTTTTTCCCTTTATACTGGTAGTATAAATCCACCATAAGCTTTTCAAAGCTGATGTGATTAACTCCTTCTAAGCCCTCAGCCTCATTTGCGATGAACAGGAGTATCTTGATAAACTCTTCAAGGGTGAAATCACTTAGGGCTGCTTCTACATACCACAAGGTATGGGCATGGTCAAGCAAGCCCGATAGAGCCTTCTCCACGCTATGGCCTGCGACTTTTTCATATTCAGCATCAAAGTCCTCCCCATGAGCAATGGAGGCCTTGCGCAATCTTCGGAGCCTTTCTTTAAGGGGTGGCTCCTTTAATTCACTGCCAAGCAGGATGTCATCTATTTCTCTGTAAACATCCTCTTTGATACTCTCCCAAATAGCTTTGCTGGAGGCTTCTATGATGGCATGGTTTAAAACCTTCATAGCCTCAGTAAAGGCATGAAGATCCATACCTAATCCGGCTTTTTCAACTTCATGGAATATGGGCTTAAGGTCAATATCCTTTCGTTTGACTTCTCCACGGATATATTGACCAATGGTTCCATGGTGCACAATTAACTGCCTGACTATCTGTGTGTAAGGCTCTGTATCTTCAGTTTGCGCATCCCTATAAATATCGGCCGATGCATAATTATGGATATGTAATGCATACCCTTTCTTCTTCCAGGCTTCTCTGTGGTGGCTCATGCCAGCCTTAGAGACCTCGGACCATTTTAAAACATCTTCTACCAGCTTAAACTGGGCTTCAGATAATACTGCTCTATACTTCTCTAATACCTCAAGAGAGCGCTTGACATATCTTAAAGAGTAATGCCTGTCCATCTCATCCAAGGATTCAATCTTTTCAAGATTGATATTCTTTTGATCAGTCAAGGCTAAAAACATGAGCCACTTTTCCTTTTTAAGTACTCCCCTGTCGCCTTCCAGATACTTATTGATAGCCTCAAGAGCTCTCATGAGTATTTCCCCCGCATTCATAACATGATAATGCCTTTACTAATATAGCATAAAAAATACGACAAACCATAAAAAGTTTGTCGTATCAGTCATTATTTATTGCTATCATACATTAACAACCAGAACCTGCAACCTTCCCTATTTACCGATTATGCCGTATAAAAGAAGCTTGTGGATGCTTCTGCTGTTCTCTTCAAGATTACTAGAGAAGTCAATATCGCTGCCCAAAGCACTGATGGCATTATGAATGAAGTGAGAGAATTCGAAGAAGAACGCGAGTAGTTGGTGCTTTCCCTGATGGTGAATCAGCTCTGATACTGATTTGTGCCAGATTAAGGCATATATGTAGTAAAGGCTGGGGAACAAAACGATACATGAATATGGACATTTTAAACGGCTACTTTACAGAGACCGGCCAGGAATTACATATTCAAAATTCAAACCACAAAAAAAGACCCGCATAAGCGAGTCTTTGAAGATTGGGAATGTGAAATAACCATGAAAGTTATCTATATTACTTGATTTTGAAGAATGTCACGGATTCCATAAGTTCCTTGGCCATGTCTTCCAGACTCTTGGAGAGGGCTGAAACGTTCTCGGCGTCCTCCATCTGCTCTCTGGTTACAGAGCTGACCTCCTGGGTAGTAGCAGCAGATTCCTGCACAACGGCCGAGATGTGGGCCATACTTTCCAGGGTGATGTTTCTGTCGTCAGAAACCTTCTGAATACTGAGACTGATGTCCTCAATACAGGATACCAGGCTTTCCATTGCCGAGTAAATGAGCTTGAAGGATTCGTCGGTCTTGTTCACGGCCTGCATCTGCTCCAAAAGGGTCTGTTCAGCGCTTCTTGTGGCTTCAACAGCAACATCGGCCTTGGCCTGAATGGTGTTGATGATTTCCTGAATGTTCTTGGTCGAAGCATGGGATTGGTCGGCCAGCTTCTTAATTTCATTGGCAACAACACCGAAGCCCTGTCCCGATGCGCCTGCTCTTGCTGCCTCGATGGTGGCGTTCAGAGCCAAAAGGTGGGTCTGTTCGGAGATATTTGAAATAACCTTCAGGACGCTCTTAATTTCTTTCATATGAGCATACAGATCATTGATGTTCTCGGCAATCTGCAGGGAGGCATCCTTTGTCTGCATGGCCTTCTCATTGAGAAGATCCACCGATTCCAAGGCCTCGCCGCTGAGCTTCTGGGTTGAAACAACAACATCGGAGATGGTGACTATCTTTTCTTCAACATTCTTAATATTGTTGGCCAGATGGTTCATACTGGCCACACTGTTGCTGACGCCATGGGCCTGCTCCTGAGCACCCAGAGCCACCTGCTCCATCATCTGGTTAACACTGTTGGAGATTGAATTTAACCGTGCGGCATAGGTGGCCAACTGATCGGATTCGGTATGAACCTTGTTGGCCGAGTTGCTTACCTTGGTGAGCAGTTCTCTGAACCGCATAACCATGCTGTTGAAGTGGCCGATAACTTCTCCAATCTCGTCCTTCTTCTTATCATTGAGATTGATGGCCAGATTACCTGATTTAGCTTGTGCCATCAGCCCTACCAGATTCTTGAGCGGATCAGATATGCTTAATGTAATCAGGAAGGCAAAGATAACGGCAAAGATGAGACACGCAATGGCAACCAGAATAATAGTGTTTCTGATCGCGTTTGATTCGCTCGACAAATAACTATAGGGTATGGTGGATACGATTCTCCAATCCTTGCCTGGTATGGGCGATGAAGCAATCAGGTACTTGCTGCCGATAATATTGAAATCGAAGGAGTGAGGGTTGGCTTTAAGCTCCTGTATAAGCTGTGCCGGTTCATAAGGATGTCCTACCGCAATATCGGGCTCCCGGCTGGCAATGACCGTACCCTCATCATTGATCATGAAGACCTTGGTGCCGTTACCAAGATTCATGTCTGCAAAGATTTCAGAAAAATGGGTGTGAGGAATGACCAAGCAGGCGATTCCCAAATACTCTTTTGTTTCCAGGCTGACAATCTTGTATGTAATCAGGAAGTTAAAATTGCCGTCTCCATCATCCACCAGGGTCCATACATAGTCGTCTGTGTTTTTTGTCTTTTCCAGGATGGCAGTATAATTCTCCTTGGAGACAAATTGCAGAATACTCTTGCTGTTGATTCGAACGGTTTCACTGCAATAGAGCTCGTAGATAGGATTTTCAAGACCTATCATCTTTCTGGTCATATAGCTGTCCAATGTGGATTTGGCCCGGGCTCTTACCAGCGGCAGCGGATCGTCCAAAAGGTCGATGTTGTTCTGTACTTCTTCAGCCAGTGAAATGTCGTTGACAGTAACCTCATACTTGGATGCTAAGGTCTTGATGTTGCTGGCCACCTGCTTCATGTTTTCTTCTGAATACGTGCTGATTTTGTACATGATAGCTTTGTTGGACCGATTATAGGCAATGACGCCTATTATGCCCAGCGGCACAAGCGAAAGAATTAAGAAAGAGGCCACAAGACGTGTTCTGATACTAGAAACCCTTAACCCATCACGAATGTTTGAAAGAATCTTACTGTTTAGTTCTTTCATGATTATTCCCCTCCGCAAATGAACCAAATAAGATTACATAACTCAGATAAAAATATAAATCAAAGAACGGACCTCTATATCTAATTTACCAACATTATAGCAAATATTACCCGTAATCTTGTTCATATTGATATGAATTTGGCAATAATATCTACAAAAAAGCAAAAAAAGCGACCGTACAGGTCGCTCAAATCCTTGGAAACAGACATTTATCGGCTCTATATCCTCATTTTAGCACAATCCATATTCTTTAGCCAGCTTGGTGAACGCATCAAGGCTTCGTTCTATCATTGAAACATCAAAGCAGTACGCAATACGAATATAGCCAGGGCATCCAAACCCTGTACCGGGCACCAGCAGAAGATTATACTTGGTAGCCGTTTTACAGAACTGGCTGTCATCCTCAATGGGCGTTTTAACAAACAGATAGAAGGCGCCATCGGGTTTGACACAGGTAAAGCCAATCTTGGTCAAGTGATTGTAAAGGATATCTCTTTTCTTCTTGTACCCTTCCACATCCACAGCAACCTCCAGATTATCGGCCACAACCTTCTGGAACAGCGCCGGTGCGTTGACAAAGCCCAGGGTTCTGTTAAGACTTACCATGGCAGCCATGAGAATCTCTACCTCCGGGATGCGGCTGCTGGCTGCAATATAGCCGATTCTCTCCCCGGGCAGCGCCAGGGACTTGCTGAAGGAGTTAACAATGATGCCCTTATCGAAAATGGAGAGGATATTGGGAACCTCAACACCATCGTAGACAATGGTCACATAGGGTTCATCGGAGATAACATAGATCTCAATGCCCAGTTCGGCTTCCTTTTCCTCAATAGCCTTTTTCAACTGTTCCAGGCTCTTTCGGCTGTAAACAACACCCGTAGGATTGTTGGGGGAGTTAATGAGAATGGCCTTGGTCTTTGTGGTAATAGCCTTCTGAACTTCCTCCACATCAATCTGGAAGGTGTCCTTCTGGGTCTTAACAATGACAGGCACACCCTGAGCATTGCCGATATAGGAGAGATATTCAACAAAGAACGGAGAAAGCACAATAACTTCCTCACCGGGATTCAGCAGCGCCTTTAAGGTGATGTTAAGACCGGCAGCAGCACCGCAAACCATGACGATATGCTCCTGGGTCATGGGCACACCGCTTTGCTTCTGAATATACTGAGCCACCTTCTGCCGAACATCCTCAAAACCGGCATTGCTCATATAGCGGTGAATTCCCTCAACCTCATTACTGTAATAGCGAATGGAATTAAGCACCGATTCAGGGGGCTCCAATTCGGGGTTGCCAATGCTGAAATCAAAGACATTATCGGCGCCATGAATCTTCTTTAAGCGCTCGCCTTCTTCAAACATGGCCCTAATCATGGATGATTTTGCAAGGCCCTCAACAATTTTCTGATTGAACATGGGCTTTTACCTCCCTATCCTAAAACCACATGGACTAAGATTCATGCTCATAGCCCATCAGGAA
>JAKIML020000044.1 GCA_022702935.2 Bacillota bacterium | reverse complement strand
TGCAGCCTGGACATAGGCCCTGCCGTCCTTGATGAGAACGGTTCTTATGGTGATGCAGGAATCAAAGTGCCCATCGAAGGACAGGTAACCGATGGCTCCGCCATAGGGTCCCCGGCGATTGGGTTCCAGAACGTCAATGATTTCCATGGCCCGAACCTTGGGGGCCCCGGTCAGGGTGCCGGCGGGGAAGACCGCTGCCAACGCGTCCAGGGGATGGAGGCCTTCCCTGAGCCTTCCTGTCACGGTGGAGGACAGATGCATGACCCTGGAGAACCGGACCACCTCCATAAGCTGTTCCACCTGAACACTGCCGAATTCGCTGACCCGGCCCAGATCATTGCGCCCTAAATCCACCAGCATCATATGCTCGCTTTTTTCCTTTTCATCGGTCAAAAGCTCCTGCTCCAATTCAGCATCCTCCTTATCGGTGCGGCCCCTTCTCCGGGTGCCTGCAAGGGGACAGGTGGTAAGCTTCCCGTCATCACATCTTAAGAGCAGCTCGGGAGAGGCTCCAATCAGGGTCATATCCTCGAACTTGATGTAGAACATATAGGGGGAAGGATTGGTGAGACGGAGTCTTCGATAGACATTGAGGGCCGATAATGGAGCCTCCATGGAGAACCGCTGGGAGATCTGAACCTGGAAGATGTCCCCGTCAATAATGTGTTTCTTGGCGATTTTGACACTTTCCAGATAGCGCTCCTTAGTGACATTGCAGGTCATTTCATGGCTCTGGGGGGCGGAATTTCGGGGACTTTCACTGGGAACCGGTGCAAAGGCTTTGTCATAAAGCCTTTGTAGACGCTGAGCAGCCTGGGCATAGGCCTCTTCCAACGGCTCCTGGGAAGGAAAGCAGACAACCAGAGTGAGCCTTTGCTTTACATGGTCAAAGATGAGGACTTCATCCGCCACCATCATTTGGAGATCGGGGGTGTTCAGATCATCATGGGGAACATTGGGAAGATACTCCACATAACGCACCAGATCATGGCTCATAAAGCCTACGGCACCCCCGTAAAACCGGGGTAGCTCGGGCAGCGTGGGACTGGTAAAGCGGGCCATGAAGCTTTTTAAGGCTTCAAAGGGATCGGGCCCCAGATCCAACGTGGACCCATCCCTGAATCTGGCCTGGGTTCTGCCTTTTTCGGTGCGGACAATGGCCAGGGGGTTACTGGCCAGAAATGAATAGCGTCCCCATCTTTCGCCGCCCTCCGCGCTTTCCAGGAGAAAACAGTTGGGACTGTCCTCCTCAAAGCGCTTGAATACTGTAATGGGGGTTTCAGTGTCCACATATTGGGACGTGAATAAAGGGAGATAGGCATATTGCCCGGAGAGTTGGCGGAGCCTTTCCATACTTGGCTCCATGTGAATTTTCATGGCTAATCCTCCTTTCAATCGGACGGACACCATAAAAGAGGTAACAAAAAAACCCGCCCTTGTTCTACAACAAGGACAGGTTTATAAACCTGCGGTACCACCTTGATTGACGTATAAACGTCCCCTCTTTTAGAGTGCCATCACACTCCTCATCCGTTAACGCTGATGCTGCGTCGGCCGCTACTAGGTGTTAACCTTTCGCTCCGCCCTCCAGAGCCCATTATTCTGTGCCTGTCTGCTGCTTTCCACCAACCGCAGCTCTCTGTTAAAGACCGTCCACACAGTTTTACTTCTCTGTCATAGGTTTATTTTAACATAGCATAAGGGACAAGCTCATGTCAATACGGTTGTTAGAATTTTTGGTAAATGTTAGATGAATTATATGGCGAGAGCAAGTCCTGTCAAGGGTTTGGAGACAATTCCTCACCATGCATACCGATTCCTCCATGCCTCTATAGAGGCCGTAATTGTCAATGATGCGATAATTGAGCGCACGATAAAGACCCATGGCTTCAGTTAAGGGGCGTCCTGTTTCCAATCCAAATTATCCTATAAGTCCATTGCACGTAATATATTCGGACTAAAACAGCATCCTATGAAAGAAATCTATTACTGTCATTGCAAGGGACTGTTTCCTTAATGGATATCTGCTATAATGACAGTCAGTAAGGCTGCTGTAAGTAAAACACCTTGGAGGGAATCATGGTTTATTTCTATATCTATCTGGGCTTGGTGAATCTTTTGGCTTTCCTGCTGGCGGCCTTTGATAAGCGGGCGGCCATCCGCAGAAAGCAGAGGATTCCTGAAAAGACACTGTTTCTTTGGGCCGTATTAGGCGGTTCGGTTGGGCTTTACCTGTCCATGTTGCTTTTCAGGCATAAAACCAGGCACCTCTCTTTTATGCTGGGGGTTCCCGTCATATTCATAGTTCAAACAGTCCTTTTCTGGTATGTCACAAAATAAAAGCTGGTCCTGCCCTGAGTTGCTTTCGATATAAAATATGTGAGCATCTTTTGAATGGAGAGAAGAATGATGGCCAAGCCCGTTGTGGAAACCCAAAGCCTCAGCGAAACCGATATTTCGCCTGTGATTCTTAAAAGCTATTATTTTTCAGGAACCAATTATCCATCGGGAAGCCGGCTCAAGGAGCGATATGTTTTTGACTATGAGCTGGAGCTCATCACTGAGGCCGACGGTGCCATGATCATTGGGGATAAAACCTATTCCCTGCAAAAGGGGGATGTGATTTTCAGAAAGCCCGGCCAATACACCCAGGGCATTATGCGCTATAGCTGCTTTGTGGTGTTCATTGATCTGAAGGGCAGCACAAGAAAGGATTCCCAAACCTACGATATCTATGTCCCTCAGGAGTTCCAGCCCCTTTATGATAATCCGCTCATTGAAGGTATCCCGACCCTTTGCCATAGTACGCCGGAGCAGAACTATCAGGAGCTCTTTTCGGGGATTCTCCATGAGTTTATCAACCCCAAGCAGGGCTCCTTGATTCGTATGCGGACCTTGGTTCTGGAGCTGCTGCTAAAGCTCTATGAGCATGCCAACAGCCCGGTCAATACCTTGAATGCCTTGGCAGGTCCCCATTACCATCCGCTCAAGAAGGTTCTGGAGTACATAGAGCATCATATTGACAAAAAATTGGATTTAAGGGAGCTGGCACTTGTGGCGGGCCTGAGTCCCAACTATTTTCATATGATTTTTACCAAGGCCTTCGGCACCACACCCAATGGCTATGTGACCGAGCTTAAAATTTGCCGGGCCAAGGAGCTGCTGGCCGGTACCGATTATCCAATATCAGAAATATCCGAGCTTTGCGGCTTTGAGAATATCCCCTACTTTTCTTATCTCTTCGGGAAGAAAACCGGGGTCTCGCCCTCGGAGTTCAGAAGAAAGCATTCGCCCAGGCTATAGCCTGAATCATGCACTGGATGCATAGTTTTTTCCTTCCTCGGCACACTATTTTGAAAAAGTGTGGAAGAGGAGTGCCTGAAAATGAATGTCCCTTATTGGATTAAAAGTGCTGAAGGCAGGACCTATGATGCCTTAAACGAGGACCATACCACCGATTATCTGGTCATTGGCGGAGGAATAACGGGTGTAACCTGCCTGTATTTGCTGACTAAGTCCGGACTTGATGCCACCCTGATTGATGCCAATCGCATCGGTTATGGCACCACGGGCCGGAACACGGGAAAGGCCACGGTGCAGCAGGGCTATATCTATTCAAACATTGAGAAGCGCTATGGCATTGAAAAGGCCAGGGAGTATTACGAGATCAATGTCAGAGCCATTCAGTTCATTGAGGACGTTTCCAGGGAATGCGGGATTGATTGTCAGTTTAAACGGCTTCCCGCCTATCTTTTCACCCAGGACGAAGCCTCATTGGGTAAGCTTAAAAGAGAATATGAGATTTGTCAGAAGCTTGGGATGGATTGCTCCTATGAAACCCAGATTCCCATTCCTCTGGATGTCTTGGGGGCTATTAAAATGAATCATCAGGCCCAGTTCCACCCCAAACGCTTTGTGGATGGGCTGGCCCAAAAAGCTGCGGAGCAGAAAGGCCGTATCTATGAAAACACTCGGGTAGTCGATTTTCAGCCGGGCAAGGAATGTGTTATCCGTTTGGAGAATGGCAAGACGATTACGGCGCGCCATGTGATTATTGCCTCCCACTATCCCTGCTATGACGGGAAGGGCTTTTATTTTGCACGTCTTAAACCCGAGAGAAGCTATATTGTGGCCGTGGAAATGGAGGAATTTCCAGAGGCCCACTTCATTAATATCGAGGATCCCACCATATCACTTCGACATATCCCGGAAGAAAAGCTTCTGCTCATATCGGGAGAAAATCATAAGGTGGGCCATGACGATGATGACCACTATCAAAAGCTTACGGACATTGTCAAAAGAGTTTTCAGTAAGTACGAGGTCAAGTACCAGTGGTCGGCCCAGGATTATATCCCCCATGATGAGGTGCCCTATGCCGGTTATCTGAACTCTGACTATAAAAATATCTATGTGGGCACCGGATACCGCAAATGGGGGCTGACCAACAGCATTGCGGCCGCCCTGATCATCCACGACCTGATTAAGGGTCAGGAATCCCCCTATGAAGAGCTCTACTCCCATCTGAGGGTGAAGGATATTGTGTCCCTGAACTTCCTGAAAGAGAATGCCGACATGGCCTATCAATGGCTTGCCGGAAAATTGACCCTGGGAGAAAGTGAGCTGCCCATGGAGAAGGGGGTGGGGGCCATTGTCAATGTCAATGGTAAGCGGTGCGGCTATTACAAGGATGAAGCGGACAATATCTACCTGGTGGACATCACCTGCCCCCATATGGGCTGTGAGCTTAAATGGAATTCCCAAGAGAAGTCCTGGGATTGCCCCTGCCACGGCTCCCGTTTTGACTATAAAGGGAATGTTCTGGAGGGCCCTGCCGAATATGGCCTTAACGGATACAGGGAAGCGCCCAATAAGGTGAATCCGCAGATTAAATAGAGCAAATCATATGATGTAAAACGCGAGAATGGAAAGCATTTTGATTGCGGGCGCAAAAGAGATTATCAACCACTTTAAAAAGGCCTGGCTCCAAAATTCTGTCGGAACCAGGCCATTTAAGCTGTTTCGTCTGCTGTAAGTTTAAGTTTGCATGGATTTTAACTGTATCCAGGCTTATTACAGATAGGATTTGGTCCTTTTCATATCCGTCACTAAAAAAGGGTTATCCTTTTTCATGTTATCGACGAGGACCTGGGCAAGGGTGCGATCCTTCATGATGGCCTCCAGTTCATTCTGAGTGATACCTACCAACTGGATGAAATCCACTCTCCCGTGGACGGTATCAATGCCGTTGACCTCAGTATCATTGACGGTCAGCAAGGCTGTGATCTTTGATTCAACCCCGATATGTATGGATGTCCCGTCTCCTGCGATATATTGCAGGGGCTCAAAATATCTCTTCTGAGTATATGTATACCGGGCCAGATTGGACAGCATGCTGATCGCCCATTTGCAATCCTCAACGGTATCCTCCACGAGCTTTATGGTCATTTCATAGCCCCAGCCGCTCCATTGACCGCCAAAGGCCTTTTCATCGGTATACAGATCTGTCATGCCATAGGTCAGAAGGTGTTTGTAGCCGTGGGGGGATTGATAAATACTGTACCCGTCCAAATACTCATCCCCGCCGAAGATGGCCCGGCTGTGAAGCAATGTCCCAAAATGTGCGGGTTCCTGATCAGGATAGAGCTTTTTGAATGCTTCATCAATGGCATCCCATCCGGGCGCCCAATCATCATGTTCTGAAGCGTATTGTCTGTACTCTTCCAAAGTCATAGGGATAACCTCCGTTTCTATATTGCAGTTATCTTCATCTATCCTGATAATTAACCCGCTGCCAGAGATAACTGTTTATTGGCTCAGTGTTCTTTGATGATACCCTTTCTGTAGGCTTTCAGCAGCAGTTCCAAATAGGCGATTTCATCCTTGATCTTGGTTCCGGTGTAGGTGTCGGATACCTTCTTCCGCTCCACCACCTTTTCAATAACAGTGGTAGAGGACACAATGTCCTTGTCCTCCTCAATGGCCTTTTTTCGGGATTCAAAGGGCTCATGGGCGACCAGAAGCAGCCCGTGGGAGTTGTAGATCAGGGTATAGCCTGCCGTCCCGGTTCTTGACTGATAGGCCTTGGACATGCCGCCGTCAATAACCAGAAGCTTGCCATTGGCCTTGACAGGGTTTTCGCCCTTTTTGCTGGCCACTGGCACATGACCGTTTATGATACGGGAATTTTCAGGGTCCAGACCAAACTCCTCCAAAATACGTTTGCAGGTGTCCTCGTCATCCCTGTATTTGTAATAGGGGTTCTTGTGTTCTTCGTGGGTTTCCTTATCTTCAATGAAATACCGCTCGAAGGTGGCCATTTTGCTCTTTCCGAATAAAGGAGAGCCCGGTCCTGCCCAAAGATACCACATGATATCAAGGCCCGGCTGCTTTTCCTGAATATCGGTTTTATCAAAATAGGTGCGGACTACCAGGTTTTCCAGGGCATCAATATAGGCCTTGCCGGAGAGAATCTGATCCTCTACCCGGTATTTCTTGAAGCTGCCGTCCTCCTCCAACAGAATACAGCCATGGAAGAGGAGATTGGAGTTGTACACCTTGTACATATTCCCCTTGGCCAGGAGGAAGCGGATATGCTTTTGAAGCCGCTCGCTTTTTAAGAAGGAAGTCCGAAGCTTCTGGACAACCTCCCATTCCTGGCGGGTGAGTGCATAAGGATCCTCGGCCATAAGGGTGGGGAAATGGGTATCCTTCAAAGCATACGCTTTTCCATTGAGTGTGATGGTTCCTGTACCAAGGTCTATCTTATCCAAAAGCAGCCGATCAGCCATCTCCTCGGGGAAGCTCCGCTTGATGACGGCCGCTTCCAGCTTGAACTGGATGATGGCCATGGCCTTATGCATCTTGGCCGTTAAGAGATACTCTCTTTCGTCCAGGGGTTCCTCGGACTTGATCTTGGGCAGGAAGAGGGTGCAGGGGTCGTCCTGATAGGTGTCCATGGCAAAGGTCACCAGGGGCATTAAGTCTATTCCATAACCCTCTTTTAAGGTATCCAGATTGTAATAGCTTAAGGCGATCCTTAAGACATTGGCAATACAGGCATCACTGCCTGCTGCAGCGCCAATCCATAACATATCGTGATTGCCCCATTGGAAGTCCACCACGTTATAGTCCATCAGCGCATCCATAATGAGCTCGGGGCCCGGACCTCTGTCGAAGATATCCCCCAGAATATGGAGCCTGTCCACAGCCAGCTTCTGAATCAGGTTGCATACGGCGATGATGAAGTCGTCCCCGCATCCTGTGGACATAATGGTTTTGATAATCTGGTTATAATATTGCTCTTTATCCTGGGTACCCTGTTCGTGGAGAAGCTCCTCGATGATATAGGCAAAGTCCTTGGGAAGGGCCTTTCTTACCTTGGAGCGGGTATATTTGGAGCTGACCTCTCTGCATACCCGGATGAGCCGGCGCAGTGTAATCTCATACCATTCCTCCAGATTCCTTCCACTGGCCTTGATGATATTAAGTTTCTCCTCAGGATAGTAGATAAGGGTTATCAGGGCATTGCGTTCTTCGGTCACAAGGGTATTTCCGAAAATGTCATTGACCTTGTGCCGGATAACCCCGGAAGCACTCTTGAGCATATGGGTAAAGGCTTCATACTCGCCGTGAATGTCACTGAGGAAGAATTCGGTGCCCTTGGGCAGATTGAGAATGGCCTGTAGATTGATGATCTCGGTGCTGGCCGAGCGCGTGTCGGGATAACTGGCCGATAAAAGCTGCAAATATTTTAACTCGTAGGGATTAAACGCTGTCTTATCCTGATTCATAGATACACCCTTTTCCAGTCTCAAAGTATGTCTTCTTTATTGGATTTCCTGTTTATAGTTTCCATGGACATCAGTTTATCATACTTTGTCAAGGAAGGTGAATCCCAAATAATAAAGCGTTTCAGCATATTAATATATTAATTTCATCTTGTCTTGAATAGAAAAGGCAAAACGAGCATACATTGACAAAATATAACATCGTAGATATGATAATAAATGGAAATATATGTATAATAAAGATAAAATTCGGGAGGTAAGTTATGAAGAAAATCCTCGTATTGATTATGATCCTGGGTCTGGTGCTGACCGGTGCCCCTGCTGAAATTAAGGGAATTGCAGCCGCGCCGCTATTTACCGACGTACCTGACAATGCCTGGTATAAAAAGGATCTGGAGTACATTGCCAACGACTCCC
>JAKIML020000018.1 GCA_022702935.2 Bacillota bacterium | reverse complement strand
CATACTAACTTATTTTGGCCGTTTTGTCTGTCTTAATTTCTGGTATCATTATAGCTCGGCTCGAATTTCTTTCGCACTCATTCCCTCCAGCACCTGGGGAATACGATCAAAGCTGTAACCGCTAGTATCCACTCCGTATTGTTTACAGAGTATATAGGAAACGCAATAAGCGTGAAAGGTGTGTTCTGCTTGGCGGTACCTGCCATCACCGGTATCCATTTCTGCATGAGCAAGTTCCTGAGAAAGGGCTCGGAAAATACTGCCGGCATCCATCCCTTTTCTGATGTGGATTTCCCGCGTGTCCGGCTGGTACAGGGCATTTGTACCTTCCGGCAGTGCATCACTGATGCAAATGGGCACAGGTGCATGATCCATCAACGCCTTGATGCGGGTGCGGTCGTCAGGATAAGTAGGTGTTTCCCGTTTGCGGCTGTCTCCAGTCTGGGAAATGTCAAACATCTTCTTCAGGTTATAGCTGATACCGACAGTACCATCGTCACGCCGATATTCATCACCGGGCTCTAAAATGTAAAAGCCGGTTTCCTTCTTACGAATGTAGGCACCTTGTTCCTTCCATGTGTCGAAATCCGCAATGCGGGTAGCATCAGGCTTTTGTGCAAGGATTAAAAGAGCGTTAGCCACGCTATAGTAGTCAAAACGGCTTTGCACATCCAGGTAGCTTTGAAATTTCACACCATCCCGTGCTACATCTTCAGCTGTATTTTCGATCATTGAATATACCATTTCCCGCTGCTCCTGTTTCTGTTTTTTCCATGCTTCTTTATCAAAAGACTTACTATTTTGAGTTACAGGCTGTTCATTTCCATGCTGGAATAAATCATCAAAACTTCCCATAGCGTTTACCTCGCTTTCGATTTCGGTTTATTTGATTTGGGCTGAGGCTTATTTGCCCTGGCATTTTGCTTTGCTGCCTGCGGCTGTTCTTTTGTTGATTCACGTTTAGGCTCCGCCTGTTCCTTTCGAGCAGCTTTGATTTCTCGCAGTTCTTCGCGTACTGATTTTTTCGCCGGCTCAATAATACCCTCGGCGGCTTTCCCTTCGTGATCTAAGATAGGCTCGGACGGACGGGATTTCTCCGTCGTCGCCGTTGTGGGGTTTGGGTTGTCAGCTGATTCAATAACCGGTTTTACCTGGTCCGGCTTTGCCATAAGCTCGTCGATAAAAGCATCCGTACTTTTTTCGGCAGGTGTTTCTTTTACTGCCGGTGCTTTTTGTGATTCTTTGGCCGCCTTGCTTTTCTCAATTTCATTTTTGATACTTGCTGTATCTACGGTAGCCAGCTTGAAGCGCTCTACAATACGGTTGATTTTTGATGCATCTTCTGCCCGCACCATGATGTCACACATACCGTCCAAACTTTTTTTATCCCGCAAGGCACAATAAAGAACACCATAGCGCTTAGCCTCCTGACAAAACTTTTTCAAGTCCTCATTGCGTACAGCAAAGACCTTTAATTCTTTGCCACTTCGTAATAAGCTTTCCAGGCGGATTTTACCCTTTGTCCTTTTCTGGTCCCTCAATACAGCATACAAATAGGTGGCAAGATTTTTTGCACCTTCACCTGAAATTTTCGCCATTACCTCGATTCCTTTAAGACTCATATTGACGATTTGATCCGCTGCGTCGGCTCCGCTGTTCATATTCCTTTTCCTCCTTTCTATGATGAGTTTTCTCCTGTCTGATCTGAAGCAATTTTTGTTTCATATCCTCAGAGCGGCTTAGAACACCCTCACAAAGCTTCCCCTCCCTTCGAAGCAGTGACAACTTCTTTGAAAGCTCTGCAATCTGTTCTTTGTACTCTGTTTTCTGCGATTCATCTTTACACCGCCGTAGTCGATGGTAGAGAGATTTACGAGAATCCAATAAGGTTGATATTTCCTGGTTAAGCCCATTCTGAAAGTCAAGAAGCTGCTCTTTGCTTTCAATGTGATTGCTGCATAAAAGCCTTGTTTGAGCAGTTAGTTCCTCCATGCGCCGGAGATCCTCGCGTAATAAAAAATGCGTCCGTTTCCTGGACACACGTTGTTTCGGTAGGATACCCATTTTGTAAAGATAGTGAAAATAGAGAGCTTGCAATCCTGAGAGTTTTCTTTTATTTTTTAGTTTTATACCGCCTTGTATGGTATATCGTTTTCGTTTTGGTTCAGGCAGGATTTGTGGTCTTTTCAGCGTGCGGTTATGGAGTATTCTTTCCTTAATAACTTCCTCAGAATAATCATCACCCAGAGTTTTTAACCTGACAAAGCGTTCCTTCCCCTGCGGACGCACTGCCATGTATTTCACACCGGTTTTTACTTCGTATCCCTGTTCACGAAGGTTAGCAATAAACTGTGTAAAAGTCATGGATTCGTCAATTGCCTTGTCTACATCTTCGCGGATAAGGCCACGCCAGGTAGGTTTACTTTCCTGCTCAGCCTTCCATTCAGCATAGTGCCTGGATTTGCCCCTCTGCGGGTTTTCAATGACAGACAGGGAGTATTCCCGGCACAACCGGTCAGAAGTTTCTCGCATAAGGGAGTAGGTAGTCTTATTATCGTAATACCGTTTGCCATCTTTAAAGGAAACAGAATTAAGCACAAAATGATTATGGAGATGATTTTTATCAAGATGGGTGGAAACAACCACTTCAAAACGGTCACCCCATAACTCCTGTGCCATTTTTACACCAATAGCATGAGCAGTTTCAGGAGTAGCTTCCCCGGGTGCGAAAGACTGATAACTGTGGAAGGCAAGAATGCCGTCCATCTTCTGAAACTGCAGTTTTGTCTTGGACATTTGCTTACAGGCAGTTTCAGGATAACAGTTGATACCGGTAACATAAAACTGCTTCTCAGTCTTTGTGTCCTGTACAGTATATTTTAGAACCTCCCGAAGGCCTCGAAAGTCAGAACTGTTAAAATCAAGGTTCTCTGTTTTATCCGGATTTGTAGTATAGTCGATTACCCGGTCAAGGCGGTCTGTAACATCCCATATCGCTGTGGTCGCCATAGATTACCGCACCAGCTCTTTTGCCCTTATCGTCGGTCTGAAGGGATACTCGCCTGACATGTCGTGAGTATCACACACTCTGGCAACAACATCATGCAAATATGCACGGGTATTGACCTGATAGCGGTCAACAATAAGCTTCAATGGGTTTTGAAATTTCAGAAGATAATCAATATCTCTTTCATAATATCCGTGAATATTGGTCATATAATGCACAACACGCTTAACAGCGGCAATTTCAGCAGCTTTATCAAAAATGCTCTGTTTATCGAGTTTCAAAACTGACGCTTTGTAGTCTGCAAAATTCCTTTCTATACGGCGCATAAGTTTTTCCTGCTTATCAATCATTCTATCCATTTTCAACTCTCCTTTCCGGCGAAGTAACTGCCGTCTGTATATCCAGCACGGCTTTTCGGAGCCGGTTGGCTTCATACTGAAATGTTGTGCGGTCAATATGCCCTATAGCATTTGCCCTTGCAGCAATCTGGTTTAAGTTGCTGCCAATAGCGTGAAGCTCTTTCATTACAGCGTAATAATCGGGAGGCGGAAGTTCCTTTGGTACATATCCGTTGATAAGTGCACGCAAATAGGTTTCCTGTGATAGTCCTGCTTTCTTTGCGCTGGCTTCCAGCTTCGTCTTTTCTTCTTTGTTCAGCCACACTTGAACACGAATACTACGTTTTCTCAACGTTTCCACTCCTTTCTGCTGAAATCTTATCCTCATCCCTTTCATATGGGATGTTGATCTGGAAATAGCACATAAAAGCGACGCCGACAATGCCGCCAATAAAAATGCCTAACAAAAATGCTCCTATAGTTATCACCACACTTTCTATTACAATTTTGCAGGGGTATTAGGGGGTATCCCCTTAACAAGCGAATTTTGGGAGACAAAATTCAGTGCTTGCTACAACATAAGACACCTGTCTTATGTTGAAATACTTACGGTAGGTATTAGATTACCTGCCGAAAAATAAGAGCCGTCATCGCTCATGTTCATGTCGTTTTTGCTTCCTAAACCGTTCTTCCATCTCTTTTTCTTTAGCGATAAATTCCACACCGGCAAAGTGTTCTGAATCAAGGATGTATTCTTCATTTCTGTACGCCTGCCGAACCTTTTCTTCGGCCTGTTGCTCATTATCTGCCTTGATTTCAACTGTCATGCAAAGAGTTTCCTTGATTTCCACCTGATATGTTTTCATAAAACGAAGCCTCCTTTCTTTATTTTTAGACAAAAGAAAAAGACGCTGATTTCAACGTCTTATCATATAACATGCTACATGAGTCTTTGCTTGAATAAAATACATTCATTATATTGTGAGCATCGTCTCCATTACCCAAGACCTATATTCTTTTACTCGCTAATTTCATTACCATTAATCTGTTTAATAGGTTTTATTGCCCATTCATCAATTTGCAGGACGCGATAATCCGTGTTTATCAGATTATTAAGAACAGATTTATCACTCATAGTGATCCCTATAAACACTTGGGGTGATCCTTTAAGTGTAAGTATCTTGTTTAAAAACTCCTTCATATCATCAACAACAATACTGTGTTGTGCAGGCTCATCAAAGATTATAATACCTGCGTGCTGCCCATTAAGTTGTTGTGCTGTCTGGAACAACGCTATTGTATATGCCCATATTGATCGTATACTATCACTTGCAGAAGAATCAAATTTCATATCAAACCCTTCAATTGTTGGTAAATATCTGTCCTTTGAAATATCTATATCAAACGGGTTTATACTTCTATATCCGAATTCCTGAACGTTTTTCCTAAAATTATCCCTTAAAGTGTTAAGTTTTCGTATATCTAAATCTGTAAAATAGTCGGCTGGCAGTTTTGCGATTTCTGCTTGCAGTTTTCTCCATTCTTCTGATAGTTTTTGTAGTTTTGTAAATTGTGTATTTATATCAGTTATAAGGTTTTCTACCTTTTCAATTTCATTTTCTAATATAAATTTCTTTCTGATGTAGGTTTCGGAAATATTGTTCTCATTTGCATTCAAATCAGCCTTAATCGACCTGATCACTTTTTGAATAGTATAAATTTTTGCTTCGATAGTAGAAATATTCTGGGTGATACCGTATAGAATCACTTTTTGGTTCTCAATTGTAAACTCTAGCATCTCTCTCTGTGATTCAAGATATTTTATATTTTCATCGATAGTCATTAGGTTATAACCTTCATCTTGTGGTAGTAGACAATCGTGTATCTTTTGTTTGCAAGTCGGACAGATATTATTATTAGTATGCCATTCTTGTGTAGAGCCCAAATTTTTGAGTTTAAGGACATCTTTATTATTTCTAATGTCATCGTTAATAATATACAGTCTTTCTCTTAATATATTAAGGTTATCCTTTTCAATTATTTGCTTTTTCCTTTCTTCTATTAACTGCTTTTCTAATTCTGCGAGTTCCTCATTCTTTTGCGATAACTCTATTTCCAACTCACTTGTTTGCGAGCCGACTGTTACGATATCTAACTTTTCAAGATTAATAATCTCATTTTTGCACCGTTCTATATATTGAGTTAGTGTAATCTCATCACCTTCACTAATTTTCTTCATTATAAGCAGAGTTTCAACAAAATTTTCTTTTAAAATTTCTGGACTATTAGGTAAATTATGTATACTGCAATTATACGAGAAAAGCTTATTACGTATTTCTTTGACAATAGCCTCCCATTCTTGTTTTATACGGCGGCTTAAAATATTGCACTCAAGCTTTTTCCTTTCATTACCAAAAACATCAAGTTTAAGGATAAATTCTATAACTCTTTTAGAAGCATCCTTAATTTTAAACTTTGTTGGTAAAGTCGCCATAATATCGGACCAGCCGCGTTTTTGTTCTATGAAAAATGCAGAAAAAATTGTTTGTATGTACAATTTTCTATCAACACCATCATATGTTGGTACAAGAGGCAATTCCCAACCAATAAACTCTTCCAAGAATTTGTGAAATCCTTTTCCACTCACTGCTGATCCTGGGTCATGTACATACATATCTTCTGATTTAATAGACTTACCATATATGTTACTAATCTTACAGTAATATACGGTCATGAGTTTATTGCTTCTTGAAGCGTTTTTTACACTTCTCCTTATTGTAACAACTTCTCCTTTACTGTTTTCTATTTCAAGATAAATATCTGATTGTAATACATCAAATAATTCATTGTTATATTCAAGTACTTTTCTTAATACTGGTTTAATTGGCTTATCATTTTGTCCCCCTAGTAACTCTTCCAGTCCCAAACAATAATACATAGCTTCAATGCAAGTACTTTTTCCTTGCGTATTAATATTACTAGCTATAAGATTTAACTTGCTGCAAAATTCTGCTTCAAGGCCAAAGTTACCTTTTTCAGTTTCAATATCAATTTTCAACCCATTTATTTTAAACACCAAAAATCCTCCAATCAGCGATAATCTCATCAATTTTCTTTTCAGGTAGCTTGTTGGCTACACTTTTTAAAAATAGTTTTTCTATTGTTAATAATTCTGTGTCCTCCATAATTTCTTGAAAAACTTTATCGCCTTGTTTTGTTAAAGCATATTTCCCATTACTAGTTTGAAAAAAAACATTTTCTGCCACGCCGAAAGCTAGAGCTCTATTAACAGAGGGGTCTAGTCTAATAGTCGGTTGGTTAGTCGTGTTTTCACTATGCAAATAACTCGCTAATTTATCCATTTCTTTTGAAGAAGTTAACGCCCAAGATAACATATGAATCTTTGTTAAAGAACAAGCTCCTTTTCTGCAACATAATCCTATTATGAGAACAATAAGAGCTATTTTGTACCAGATTCTATATTTATAAGGTACTGGCATTGCCTTCTTTGAAAATCGAATTTCCTTAATATTTTCGATAAAATTATCATTATTCATAACATCACCTAAAATCCATTGGGCATTCTAATAGCCAGCTACTTATTATCTGGTATTTTAATGCCTCGATCATTTCAGTTTCAAAAAGATCATTGAATTCTTCTTTTAAGACCTTCCCAAAATCTTCAATAAGCGAGTAGAAAAGTTCTCTATTATTGTCATACCCTGAAACATTAAGGCTACATCTTACTTCCACATTTGATTCATACATTGAACGTATACTAATTAATTTTTCATACATATCCAAGTATTGGCTTTGTAGTAAATTCAGTAGCTTAAACCCTTTTAAGTAGTAATCCATATAAATTTGAACAACACGATTTATATTTTTTAATCCTGTTTCAGATGTTGGGTTTGGAACAATAGCAGATATTTTCCTTATAAGATTCTTAACCAATTTAGAGCTACATTTAGACCAATCCATGTCTTTCTTTTCATAAGCTACAGAAAAATTAAGCTTATAGCGCTTGTCCACACGAATAATATGGTTTATTTCAATTGTGAAATCAGTGGCTTCTAGAATGAGAATATCAAAATCAGGGGCTAAATGGGGTAACTTTTTCTGTCTTAATTCCATTTTCTTTTTATTACAATGTTCAAGTAATTCTTTGTTTTTATAAAAAGGGGTAACAAAATACCAGATTCTAATTTTTATATTTCCAAGATAATCATTTATGAGCTTGTCTTGATTATTAATAAGTTTTTTTAAGTCTTTAGTAATTTTATCCCTTTGGTGTTCATAAAGTTCTTTGGGGGGATAATCTTCATCCGGACAATAACACTGAAAAACCAGACCATCTCTTGTATAACCTTCGATACCTAAATCACCACATGCGTCAGCTGGTATTCTTTGATACCCATTGGAACTATATTTATATTTAAAACACTGCTGGCACAATTCTTCCCACAAGTCACCGTTAAATTCGCCAAAGCTTAATTTAACCATACTTCACCCCTAAAACCTAGACATATCGTATATTCTATTAATATATATACTGTCTGTCTTTTTTTCTTCTAATGTTAAAACCGATATCGGTAATGAAAAAATTCTATCCCTTTGTGTATGCTCAATCACATCAACAAAGCCAAAGCTTTCATAATAATCTACGATTATGATTTTTCTTGTACCATAGTAAAAATCCATGCCATGCTCGTAATATTTTTTGAAATCACGTGCCTTCATATAAATACCTCCTTCAAAAATTTTGCACGGCATGCACAGATATATCTTTGATTATAGCATAAATTGTCTTAATTTTACATATTTCAGCAATGTTTAAAATTCAGAAAGCAAAAATATATTTTCTTATTATGATATTTATATTCTTCAAGCGTTCAAAAGTTCCTCCATTATGAATTATGATAAAGTTTTAAAAAGCTACATAAATAGTTGGATTAAGTCTATATAATGGTGTAAAAAGAAGTTGAGCCAAAGCTCACACCTC
>JAKIML020000077.1 GCA_022702935.2 Bacillota bacterium | reverse complement strand
ACGTACGGTTTGATGAGGGGAAAGTGGGGCATCAGTCCCACTGACCTACTCTATACAGCCTTATCCAGCCACCCATGAATTTCTTATCAACTGCATAAATAAAGGAATTTATCCAATACTATGTATGAAACCAATTCCGCAGCGGGTTTGAAAGGAGGCAAATATTTTGAAAGCAACAGGTATTGTAAGGAGAATTGACGATCTTGGCAGAGTAGTCATTCCAAAGGAAATTCGCAGAACGTTAAGGATACGCGAAGGTGATCCTCTTGAAATTTATACAGATCGCGAAGGGGAGGTTATTCTCAAAAAGTATTCTCCCATCGGCGAATTGAGTGACTTTGCCGAGGCGTATGCGGAATCACTTCACAATACAAGCGGACACATTATCGCCGTGGCTGACAGAGATTCGATTATTGCGGTATCGGGTGGCTCCAAGAAGGAATTGCTGGAGAAACCTTTGAGTTCTGATATTGAAAAGATCATCGAAAACCGTGATATGTTTGTAGCTCCGTCGGCCGAAGCCCAGAGAATACCCGTAGTCAGTGATGAAAAGGGAGCAACCAAATACACCTGTCAGGTTATTTCTCCCATTATCTCCGAAGGTGATGCCATAGGAGCCGTGATGATGCTGTCCACCGATCCCAAGGCAAAAATGGGAGATGTGGAAACCAAGCTTGTCCAGTCGGCTGCTGGATTCCTTGGCCGCCATATGGAGCAGTAAGTTAAGCCTTAAATAAAAGAGAAACTGAGCCCATAAGCTCAGTTTTTTATATCTTCATACAGAGCGGCCGGTACCGGCACAAAGTCTGAACAAGGAAAGTGGGGCATAAGCCCCACTTTCCTGCTTTATTACAGCCTTAGGCACTTTTATCAGCAATAACCCGGGCTACATGAACACCACTTGCCGCAGCCTGGGACAATCCTCTGGTAATACCGGCGCCATCGCCAATGGCATAGAAGTTGGGAAGTTCGGTCTCAAACTGGTTATTGAGCATGAGCCGTGAGCTGTAGAACTTAACCTCCACACCATAGAGGAGGGTATCGGCATTGGCCGTTCCCGGAGCAATCTTATCCAGAACATTAATCATCTCAATAATGTTGTCCAGATGCCGCTTTGTAAGAACAAGGCTCAAATCGCCGGGGGTGGCCTTCATGGTGGGCTTGGTAAAGCTCTGGGACAGGCGATGGTCATTGGTCCGCTTGCCTTTGATAAGGTCGCCGAACCGTTGCACCAGAACCCCGCCGCCCAGCATGTTGGACAGCGAGGCAATGCGCTTGCCGTATTGATAGGGCTCATTAAAGGGCTTTGTAAACCGATTGCTTACCAGAAGCGCAAAATTGGTGTTCTCGCTTCTTAAAGCGGGATCGGTATAGCTGTGGCCGTTGACAGTAATAATGCCATCCACATTCTCGCTGACCACATGCCCGTAGGGATTCATACAGAAGGTACGAACCAGATCCCCATACTGCTTGGTTCTGTAGAGGAACTTGGATTCATAGACAATATCGGTGATGCATTCAAAGATTCTGGCCGGAAGCTCCACCCGAACCCCAATATCCACCTGGTTATTGATGAGCTGGAGGCCGAGCTTGCGGCATTGTGAGGCGAACCATTCGGCACCCGAGCGTCCCGGTGCAACGATAAGATGGCGGCAAATGGCGGAACTGCCATCGGTCAGGGTGATCCTGTAGGCGTCATCCAGTTTTTCAATGGACTCCACACAGGAGTTGCAGGAGATCTCCATGCGCTCTTTTAGGTAATCATACATCCGGCTGAGGATTTGCTTGTTGTTTTCAGTGCCCAGATGCTTAACCTCCGCCTCCAACAGATGCAGATCATGGGAAAGGGCTTTACGGGCGATTTCCCTGGCCTCGGGGGTATTGGTGGAGAAACGTTGCAATGTAGCGCCGAAGCTGACATTGACCTCATCCACATACTCGATGAGCTTCATGATCTCACCGGTTTCAAGATAGTCACTCAGCCAGCCGCCAAATTGGGTTGTAAAGTTATATTTACCGTCGGAAAAGGCACCTGCGCCGCCGAATCCGTTCATAATGCCGCAGGAATTGCAGCTAATACATGTAGAGACCTTTTTCTCCACAATGGGGCATTTTCTGTGATAGATGTCCTGCCCCTGCTCAAGCATAAGGATATCCAGACCCGGCATGAGCTTATGCAGTTCATAGCCCGCAAAAATGCCTGCTGTGCCGCATCCGATGATGATGACGTCGTAACTGTTCTTTATCATATTTCGCCTCCTGTCAATCGCTAACACTTTATTATACCACTTTGTTCGGAAAATAGCATGTTTTTCGGGGGAGGATGGGAGAGACAACGATATTTGCCTGTTCACCCTTTTATAAGGAGCATTATGACGTATCCCGGCAGAGGTTGCCCTATGAAGCATGCCGGATGATAGTATTCTTAAGGCATCTTGAATAGTGGAAGTATTGCCATGGCATTGATCAGTGAGCCTAAGATTTTATTCCTGGATGAACCCACCCTGGGCCTGGCCATATTCGTATTCACCCGAAGAATGAACGGGGAGCAGTCGTAGAAATATCATACTTTTAAAAATGGCAAATAAAAAAGGTTACCGGCAATATACCGGTAACCTTCTTTATGTTTAATGTCTTAATTACTTAACTGTAGCGAACTTGAAGTACTTGAAGCCCAGAGGTGAGGCATAGAAGCCGTCCATCTTCTCGCTCTGCAGGTAGATATCCACATAGTAGTAGATGGGGCAGAGCATCCAATCCTGGAAGATGATATCCTCAGCCTGATGCATCAGCTTATAGCGTTCTGCATTATCCTGAGTGGACTTGATCTTGGCAATCAGAGCATCAAATTCAGCATTGGACCACTGAGCGTCGTTGTTACCGCCGCCGGAAATCCACATATCGAGCATGCTGATGGGGTCATTGTAGTCGCTGAGCCAGCCGTTACGTGCAACCTGATAGTCGCCAGCCTTACGGGTGTTGAGGAAGGTTCCCCATTCCTGGGAGGTCAGGGTAACGGTTGCTCCCAGCTTGCCCCACATATCCTGAAGGGCTTCACCAATGGCCTGATGTCCGCTGCCTTCATTGTAGAGATATTCGATGGTGGGAAGACCCTTGCCATCGGGATAACCAGCCTGAGCAAGGAGTTCCTTAGCCTTGGCCAGGTTGCCTTCGTAATCATAGGGATCGAAGTAGTCGCCGCCTACATCGCGGAATTCCTTACTGGGATCAGCATCGGACAAGCCAGTGGATACAAAGGCACCAGCAGGTACCTGACCGGCCTTACCGATATTGGTGACGATCCATTCACGGTCGATGGCCAGGATGAAGGCCTGACGCACGAGAGGATTATCAAAAGGAGCCTTCTTCACGTTAAAGGAAACATAATAGGTTCCCAACTGACCCTGAAGGTGGAAGTCAGGCTTTTCTCTCCAGGAATCGATTTCATCGTTGGGCATGTTGTCTGCAAAGAGGATTTCGCCCTTCTGATAAGCATTGAGAATAGCGGTGTCGTCTTCCATCAATACGAACTTGAGGTTATCGGCACCAAGCTTAGAATAGTTCCAGTAATCCTTATTCTTGGTCATGGTGATGTGAGAGCCGGGAACCCATTCAGCCACCTTGTAGGGACCGTTGCCAACGTAGGTTTCAACCTTTGTGGCCCATGCCTCGCCATTGGCTTCGATAATGTCCTTACGAACAGGCATGTAGGTAGGGAATGCGGTCAACTCAAGGAAGTAAGGAACGGGGTTCTTAAGGGTTACTACCAGAGTTTTGTCATCGGGAGCGGTGACGTTCAGCTTACCTTCATCGTAGCCTTCGATGACATCGAACATGTATTCATAGTCTGCAGCGGTCTCAGGTGCAATGGCACGATTCCACGCATAAATGAAGTCATTGGCAGTGAGGGCTTTTCCGTCACTCCATTTCAGACCATTACGCAGGTGGAAGGTATAGACCCTACCATCGCTGGAAACCTCATATTTTTCTGCCTGACCTGGAACAGGAACACCATTCTCGTCTATGGTCATTAGCCCTTCAAACGCATGGAGAATTAATGTGCCGCCGTCTACAGCAGAGTTAAGTGCTGGGTCAATGGTATCGGGATCGGGACCTACGTTGACAGCGAGAGTGGTCCCTTTGGTTGCTGGCTTATTACTCGTGCCGCATGCTGACATAACCATAACAGCAACCATCAGCAGTGATAGAACAAGTGCTAGTTTTCTTCTCATTGTTGTACCTCCAATCGTAAACAAAGATGTCGTTTAAATGTCTATCATAACATTCCTCACCTCGGGCCAGGATGAAGAATGATATAACCTAGTTATTAGGGACTTTATCCAGATGATGACAGGCCGCATAGTGGCCGGAGGAAATTTCCCTAAGTTCGGGCTCCTGGCTGGCGCACAGCTCTGTCGCATAGGGACAGCGTGTTCTGAAGCGGCAGCCGCTGGGGGGATTCAAGGGACTGGGCACATCACCCTCCAGAACAATACGCTTGCTCTTGCGGGCGGTCTTGGGATCGGCGATAGGAATGGCCGAGATCAATGAACGGGTATAGGGATGAGCACTGTGGAAGATGAGCTCATTGCTCTCTGCCAGCTCTACCAGTTTTCCCAGATACATAACGCCGATACGATGACTGATATGCTTAACCACGCTTAAGTCATGGGCAATGAACAAATAGGTCAGGTTGAGCTCGCTCTGAAGATCCTCAAACATGTTGACCACTTGTGCCTGTATGGACACGTCCAGTGCTGAAATGGGCTCGTCACAAACGATGAACTCGGGGTTGACGGCCAGGGCGCGGGCAATACCAATACGCTGGCGTTGACCTCCTGAAAACTCATGGGGATAACGGTTGGCATGCTCGCTGTTGAGCCCTACATGCTCCAGCATTTTAATGATTCTGTCCCGTCTGTCCTGCTTGGAGGAGGCCAGCTTGTGGATATCAATGGCCTCACCCACAATATCTCCCACCGTCATTCTGGGATCCAGACTGGCATAGGGGTCCTGAAATACGATTTGCATCTTTCTGCGGTAGGGGAGCATATTCACCTTGGTGATGTCCACCCCGTCATAGATGATCTTGCCTGCTGTGGGCTCATAGAGCCTGAGAATGGTTCGGCCCAGAGTAGTTTTGCCGCATCCGCTTTCTCCGACAAGACCCAGGGTCTCTCCCTTATTGATAAAGAGGCTTACATCATCCACAGCCTTGACATATTTGGGCTTAAACAGGCTTCCGCCCGCATGAAAGTATTGTTTGAGATTTTGTACTTCTACCAGCTTCTTACTCAATTTATTTCCCCCCCTGTTCAAATTCCTTTTTCTGCAACAGCCAGCAGGCACTGATATGTCCTTCGTTGACCTCGGTGTATTCGGGCATTTTGTTCAGACAAATCTTCATGCAACTGTTACAGCGGGGGGCAAAGGGACATCCCTTAGGCGGATTCAAAAGATCCACCGGGGTACCCTCAATAGGAACGAGCTTCTTATGCTCGGTATCATTGAGCTTGGGAATGCTTCTCAACAGCCCTTTAGTGTATTCATGCTGCGGATTGTAGAAGATATCATCCACGGTTCCGTATTCTACAATCTTACCCGCATACATAACGGCAATCTTCTGGCACATATTGGCCACAATACCCAGGTCATGGGTGATCATAATAATGGACATACCGATTTTATCCTTAAGCTCCATCATAAGTTCCAGAATCTGGGCCTGGATGGTTACATCCAGGGCAGTGGTGGGCTCGTCGGCAATAAGGAGCTTGGGTTCGCAGGCAAGTGCAATGGCAATCATAACCCTTTGCCGCATACCGCCTGATAATTCGTGGGGATATTGCTTCAAACGCTTGGCAGGTTCATTGATACCCACCAGCGTCAGGAGCTCGATGGCTCTTTCATTGGCTTCCTTACGGTTTTTTTTGGTGTGAAGCATAATAACTTCACGAATCTGATTGCCAATGGTATAAACGGGATTCAGACTGGTCATGGGGTCCTGGAAAATGATGCTGACCTCATTGCCGCGAATGGCCTGCATTTCCTTCTCGGACATTTCATTAATCTTATGCCCGTTGAATTCAATGGTACCGCCAACAACCCTGCCGGTATGGGGAAGGAGCTGCATAATGGAATAAGCGGTAACGCTTTTTCCGGAACCGCTTTCACCCACAATTCCCAGTACGTCGCCCTCCTTCATTTGAATGGTTACATCGTTGAGGGCTTTGACCTCACCCGCAGGGGTAAAGAAGGACAGCCGCTCGTTTTGTATATTAAGTAGTAGTTCGCTCATGGACGGATAACACCTCAATTCTTAAGTTTGGGATCAAATGCATCTCTTAGTCCGTCTCCCAAAAGGTTGAAGGAGAGAATAATGAGGCTGATCATAACAGCGGGGGCTAAAAGCCTGTAGGGGTATGTGTAAATACCATCAATGGCAATGGCCGCCATGGAACCCAGGCTGGGCATGGGGGCTGCCACACCGATACCCAGGAAGCTCAAAAAGCTCTCGGTAAAGATGGCCGAGGGTATCTGCAGGGTTGTGGTCACTATCAATGTTCCCATAACATTGGTCAGCAAATGCTTGCGTATTATTCTTGAATGGCTCGCGCCCAATGCACGGGCGGCCGTTACATATTCCTGCTCTTTTATGGTAAGAATCTGGCTTCTTACAATACGGGCCATACCCACCCAGTAAAGGAGGGAAAAAACAATAAAGATACAGATAAGGCCGACACCGATGGTATTAATCCATTCGAAACCAGGTACATTTTCAGCCAGATTTTTCATGGGGTACTTCAACGTCACCATTAAAAGGATGATGATCAGAATATCAGGGACAGTATAGATAATATCAACGATACGCATCATGACCATATCAACCCTGCCGCCGAAATAACCCGCAATGGTTCCATAAAGAGAGCCGATAACCAAAATCAGGGCACTGGCTATAATACCAACCAACAGTGAAATTCTGCTTCCCATCATGAGACGAACCATGATATCGCGACCATGGCCGTCGGTACCTAAAAAGTGAGGGAAAACACTTTCACCTGATTCTATTCTGGCAAGCTCCTTTGCTGAATATTCCATGGGTGCAAGGTTCTCGCTTCCACGAATCTGCTGTTCGTAGGAATATGGGTATACAGCAGGGCCTACAAAGGCAAATAGCAATACCAGGATAATCACGACAAGGCTGGCCATGGCCAGCTTGTTCCTCTTAAAGCGGCGCAATCCGTCACGCCAGAAGCTGACGCTTTCGCGCATAACAGCCAGGCTCTGTTTTTCTTCCTCTGCAGCCGGAAGGAAGTCAGACACGTCGAGATGAAATGTAAGCTTGTTCTTGTTGTTCATGTGGCTATCCATCCTTCCTATTTAAATTTGATTCTGGGGTCGATGATTTTATAGGCTATATCTACAAGCATGTTCATGATGATGAGCAAGGTTGCAAGGAAAATGGTGGTTCCCATGATCATGGTATAGTCTCTGTTAATGATGGAGCTGATAAACTCATTACCCAGGCCGGGAATGGTAAATATTTTCTCAACAACAACACTGCCGGTTAATGTATAGGCAAGCAGGGGGCCTAAATAGGTGACAACGGGAAGGATGGCGTTTCTCAGTGCATGCTTGAAAATCATTTTAAACTGAGGAAGGCCTTTGGCCCTTGCTGTACGAATGTAATCCTGACCTAAAACCTCCAGCATGCTCGAACGCATCAGCCGGGAGATATAGGCCGTGGGATAGAAGGCAAGCGCTGACACTGGCATAATATAATGTGCAAATGAAGTTAATCCATAGGTAGGAAGAAGATCCAGCTTGACGCTGAATATGACCATGAGTACTGTGGAAACGACGAAGCCGGGTACGGCTATACCCAGAGTGGAAAAGAACAGAATAAGGCTATCCAACCACTTTCCTCTGTTAAATGCCGCAATACATCCTATGGGAACACCAATGCATACAGCGACAAGAATGGCTATCCCACCCAAACGCGCCGATACCTTAAATCCGGAGAAAATAATGTCTTGGACCATACGGCCGCGCTGTTTGATGGACTCACCCATCTCACCCTGAAGAAGATTCAGCATATAGTTTTTATATTGGACGATTTTCGGCTGATCAAGCCCGAACCTTTTGTTCAGCGCTTCCAGTGTCGCCGCAGATGGTGCCTTTTCTGCAAGAAAGGGTCCGCCGGGCACCAAAAACATTAACAGAAAAGTTATGGTTGCAACAAGCCAAATGGTTAATATGGACGTCAAAACCCGTTTAGCTACGTATTTCCCCACAATATCACTCCTAACCTTAACTCAAAATGTCATCTCTAATTAAATAGTCAATAGGTAGTCATGAAAGATGCACCGACTCCCGCTGTCATTTCTCAACAGATTTTGACTATTATTTTGTTACTTGATTTATTATAATAGGTAACTTTGATTTGCGCAAGACAAGAACATAAATGGTAATTATTAAAAAAGAAAGGAAAAACCGCAAGCCATGGAGCCCATTTGCTTATAAACAAACGGTTTCACCGCTTTTTTAAGACGCGAACATTTGTTTGAAATTGGATGTTTCCTATAATATAATAGGTGTATTGCAGCAGAAATACTGTCGACTTGCAAAAACCCATACTTAAGTCTAAATGGAGGAAACAGAATGAATCTTTTGGATGGACTGAACCCTGAGCAGAAGCAAGCGGTGCTTCATACCGAAGGCCCTTTGCTCGTCCTGGCCGGTGCCGGTTCGGGCAAAACCAGGGTATTGACCCATCGTATTGCCTACCTGGTGGAAGAGAAGGGGATTCGTCCTTGGAATATATTAGCCATCACCTTTACCAACAAAGCGGCCAGAGAAATGAAGGAGCGTATGGAGAAGCTCATTGGTCCCGAAGCCCTCAATATCTGGGTGGGGACCTTCCATGCCACCTGCGTCAGAATCCTCAGGCGGGATATTGAGCGCCTGGGTTATGACAAGAGCTTTGTTATCTATGATACTGACGACCAGCAGAGCCTGATTAAAAGCTGTCTGGATCAGCTTGGCATCAATGAGAAGAACTTTCCGCCCCGGTCGGTGCTCCATGAAATCGGCAGGGCAAAGGATGAACTGTTGGGGCCCGTTGAATTTAAGCGGCTCTATGCCTCGGACTACCGCATGGGAAAGATAGCGTTAATCTATGAGCTTTACCAGCAGAAGCTCAAGGCCAATAACGCCCTGGATTTTGATGATATTATCCTTCTGACCATACGACTGTTGTCCAATTTTCCCGAGGTTTTGGACTATTATGCCGATAAATTCCGCTATATTCTGGTGGATGAGTATCAGGACACCAATACGGCCCAGTATATGCTCATCAGCATGCTGGCTTCAAAGCACGGCAATATCTGCGTGGTGGGCGACGACGATCAGATGATCTATGGATGGCGCGGTGCCAATCTACGCAATATTCTGGACTTTGAAAAGGACTTTCCCAATTGCCGGATCATCAAGCTGGAGCAGAACTACCGCTCCACCAAGAATATCTTAAGTGCCGCCAATGAGGTCATTAAGAACAATACCGGAAGAAAGGATAAGGAGCTTTGGACACAGAATGAGCAAGGCTGCCCCATTAAGCGCTATGAGGCCTCCGATGAGCACGATGAAGCCTACTTTGTGGCCGGTATGATGCGAAATCTCAAGAATGCAGGGCGAAGCTACAATGAGATGGCTGTGCTGTATCGCTTAAATGCCCAGTCCCGTGTCTTTGAAGAAGTGCTTATGAAGCAGGGTATCCCCTATAAGATCTATGGGGGCCTGAAGTTCTATGCCCGCAAGGAAATTAAGGATGTCATTGCCTGGCTTAGGGTGGTTCAGAACGGCAACGACGATGTGAGCCTGTCCCGCATGATCCAAGCGCCCAAGCGGGGAATCGGCAAAACCACCCTGGACAGAATCGAGCAGTATGCCGCCCAGGAAAATGTGAGCATGTACAAAATTATTTCCATGGCTGCAGACTATCCCGATTTGTCCCGCTCGGCCCGGAATCTTTCAGAGTTCTTCAATCTGGTGGAGAACATGAAGGTGATGGCCGCCGAAAGCGAACTGGTTGAACTGATTGAGAATATTATTGACAGAAGCGGCTTGATCCGGGAACTGGAGATGGAGAGAACCGAGGAGGCCAGAAACCGCATTGAGAATATCAAGGAATTTATCTCAGTGGCCCGGGAGTTTGAGAATACTGCCGAGGGAAGGCCTACCCTGGAGGACTTCCTGGCCCATATTTCCCTGGTGGCCGATATTGACGATACTGAAGAGGTGGGGGACAGAGTAATTCTCATGACCCTGCACAGTGCCAAGGGTCTGGAATTCCCCGTTGTCTTCCTGCCGGGACTGGAGGAAGGGATCTTTCCGAGCTATCGCTCCATTACCGAGGAGGCAGAATTGGAGGAAGAGCGACGCCTTTGCTATGTGGGCATTACCCGTGCCCGGGAGGAGCTTTACATTTCCAATGCCCGCTGCCGTATGATCTTCGGCAGCACCTCCTATAACCGGGAGTCCCGCTTTATTGGTGAGATCCCGCCCCATCTTATGTGCCCCGCTGTCAGCGATATGGCACAAAAGCGCAGGGGTGTGGAGCCTGTCAGAGAATCGGGCTTTATGCCCTTGGGCAAGGTGGTGGATCTGTCGGATCTCAAGGCCCGGATAAAGGCATTTAATCAGGCTGCCGAGGACAGTCAGGAAAGTGTTCAGGTGGGCGACAGGGTGCTTCACAAGAAGTTTGGAGAAGGAACCGTCAAATCCCGGGTGCCCGAAGGCGGGGACTACAGACTGGATATCCTGTTTGACCAGTATGGCATGAAACGGTTGATGGAAAGCTTTGCCCGACTGAAGAAAATTTAGATGAGGTGTAAAGAAAGTATTATGCTGAAGGCATTGGTTTTTGACATGGATGGGGTCATTATTGACAGCGAGCCCATCCATATCGATGTGGTCGTCCAGGTATTAAAGGATGTGGGGGCCAGGCCCCGGCACCATGAGATCTATGATTTTATCGGCGTTCGGAACAATGAAATGTGGGCTGCCTTAATTAAGCGCCACGGCCTTACCGAGACGGTGGAGGAGCTTATGGAGCGGCAAAAAATTTATAAGCTGGAGCGTTTTTTCAAGGGACCCCTTGAGGCCATAGACGGTATACCCGAGCTTATGGCCAGAGCTAAAGCCAAGGGACTTAAGGTGGCCCTGGCCACATCATCGCCCAAGTATTTTGCCGAGCAGGTTCTGACCCGGATAGGGGTTATTGATTACTTTGACGCACTCGTTACCGCCGATGATATCAGCAACAGCAAGCCCCATCCCGAAATCTACCAAAAGGCTGCTCAGGCCCTGGGGCTTTTGCCCGAGGAGTGCCTGGCCATTGAGGATGCCTATTTGGGTATCCAGGCGGCAAAAGGGGCCGGTATGCAGTGCGTGGCTTTTAAGAATCCCAATTCAGGACAACAGGATACCAGCGCTGCAGATTTTGTGGTATCATCAATACGTGATATCCAGATTTAAGCACTCATTGAAATAATAAGATAGGGGAAGAACCCATATGAACGATAATCATCCCTTTCCTGATAAATATAATAAGGACCTGAATGATCTTCTGGATGAGATGGATTCGCTTTTAAGACGCAATCCTCTCTCGGGGGTCTATGAGGACCTTTTTGAAAGAAGACTTCCCATTATTGAGGATAATCCCGAAGCATACGCGCCACAGGGCCAGAACATGCAGTTTGATCCAGGCAGTCCCGATGCTCCCCTGGAGGAAGAAGAAAACACCGAACCCCAAAAGAGCCTGGAAGAGCTCATGGAGGAGCTTAACGGCCTGGTGGGGCTGAAGAAGGTCAAGGAGGACGTTCAGTCCCTGACCAATATGGTTAAGATCATGCGGCTTCGCAAGGAGCGGGGGCTGCCCCAGGTGGACATGTCCCTGCATCTGGTCTTCACCGGAAATCCCGGTACGGGCAAAACCACGGTGGCCCGGCTTCTGGCCGGAATCTACCGGGAGATTGGGGTCCTGTCCAAGGGGCATTTGGTGGAGGTTGACCGCTCAAAGCTGGTGGCCAAGTACGTGGGCCAGACCGCACCCCAGGTCATGGAAGTGGTGAACCAGGCCATGGGCGGTGTTCTGTTTATTGACGAAGCCTATTCATTGGTTTCCCGGAGAGGGGAGAACGATTTCGGCTATGAGGCCGTGGACACCCTGCTTAAGGCCATGGAGGATCACAGGGACGATCTGATTGTGATTGTGGCCGGCTATCCCGATCTGATGGAGGAGTTTTTAGAATCCAATCCGGGCCTTCAGTCCCGCTTCAACAAGTATATTCACTTTGATGATTACTCCCCGGAGGAGCTCCTGGATATCTTCAAGAGAATGTGCGAGAAGAATGGGTACAAATGTGAGGATGCGGCCATTGAAAAGGTGAAGGAGATTCTGGACCAGCTCCATGAGAACCGCACCGAAAGCTTTGCCAATGCCCGAACCGTGCGTAATTTATTGGAGAAGCTGTTAAGCATTCAGGCCGATCGCCTGGCCCAATTGGAGACGGTCTCGGACGAAGAGCTTGTAACGCTTAAGGAAGAGGATTTGAATAAGATTGAGCTCAGCGACCTGATGCGTTGATGCTTAAAGATAAGGATACAGAGGATAAGCCCGGACAGGTTTCAAACCGCCGGGCTTTTTCGCACCCAGATTTTTACCTTTTACGATAACACTTTTTTCATTCCCATGGGCGGATGGGCCCGCTTTTTCGTCCCAAGCTGTGGTTTTTGGTGAGGCGTGTCAGTCTTGCTTATTTCCCTCTTTCCGGGAAGTTGATACTATTTGCGAAGTGAGCAACATATAATGAGCCTAGCACCCTTACGAAAGATGAATGATTGGAGGAACGCCCATGGAAAACATTACGGCACTGAAGCAAGAGAGGAAGATTTCCAGACAGTTCTTTTCGGCCATCTCAACCATAACGCCCCAGCAAATCATGGCCTGGCTAATGTGCCTTGCCTTTTCCCGAGCCAGCTTTTTCGGCATTTTAAAGCCCTTTGCCACGGCCTTTTATGTTTCGGCGGGCTTTACGGGGCTGTCCAAAGTGGCAGCCATGCTTTCGGTCATCCTGGGGAATCTGTTTTTCTCAGGCTTTTATGAAACAGGCCGGCAGGCCCTGGCACTGCTCTTGTTTGAAGCCCTTTCCTATGTTCTTTTCCAAATTGGCGGTCGCAAAGAAACAGCCCTGAACCGGACCTCCCTCATGGCCGTACTTGTGGGCATCACCGGTTTTTTAAGGGGAGCGGTGCAGGGGTTCCGCGTCTATGATCTGGTGGTTTCGGTGCTCTGCGCCGCCCTGGTTTTCTCGCTGGGCATGCTCACCGCCCCTGCTGCAGAGTTATTTAAAAGATCAGCTACAAAACCCATGGCCGATGTGAAGACCATGGTCTGCAAGGCCACTCTTTTGTGCATGATGGTCATCAGCCTGTCGGGTATCATGGTCTGGGAACTGGAACTGGGCGCCGTTTTTGCAGGCCTGGCCGTTCTCATTATCGCCAGACAAATGGGAAGCAGCGCCGGCGCCCTTTCGGGAGCGCTTTTGGGGACTATTATTGCCTTCTATAGCCTGCCCTCCTCTCTGGAGATTACGGGTATGCTGGCCCTGGCCGGAGCGGCGGCGGGAATTCGGGTGCGTTTTAAAGCGGTCAGCACAACCTTTTGGACTCTGGTGGTCATCTTCTTTACGGGCCTGACCCTGTTGGAGGGCAATCTGGTTATTAAATATTATGAAGCCCTGGCAGCGGGCGTGCTGTTTTTAATTCTTCCCCAGCGGCTAAGCGGATTATTGGGTGATGGACTGACGGGCCTTAAGCGGGCGGCTGACAAGGCGGCAAGACAGGACAACGATCAAACCCGTGAGGCGGCAGATCGACTGTTTGTGCTGGGCAAAGCCCTGTCCCGCATATCCAGAAACATTGAGGAGACCCTTGCCGAGGATGAAGAGGATGAGGCCTCCATGATTGAGTGGATGATAGAAACAGTGGCCGAAAAGGTCTGTCAGCGGTGCAGCCAGTGTGAACGGTGCTGGGGAACCAACTTTCTGAGATCCTATAAGCTGGTGGAAAAGAGCATCTCCAATCTGAAGGTGGATGAGTCGGGAAATCCGGAGATTCCTGCCTGGTTTAGGAGCACCTGCAATAAATCGGACAAGTTCTTTGAGGTGCTTTCAGCAGCCTTCTCCTTGTATAAGACCGAAAACATATGGCGGCAGAGGCTCAGTGAGAGCCGCATGATGCTGGCCAGACAGGCAGCCCTGGTCTCCAGCAGTGTCCTGTCAGCCGCCCGAAGCCTTGTTGACACCTCCCTGAGAGATGGAGAAGTGGAAAACAGGCTGAGAATGACCGCTGAAATGAGCGGAGTACCGATATCAAGCTTTCGGTATCACAATAAAGGCGCCAGATCCTATCTGGAGATTGTCTATGAAACCAAAAACAAGCTTCAGGGCAGAATCCTGGATGAGATGGTCAAAAAGAGTCTCTCCACGAGCCTGGTTCGGGTGGGTGAAAGCCGAAGAGACATGCTGGGCTATTCGGTGGTGCGCTATATGAAACCCCCCAGATTCAAAACAGCCACGGGTATAGCGCGCCTGAGCCGGGACAGCAGTCAGATATCGGGGGACAATTTTGCCTTTTTCATCTCGTCCGAGGGATATCATATCAGCGCCATCAGCGATGGAACCGGAAGCGGAAAACGGGCCGAGTGGTATAGCAGGACAGCCATTCAGACCCTGGAGAACCTCATTGAGGAGGGCATTGAGGTCAGTCTGGCCATTCGACTGTTGAATCTGTACCTCAACCTCAGGGGAGAGAATGAGCGATTGGCCACCATGGATCTGTGCGCCATTGATCTTATCAGCGGGGAGACTTCCTTCTATAAATATGGCGCACCCCCGTCCTTCATTAAGGGCAGAGAGGGCACCCAGGCCATTAACCTGGGAGAAAGGAGCGAGGAAGGCTCGCCCCTAACCCATTATAAGCCTGCCGCCATGACAGCGGGGGACTTTGTGGTTCTTGTTTCGGATGGTGTACTGGAGGCCTTTATGGAAGAAGGGGATGTCCTGGGGCTGGAGCGCTTCATCACTGGGGTGGATACGGTCAATGCCCAGCAGCTTGCCGATGCCATTTTGCAGGAGGCTGCGTCCCGCACCAAGGGCAACCATGATGATATGACTGTGCTGGTGACACGGCTCTGGTAAGGTGATAAAAGCGAAAGAAAAGGCTTAGCCTTTGCGCTAAGCTTTTGATGCCAGATAGAGCTCCCCGGCCTTGTAAATGCTTCCAGCCCCCATGGTCAGAACCAGGTCTCCGGCCTGGGCGTTTTCCTCCAGGAAGGTCACAATGTCTTCAAAGCGGGAAATATAAACGGCATTTCCCGTATTCATATTAATACGCTCGGTAAGAATACGGGAATTGATAAGCCCTGTATCCTTTTCTCGGGCAGCGTAGATATCAGTAATAATCACCGTATCGGCCTGGGCAAAGGCCCGTGAGAAATCGTCCAGCAGCTCATAGGTTCGGGTATAGGTATGGGGCTGGAAAACACAGAACAGACGACCCTGAGTGAGGGAACGGGCAGCCGTTAAGGTGGCCTGAACCTCAGTGGGGTGATGGGCGTAATCATCCATGACCCTGACCCCATGGACAGTGCCCTTGTCCTCAAGACGCCGATGGGTTCCCTTGAATTGCTCAAGGCCCTTCAAGATGGCCTTCTGGGGAATGTCGAGGGCATGGCAGGCAGCAATGGCCGCCAGAGCATTGGAGATATTGTGCATGCCGGGAACCGAGAGCTTGACCTGAGCCCAAACCGCTTTTTTGTAAATGGCCGTAAAGGCGCCATAGCCCCCGTCAAAGGTGATGTTCTCGGCCGTCCAGTCAGCCTCCGGAGAATGGATGCCATAGGTGATGACAGGACGGGTCAGGGACTTGGACAAAAGCTTGGTCTGGGGATCGTCCAGGTTCAGAACCACATGCCCGGGTGTTTTCACATTGCCTAAAAAGGTCTCAAAGGAGCTTCGGATATGGTCTATGTCCTTAAAGTAGTCCAGGTGATCGGCATCGATATTCAAGACGATGGCCAGATAGGGCCGGAATTTTAAGAAGCTGTCCTTGTATTCGCAGGCCTCGGCCACGAAGTAGGTTCCGTTGCCGATGCGTGTATTGCCTCCGATGAGATTGAGGATGCCGCCAACATGGATGGTAGGATCCAGGCCGGCCTCCAGGGTGATGGCTGAAATCATGGAGGTTGTGGTTGTTTTGCCGTGGGTCCCCGATACGGCAATGCTATGCTCAAACTGATCCATGATGGCACCCAGAAGCTCGGAGCGCTCAATGACCGGAATGCCCCGTTTTCTGGCCTCCACCAGCTCGGGATTGTCCTGGGCGACGGCTGCAGTATAGACCACCAGATTCTGATCCTTAATATTGGATGCCTCATGGGAGGGATAGATGGCGGCCCCCATGGCCTTCAGCCTATCGGTGATCTCCGAGGTGTTGATATCGGAGCCTGATATTTTAACGTTTTTGTTCATGAGGATTTCGGCAAGGCCGCTCATGCTGATGCCGCCGATGCCCACCATGTGTACGGTTGTATTTTTTCCGTCGAAGGCAATGCTTTGTTCCATGAATACACTCTCCAGATTAACATTCAGTAAAGATTATATATCAATTAAAAGTCTTGATACAAGGCTCCCGGGGCATTGGTTACGGGAGTGGTTTTCCAAAAGCCCGGGGAAGCAATGGGGGTCCTATGAGGAAAGATCAAGGAGTTTCCAATAGATCATTATATGCATTATTACCAAATTCTCTGACTGATTTATGGCAGGATGGAAATATTTTAATAAAAATATAAATTATTTTTGGAATAAGAAGGAATTTTAGTTTTTCCGTCGAATTAATATAAGCGAATAAAAAAACTACATTGGTTAGTCGGAAGGTGGGCTGCTAAGATGGAGATTACAGACATCAGAATTCGTAAGGTAGAGGCCGAAGGAAAGATGAAGGCCGTAGTGTCAGTTACTTTTGACAATGAATTTGTTGTTCACGACATCAAGATCATTGAAAGTCAGGGTGGGTTGTTTATAGCCATGCCAAGCAGGAAGACTCCTACTGGAGAGTTCCGTGACATCGCACATCCTATCAATGCGGATGCTCGAAACAAGGTTCAGAATGCCATTTTGGAGAAGTACCAATCCATGTTGGCTGAGGAAGAAGCTGCTGGCACAACCAGCAAGGAATAGTACATATTTATTCCGCAGACATAGGCGCTTCGTAATGAAGTGCCTATTTATTTTGCCAAGGTTCATTAACGGAGGGAGGTAGAGGGAGGCAAGGGGGCCATAAGCCCATAGTTATTTTTACCCAAAGGCCTTGCCATTCCTTACGGAATACCCAGCCTAAACGGGACAAAAATGTGTATTTTGACAATTGCATTACCCCTGTAAAAATGAGAGAATGATTTTGGATAAGCTATCTTTCGGGAGGAAGTAAAAACTCATGCAAGAACTGGTTACGATCGTCCTTGCAGCCGGTGCCGGCACAAGGATGAAGTCGATGGTGGCCAAGGTAGCGCATAAAATATGTGGGCAACCCATATTATCCTATGTCATTGATGCAGCAGCGCAGACCGGATCCAACACACTTGTACTGGTATTGGGACATCAGGCTGATGAAGTCAGGAATTTAGCACCCAGTGACGCCATCTGTGTTATACAGGAGCAGCAACTTGGAACAGGGCATGCGGTTATGCAGGCCCGAAGTATACTAAGCCAAAAATCAGGTACAGCGCTTATCCTTTGCGGAGATACCCCATTAATTACGGGGGACACCCTCAAAGCCGCTTACGAATACCATCAAAAACAGAACAATCAAGTAACTATCCTTACGGCAGCAGTGGATAATCCCCATGGCTATGGCAGAATTATCAGAAATGCAAACGGCCAGGTTGAGGCTATCGTAGAACATAAGGATGCTGACGAAAATCAGCGAGCCATTAAAGAAATCAATTCCGGAATGTACTTTTTCAATATCGAATCACTTCTTTGGGCGCTTTCCCAATTGGATAATTCCAATAATCAAGGAGAGTATTACCTTACTGATACCATCGAAAAGATCATATCCCGCGGTGAGAAGGCCGGGGCCTTTATTGTGGAGGACTCTACAGAGATCATGGGCGTTAATGACCGGTCTCAGCTCAATGATGCTGAGCAGGTTATTTTAAAACGCATCATCAAAGAGCATATGCTCAACGGTGTAACCTTCCGCCTGCCCGAAACCACAATGATTCATAAGGGTGTCAGAATCGGGAAAGATACCATTATTCACCCGGGAACACAGCTTACGGGTCAAACTGTCATTGGTGAGCACTGTGAAATTGGCCCCCACTCGTCCATTGAGGATGGTGTTGTGGGAGATTATGTTCAGTTTGCACATTCGGTCATGGTACAATCCCGGATTGATGACCATACCAAAGTGGGGCCCTTTGCCTATATTCGGCCGGGGTCTTCCATCGGACAAAATGTAAAGATTGGGGACTTTGTTGAAATAAAGAATTCAACCATCGGGGACAATACCAAGGTGCCGCATCTTTCCTATGTGGGCGATGCTGACATCGGAAAGGGTGTCAATATTGGCTGCGGTGCCGTTGTGGTTAATTATGACGGACGCAAGAAGCATCGTACAGTTGTGGGTGATCACGCCTTTGTAGGATGCAATGTGAATCTGGTTTCCCCTGTTGAGGTCAAGGGAAATGCTTATATTGCCGCAGGGTCCACCATTACCGAGGAGGTTCCGGAATTTGCCCTTGGCATTGCACGAAGCCGCCAGGTGGTAATTGCTGATTGGGTTAAGAAAAAGGGTTTAGATAAAAAGTAAAAAGATCAGATGATATTAATTTTCGGAGGTTGTTTTGTCTTATGAATCTTCACGGTAAGGACATCAAGATTTTTGCCGGGAATTCCAACAGGGAATTGGCTGAAGAGATTGCGGCTAAAGTGGGCCTGCCCCTGGGTGCGTCCTTTGTCTCCAGCTTTTCAGACGGGGAAATAGCCATCAGCATTAACGAAGTGGTCAGAGGATCCGATGTGTTCATCATCCAATCCACCTGCACCCCTGTTAATGACAACCTGATTGAGCTGCTCATTCTCATTGATGCGCTGAAGCGCGCATCGGCCGGCCGTATTACCGCTGTTATCCCGTACTTTGGCTATGCGCGGCAGGACAGAAAAGCCAAGGCCAGAGATCCCATCTCGGCAAAGCTTGTGGCCAATCTTATTACAACCGCAGGGGCGGACCGGGTATTGACCATGGACCTGCATGCGCCACAGTTGCAGGGCTTCTTTGATATCCCGGTGGATCATTTGCTGGGGGCTCCAATCCTGGCCCAGTATTTCCTTAAGAAGTTCCAGAAGACCGGATTGGAGGATGTGGTGGTTGTATCACCCGACATTGGAAGCGTGGGTAGATCGAGAAAGTTTGCTGAGAAGATTGATGTCCCGCTGGCGATCATAGACAAACGCCGTCCCAAGGCCAATGTTTGTGAGATCATGAATATCATCGGTGATGTTAAAGGCAAGCGGGTTATCCTGGTGGATGACATGATTGACACCGGCGGAACCATTGTCAATGCAGCCAATGCCCTGACCGATATTGGCGCAACAGAGGTTTATGCCTGCTGTACCCATGGTGTTCTTTCAGGACCGGCCATTGACAGGATTCGCACCTCATCCATCAAGGAACTGGTAACCCTCAATACCATACCCCTGCCCAAGGAGAAGCGCATTAACAAGATCACCACCCTCACCGTGGCCGATGTATTTGCAGAAGCCATTGAGAGAATTTACGGGGATATCTCCATATCCACCTTGTTTACACAACAGTAAGAACAGCATCTTTAGCGCATCGTTGAAACAATGTAAGTATTATTCATTATAATATAGCATTAAATAGCGTGTTCTTTCCTCGATTGCTAAGCGGATACAATAACCCGGAAGGTTTTTATATCCGCTTTCTTTCGCTCTTATTGCTTAAAGGGCAGCCATGGACGAAACGCGTGATAGGTAGGAGGCATCATGATAGTTTTTGCAGGCTTGGGGAATATGGGACCCCAGTATGAAAGAACCCGGCATAATGTGGGCTTTGACACTATTGATTATCTTGCAGCCCAATATAGGGTCAGCGCTTTTAAGTATAAGCACAAGGCTCTTGTGGCCGAGGCTTTCATACAGGGGAAAAAGACGCTTCTGGTCAAGCCCCAGACCTATATGAACAACAGCGGCGAGGCCTTAAGGGAGATTATGGACTTTTACAAGCTGTCTGCCTCGGATTTCGTGGTCATCTATGATGATATTGATTTGGATGTGGGGCGCTTAAGAATCAGACCCAGGGGCAGCGCAGGCACGCATAACGGTATGCGCTCCATTGTCACCCATTTGAATTCCGAGGACTTTCCCAGAATCCGGATTGGTGTGGGAAAGCCTCCCGAGAAAATGGAGCTGGCCGCCTTTGTTTTAAGCCGCTTTACCGATGAGGAGCGGAAGAAGATCAATGCCTGCATTGAGAATGCCGCATTGGCGGCGGTTACCCTTTTAGTCTCCTCGGTGGAGACGGCCATGAGCAAGTATAACGCATAGAAAGAGAGCGTATCAGAATCGACAGATACTCAGCTTGCGTTATAGACACGATAGCGACCGCGGCCGGCTTGCTTGGCTGAGTACATGGCCGCGTCGGCCATTTTCCGAAGACTCATGATATCCGAGGAATGTTCGGGGTACAGGGCAATGCCCGCGCTGACCAGCACCGGCATCATCACATTGCCTATCATACGGGGCTTGGCCAGAGCCTTGATGAGCTTATCCAGGGTTTCAGTGGCTTCCTTTTTCCCGGCCCTGGGAATGAACACAAGGAACTCGTCGCCGGCAATACGAATTTTTAAGGACTCCTGGGGCATTTCATTCATCAGGTCATGGGCAAAGGATTTGAGCAGGGCATCCCCCGCATCATGGCCATAGGTGTCGTTGACCTGCTTAAGATTGTCCACATCCAGGAAAATGAGGGCGCCCCGATGCCCATAGGTGGTCAGGGACTGCATAACCCTGTCGGGGAAGGTTCTGCTGCTTAAGCAGCCTGTCAGAGCATCCCGCTCGATTTCACTTCTTAAACGCTCATTGTCCTTCTTCAGATTAAAGAGCATCAACTGAGCCTTTGTAAAGACCTGTTGACGGCGATTGCTCTCGTCCTCCAGAAGACGTGTGATCTCCTTATAGCTTGTTAAGGCTTCAATGAGCATGTTTTTGTCATGCAGGCGCTCGCAGATATCGGCCAGTACCAGAGCCACATTGCGTCGCAAAATGGGATAATCCATTTTTTGAGCCAGCCGGTAGGCATAGTGGATCATTTCCGAGGCATTGTCCAAATCATTCTGTGCGCACAAAAGTTTGCTGAGCTCAATACGGATCTGTACTCTGTAATAGTCATTGCCGCTTTCATCGGCCAGATCCAGAGCAGTAGTATAAAGGGAGTAGGCCTGATCGTCGTATTTTAAGAACCGGGTGACCTGCCCCAATATATAATAACTCTCACAGATAATTTGGGTGTTCATATCCTTTTTGGCATCTTCCAAAGCCTTGCGGGCATAGTACTCGGCATCGCCGATACGCTCCATATGGTAATAGGACTGGGCCAGATTTCTATACACAATGCATCTGGGGAAGAGGGTCCTGTCACTCTGGCAGAGGTTGAGAATATTCATCAGGTAGGATACGGCGGTCTCATAGTCCCCAATTTCAATAAGAATATTGCTGATGTTGTTGTAAACACGGCATTCTATATCCTTATATCCATTGGACTTGGACAACTCCAGGGCTTCAAGCAGATAATCCAGGCTCTTGGATGTGATGCCCAGATTATAATAGGCAATGCCAAAGGAGTTGGCCGTGCGGGCAATACGCAGCGTATCACCCAGTGTTTGGGCGATGGCATAGCAGGTATGAAGGTGCTCAAGGGCATCTTCGTTATAGTATTTGGCCATTAAGGTTCTTGCTATACGAAAATGCCCTTCGAATATACCGATATCATAACCCAGAGCCTTGGACAGCTCTAAAGCCTTTTCCGCATATTTTATCTCAGCGCCTGTGTTGAGATTTGCCTGACGGTCACATTCATCCAGAAGCTTTTCGATGTGTGACCATTTGTTTTCCATTGTATTCACCATACCCATGATCAGCTTAGGACCGTAATTTGAAAAGCCCGCAGGAGTAGATCAAAGGAAGAAACAGAACAATTATATCATGGAAAAATAAGAAAATAAATACTTGGACTATTTCCAAACAATGAGAATTTTAAACAGATGGGCCTATGCGCAGAATGCACATTGATTTTTAAAAATCTATCAAGTATAATGGGTATAATATTTTGACGAAAAGGCGATTTTTTGTATTTTGTATACATTTTAAGAGCCTTGAAAAGATATTATAATGGAGGATTGATGATGGGTAACAAATTTGAGAAGCTTGGCTTAACCTTCGATGATGTTTTGCTGATTCCGCAGTATTCAGAGTTGCTCCCCAAGGAAATTGATGTATCGACCTATCTTACCAACGAGATCAAGCTTAATATACCGCTGGTAAGCTCGGCCATGGATACGGTGACTGAATCAAGACTGGCCATAGCAATCGCCAGGGAAGGCGGCATCGGGATAATTCATAAGAATATGTCCATTGAACAGCAGGCCACAGAGGTTGACCGGGTCAAGCGCTCAGAACACGGGGTTATTGTGGATCCCTTCTATCTTTCCCCCGATCATACCATCGAGGATGCCAATGAACTGATGGCAAAGTACAAGATTTCGGGTGTGCCCATTACCGAAAACGGAAAACTGGTGGGCATCCTGACCAATCGTGATTTAAGATTTCTCACCGATTACAGCCAGAAGATCGGCAAGGTTATGACCAAGGATAATTTGGTTACTGCACCCGTAGGAACCACCTTAAGCGAAGCTCAGGAAATCCTTCGCAGGCATAAGGTTGAAAAGCTTCCGCTGGTGGACGAGAATGGCAATCTCAAAGGTCTTATCACCATTAAGGATATTGAAAAAACCATTCAGTACCCCAATTCGGCCAAGGATAAAAAGGGTCGTCTCCTGGTTGGTGCGGCCATTGGTGTTACCCAGGATATGATCCAGAGAGCCGAGGCCCTTATCAATGCCAAGGTGGATGTTCTGGTTTTGGACTCTGCCCATGGTCACTCCAAGAATATTATTACAGCAGTTCAGCAGCTTAAGAGCACCTTCCCCGATGTTCCGGTCATCGCCGGCAATGTGGCTACCGCCGAGGCCACCAGGGACCTTATCAAGGCTGGGGCCGATGCCGTCAAGGTGGGTATTGGACCGGGCTCCATCTGCACCACCCGTGTGGTGGCTGGTATTGGTGTTCCCCAGATTACAGCCATCAATGACTGTGCTGAGGAGGCCAAAAAGCATAATATTCCAATCATTGCCGACGGCGGTATCAAGTACAGCGGAGATATTCCCAAGGCCATTGCCGCCGGTGCCAGCACTGTGATGATTGGCAATCTCTTTGCGGGAACTGAGGAGAGCCCCGGTGAATCTGAGATTTATCAGGGCCGCCGCTTCAAGGTCTACCGCGGTATGGGCTCGTTGGGCGCCATGGCCAAGGGCAGTAAGGACCGCTATTTCCAGGAAGGAACCACCAAGCTGGTTCCCGAGGGCGTAGAGGGCCGCGTACCCTACAAAGGACCTCTGTCCGAGACCGTATTCCAGTTGGTGGAAGGGCTTAAGCACTCCATGGGCTATTGCGGAACCCGGAACATTGAGGAACTGATGACTAAGGCCCAGTTTATCCGCATTACCAGCGCAGGGCTCAGAGAAAGCCATCCCCACGATATCAGCATCACTAAGGAAGCGCCCAACTACAGCGTTCAGGGATAATTGCAAAGTCAGCAAGGATGTCCTGCAAAGCAGCATGGACGTCCTGTCCATAAGCCTGATTTCATGTCAAGCCTTAAAATTAAAAGGGTCCGGTTCTATAAGAAACCGGGCCCTTGCTTATTCCTCCCTGTTAAGGCTTTCTGGCCTTTGTGCACCTTTTGACTACTTGTCACAAGTTTTGGGAATCTATTTGGAACAACCCCCGTATGATTTAGCAGGAATCCTATCTTGGGAGTCGTAATGAATATCGGACTCATTCTGCCTGCTGCCGAAAAGAATGATACTAAGGCTCTTCCAAGGCTTTTATCGAAGATGGGGGAATTTCTTTCATCCCGATGTCTGTTTACCAGCCAAACCATAGAGCTAATGGACGGGATGGCCTTCGAGGTTATTACCCTCAATCGGCAGACCCAGGAGATTCTGGCCAATGAGGGCTTAAGGAAGAAACTTAAATTCCGGCTTCACAGGTATTTGGAGGAGGCCCGGATTTGGCCTGTTTTGGAGCATCCCGACCTGAACGGCCTGTATGATCCCCATCACTATGCCATGGATGAGGCAGTGGTTAAGGAGATTGTGGTCAATCGTTTCCAGGAGGTGCTGTCCCTCATTCAAGGGGTGGGGGATCTATCCAGCAAGGAAATCACGGTAACGGGCGGATCAACCCATTTGGAACATGCTATTGCCAAGCTCGTCACCAAGGTGAAGGTCATGAACCTTCTTCTTCCCGAGGGGAGTCTGGAACCCAGTGAGGCAGAGCTGGCCTTTATGGAAACCGGCATTCCGGTACATATAACCACCGACTGGGAGGTCTTGAACCGCTCGGCTCTTTGGTTGAGATTCCCCTTTGATGATGCGCGTTTCGATGAGCTGCCGCAAAAGTATCGGGGCATCATTGTGGATTTCGGAGAGGCAAAAATCATTGACACAAAAAATCGAAAAATATTCTCTGTCTACCCAGAATTTTGTGACAGGATCAAGAGAAAAATAGGACACAACATCTTAGGATCATGGCCGAAAGGAGTCTTGGAAAGTGTTGTGATCAGTGTTTGCTCAAATGCCTGGGACAAAAGCGTTACCGATACTTCTATACGGCTTGGTATGCGGCTTTCTTTTAAATCTTGACAGCGTATTGACCGTACACTATAATGTATCGTAATGCTAAATAAGGGTATCAACGTCAACTGGGGGCAACAGAAAAACAAAAAGGGGAGAAAGAAATGAATAATAAAGAAGTCCTTCTTACTTATGAAGGTCTTAAGAAGCTCGAAGAGGAACTGGAGTTCCTTAAGGGCGAAAAGAGAAAAGAAATTGCTGAAAGGATTAAGCAGGCATTAGCTTTCGGGGATATATCCGAGAACTCGGAATATGATGAAGCAAAAAATGAGCAGGCTCAGAACGAACTTCGCATTATGCAGCTTGAAGCAATGCTCAAGAATGCAACCGTCATCGACGAGGATGAGGTAGACACCAAGGTGGTCAATTTGGGCGCCAAGGTCAAGATTCGCGAAGTGAAAACCAAGGAAGAGTATGATTATCAGATTGTAGGATCCACCGAGGCCGATCCTGCTGCAAGCAGAATTTCCAATGAGTCCCCCGTAGGGCGCGCACTCATGGGCCACAAAGTGGGCGATACCATTGAAATTGAGGTGCCCGGCGGGAAGATCAAGTATAAGATCATCGATATTCATAAGTAAATGTTCTTGTTTGTCATTAGAAAGTGATGTATAATATTATTTCGATACAATAACAGTTTACATAAAAATGTAGACTGTTTTTTTTACATCTTTCCATTGGCTTTAAATTATGTCTTAGAATGGGCTAAGGATAGTTTTTTTGACTTTAGGAGGTAACCATGTCGGATCACATCGAAAATAACGGCGAACTTTTAGAAGAGGACTTAAATGAAATACTCAGGGTAAGGCGCGCCAAGCTTGCTGAGCTTCAGAAAGCAGGAGCCGATCCCTTTCAGATTGTAAAATATGATGTCACCCATCACACCGAGGAGATTATCAGCCAGTTTGAGAAATATGAGAACCAGAAGGTCTCCATAGCCGGACGTTTGATGAGCAAGAGAGGCATGGGAAAATCCACCTTCTGCGATCTTCAGGACCGGGACGGAAGAATTCAGCTCTATGTAAGAATTAACGACCTGGGTGAGGAAGCCTACGAGAGCTTTAAGAAGCTGGATATCGGCGATATCATTGGTGTGGAGGGAGTTGTGTTTAAGACCCGTATGGGCGAGATCTCCATCCATGTGGAGCGCTATACTCTGCTGTCAAAGTCTTTAAGGCCTTTGCCCGAGAAGTTCCACGGTCTTAAGGATCCCGATATGCGTTATCGCCAGAGATATCTGGATCTGATTATGAATCCCGAGGTTAAGAATACCTTTATCACAAGAAGCCGCATTATTGCAGCTATCCGCCGCTATCTGGATGCCAAGGGCTTTTTGGAGGTGGACACCCCCATCCTCAATACCATTCAGGGGGGAGCGGCCGCAAGACCCTTTATTACCCACCACAATACCCTGGATATGGATATGTTCTTAAGAATTGCTCCCGAGCTCTATTTAAAGCGCCTGATTGTGGGCGGTTTTGAGAAGGTTTACGAGCTTGGACGCATGTTCCGCAATGAGGGCATGTCCATCAAGCACAATCCTGAGTTTACAATGATGGAAATTTATCAGGCCTATACCGACTATCACGGTATGATGGAACTCACCGAGAGCCTGATTTCATCGGTAGCGCAGGAGGTTTTAGGCACCACCAAGGTCAGCTATCAGGGACAGGAGATCGATCTGACCCCGCCCTGGAACCGCATGACCATGCTGGAGGCTGTATTAAAGTATACAGGTGTCGATTTTAATACCATTACCTCCGATGAGGAGGCCATGAAAATCGCCAAGGGAAAAGGGCTTGAAATTGAGAAGCCCATGACCAGGGGCGAGGTTATGAACCTCATGTTTGAGGAACTGGTGGAGCACCATCTGGTTCAGCCCACCTTCATTATGGATTATCCCGTAGAGGTTTCACCGCTGACCAAGCGCAAGCCGTCCTGCCCCGAGCTGACTGAGCGCTTCGAGGTCTTCATCACCGGACGTGAATTTGGCAACGCTTATTCAGAGCTCAATGATCCCATTGATCAGAAGGAGCGGTTCTTGGCTCAGGTCAGTAAAAGAGAGGCCGGGGACGAGGAAGCCAGCATGATGGACGACGACTATATTGTGGCTCTGGAGCATGGTCTGCCCCCCACCGGCGGACTGGGCATCGGCATTGACCGCTTGATTATGCTTCTGACCGATTCCTACTCCATTAAGGACGTTCTTTTGTTCCCGACCATGAAGCCGAGGGAGTAGAATTAAAAGGGGTTGAGTGGACTTAAATGGACAGAAAGACTGCGCTGGAGATACTTGACTTACAGGAAGGGGCAACCCCCGAGGAGATTACCAGAAGGGTCAATATCCTCTATAAGAAGTTTCGTAGCATTGAAAAGGATGAAAAGGGCCATACCATCGGTGAGGTTGAGGAAGCCTACAAGCTTTTATGCGGCATCACCTACAGGGATAAGAAAGCCGAAGCAGAGCGTAAGTACAGGCAGGAGCACCCCAATCCCCTGTTCAAGCTTTTAAAGGTGGATGAAGAAAAGGCCCGCAATGCCATCTACTATTATAAATGGCCTGTGATTATAGGGATTGCCGTTTTGGCTCTTGTTCTGTCCTTTGTATTGTCGATTATCAACAAGGTGGACCCGCAAATCCGCATTTTGATTACCGGAGAGGTCTATTTAGGGGACAGCAAGCTGATGGAGGAGCGCCTGAAGCAAGAGATACCCGGACTGACTGAAATGCAGATACAGAATGTGTATCTCGCTGACTATTCGGACGTGCAGATGCAGCAGGCCATGCAGACCAAGTTCTTTCTTGAAGTCTCCGATGGACGAAACGATATTTTTATTGTGGATCAGGAGACCTATGAGCTTCTGGCCAAACAGGGGGTCTTTAAAGAACTGGAGCCTTATTTGGCACAATGGCAGGTGCCCGATACGGTTGTCCAGCGATCCCAGGATCTCATCATGGCGATGGACATAAACGACGGCAACACCTATGAGCCCAAGCTCTATGGACTTGATGTGACTGACAGCAAGTTTTTACTCGATACGGGCGTTATGGGCGAACGCCTGATTCTGGCCCTGGGTCCGGGGGAGAATCCAGAGAACACGGAAGCCTTTGTCAGGAATCTGATAAAGCAGGGACTAGGCAATGAATAATAAAAAGTCTTGGGAGGGTGCAAAATGTTTGAGTTAAGTGTTAAACACAGTGACGAACAGTCAAATATCATTGTCCTTACAGGGGAGATTGATATCTATTCGGCCCCCGACTTCAAGGAACAGCTCTACCGCATCATCGGCGAAGGCCGGCAGAGTGTGATACTGGAATGTGAAGAGCTTTCCTACATAGACAGCATGGGACTTGGCATTCTCGTAGGAGCGCTTAAGCGACTGAAGGAACAAGAAAGAGATATTGTGGTGCGCAACCCCAAGAGCAATATTCGCAAGCTTCTGAGGATTACTGGATTGGATAAGGTGTTTATCATTGAGGAGGCCAAGTCATGAAGACATCGGATACGGTATCGGTGCTAATTCCTATAAAGCCTGAGTATGTGAGTATTGCCAGACTTACTGTTTCAGGCATTGCCAGTAGGGCAGGCTTTGATATAGACACCATTGAGGATATCAAGGTCGCCATTTCTGAGGTTATAGGAAAGATAATAGAAAAATGCCCCTCCGACGACAGACTGACCGTTGACTTTACACAGCTTAAAGATGGGCTATCCATTAGCTTCTCTTTGAAGGAGCAGAACATTTCCGAACTTTTCAACTCAGAATCGGATCGCTTTGCATTGGCCATTATCAGTTCGCTTATGGACGAGATTGACACAACACAGAAAGACTCCGCCTTTATAACGTTGATAAAAAAGCTTGGAAAGGCTGTTTAGGATGAGCAATAAAGCAGAGGCTCTCAAGGAGAAAGAGCTGCCAGAGAAGGAGCTGTTTGAGCTCTATAGTAGAGATAGAAGCATAGAGCTGAGAAATCAAATTGTTTCCCGATATATCTATCTTGCCGATATCATTTCCAAAAAGTTTATCAATCGTGGTGTGGATTCAGAGGATATTTATCAGGTGGCATGTGTAGCGCTTATAAACGCGGTGGAGCGATTTAACACCTCCGAGGATGTCAAGTTTGTAAGCTTTGCAACACCCACCATCATTGGCGAAATCAAACGCTACTTCAGGGACAAGGCCTCGGTCATTCGTATTCCAAGAAGAATCTACGAGGTCTATCAAAAGGTGAACCAGGCCCGGGAGTATCTGATGCAGCAGTACAAGCGTGCGCCCAAGATAGATGAAATCGCGGAATATCTGCATATGAAGGAAGAGACCATTCTGGAAATCATTGAATCCTGGAATGTCTATAATATTCAATCCTTCGACCAGACAGTATTTGACGAGGATGATCTGGAGCTCCATGAAACCGTGGGGGAGGAAGATGACACCTTTGAAAAGATCAACAATCGTGACTTCCTGGAAAAGGCCATGGAGAATTTCAGCCAGATAGAAAGACAGTTTATTAAGCTCAGGTTCTTTGAAAACAAAACACAGAAGGAAATAGCCAATTTCTTTAATGTCTCGCAAATGTATATCTCTCGTTTAGAAAAAAGAACATTGGATAAGTTCCGAATGATTTTAAAAAAGTAAAACAGGGTATATATTGTAGTAGGTACAGGTGGATCTGATTAACCCAGGTCCGGCCCTACGGAGGCTGAATGTTTATGGTTAAGGAAAAAAAGATATATAGCGAAATCATAGAAAGTGACGCGTATCAAGTCTGCAAGGAAGTACGCACCATATTGGACAGACTTCAGATGACCTCCTGTGTGGATACCGAACAATGCTTTGATATTAAGGTTATTCTCAATGAGCTTTTGCAAAATGCCATCCGCCATGGCAATGGCAGTGGTTCCGGAAAGAAGATCCGTGTAGATGTATGGCTGCAGGACAACAGCAAGGTCCTGGGCATTACCGTCAGGGATCAGGGAAATGGCTTTAACGCCGCCAAGATCATGGAGATGAAGGCGGCTAAAGCGTCCATTGATGATCCCATGAATATGGATGAGTCGGGAAGAGGATTGTTTATTGTTCAGAATCTTTGCGACGGTATTGTCTTCAATCATCTTGGAAATGAAGTGACCGTGCACAAACGTTTATAATAGACACTTTATGTTAAAACTCTACTAAGATACCGGCCGTTGCGCCGGTTTTTTAGAAGTTAAAGGTAAGGGAAGGGCAAACTCATAGCCTGTTCAACAGGGGCAGTCTATGGTATAATAGATAGAAGGAGTTGATGCAATATGATGAAATGCTCTATTTGCAAGGAAAATGTCGCGGTTGTTTTTATCACCCGTATTATAGATGGAAAAACAGAACCCATGGGACTTTGTATGACCTGTGCCCAGAAGCAGGGCCTGGCCCCTTTGCAGCAGATGATTTCCCAAGCGGGCATGACACAAGAGGATTTGGAAAATCTCAACAACCAGATGAATGAGATGTTTGGAAACATGAACATGGAAGAGTTTGTCCAGACCCTGCCCGCAGCCCTGGGCGGCGAGGACAAGAAGGACACAGAGGACGAAGCTGTGATGGATCCCATGCTGAAGTTCTTTAATAATGCCTTTGCCAATTTCGGGCCCAAGCCCGGCGGTGCGCCCTCCGAGAACGAGAGCACCAATGCCAAGGTCAGAAATGAGGCCCCCAAGCCCGCGCCCAAGTCTCCCAGGAAGCATTTGAATAACTTTGGGACCAACCTTAATGAAAAGGCCCAATCGGGAGGCATTGATCGGGTTATAGGCCGTGACAAGGAAATTGAAAGGGTTGTGCAGATTCTTAACCGCAGAACCAAAAACAACCCCATTCTTCTGGGTGAGCCCGGCGTGGGCAAGACGGCCATCGCCGAGGGGCTGGCTCTCCGCATTGTGGAAGGCAAGGTACCTGCCAAGCTCCTGGATAAGGAGATCTACCTTCTGGATCTGGCAGGCATTGTGGCCGGCACCCAGTTCAGAGGCCAGTTTGAGGCCCGTATGAAGGCTATTATTGACGAGGCCAAGGCCCAGCATAATATCATACTGGTTATTGACGAGGTGCACAATATTGTGGGTGCCGGAGAGGCCGAAGGCGGAGCCATGAACGCCGCCAATATTTTGAAGCCCGCTCTGGCCCGCGGGGATGTGCAGATCATCGGCGCCACCACTCTGGAGGACTACCGTAAGCATATCGAAAAGGATTCGGCGCTGGAGAGAAGGTTCCAGCCCGTCATGGTTAATGAACCCACTGTGGAAGAAAGTATAGAGATTCTCAAGGGCGTGCGGCAGTACTATGAGGACTTCCATCAGGTACGCTTCCCCGACGAGGTTCTTGAAGCCGCTGTCAAAATGTCCTCCCGCTATATCCATGATCGCTTCCTGCCCGACAAGGCTATTGATGTTATCGATGAAGCCGGTTCCCGGGTGAATCTTAAAAATCATCGGATTGTGGAGCTTGAAAACCTGAAGAACCAGTTGAAGAAGATTCAGGAGCTTAAGGAGCAGGCCGCCGTTATCGACGACTATCAGCGCGCTGCCGACTACAAGGTGGAGGAGTGCAGGCTGCTGGAGCGTATTAAGGAGCTGGAGAAGGAAAGCGACTCTCTGGATGTGACCCTGGAGGATATTGCCCATGTGGTAGAAAGCTGGACGGGCATCCCCGTTCAAAAGGTTTCTGAAACCGAAGCCACAAAGCTGCTTAAGATTGAGGAGCGCCTCCACGAAAGGGTTGTGGGTCAGGATAGGGCTGTTACCAGCCTTGCCCGTGCCATCCGCCGCACTCGCTCAGACTTCAGAAAGAAAAAGCGGCCAGCCAGCTTTATCTTCGTGGGTCCCACCGGCGTGGGTAAAACCGAGCTGGCAAAAGCCCTGGCCTACGAGCTCTTTGGCAGTGAGGATGCCATGATCCGGCTGGATATGTCCGAGTACATGGAGAAGCATACGGTGTCAAAGCTCATTGGCGCACCTCCGGGCTATGTGGGCTTTGATCAGGGCGGACAGCTTACCGAAAAGGTGAGAAGAAAGCCCTACTCAGTACTCCTGCTGGACGAGATTGAAAAGGCCCATCCCGATGTATTTAATATGCTTCTGCAGATTATGGAGGATGGCCGTCTCACCGACAGCACCGGAAGAACCGTAAGCTTTGAAAACACGCTGCTGATTATGACTTCCAACGCAGGCACGGGCATGCGCAGCAATGGCATCGGCTTTAACCGGGACGGCTATGATGCTCTGGAGAAAAAGGTCAATAATGCAGTTCGGGAAATCTTCAGACCTGAGTTCCTCAATCGTGTGGACGAGATCATTGTCTTTGAAGAGCTGACCAAGGAGCAATTGGCTCAGATTCTTGAGATCATGCTGCGCCAGGTATCCCAGGATGTTCAGGAAAAGGGCATGAGCATTATCTTTGATGACAAGGCCAAGACCTTCCTCATTGAAAAGGGCTTTGATCAGAAATTCGGGGCACGTCCGCTTCGGAAGACCATTCAGCGCCACATTGAGGATGAGCTTTCGGAACTCTACCTCTCGGGCAAGATCAAGGAAGGATGTACCATTCAGGTGACTGAGCAGGAGGGAAAGATTGCCATGATGGTGGCCCATATTCCCGTGGTTCAGTCTGTCAAAGGCTGATGGGACGTTAAAGCAAGCCGAATAATTAATGGATGAATTAACCATCTCAATAAGCCCTTAAAAGGTGTGCGAGAATAAAAACCCCGCATGGATGAAAATCTAAGATGTAATGATTTCATCATGCGGGGTGTTTTTATGGAAAAAATCGTACGACGGGGACGTGTTCCCATTATCCTGATCGTCATTGTCCTGGTAGTGGCTGTTCTCGCAGCCGGTGCCTACTTTATCTTCGGCAGAAAGAGCGATAAACAGCCTCACCGGGGAACCTATGTCTATTCACAGGATATAAAGGAGTATGGCTATGAAGAAACCTATCAGTAAGCATGAGTATCAGAAGTTGGTGGAAAAAAAGGCCCCGGGCAGCCATGTGGTGAGGAACCTGTTTGCTGCCTTTTTTACAGGAGGGCTCATCTGCACCGTGGGTCAGGGCATCATGATGCTGGTGAAAAGCTTCGGTGCCGACAAGGATACGGTGGCGGCCGTCACCAGCATCACCATGATCTTTCTGGGCGCCTTTCTGACAGGTATCAATGTTTATGATGAGATAGGAAAGTTCGGCGGCGCCGGTGCCTCGGTTCCCATCACGGGTTTTTCCAACTCCATTGTCTCTCCTGCCATGGAGTTTAAGAAGGAGGGCTATGTGATGGGCGTGGGCGCCAAGATGTTCCTCATCGCCGGGCCCGTGCTGGTCTATGGTATCTTTGCCTCGGTCGTGGCCGGAATTGTCTATTTCATTTGGAAGCAGGTGATGTAATGGCAAAAAGGTTGGGACAACAGACCATTGTTTTGGATAAGCAGCCCATTGTGCTGGCAGGTGCGGCCATTGTGGGAAGAAAAGAAGGGGATGGCCCCCTGGCCAAGTATTTCGATGAAGTGGTGGACGATGAGTATGCCGGGGAGAAGACCTTTGAGGCGGCCGAATCCCGGCTCATGCGGGATGCCTTTATCAAAGCCTTGGAGAAGAGCGGAAAGGCCGCAAAGGATATTAATGTAATCCTCTCCGGGGATCTCCTGAACCAATGTACAGCGGCCAGCTACGCCTTCAGGGATTCCGATACCCCTTATCTGGGACTGTTTGGGGCCTGCTCCACCATGAGCGAATCCATGCTCATTGGTTCCATACTTATTGACAGCGGAGCGGCCGATTATGTGGCCTGCGCTGCATCCAGCCATTTCTGCTCGGCTGAACGCCAATTCCGATTCCCGCTGGAATATGGCAGCCAAAGGACGCCCACGGCCCAATGGACCGTCACCGGTGCGGGAACCGTCATTCTGGGCAAGGATGGACAGGGGCCCAGAATTACCTGTGTTACCCCGGGCAAGATTATTGATGAAGGCATCAAGGATGCCAACAATATGGGGGCGGCCATGTCCCCTGCAGCCTGCGATACCATTGTGCAGCATCTGCAGGACACGGGTCGATCCGTTGATGACTATGATCTCATCCTCACCGGGGACCTGGGCTCCTTTGGCAGTGCCATGCTCCGGGAGCTTACGGTGCGAAACCATATAGACCTTAAGAGCAAGCACAATGACTGCGGCATGATGATCTTTGATCTGGCCAGGCAGGGTGTGGACTGCGGCGAAAGCGGCTGCGGCTGCAGTGCGGCGGTGTTCTCGGCCTATATCCTGGAGCAGTTCAGGCTGGGCTTGCTCAAACGCATTCTCTTTATTGCTACCGGGGCGCTGTTAAGCCCTACAAGAACCCAGCAGGGCGAGACCATACCCGGCATTGCCCATGCGGTTTGCGTTGAAGCTTGATGAGTGGAGGAAGGATCATGATAGACTTATTGAAAGCCTTTTTATTAGGCGGCGTTATCTGTGTTATCGGACAATTGCTCATTGATCTGACCAAACTGACACCTGCCAGGATTATGGTGCTTTTTGTGGTATGCGGTGTTGTTCTCGGTCTTTTGGGTATCTACCCATGCCTGGTGGATTGGGGCGGAGCAGGAGCCACTGTGCCCCTCACCGGCTTTGGCAATGTTCTGGCCAAGGGTGTGATGAAGGATGTGGACGAGTTTGGCTTTCTGGGCGTTTTCACCGGAGGGGTTAAGGCCGCCGCTGCAGGCATAACCGCTGCGGTGACCTTTGGCTATATTATCGCCATCACCTCCAAGGCCAGAATTAAAAAGTAGGTCTAAACCATTGGTTCCACGGCCGCGTCTAATATGGTATGATTATTTGGACAGACATGCAAAGGAGAAAATGGAATGAAAAAGTCCACACGAAAACGCAAAGGCAGAAATACCATGGTAGTGTTGGCAACACTGCTGACGGCTGTGACCTTGTTTGCTGTCGGGATTATTTTTTCACCGAAAAATCCCGGAAATCAGAACCAGCATACACCCGGACCCACTGAGACTGAAACAGGTACGCCTGTGGCAACACCGGACGAGACTCCCTCTCAGACGCCGTCGGCCACCCCCGAGGCCACTCCTGAACCAACGCCCACACCCACACCCGAACCCACCGGACAGGGCGAGGACAGACGGAGTACCCGAAAGATGGATGTTCCGGTCAAGGCCCTTTACTTAAACCCCACCAGTGTCAAAACAAAGATTGACCATTATATTGAACTGGCCAACAAGACCGAAATCAATGCCTATGTCATTGATATAAAGAGTGACGACGGCAGGATCATGTATGATTCTCAGCTTGATATCGTGAATGCTGCCAACGCAGATACCCCCGGCTTTGATATTCGGGAGATCACCAAAAAGCTTCATGACAATAATATCATTGTCATTGCCCGAATGGTGACCTTTAAGGATACCACCATCACCAAGTACAGGCCCGAACTGGCCATAAAGACTGAGAACGGTGAGGTGTTCAAGCAAAAAGAGTCCAGCGGCAGCTATTCCATGTGGCTGGACGCCACCAACAAGGACGCCTGGGAGTATGTTGTCAGTGTGGCCGAGGAGGCTATCCAATTCGGCTTTGACGAAATACAGTTTGACTATATCCGCTTCCCCGAGACCTCCCTGTACAATTATAAAATTAATCTGGAGCCCGGTCAGGAGCGGCATGATGTCATTGAAGGCTTCATTCGTTATGCCAGAAACAGGCTTCCTGCCGATACCATTATCTCGGCCGATGTCTTTGGCATGCCCCTGATTGCCACCAAGGACTATGGGGAAATCGGCCAGTCCTTAGAGACCATTGGCAAGAGCCTGGACTATATCTGCCCCATGATCTATCCCTCCCACTATGCCAATAACGCACCCAAGGGTTCCATGAGCAACAAGGTGGGACAGACCATCAACGGCATTAAGTTTACCCATCCCGACTTAAAGCCCTATGAGGTGGTGTACAATACGCTCCTGGTGGGCAAGAGCCGTATAGAAAAGCAGGAAGGCTATAATCTCAATATGCGCCCCTATATCCAGGGCTTCACCGCATCCTACCTGCCCGATGGTTATTGGCAGGAGTACGGGGTGGAGGAATACCGGGCCCAGATTCAGGCTGTATATGATGCGGGTTATACCGAATGGATCTTCTGGAATTCACCCAACAAGTATGTGGAGGCAGCCTTCAAGCCCGAGAAGTAACGGCCAGAAATCAAACCCTTTTCTTGTAGAAATAATACCCCTGGCGGTATAATATAATGGGTTTGTGAGGAGTTCCAAACAGGACGTGATAGGATGACCCTGCTTGAGGCCATTATTCTGGGAATGGTTCAGGGCCTGACCGAATTCCTTCCCATCAGCAGCTCGGGGCATCTGGTGCTTGTGCAGAAGCTATTAGGGATCGATCTTTCTTCCGAGTCTTCAAGGGCAATGATCATGACTTATTATGTTGCCCTGCATCTGGCAACACTCTTCGCTGTTATCATCCACTATTGGAAAAAGGTATGGGAGATCCTTAAACATCCTTTTTCAAAGTTCCCTATGCAAATCCTGGTGTCCACCATTCCGGCAGTGATTCTTACCCTGTTGCTTGGGGACGCCATTGAGGGAACCTATGTGAGTTCAGCGCTTTTAGGGCCGGGGTTTATTTTTACAGGCCTGGCCATTGCGCTTGGTGAGAAGCTGGGAAATGGCCGAAAAGGCCTTGAGGAGCTTAAGACCTCCGATTCACTTTTGATGGGTGCGGCCCAGGGCATCGCCCTGCTGCCCTCGGTGTCCCGGTCGGGCATGACCATTACCACAGCGCTGGCCCTTGGTTTTTGCAGAGAGTTTGCAGCAGACTTCTCGTTTTTGATGTCCATTCCGCCCATTATGGGCGGTGTCCTTTTGGATACGCTGGACCTGGTTAAAGGCAATACCCTTTCCTTTGAAGCCATAGGCCTTACCAATCTTCTGGCGGGAATGGCGGCAGCGGGCATCACGGGATTCCTGGCCATCAGGCTTATGCTGGCGGCCGTAAAGAAAATGAAGATGAAGTATTTTGCCTACTATGTCATTATCCTCGGGCTTATGATTATAGGGGCCCAGGTGTTCCTGAAGGTGCTTAAGAACTAAGGAATGGCTTTTTAGATACATAGTAAGAAAACGGAGAAATACTCTATAGAATTAAACAGGTGATTTAAATGAACCAAGACCTCATCCTGGGCATTGAGACAAGTTGTGATGAGACCTCGGCGTCGGTGGTGGCCCATGGCCGGACTGTCTTGTCCAATACCATTGCATCCCAGATTGACCTGCATGCCGAATATGGGGGTGTTGTTCCCGAAATTGCATCCAGAAAGCATGTGGAGCTGATTCTGCCCGTCATTGACAGGGCTTTGAAAGAGGCGGAAGTGAACCTCGAGGATATCAGCGGCATTGCCGTAACCTACGGGCCGGGGCTTGTAGGCGCCCTCCTGGTGGGCGTGACAGCCGCCAAGGCCATAGCGGCGGCGTTGGACAAGCCTCTTATCAAGGTGCACCATATTGAGGGCCATATTGCCGCAAACTATATTGCACATCCTGATCTCAAGCCCCCCTTTGTCTGCCTGGTGGTTTCGGGGGGCCATAGCCATATTGTCCATGTGAAGGATTACCTGGACTTCAGGATCTTAGGCCGGACCCGGGATGATGCGGCCGGAGAGGCCTTTGATAAGATTGCCCGTGTACTGGGGCTGGGCTATCCGGGTGGGCCTGCTGTGGATAAGCAAGCACGACAGGGGGATCCTAAAGCCTATCGTTTTCCGAGGGTTCAGTTCCAGGATGGCTCCTACGATTTTTCATTCTCGGGCTTGAAGACCGCTGTCATTAACCAGGTCAATCAGGCCCGGCAAAAAGGGGAAGCCCTCAATATCCCCGATATCTGCGCCTCCTTCCAGCAGGCCGTCATTGATGTTCTGGTGGATCACGCCGTTGCGGCGGCCAGTGCGCTTGGCGTGAAGACGCTGTGCCTGGCAGGCGGAGTGGCCTCCAATACCCTTCTTCGCGAGACTCTGGAAAAAAGAGCAAAAAAGAAGGGCATGATCGCCCTTTATCCACCACCTGTGCTATGTACCGACAATGCCGCCATGATTGCGGCCGCCGGATATTATTCCTATAAGGCCGGAGAATTTTCGGATTTTACCTTAAATGCCGTGCCCTCCCTGGCCATCGGGCAGGGTCATCAGCCCACATAATATCCACCGATTCATTGGGATATTCCACTGTGCAAGTTGTGGAAATATGCATAAAAATCGCTTGTATTGCCCGTTTTACCTGTGGAAAACTCTGTGGATTGTGTGGATAAGCCTGTGTATGAACTACATGGCCTTATACATTTCGTAATACTTTAAAACCTTTTTCACATAGTCCTGGGTCTGCTCATAAGGGGGGATGCCATTGTATTTTCTCACGGCATTGGGTCCCGCATTATAGGCTGCCAGAGCCAGTTTCAGGTCACCGTCAAAGGCTTTTAGCTGATAGTAAAGATACTGGGTGCCGCCCTTAATATTCTGCTCGATATTGTAGGCATCGGTGACCCCCAGGCCTGCGGCTGTGCCCGGCATGAGCTGCATAAGCCCCATGGCACCCGAGGTAGACAGGGCAAGGGGCTGGAACCCCGATTCCTGCTTAATAACGGCACGCACCAGCTTAGGGTCCAGACCAAACTGGTCCGAATACTTATTAATGGCCGCATCAATTCTGGGCATGAGCTCCTGAATCTCGGCCTGGGACAAACGGGTATAGACCGACTCATAGGAGCCTGAAACCAGCGGATACTTGGTCTTGGATTTCTTGCTGCCGTTCAGCTTGTGGATAAGCGCGTTGTCAATAACGGGAGCCGCCGATTCCTCCGTGTTGGTATTCTGCGTGGTTTCGGAGGTTTCAGAAACATTGGAGGAAGTATTAAGGACTTCACCAAAGCTGACATCGTTTTGGAGCTTTATATTAAGCTTGATGGGCAAGCGGCTTTGAACCTCGCTAAGCTTTTGATTCAAAATACTTGATACATCGGGAATATACATAAGGGCCTCCATCTTCTTTACTATTTATTATATCGGAAGATGGGGGCCCTTTCAAAAGGGAAAGAATTCATATTGTCCTGACTGAGTTTTGACGCTGCGCCTTGAAACAGAGGCTTCTTAAGCGGGTTACCGAGCTTGTAACAGTTTTTTATAACGAACCCCTTATGGTTACTTGACACCCTTTCCCGTGAAAGATAGAATATTTTTATTAATTTACGGGGGTACACTTTTTATGAAAGTAAAGTATATTTTTGTCACTGGGGGTGTGGTTTCAGGTATAGGTAAGGGTATTACCGCCGCATCCTTGGGAAGGCTGTTGAAAGCCAGAGGGATCCGGGTGTCTATGCAGAAGTTCGATCCTTATATCAATGTGGATCCGGGTACCATGAGTCCCTATCAGCACGGAGAGGTTTTCGTCACCGATGACGGGGCTGAAACCGATCTGGACCTTGGGCACTACGAGCGGTTCGTCGATGAGAATGTCAGTGCCAACAGTAATGTCACTACAGGTAAAATCTACCATTCAGTTATTAGCAAAGAAAGAAAAGGCGACTTTTTAGGAGCCACCGTTCAAGTCATTCCCCATATCACCAATGAGATCAAGGATAGAATCTATCGGGTTTCCAGAACAGAGAATGTGGATGTGGTCATCACCGAAATCGGCGGCACCGTGGGCGACATTGAGAGTCTGCCCTTTCTGGAGGCCATTCGTCAGGTTTCTGCCGAGGTGGGCAAGGAAAATGTAATCTATATCCATGTTACCCTGGTACCATACCTGAGCAAGTCGGGAGAGCTTAAGACAAAACCCACGCAGCACAGTGTCAAAGAACTTTTAAGTATTGGTATTCAGCCCGATGTCATCGTCCTTCGTACCGAGAAGAAACTGTCCCAGGATATCAAGGAAAAGATAGGCCTGTTCTGCAATATATCCAAGGATTTTGTCATTCAAAATCTGGATGCCGACACCTTATATGAGGTGCCCCTGCTTCTGGAAGAGGAAGGGCTGGCCGATGCGGTGTGCAAGAAGCTTTCCCTTAAATGCCAGAAAGCTGATCTTACCGAGTGGACCTGTATGGTCAACCGGATTAAGAACCCGACCCATAAAACCAAAATCGCACTGGTGGGCAAGTACGTGGAGCTCCATGACGCTTATTTGAGTGTGGCCGAGGCCCTGCGCCACGGTGGTATTGCCAATGAGGCTGAGGTGGAAATTGATTGGGTGAGCTCCGAAGATTTAACCGAGAAGAATCTCCATGAACGGCTGAAAGAAGCACAGGGTATTTTGGTTCCCGGCGGTTTCGGCGACAGAGGCATTGAAGGAAAGATTCTGGCGGTTAAATATGCCCGTGAAAACAGGATTCCCTATTTCGGCATCTGTCTGGGCATGCAGATGGCCGTCATTGAGTTTGCCCGCCATGTCGTGGGTCTGAAAAATGCCAACAGCACAGAGTTTGACCAGGAATCGCCCCATCCGGTTATTGATCTGATGCCCGAGCAGAAGGACATTGAGGAAATGGGAGCCACCATGCGGTTGGGCCTCTACCCCTGCAAGCTGGAGGATGCTACCATATCCCGTCAGGTCTATGGCAAGGAATTGATTTATGAGCGCCATCGCCATCGTTATGAGTTCAATAACTTCTACCGTGAGGTGCTTCAGGACAAGGGGCTGACCATTGCGGGTCTGTCCCCCAGTGAAAAGCTGGTGGAGATTGTGGAGCTTAAGGATCATCCCTGGTTTGTGGGTGTCCAGTTCCATCCCGAGTTCAAGTCCAGACCCAATAAGGCCCACCCGCTGTTTGCGGATTTCATCAGAGCGTCTTTGCAGATTAAGCGATAAACGGAATGAATGACAAAAAGGCTGCCTTAAAAACAGCCAATAGAATGCCATGATGTTCTCACCTGATAAGACTTACAGGAGCAGTTGAATGTTGTCATGCGAAAATCGCAGCTCGAGTGAGGTAAAAGAAAGATTGAGCATAGACAACTTCCTGCGACGAGGTCTGCTGGAAGATGAGACCATCATGGCTCATTTTAAGTTTTGGGAAACTCCCATTTGCTAAGGTTAATGGATATTGATAAGCTCCTGTCCGTCCTTGGGAATGAGAAGCCGGTGCAGATATTCATGTTCACGGGCTCTTTGCTCAAGCTCCTGACGGCTTTGGACACAGTGATTGATGGCCTCCATATGAACGGCAATGACCCTCGTATGGGGGTCTATTTTCATGATATGGCCAATATCCTCATGGGTCATGGTTATGGGTGTGCCTGTGAGAAATCCCGCGCCGCCTGCATTGACCACAACCACATGGGGCCGATGCTCCAGCAGCGCATTTTCAACCTCGGGGCACCAGACCGTGTCCCCTGCAAAATAGGCAAGGGGTTCAGAATCCGCCTTAAGGACAAAACCCGAAACAGGGCCCAGATCCTTTCGACCCAGTCCATGCTGGCCTTCTGTTTTAGAAACCTGTATACCCTTGAAGTTTAAGGTATCCGAAACAGGAAGCACCGTGGCAAAACCATCGCTGATGAAGGCGGCCTCATCCTGGGGCTGGCATAGTACAGGGATGTGCTTGGGAAGGGTTTCTTTGGCCACGTTATCATAATGATCCTGGTGCCGGTGGGTGACCAGGATGAGATCCAATGTGGACAAATGCTTTGCCAGCGCCTCATCGCCAAAGGGGAGCTCGACTGTGGGGTTTCTATTGGGGCAAGGCGTCATAGCGATGGGCGGTACATGTCCCTTGGGCGCTAAGACAGGATCAATCAGTATTTTTAGTCCCTGGTATGTGATGAGACTGGTTGCATGCCGAATGTGTAAAAAGTCCATAATAAGCCTCCTTATATGTTCTTCATGGTTAGACAAGGGTTTCATTGAACTTACCCCTTATCTGGGATAAAATTACTCTTACAGGGTTCATTTTAGAGATGCGGAATGTCCTTTTCAATTGTGCCGAAAAAGAATATGGGCCGCTCAACTTTCACCGTGAAAGGATTTTTATTATGGATCAGACCGACTTGAAAATCATTGAGCTATTAAAGCAGAACTCAAGAGCCCAACTAAAAGAGATTGGGAAAATGGTACATATGACAGGGCAAGCGGTGGCAGCAAGAATTGCCAGGCTCCAGGATGTGGGCGTGATTGAAGGTTTCACCCTCAGACTCAATCATGAGAAACTGGGCAAACCCCTGAATGCCTATGTGGTTGTCTATATGAAATCCAATAATCATGCCGAGTTTATGGATTTTTTGAGAGAAAGTGACCTTGTAGTGGAGGCCTACAGGATTTCAGGCGGCGGTTGTATTCTTTTGAAGGTGAATGCCTCGGGCGAGCAGGAATTTGATGCCTTTTTGGATAAGGTCCTTTGTTTCGGGAACTATTCTGTATCCACCTGTATTTCCAGAATCAAATGAACGCATTTTAAACGTCTTTATGTCGTCCCTTCCATGGGAAATCTGACCGGTTGAATTTAAAAAATGGATTTAGAGAATAATTAAACTAGGTCAGTTAAATGGAAGGTGATTGGGATGGTATTTAACAATAAAAGAATCCTGATGAGACTGCAGGAAGCTTCTTCTATAGCGCATTTTCTTTCGGCGGCAGCCAAGTTTCTGCTGGTTGTGCTCATCATTTGCATCATCTACAGCGGCAGCATACAAGGGGAGATCGCCGATCATGTGGTTAGGCTCCACATTGTGGCCAACAGTGACTCAGCCCAGGATCAAGCCCTGAAGCTGAAGGTCAGGGACGCCATTCTTGAGCATATGCACCAGAAGTATCCCGACGGCGCTACCCGGGAGGAGGCCGCCCAATACCTTAAGAATAGTCTTCCCGAAATTAAGCAGATTGCCAATGAGGTTTTAAAGGAAAACGGCTCCAGGGAGACGGCAAACGTTCGGTACGGCGTCTTTTCCTTCCCCACCAAGGCCTATGAAGGCGTGACCCTGCCTGCCGGAATGTATGAGGCTGTTCGGGTGGAACTGGGTGAGGCCCAGGGCCAGAACTGGTGGTGTGTGATGTTTCCGCCCCTGTGTGTCGCCGATGCCCATAGCCTGAGAATGGACGAGGATGCCATGAGCGAGCTGAAGGATGGCCTCAGTGAAGATGCCTACAGCCTGATTACCGATGTGACCGACAAGAGCAATGTAGCCATCAAGGTAAAGTTTCGCATTATAGAATGGGTGGAAAGCTCAAGAATCAAACTGGCCGAAATGATCAGTCATCTTTTTTAAAGGAAGGGACGATATATTTAAAAAAGCTGATTCATGGAAGGTTAAGTTAGGTGTGAATATTCGGATCTTGTATGAGGACAATCATATATTAGCAGTGGTCAAGCCCCCCGATATCCCTGTTCAGGAGGATATCAGCGGGGCTTTGGACTTATTGAGCCTTCTTAAGGAGGATATCAAGAACCGCTATCAAAAGCCGGGCAATGTGTTTTTAGGCCTGGTACATAGACTGGACAGACCCGTGGGGGGTGTCATGGTTTTTGCCCGAACCTCAAAAGCGGCGTCCCGTCTTTCTGCGCTCATTCGTGAGCATAAGATGGAGAAAACCTATCTCTGTGTGGTGCAGGGCCGTCCCAGGGCAAAGGCTGGGCGTTTGTCGGACTATCTTTTAAAGAATACCCAAAGCAATACGGTCAAGGTGGTTAAGCCGGGAACGCCCCAGGCCAAGGAGGCCATTCTGGAGTATGAGGTGCTTCAAACTGTTCAGGACTTAAGCCTTGTTAAGATACGGCTGATTACTGGACGCAGCCATCAAATCCGTGTCCAAATGTCCCATCAGGGCACACCCCTGGTAGGGGATGTGAAATACGGCTATCAGGGCAAGTATCGGGGGCCACTGGCCCTTTGGTCCCATAGCCTCTCCATTGAGCATCCCACAAAAAAAGAGGGGATGTGCTTTACATCCCCTCCTCCCGATCAGTTTCCGTGGAATCTATTCAGTGTTTCTGCAAACAGCGCCCATGACGCTTAAGGCGTGATGGTCAGGGTGGCATCCTCCAGGGTTACAATGGAGGATTTGACAATGGAGCCCTGAGCCACGGTACCCTCAACCCGGTATTCACCGGGGCTGGCCACTCTGGCATAGTAGACCAGGGGCTTAGAATAGGTGGTATCCTTACCGATCACAAAGGTGACCTTTTGTCCGTCAAACTGGCGATACAAGCAGCCCATCAACTCACGGATGCCGTAGCTCCAGGGGTTATCTATGGGCTTCAAGCCAGCGGGGCAATAATCACTCAGTTCATAAGTGTTGTCAATGGCGCTCTTGTCAATGGTATAGGTGATTTCAACCTTCACCAGGTCATTGGGCTTAAAGGTGGTGGTTTCCTCACCGGTATACGCGTTGTAGTATTTGCGCTGGATGGTTACCCCCGAGTCATTCCTGGTGTCTTGGGTATAGGGTGCGGTATACAAGGACAGCACCGAGACATTGCCCTGAACATTGGTGATCTTAAGTTCATTGATCTTTACCGAGGGTATCTTAAGCACTTCACAGGAGCCGTTCTTAAGCTCTGCTGTTTCAGTTCTTCCGGCATAGGTCCAGGTAAAGGCGGCCTGGGTGTCGGGAAGCTTCTGAGCCTGATCCTTTAAATAGAGTATCTTTTCCACACCCACATACTGGGTCTTTGAGGTGTTGTTCTCCACATAGCTAAAGAGCTTAGGCGCATCGGCACTGTCAAGCCTTGAGGCCAGAACAGCCACCAGGGCAGTCTGCTTGTAAGAAGCATCGGTGTCGTTGTTGGAAATCTTTACGCGGATATAGGGGTCCTTCCGCTCTAGCTTCGGGCTTATCTTCCTTTCATAAAGACTCTTTGCCGCGGTACTGTCCCCCAGGGCATCATAGGCCAGGGCCAACAGCGTATAGTCCTCAAGGGTGAGATTTTCTGTGGCAGAAGCCCGGTTAAGATCCAGAAGCACGGGCTCGCCCAGAGCAGCCAGACCATAAAGGACGGCGGCAGAAACCTTGTTTTCGTTATAGAGCGCATTATAGAAATACATCTTAAGGGCGGTGGTATCTGAAATCTCCTTCAGCAGGGGGGCGATGAGGGCTGTAAAGCTTACGTCGCTTCCGGCATAGGGAAGGATGCCATAACCGCCGTCCTCATTCCTGTAATCCGATGGATTGACCTCAATGGTATCAAGCCAATAGCTTTCATCCTTAATGATTTCCATCAAAAGCTTTCTGGCGCTGTTGGCCACCAGCTTCTGATCCAGGCGTTTGCCAGAGGCCCATGACAGGTTGTGCAATGCCTGAATCAGGCTGCCCCTGCCGGCATCAGCGAAGATAAGTGTAGTCAGCCCGCTCTTGCCGGCATCCGGGGTAGTTCCCGGGGTCAGTGCCTTCAAAACTGCAGCCTCAATGGTTCTGTAGGAGGAATGGACCGTAATGGTGCGGCTGAGGGCATCCTCAAGTCCCGAGGCGGACTTTCCGCTGAGAACCAGGGTATAGGTGCCTTCCTCCAGGGCGGGGAGGGCCAGATTAACCCGCTCAAAGGCCTTGGCTGTGGCGGATGCCTTATAATCAGGAAGCTCCTTGATGGTCAGCTCAAAGCTGACGGTTTCACCCTCCTTAAGCTCTTCACCGTAAGCCGACAGGCCCACATAGGGCTTATCGCCCACCAGATAGTCATAGCTTAAGGCATCATTGATGAAGAAGGGCATAGTGACACGGGTGGACTGCATATCGCTTCCTGCATGCAAATCTTCGGAAACGGCGGCAGCGGCCAATTTGAAGGAGGTAATATTGTCGGGCAGCTTGAAGGTATAGGTGCCCATACCCTTTTCATCCAGAGTGATGGTCTTGAAAAGGGCGGTATCCTTAAAGTCTGAGCGTACCTGTGTAGAACTGCCCAATCCAGCCATGGCAGCCTGGTCGGCTTTGAATTCGTCTTGGGCTGCCGGCATGGAGGCATTCTTGCTGAAAGTGACCGAACCCGATGGTATGGCACCACTGGTCAGCCGGATGCCATAGCCGGCATAATTCGTATCCCTGCTGGTGGAATTCCGGATGATGCCGCTGCCAATCCAGGAATAAAGCTGGCCCAGGGGATCAATGTACTGATTGGACAACTTCAGCAGGGCTTCATCCACCAGGGAAAGATTCACTTTGGCGGGAACCGGTTTGCCGTTGATATCGGTGGCTTTTACCGAGATGGTCATGCTGTCGCCGGGTTTATAGCTGGATTTATCGGTCCTTATCTCCAGCAGGAGCTTCTTTTCATCATAGTCGTAGCGTACCGGTGTCTGGGCCTGAACATAGCTCTTGCCTGTAAAGATAATGGCGTCCAGATAATAGTTGGGCGCATAACTTTCAGGGAATCTCCTGGTGGCAGAGGGCTTGAGATTAAACCAATAGCTCTGTATTCCATTGCGGGATTCCACAAAGAGGGTGGGGGCATCTCCCATGGGTTTCTCATTCTTAAACACCTGGGCGTTTACCGGTTCATTGGCCCTGTAAGCCTCTTTATCGGTATTGAGCGTGTAGTACTCATAATCTGTCTGATAGGTCATGCCGCTTTTATAGATCCATTGCTCGCCCTTTATGGTACGGTTCTTGCTGTCGGCCAGACTGATCTCGGCAATATAGTTGCCCTCGGCCTTAGGGTCTACAGGGAATTCATAACGGGCCGCACCATCCTTGTCGGTGGTTACCGTGGCTTCATACAGTGTGTTGCGCTTTTCACGGTATTCGTAGTTCTTTCTGACCACTTTATTAATGGGATCATAGGTATCGCCAACCTCGATCTTTTCATAATACGAATGGATGAGCTTGATCCTGACATTCTTTTGGGCGATGGGATGACCCACATAGTTATCGTTATTGGGATCGTCATCATTGAGGGAATCCAGCGTAATGGCGCTTACTGATACATTGACAATTCCCTTGTTATCCTCAATCCAGTTTTGAGCCCAATAGGTCATATCATTGGCAAATACATAGAAGCTGTAATATTCGGTCACATCCCCGGTCTCAGGGAAGTTGGCATTGACGTAAATGCTGTAGTAGCACTGACCCTGCATGTCAGTGGTGTAATCGGGGACGTATTGAACCTTGAAGACACCCTGAGCATCCGTAGTACCCAGGCCCCTTTCGGAGGAGGAATAGCCATGGATATTGTAATTCAGGCTCACATTGGAGACAGGGGTTCCATCGAAGAAGGAGGCCTTAACGGTAAAGGTGATGGGCTCTCCCACAAAGACAGCTTTTTTGTCGGAGGTAATTTCAATCTTGTATTGGGGTTTGATATAGTTCTCCACATTAAAGTAAGTGCTCGAAAGGACCTCATCGCCAGCCTTAACCGTCAGGGTGTAATAGCCGGGGTCCAGAGCGGGAAGAGCCATACTGCCCTCATAAAATCCACCGCTGGTTTTAAGGGTAAGGGCCTCCAGGGGCTGGGAGAGGAAGGGCATAAAACGGCTCATGGCCTTAGTCATGGGATAGTAATAGCCGCCGTTGGAAAGCTCCACCGTGACCTCTCCAGGAATCTTTCCATCGACACGGCTTTTGATAAAGCCCCAGAAATGGACGGTATCATCGGGTTTGTAAAGGGTCCGGTCGGTTTGCATATAGCGCCAGTACAAGCCCTCATTATAATTGGGCAGGTAGGTGGGGGTATAATCGGTATCATAGGAGTAGCCGGTATTGATAAGGCTCTGTTTGCCATCCACCGTTGTGACCCTGTATAGATCCTGGGTCATCAAATCCCCATTCCCGGTCTTTGTGGTGGCCGGCAGGGCGGCTAATCCTGCGGCATCAGTCTTTTGGCTATTGCCGGTGTTCAAATCATAGATTTCAGCATCCTTCACGGTGTAGCCGGTGACCAGATCATTCAGCCAGAACACTGTCCGGGCTTTGTCGCTCACCGAGTAGGCGGCCACATCGGAAATCTGGAGGAAGGCCTGGGAGACAAGTTTATCATGGGAAAGCTCGATAAGGTAATAACCCTGGGGCAGGGTCTCGGGGAAGAACATATACTTGGCCTGCCATTGCGTCAAATCAAAACGCTGTGTGAACTCCATAACCTTATCAAGATTGCCGGTCGGTATCATGCCCTTCATGGTGGCATAAGGGGCCCAGGAGGGAACCTGCTCCTTATCTCTGATGGCCTTGATAAAATCATCAAGGGTCTTAAAACGATAGGCCTTAAGGGTGACATCGGCCTGGGACACTGCCTGCCGCAAATAGAGGTCAAAGCCGACGGCGGGCTTTTCCTGGGTGCCGAACTCCATCCATGCATTATTCACATAAAGGGATCCAGGATAGGGGTCGGCGGTGCTGCCAGGTTTGGAGGAGGTTTCAAAGGAAAAAACATAATCCTCAGCAAGCGTTGCGGCACCATTGGCTGTGGTCAGTCCCTTCTTGATTCTCACGGTATAAAGGGTTGCCGGTTCCAGTTTTTTGGGAATGAAAACCGTGGTATAGCCATTGCTTTCAAAGCGGCCTTCCACCTTAGGGGTGATTTCAAAGTATTGGTCGATTTTCTGGACATCGGGATAGGAGAAATAGATCTCGATTCCGGTATCCAGCGGGACCTCGGAGGTCATGCTGGCCGGCAGGCTTCCCAGCACCATAAAGTCCCGTTTGGTTTGAAAGGCAAAACTGACGGTTCTTCCATCCTTTGTTTGTACATCAATAAAATAAACCCGGTTCTGACCGAGTGGCTGGGTGGGTTTAAGCAGAAACCGTCCGTTGGCTAAGGGTGTCACGGTAAAGCTCACAGCTTCGTCTCTGAAGGAAACCCTGGACTTTACTTCCTCCAAGGTAATATCCTGCTCAGAGGTCAGTATAAATCCGCTTTCCGGATCCACCCCTGCTTCATTCTCCTTCTCGGGGACAATGCTGATTCCGCTTCTGTAGGAGTCGGCCGACACTGTCAGCGTGGGGGACAAGGGGCTAAGGAGTGTCACTGACAGAACAAGAATCAAGATGAGGGCCATTATTTTCTTCCGCATTATCGATACCTCCCTGGGATTATGTTCTGAATTCTCTATACCATTAGACGTTTCCTGTTAAGAAATGGTTTACTTATATTATACTCCTTTACCCAAATTCCTTTACCCAAATTCAGAAAGAAACCAATGACATGGTCATGAATTTTCAAAAATCCATCATCATAATGGGCTCAAAGCTTCTGATAGAGGCCTCTTTACGGATTGGCAAGACTTATAGTTCCTGTATAGACTTTTAATGACGCAAGTGTTAAAATAATAACAAATTTACGTCTGGTAAATAATACATCATTCAGAATGGAGTGAAGCCAAGATGGCTAGAGTGTTCAATTTTTCTGCAGGTCCGGGTACTCTACCCGAAGCGGTTTTAAAAAGGGCAGCCGAGGAATTACTGGATTATCAGGGGTCCGGTATGTCGGTTATGGAAATGAGTCACAGATCCTCCTGGTATGAAAGGATCCAGCAGAAGGCCGAAAGTGACCTTCGTGAAATTATGAACATTCCCTCAAATTATAAGGTGCTTTTCCTGCAGGGTGGCGCCCACCTGCAATTCTCCATGGTACCGCTTAACCTCATTAAAAACGGAAAAGCCGATTATCTGGTTACCGGTGTTTGGGGCAAGAAGGCTTACCAGGAAGGAAAGAAGTATGTCAATGCCCGGGTGGTTGCTTCCTCCGAGGACAGCAAATTCTCCTATGTTCCCAAAATCGATAAGGCTCAGCTCCAGGAAGATGCAGACTATTTCCATATCACCACCAACAACACCGTTTATGGCACAAGGCTGAGAGACAAGGACATTGTGTGCCTGGATAATGTTCCTCTGGTGGCTGACATGTCTTCCAATATCCTGTCCGAGGTCTATGATGTGTCCAAGTTCGGACTCATCTATGCCGGTTCACAGAAGAATATGGGTCCTGCGGGTGTGACGGTGGTTATTATCCGCGAGGATCTGGTTCGTGAGATTGATCCCACGGTGCCCACTATGCTCCAGTATAAGATCCATGCTGATAACAGCTCATTGTATAATACACCTCCCTGCTACAGCATCTATATGTGTGGTCTGGTCTTTGAGTGGATCAAGGAGCAGGGCGGCGTTGCGGCCATTCAAAAAATCAATGAGGAGAAGGCACAGCTTTTATATGACTGCATAGACGCCTCCAGCCTCTTTAAAGGAACCGTTGAAAAATATGATCGCTCCCTGATGAATGTAAACTTCGTCACCGGCAGCGAGGAACTGGATAAGAAGTTTGTCAGGGAAGCCGAGGCCAGAGGCCTGGTCAACCTTAAGGGTTACAGAACCGTGGGCGGCATGAGAGCCAGCATCTACAACGCCATGCCCATTGAAGGCGTCAAAGCCCTTGTCGAATTCATGCAAGACTTTGAAAGATTAAACGGCTAAAAGCTTACTCCCGCTTTTTGCTTAGCCATCACGGCAGTGATGAGCGTGAAGCAAACACCCACAAAATCAAAGCCCCTTCCGTCAGAGCGGTCTGGCGAAAGGGGCTTTGCCATGTAGAGGCTTATCTCAATGAAAAAGGCATTTACGACTAGAACAAATCTGACAGCTCTATGGGCACCCGCTCATTGGAGGAGAAGCTCAGCTCAGTTCTGCCCTGGTTGGTGGAAGAAACCGACGGAATAATGCGATTGGGAAGCTCAATGATGAACTCCGAGCCTTGCTGAGGTATGCTTTTGACACGAATAAGCCCGCCATGGAGCCGGATAATGGAACTGCAGAGGGAAAGACCTATGCCGCTGCCCTCATGGTTTCGGGTGAGGGTGCTGGCTTCGGGCTGAAACCGTTCAAAAATGGAATTGAGCTTTTCTTCCGATATACCGATGCCCGTATCCTTTACGGACAGATATACTCTTTTCTCATCCTGATAGAGGGAAACGGTGATCTTTCCACCCTTTGGTGTAAATTTAATAGCATTGGACAAAAGATTGAGCAAAACCCTTTGGATTTTTTCTTTGTCACAGGCTGTGATGATCTCCTGTTCCTCTGTTACAAAGGTAAGAGTCAGGCCCTTGGCCTCCGCATAGCCCATGGCCTTTTGGGTGATGTCCTGTGCAAGCAGGACCAGGTTGTTGTTTTCGGGAAAGAGGCTTAAATAGCCCGAGTCCATGATGGAAACGTCAATCAGATTGTTGACCAGTCTAAGGAGACGATAGCAGTTTTGCTTCATAATGCGCTGATAGGTAAAGAACTTATCCCGATTGGCCTCCAGGAACAGCTCATCGCCCATCATTTCAAAGAGTTGAATGCTGCCGAGAAGTACATTAATAGGGGTTCGAAGTTCGTGGGAGATATTGTTGAAGAATTCACGTTTGAGTTGTTCATAATCTCTTTCGGATGATAAGCTCCGGGAATCGGAAGGCATTTGACTGGAGCCGGCTTTCAATCTGTCTTCTTGGCTGTGGGAATCGAGTACAGCAGAAATACTGTTCATGAAAAATACCCCCCTTCTGTTTCATGACAGATTTACCGAAAGTGCGTGTTATTGAATATATATCCAAAAAATAACTATTGTACCGAAAATTTTTGTAGCTCGCCAATAGACGCTTTCAGCGGCGGGAAATAGCAGGAAATACTTAAGGATTGGTGAAATGGCCTTGCCTTGCCTTTTTACGTGTCATTTGTTATGATAAATAGTGGCTTTATTTTCTTAAAAACATACAAGGATGCTACATTTTAGAGTTTTGGAGGATGGGATGCAATCATTGCATCCTTTATAAATCATGCAGATAAAGTTGGACGACAGTTTATTGCTTAGTGTTGAAAAGCCCGCCAAATACACGGGTAATGAATGGAACATGGTCAGGAAGGACCCGGGCAAGGTGGATGTGCGGTTTGCCTTTTGTTTTCCTGATGATTATGAGATCGGCATGTCCCACCTGGGGATGAAGATCCTTTATCATGTGTTGAACAAACGTGAGGACACCTACTGTGAGCGCGCTTTTGCGCCCTGGGTGGATATGGAGGCCCTGCTCAGAGAAAAGGGGCTGCCCCTTTATACCCTGGAGACCTTTACCCCCTTGTGTGAATTTGACATGGTGGGGTTCACTCTCCAATATGAGATGAGCTATACCAATATCCTAAATATGCTGGAGCTCGGCGGAATTCCCGTATGGTCCAGGGACAGGACCGAGGGTATGCCCTTTGTTATCGCCGGGGGGCCCTGCGCCTGCAATCCCGAGCCCTTGGCCGATTTCATCGACTTTTTTGTCATTGGCGAGGGGGAGGAGGTCACCCTTGAGATCATTGATGCGTATAAGCAATGGAAGCAGGCTGGTGAGGACAGGCAGCAATTCTTAAAAAGGGTGAGCCGGATAGAAGGAGTCTATGTCCCCTCCCTGTACCAGGTCTTCTATTATGAGGACGGAACGGTCATGGATGTGCTCCCTGTGAGCGCCGATGTACCCGATACTGTCAAAAGACGTATTATCAAAAATCTGGATGCGGTGGATTTCCCCGATGCTATTATTGTGCCCTATGTGGGAACGGTTCATGACCGCATCATGCTGGAGTTGTTCCGCGGCTGCGTCAGAGGCTGCCGCTTCTGCCAGGCAGGCTTTATTTACCGGCCCGTCCGGGAAAGGAGCCATGAAAAGCTTTTTGAGCTGGCCAAGGCCTCGGTGGAGAAAACGGGCTATGAGGAAATCTCCCTGGTTTCCTTAAGCACCAGCGATTATTCGGGTCTGCCCGATCTCTGCAACAACCTGATTGAATATACCGAAAAGGAAAAGGTCAGCCTGGCGGTTCCGTCCCTGCGGGTGGACAATTTCTCCTTAGGGCTTATGGAGAAAATATCCAAGGTTCGTAAGAGCGGACTGACCTTTGCCCCAGAGGCCGGGACCCAAAGGCTGAGGGATGTGATCAATAAAGGTATCACTGATGAGGACCTTACATCGTCGATCAGGCTGGCGGTGGCCGGGGGCTGGACCTCCGTCAAGCTCTATTTCATGTTGGGTCTGCCCACCGAGACCATGGAGGATGTGGAAGGGATTGACGATATGGCTATCAATCTCATTGAAACCTGCCGCACCATTCCCGGTGAGTCGGGCAAGGCCTTAAGGATAACCTTAAGCACCTCCTGCTTTGTGCCCAAGCCCTTTACCCCGTTCCAATGGGAACCCATGGACAGTATGGAAAACCTGATGCAGAAGCAGTATCACTTGAAGGATCGGATTAAGAAGCGGACCCGCAAGGTGGAGTATAACTACCATGAGGCCAAGCTGAGCCTTCTTGAAGCAGTGTTGGCCCGGGGCGACAGACGGGTGGGACAGGTTATCCATGCCGCCTGGAAAAAGGGCTGCAAGTTTGACGGCTGGGACGAGTTCTTCTCCTTTGAAAAATGGATGGAGGCCTTCCAGGAATGCGGGCTGAGCCCCGAGTTCTATGCCAACAGAAAAAGGGCGTATTCCGAAGTTCTGCCCTGGGATCATATCGATATGGGTGTATCCAAGGAATTCCTGAAAAAAGAGAATCTTAAAGCCCACGAAGGGGATCTCACCAGAAACTGTGCAGTGGGCTGCTCTAACTGCGGTGCTCAGGTCTATGGCACCGGCATATGTATAAAGGCCAAGCAAAGGGGGTTGGGCTATGGCCAGGATGCTGAGATTTAAGTTTTCACGGGATGAATCCCTTAAATATATAGCCCATTTGGATGTTCTCAGGCTCTTTGAACGGGCCACCAAGCGTGCAAGGCTGCCTGTTGCCTATACACAGGGGTTTAACCCAAGGCAGAAGCTGGTTTTCGGGCTTCCCATGTCCATTGGGCTGACCAGCGAGGCTGAGTATGCCGATATTGAGCTGGAGGAGGAACTCTCGCTCCAGGACTTTATCTCCCGTATGAATGAAGGCCTCCCCCGGGGGATCCGTGTGCTTGAGGCCGTGGAGCAGAAAATCAAAGGCAATATTATGAATCAGATCACTGCGGCCCGCTACGAAATACACCTTAAAACGCCCAAAGCCATGAGCCTGTATGAGATGGATACCTTGATTCAGAGTCTCCTGGAAAGGGAGGACATCTCAGTGATGAAGAAGACCAAAAAGGGCCCCAGGCCCGTGAACATCAGGCCCATGATCTACACTCTGTCGGCGCTGAAAACCGACATTGATGCCTTTTGTCTGGAGGCGTTTTTAAGTGCGGGGGCCGAGAACAATCTGCGCGTGGATCTTCTCATGGAGGCCTTTGAGCAGGAAACAGGGCTGAAGGTTAGTATTCTTCGTATGCATCGAAAAGCTTTGTACACCTCAACCTATAACGAATGGAAGAATCCTTTTGAGGTGGCCAATGGTTAAGGATATCTTAGTGGATGTAGGCATAGGAGAGATCCGGCTGGCCATTCTTGAGAACGGCGAGCCGGTTGAAATTTATATCGAAAAAAACGAGGGCAAAAGCCTGGTGGGCAATATCTACAGGGGCAAGGTGGAGCGGGTGCTCCCCGGCATGCAGTCGGCCTTTGTAGATATTGGACTGGATAAAAACGCCTTTCTGTATGTAAAGGATGTGCTTCCCATCTTTTATGATGAGAATGGGGAGATCATCATGCCCAAGGATGGACTGCCCGATATCTCGGAGCTTATCACTCAAGGACAGGAGATCTCGGTTCAGGTCATCAAGGATGCTACCGGGGGCAAGGGCCCTCGGGTGACCACCCGAATAACCCTGCCGGGAAGATATGCCGTCCTTGTCCCACATATCAATGTGACGGGGGTTTCCAAGAAAATTGAAGATCCTGAAACCCGAAGGCACTTAAGAGAACTGGCCAAGAGCCAGAAGCCCGAGAATGCCGGCATCATCATTCGGACTGCGGCTGCTGAAACACCGGACGAGCTGATCCTGGAGGATATTCAAAGCCTTAAAAAAGAATGGGAGCTGCTTGTGAAGCGGGAACATAAAGGGGCAGTGCCAAGGCTTCTGCACGGGGAGCCGGGAATGGTGGTCCAGGCAGTTCGTGAACACCTGACCGCTGACATCAACCGCTTTCTCATCAATGACAGGGAGGAATACGACAGGATTTGCGCGCTTTTGGACGAGGTCTCCCCGGGGTTGAAAATGAAGGTGGAGTACTTCTCCAAAAACTATGACCTTTTTGAGTATTATCATGTGGAAAGTGCGCTTATGGAAGCTCTTTCAAGAAAGGTATGGATGAAGAGCGGCGCTTATCTTGTCTTTGACAGAACCGAGGCCCTGACGGTGGTGGATGTGAACAGCGGGAAGTATGTGGGAAAGACCCATCTGGAGGAAACCGCCCTTAAAATCAATCTGGAGGCGGCGAAAGCCATTGCCCGCCAGATACGGCTCAGGGATATAAGCGGGATTATTGTAATTGATTTCATTGACATGAGTGAAAAGGAGCACCGGGAGCAGGTGGTTCAGTGCCTGAGGGAGGCTGTTAAGGCCGACAAAACCCAAACCGTGGTGGGGGGCATGACCAATCTGGGCCTTGTGGAATTAACCCGCAAAAAGGTGCGCCAGCCTCTTTATAAAAGCCTGACGGTGGACTGCCGTGCCTGCGGGGGAGCGGGATACCGTATTTCACCCATCACTATTGCCCGCCGTATTGAAAAAAGGATTGCCACCCATATGGCCGATATCCCCTCGGGCTTTGTGGAGGCCCAGGTCCACCCTGAAATCTATAAAATCCTAGAGGGTCCGGAAAAGGTGAATATGGAGAAAATCATGGCCACCTATCATTGTCAGCTTAAGCTGGCGGCATCACCAAGTGTTGACTATGATGACGTATCAATCAGAAAAAATTACCTGTAGGATCTGCTTAAGAACAGTGGTAAATATATCAGGATAACTACATCTGTAATAACTATATCTGGAGGGAACATTGTGAAAATAAAAACAAAACTCATCGCAGCATCAATCGCCATTCTGCTTATCTTTTCAATATTCGTCTATTTCTTAAGCTCGGAGGGCATGGAGTCCCTCTATATCAATCAGGTCATCGATGAAATCAGTACTATCAGCGATCTTGCCTTAAATACAATGGAATACAAATATCCGGGGAACTGGAGAATTGATGGCGATTCTCTCTACAAAGGCAGTACGCTTATGGAGGGGAATCTAGAGATCATTGATGATTTCGGATCCCATGGGGCGCTGACCATCACCCTCTTCAGGATGGATACCCGAATCGCTACCAACCTGACCAATGAAAACGGCGAGAGCATTATTGGGACCAAGGCCGCACCTTTGGTGGTAGAACAGGTCATCCATAAGGGAACACCCTATATTGGTGAGGTAAAAATAGAGGGTGTCAGTTATATTGCATCCTACACCCCTCTTCGCGATGGCGAAAACCAGGTGGTGGGCATGTTCTACGTTGGACAGGAGAAGGGGTACTATCTTAACTATGTAAGGGATTATGTGGTGAGAATAGGCCTCTTGCAGGGTGTTGGCCTGATTATTGCCATGGTCCTCATATATCTGATGGGGGTCCAATTGTCCAGACCACTTAAAAGAGTTACCAACAGTCTGACCCAGATATCCCAGGGAAAGCTGAATACCGAGATAGGGGAGACCAGGCTCAAGGATGAGATTGGGGATATTATCAGGGCCACAACAAACATGCAGGAATCTGTAAGGGCCATGATACATACGCTTATGGAAGAATCCGAGACCATTGAGGACGTGCTCAACCAGTCAGTCAGGAGCATGGGTGAGCTGAAATCCAATATGGAGGAGGCCTCCTCCACTACCGAGCAATTGTCGGCAGGTATGCAGGAAACTGCAGCCTCCATGGAGGAAATGAATGCAACCTCAACCGAGATAGAATTTGCCGTGGATTCCATGGCTAAAAAGGCCAGGGAAGGGCGCATGGCTGCTGAGGAGATCAAGGATCGGGCAGCCTCGCTTAAACAGAGAGCGGCCCAATCCAAGCATTCAGCCCTTGAGTTGCTGAACCAGGGCCAGCAGGAGCTGAAGGAAGCCATTGAAAAGTCCCAGGCCATCGAGCAGATTAGGGTGTTGACCGATGCTATTCTGCAAATCACCAGCCAAACCAATCTTCTGGCCCTCAATGCAGCCATAGAGGCTTCCAGGGCCGGGGAATCGGGCAGGGGCTTCGCTGTTGTGGCCGATGAGATTAGAAAGCTTGCCGAGGATTCCAAGAAGACCGTCGGAGAAATTCAAAGGGTGACCGAAACGGTGGTAGGTACTGTGGACAATCTTGTCAGGAGCTCTGAAAACCTTCTGGAGTTTATTGACAGACGGGTTATTAAGGACTATGACGGCCAGGTAGAAACCGGGGAGCAGTACGACCGGGATGCCCAGTATGTGGACGGTATGATGCAGGACTTCAGTGTAACCTCCGAGCAGCTTCTGGCATCCATCAGCAATCTGATGAAGGCCATTCATGAAGTGACCCGGGCGGCCAGCGAGGGGGCTTCGGGAACAGCCAATATTGCTGAAATGACGGCAAGCGTGACCGACAAGAGCAATGATGTGCTGGCCCTGGCTGAAAAGGCTTATAAGAGTGTTGAAGAACTGCGGAGCCATGTCAACAGGTTCACCCTCTAGTGCCCATGCCTTGACATTTATCGCTCTTTTCATGCCCATTCTTGAAGGAATGGATGGTGTGGAGAAAATGAGCAAGAGCTTGGGCAACAGCATTGGTATTCATGAGCCGCCAAACCTGATGTTTGAAAAGGTGATGGCCATACCCGACGGGCTGATTATACGCTATTTTAACCTGTGTACTGACCTTCATCCCGACCGGGTGAACGAATACCGGAGCAGACTGGACGGGGGTGAGAACCCACGCCATATCAAGGCGGAGCTGGCCCGTGAAATTGTCAGGCTCTATCATGGCGAGGCCCTGGCCTGTGAAGCCGAAGCCTATTTTAACAAGGTTTTCAGAGAGAAGGAGATCCCCGAGGATATTCCCTCCCTCATAACTCAGGACTTTGTTGATGAAAATGGTATGACCGACCTGACCAGGGTGATGGTGGCCGCAGGTCTTGCCTTAAGCGGAAGCGAGGCCAGACGGCTTATCAGCCAGGGTGGCGTCAGGCTCAAGGGAACCAGGGTGGAGTGCTTTAAAGTACAAACAAGCGAGGGAGATGTGCTCCAGGTAGGGAAAAAGAACTTTGTGAAGTTGCTTTGACTTTTGGAGTGCTTTGGATTACACTCATTGTAAAAGCTCTGTGTACGAAGGAATCGTCTATGATGTTGGATAAAAGAAGTCCCATACCTGTTTACTATCAGTTGAGAAATATTATTCAGAAGAAGATACAGAATGGTGAATATAAGGAGGGGGAGCTCATCCCCTCCGAACGTGAGTTTTCAGAGAGCTTTGGCATCAGCCGCATGACGGTGCGCCAGGCTCTGAATCATATGGTGGCCGAAGGCCTGCTCATACGGGAAAAGGGGCGGGGAACCTTCGTGGCCAAGAAAAAGATTGAGCAAAGAAATATCGACAGCTTTTCCGAGTCGGCCAGGAAAAAGGGCCTGACGCCTTCCACCCAGGTGCTTAATTTTGCTCAGCAGCGGGTCAGTGAGGATATTGCGGAGATTCTGGGGCTTTCATCGGAGGACTCGGTTTATGTCATTAAAAGGCTCCGCAGCGCCGATGACGTCCCCGTGGCCCTGGAGGAGGTCTTTATCCCTGTGAGGCTGTGCCCCAACCTGGAGCAATACGACCTGTCCGGGTCTCTCTATCGTATTATTAATGAATCCTACGGCATCAGCATTGCCTATATGGACAATGTCATTGAAGCCTCGGTGCCCACCGCCGAGGAGAAAAAGCTGCTCAAGGCTTCATCCAATGTGCCCCTGCTGCGTATCTCAGGGGTAAGCTTTACCACCAATGATCAGAAGTTCTCCTATGAACGGGATGTTTACCGGGCCGATCAATACGCCTATAATGCCCGTATTTACCTGGATCGCAAGTAAAAAATCAAAATGCTCTGAACCTATTGCGAAGTAATACATCTTGATCTATAATAAAAGTGGTATAGACCACTATACATATAATCCAATATATGAGGGAATAAGGAGGAGATCCTATGTCACAAATGTGGTTTGAAATTCAAGAGCAGCCCCAGGTCCTTAAGAATTGCCTGGAAAAGAACCAGAACACCCTTATCAGCCTGGCCCAGGTTCTTAAGGAGAGGGAAATTAATCATGTCATTATTGCAGCACGCGGTACCTCTGATCATGCCGCCATTTATGCCAAATACCTTATTGAAATAAAAATGGGAATACCCGTGACCTTAGCCGCCCCCTCTGTCTTTACCCTTTACAACAAAACCCTGCTGTTCAATAACAGCCTGGTTATTGGAATATCCCAGTCGGGAAAGGCCGCCGATGTGCTGGAGGTCATTAGGGCTGCCAAGGTTCAGGGAATGCCCACCCTGTCAGTCACCAATGATGAGGCATCACCTCTGGCACAGGAGGCCCAATTCCATCTCTATTGCGCAGCAGGTGTGGAAAAGAGTGTGGCCGCCACCAAGACCTTTACCTCACAGATTTATCTTTTGGCTCAGCTTGTGGCCCTTTGGTCCGGCGATGAAGCCTTCAAGGCCGAATTGGCCCGTGTGCCCGCACTGATAACGCAAATCATAGAAAATGCCGACCAGGTAAAGAATAAGGTGGAGCGCTATCGGTTTATGAATGAGTGCTTTGTACTGGCCAGGGGCATCAACTATGCCATTGCACTGGAAGGGGCTTTAAAGATTCAGGAAACCACCTATGTCCGTGCCAAGGCCTATGCCACCTCGGATTTCCACCATGGTCCCTTTGCCATGGTTGATGACCACATGCCCGTCGTTATCTTTGCGCCCCAGGGACCCAGTCTGAAGGATATTCATGAGATGATTCAAAAGCTTAAGAACGCAGGCGCTGATCTTCTCATCGTTTCCAACGATGCCGAGACCCTTGCCATGGGCAACTGTTCCCTGGAGATTCCTTCTGAAGTCAATGATTTTATCTCGCCCTTTGTCAATGTGGTTACGGCCCAGATCTTTGCCTGCAATCTGGCCAAGCTTCGCGGGCTCAACCCCGACGCACCCAGAGGCTTATCAAAGGTCACCATTACACGATAGCCGCAGAGAAAAAGCCCGCCAAAGCGAGCAATAGAAGGAGTGAGAGTGATGCATAAACTCAATAAAAAAGGAGCCGAGTTTTTTATCCCCGATGGGAAGCCCATTGAGAAAGCTTTGGCCAGAACCACCCACATGGCTATTGCCGCCCATCAGGATGATATTGAGATCATGGCCTGTCATGGTATTCTTCAATGCTTCGGGAAAGACGACCAGTGGTTCTTTGGCGTGGTCACCACCGATGGCGCAGGTAGCCCCCGGGATGATCTGTACAAGGACTATACCAACGAAGAAATGAAGGAAATAAGGAAAAAGGAACAGAAAAAATCAGCCTATGTGGGGGAATACTCGGGGGTTGCCATGCTCAGCTATACCAGCGGCGAGATAAAGGACCCCAGCAATGAAGAGGCTGTGAATGAGCTTGCTGAGCTTATCAGGCTTGCGCAGCCCGAGATTCTCTATACCCATAACCTGGCCGATAAGCATGATACCCATGTGGGTGCGGTGGTTAAGGTTATCAAGGCCATCAGATCGCTTCCCCAGGATCTCCGGCCGAGAAAGGTTTATGGCTGTGAGGTTTGGCGGAATCTGGACTGGCTCAATGACGAGGATAAGGTAGTTATGGATGTGTCGTCCCACCCCAATATTGCACAGGCTGTGCTCGAGGTGCATGATTCACAAATCTGCGGAGGGAAACGCTATGATCTGGCCGCCCAGGGAAGGCGCCTGGCCAATGCCACCTATGCAGAATCACATGGGGTGGACACGTCTTCTGCCATTAACTATGCCATGGACCTGACGCCTCTTGCCCTGGATGACCATCTGGATATGGCTGCCTATGTGGTCAATTATATTGAGTCCTTCAAGAATGATGTGAAGTCAAGGATTTCAAAGGTTTTGTAAGCACTACTGATTAGCCAGCGAAAGATCCTATGGAGGATTATCCGGGGAAAGCGCGCCATTTTCAAACAGGAACGCCAGAGTGTTCTTATAGCTTGAGTCAATGGGCAGATCGGATTGAATTCTTGTCTCTAAGGCAGCGTCTTTAATTCTCTGGACGCTGATGCCAAAGTTGACTGAATTGCCACCAGTGGAGTATCCATAGAAAAAGGATACCGGATCCTGGGCCAGAATATCCTGCTTATAGGCCTTGAGGAATCCCTCCTTATCATTAACGGTAAAACTGCGTCCGCTGGAGAGATGCAAGTAAATGACTTGAATATCCTCGGCGCTGTCCTTGAGGATGGGACAATACTTTTCTAGGATCTGGGGAAGGGACAGGTATTCTCTCAAAAGCGGATACAGGCTGTCATTGTCTTTAAATAGCTTAAGAAAGTATCGTCTCTCCACAAATCTTCCATCCTTAAGCTTATAGATAAAAGTGAGTGTGAAGCTATGGTAATCATCGAAATTGCGGCTGTCCCGGTATGATTGCTCCTGGCTTTTCAGCATCTCCTTGTTCTCCACAATATAAGCATGGATTTGTCTAGCCTTGGCAATGCCTTCCGCATCCTCAATGATGCCCGCCTGCGCCCGCAAATCCCTGATATGCTCTGGGGTGAGTTTTGGAGGCGCTTCGAAATTGTTCTCGTAGCTCCTGAAATAATATCCGTGCCTTTGAGGATCATAGTCCTCAGGGCTTAAGGCCAGACGAGCAATATCATCGGGATACTGGGCCAGATACATGATCTCCACTTCATCCTGAGAGGGAATGCGGTTCTCATAGCCAAAGAAGTCCAGGCATACGCTTAAAAGCAGAAGAACCAGCACCAGGGCAAAGACCAGGAAGCCCTTATAGGCCTTGAACACCCGGAAGGTTTTGCGAAGCAGCATCTCGGAGACAAAATAGCCGATAAAACCGCCCAGAAGATAGGAAAGGACATACCCGGGGACATTATCATTAAGTCTGAGGCTTTCAACAAAAAGGGTTCCCAAGAGCGCTGCCGAGCAAAAGGCCACGCTGTACTTGAATATGGGTTTGACGATGGGGAAGCTGATGACATCGGTAGCCACCTCCATATGCCGCTTCCGGTAAAGGAAGAAGGCTGAAATCAGGAAGAAGAGACCTGCTGCCAAATAGCCGGCCAGTATGCCAAACTCGCCATTACCCCAGGCGAAGCCAGAGAAAAAGGTAAGGATATAATAAAGAGGAGACCAGGCACTTAAGATATAGTCCGAAGTGGTAAAGCCAAATAAAAAGCTGCTTTGCACTGTTTGAACGATGGATTCCAGGAAAATGGCCAGAAAGTTAAAGATGAGAAAGAAGATGGCCTGGGCGGCTAAATGGCCCGTAAACATACCTGCAAAGACAGTAAAGTTGTAAAACAGCAATATGATGACCAGGCACACTCCAAGCCAGAGGAAGGTGCCGTTTATATCGATGAACACCTTGCTGAGAGCCTCTCCTGCCAGAAGGATGATGCCGTTGATGATAAGCGGCAAGCCCACAATGAAGAGACCCGATACATAGTTGGTGACAAAGAGGGTTTCTCTTCTTAACGGCAGGGCGTGGATCATGGCTGTGTTCTTCTGAAAGTGCATATATGAGAACATGGCAAGGCCAGTAACCAGCGAGAAAAAGCCCAGGAGCAGAAGGGTAACTTCATTGGCGTGAATGAAGATATCATAGCTGCTTCTAAATGCTCCTCCGTATGTCCCGTCGTAAATCCCTTCATATTTGTAAGTGGTTGATGTCACTGCACTGAGGTAGGATGAGACAACAAGAAACAGCAGTAGAGTGAAGGCAAAGGTAATGAGCCAATAGCGCTTGATATTGCTAAGAAACAGTCCTTTATTAAAGTATGATATTCTTGACGGCATAATCCATCCCTCCAAGCTCATAGATAAAGATTTCCTCTAGGGAAAGCGGCAGTGCGTCCACTAAAAGAGGATTCAGCTTATTTACCGTTTCCAGCACGCTATCTTTTTGACCTCTGACAATGAGGATCCATACTCGCCCGCTGGCCTGCCGGCTGAGAATATCAAGCTGTTCAATTTCAACGGGAAGATCCCCTTCAAAGGCGATCTGAAGCTTAAAGATATTGTTCTGCAATTCGGAAAGGCTCCGCTCCAGAATGACTTTGCCCTCATGCATAATGCCCACATGGTCGCACACATCCTCCAACTCCCTTAGGTTATGGGAGGATATGAACACTGTTGTCTCCCGTTCGGCCACATCCTGGAGAAGGACGCTCCAAACCTTTCGGCGCATGACCGGGTCCAGTCCGTCCACAGGCTCATCCAATAGCATGATGTCGGGCTTTAAGCAAATGCCCAGCCAGAAGGCCACCTGTTTCTGCATGCCCCGGGAGAGGCGCTTCAACCGTTTTTTGGGGTCAATGGGGAAGATCTCCTTAAGTTTTTCAAATCGTTCCTCATCAAAAGCGGGGTATATGGATTGATAGAACCTTTTCATGTCTAAAATGGTGGCCTGGGGGAAGAAGTATAAGTCATCGGGGATATAGATCATACGGGACTTAACATCAACATTTTCAAAGACAGGATGCCCGTCCACCGTAAGGGAGCCCGAGTCGGGGATGAAGATTCCGGCCATATGCTTGATCAGGGTTGTTTTCCCCGCGCCATTGGGGCCCACCAGACCATAGACTGAGCCCTTTTTAATATGAGCGTTGACACCATTTAAAGCATAGAAGCCATCAAAGGATTTTTTGAGTTCTTTGATCTCTATCATACTTTGCCTCCTTTTTGGGGGAAGATCTCATCAAGCGCCGCAAGGATATCCTGAGGGGGAACGCCGAGATAGACCAATTCTGCGGCCGTTGATTTGAGAGTTTCCATAAGCGCCTCAGTTTTTTGCGGATTGACCCGTTCAGGGGTGGGCGCCACAAAATTGCCCCGACCCGTCACCGTATAAATGAAGCCGGCATTCTCCAAGTCCTTGTAAGCCTTTTGGATGGTATTAGGATTAATGGAGGTGGTTTGTGCCAGCTCCCGCACCGAGGGAAGCTTTTCATCAGGCTTGAGCGCCCCCGAAATGATAAGCTGCTTGATGTTGTCCTTGATCTGTTCGTAAATGGGCTTTGGGTTCCTTAAGTCAACAACGATGATAAATATCCCTCCCTTGCCTTGGTTTTATGGATTAAGCAACTAATCCTGGCAACACAGCAATAATATACCTCCGCACAATAGAGTTCTAGGTGTACTAACAATATTAGTACACCTAGATTATAGTCTGGAGTGATCTTCCTGTCAAGGGGCTTTTGCTCCTGATTAGAGTATGCCCGCCAGAAGGCGTTTCTGCTCATCCTCAGCCAATTTTATGTCCAGCCTCTGGAACAGGGGGGCGGGTTCATTGAGTTTTTGACCTGATGGTATGGCTATGGGAATCCATCCGGGGCCGGTTTTTAAACGCAAAGCGCAATCCTGGTCCTGATTTCTCAGGTGCAGCAGGGAGGTCAGTTTACGGGCCGCAAAGGGAGTGAAGGGCGCCAAAAGGCGGGTGAGATTGGCGATAATCTGCAGCAGGTTATACAGGGACTGATCACAGAGCCCTTTGTCTTCCTTAATGGTCACCCAGGGCTTTTGCTCGTCAAAATAGCGGTTGCCCAGTCTGACCAGTTGATTGACGGCCTCCAGAGCCTCTCTGAAATTCCCCGTCTCAATGGCTTGGCCCGATTGGGCATAGGCTTTATCAATGGCCGATTTAATAACGGGTTCCAGGCTGCCCTGGGGCACAGTCAGGTCATAGCTCTTCTTTAAAAAGACCAGGGTTCGGTGAACCAGGTTGCCCAACTGATTGACCAGATCCGTGTTATGGCAGCCAATAAACTCCCGCCAGGAGAAGTCTGCGTCCCGCTTTTCAGGCCCGTTGGCAATGAAGAAATAACGGATGCTGTCAGGGTCATAGCGATCCAAAAGTTCCTGGACCCATATGGCCCAATTGCCGCTGGTGGAGATTTTTCTGCCTTCAAGGTTCTCATACTCGCTGGAGATAATCCTGTCAGGCAGCTTCAAATCGCCTTTGGCCAGCAGGAGGGCGGGGAGGATGACTGAGTGGAAGGGGATATTGTCCTTGCCATGGATGTAGTAATGCAGGGAAGGGCTGCTGCTGTCCCAGAAGTCTTTAAAGTCCCAGTCATAATTGCGGGCTGCCTGAGCCGAGGTCGACAGATAGCCCAGGACGGCCTCCACCCATACATAGATTTTCTTATCCTCATAGCCCTCAATGGGTACATCAATCCCCCAGTCAATATCCCGTGTTACAGCCCTGTCCACAAGTCCCTCATCCAGATAGCGCAGGGTCATGCCCAAAGCGTTGGCGCGCCAGCCCTGGGCCTGCTCCACCCATTGGCGGAGGGCCTTCTCATACTCTGACAGGGCGAGAAAGAGATGGCGGGTGGGCCTGATTTCAGGGGCATTGCCGCAGATGCCGCAGGACTTGTCAATAAGCTGGGTGAGGTCCAAAAGACTTCCGCAGGCATCGCATTGATCCCCCCGGGCCGGCTTATGGCAGTGGGGGCAGAGTCCCGAGACAAAGCGGTCGGGCAAAAATTGGCTGCAGACCGGACAGTAGGTCTGGTCTATCTGCTTTTCATATAAGCGATTCTTATGATATAAATCTGAGAGGAATTCTTTGACAAAGACCTTGTGCTCCTCCGAATAGGTATGCCCATAGACATCGTAGGAGAAGCCAAGCCGCTTAAAGCAGTCCTCAAATTCCCTGTGATAGCGTTCTGCGATATCGCCCGGCGCGACACCCTCTTTTCTGGCCCGCAGTGTAATGGGAGTTCCGTGGCAGTCGCTTCCTGAAACATAGAGTACCCGATCCCCCTTAATGCGGTAATAGCGGGCCAGAACGTCCCCGCCCAACAGGGAGGCTAAATGACCGATATGAAGGGAGCCGTTGGCATAGGGCCAGGCCCCGCCAATGAGAATATTCATGAAAATCATCCTTTCTGCAGCTGAGTTATAGGGTAGGTTATGGTTGTGTTTTCAGGCATTAAAAAACTCTCACCTCCAAGTCTTGGACTTGGGGGCGAGAGCTAATAAGCTTCGCGGTACCACCCCTGTTCAACCCAGCTTCGCAGCAGGATCCTCGTCGGGTACGGCTTATATGGCTTATACCCTAGCACGTTAACGGGTGCACCCGTTGAGGACTAAAAATACTTCGCCCTCACGGCTCCGGGACCATGTTCGGCTTGTCTTTGCCTGCCCTTTCTCACCAGCCGGGCTCTCTTTATGGCCTCCAACCAAGCTTACTCTTCCCTTCAACGCCTTTATCCATGGCATTCATGGAATATTGCGGATTACAGTTTATTATACTCACCTATTGCAAAAAGTAAAGACATTATTTATTGTTTTGGATATTTCTCCAGGAGCTTTTCCAGGGACTGAATATGATGATGATCCACCTGCATGATGTCATGGACCAGCTTCAGGCTTTTTTCATCCAGCTTATCATTGGCCACCTTCTCGGCCATGGCCACACCCTGATCCTCACCCAGCTTTGCACCTTCCAGAATCTCGCGGTCGCTGCGGCCGCCCATGCTTTCTACCGCATACTTTACATCGGCCATGACCCCGGCCATGCCCAGTCCGTATTTGGGGGTTCCGCCCAGTTCGATAATGCGCTCAGAGATAAGCTGAGAATGCTTGTTGTGATCCTTTTGAATCTCTTTAAGCTTGTTTTTCAGCTCCTCATCCCGGGCTTCCTGGATAAACCGGGAATAGGAGGTGATGGCCATTTCTTCACCTTTCAGGAGGTCATTTAATGTATCCAGCGTTTTGTTATCCATAATTGCTCCTTTCTTAAGGCTTCAACGTCTTACTGGCGCTCACGGCGCTGAATATACTCTTCCAGGGCCTTGATATGATGCTGATTCTTATTGGCGGCCAGCTTGATGAGCTCCAAACTTGAGGGGTCCTCATCGCTGAGAACAAACCGGGAGAGCCTTTCGGTCTGCTGTTGTTCACGGGTCAGGGCTTTCCGTGCCCTTTCCAGATCGGTGATATCCCTTCGTTTATCCTGGTAATGCCGTCTGTCCTCGTCCAACCCCGAAGCCCCTACCTTGAACTTAGCATCGCCGCCCAGTTCATAAATACGATCTGAGAAGGCCATCAATTGCTGAAAGTGCCGTTCCTGAATTCTTCTTAATTCTTCCTTGAGCTCGGGCTCCTGGGTGTCCTCAATCATATAGGCATAGGCTTCAATCATTCTCTGCTCATCTTTTACGATTTCGTTTAGTTCCCGTACAGTTCGCTCATGCATTGGCTGTATCTCCTTTAGCAGCTTCTCATTTGTGATTTTGTGCAAGCATAGCTTTTTTATGCTACAGCAATAGTGGAAGAATTAGCAGTTGATGGAGTGATTATTTACAATAATAGTAAGAAATTAATATTATGATATTGACAATACTGTGTAACACACAGTATAATGAAGGAAAGAGATGGTAAGGGAGTGGTGTTGTGGCAGAAAAGGATACGCTTTATGAAGGCCTGATTCTGGAATTGCGGCGGGGAACCCTTGTCCTCTGTGTTCTGGGCCGCCTCAGAGAGAAGAAGTACGGCTATGCATTGGTTCAGGATTTGAAGGAACATGGTGTGAACATTGATCAGGGAACCCTCTATCCCTTATTGCGAAGGCTGGAGAAACAGGGGCTTTTGGACAGCGATTGGTCGCTGGAGGAGTCCCGCCCCCGCAGATATTACATTTTAAGTCAGGAAGGGTATCAGGTACTGGAGAGAATGAAGAAAGACTGGTACGCCATGGCTGAGACCATGGAAAGGATTTTAGCGTGAAGGGTGGTTTGAGTATGGATTTAATAGAAAGGTATATTTATTCGGTGGGCAGGCTTTTGCCCGGAAAGAATCGGAGGGATATTGAAAATGAGTTGCGCTCCCTGATCATGGATGCCCTGGATGAACGAACACAGGGCGAGACTCCGACGGAAGATGATATCATCGCAGTTTTAAAAGAACTGGGAGAACCCTCACGCATTGCCAGAAACTATCTGCAGGACGGGGGGTATATCATAGGTCCCAGGTTCTACAGTCTATACATGCTGGTGATCAAGATTGCGCTGGCAGCCACCGCCTTTGGTCTGTGCGTTGCCTTTGCCGTTGAGGCCATTGGCAATGGGGTTGTACCCCTGGACTTTTTGAAGCTTGCAGGACAGATTTTCCTGGCTATGTTCAGTTGCGTGGGTGTGGTCACTGTGACCTTTGCCCTGACAGAAAGACTCAATCCCAACATCCAGGAAGAGTTAACAAATGAGACACAGAGCTGGAATCCCAAGGATCTGCCCGGTATTCCGGACAACCATGAAAAGGTAAAGGCATCGGAACAGACTCTGGCCTTGATTTTCACAGTGGCCTTCTTTGTCCTTATCAATTTCTTTCCGCAGCTTTTCGGCTTCTTTATCGGAGAGAAGGGTCGGTTTATCACCCTCATTGATCTGATTGTTTTAAAGGATTATCTCCCGTTTATCAATGTGCTCTTCGGACTGAGCCTTGTAGGAACCATCCTGCTTCTGGCCGAAGGACGCTATCGGGGCCTCACCTTTGCCCTGGAGATCATAGGCAGCCTGGGAGCCATGATACTTGCCATATTCATGCTGTCAGGGCCAGTCATGGTGGATGTTTCACTGATTGACTCTCCGGAACTTAAGGCGACCCTTTCAAAAGTCTTGGGTTGGGTCTATCGCGGCATTCTCGTTATGGCGGCTTTGGCTTCGGCAACAGAGGCAGTGCGCCTTGGTAATCGCTGGCTAAAGTCATCGGGCAGGAATGTGGACATCTTCCAGAAACACTTATAGAAATCCTGTACAGTAGGTACACTACCTGTGAAGAAACTTTGGGCAGGTATGGTACATGAGGGAGAAAAAAACTGAAGTTGACGCAATAATAAGCAGCCAGGGAGGGCATTGGCTTTATGCCGTAGGCTATGCCGTGTTCTCCCTGGCGTTTGTCTACCTCAATTTCAGAATATACTTTCCGTTAACCAATCAGAACAATCTGCCGCTCAGGCATCTGGTTGCGTTGTTTGCCGTTTTTCTCTTTTTCCTGACCCTGTGGCTCTTCCACAGGCTGCTGTGTCGCCTCAGCGACAGAGTCATAGGGTGGATGGTGCTTTTCTTGTTTGCATTGCTGGTCCTGGCCCAGGTGATGAGCATTGTGATTTTCAGGGTCACGCCCTCCTGGGATTTTGGGGACGTTATTACCGCAGCCTCCCAGATTGCGGTGGGCAAGCCCATTTCCTATACCATGTATTTCGAGATCTACCCCCATAATCTTAAGCCGGCCATACTTATCGGTACCTTTATGAAGCTATTTAAAGGTGCCTCGTGGAGCTATTATTTTCTCAATGTGCTGTCCATTTCTGTTTCAATCCTGGCGTTGTATTTTGTTGTGAAAAAGCTATGGGGCATCAGAAATGCAGCTATCTGCCTGTTGCTGGCTCTATTGACCACGCCCCTTTACCTGTACGCGCCCATTGTCTATACCGATACCCTGTCGCTGCCCTATCCTATTATCAGTCTATATTTTTATCTGAAATGGCATGAGGCCGAGAGAAGGGGGGATATAAAGAACCAGCTCCTTCATTTCTTTCTCTTGGCGCTGGTATCGGCCGTGGGGTATTTGGTCAAGCCTGTGGCAGCCATTATGCTGTTTGCAGCCCTGGGTGAGCAGTGTCTGACCGTATTGGTCAGGGGGGTGAAGCGTGCTTTAAGACCCTTTATATTATCTTTGCTGACAGCGCTTTTAGCCGCCATTTTCATCCTGGGCTCCTTTTATGCCTGCGCCCATGCCAAGGGCTATACTAAGAATATTTCCAAGGACAAGGCCTTTCCCTATGTCCATTGGATTATGATGGGCATGAACCGACCCTACAGTGAGGGGGGAACCTCCTCCGGGTATGGGGGCTTCAGCGGCGCGGATTATAAATACACCAAGATTTACGCTAACAAGGAGATTCGAAAGGTGGCTGATATCGTCCGTATCAAGGAACGGCTGCAAAAGTTCGGTTTGGGTGGTTATGCCCAATTTCTTATCAAGAAGCTGGAATGGACGTGGACCGATCCCACCTTCTATGCCCCTGAGAAATTAGGCAGAAAGCCGGTTTACAGCTCCATCTTTCACCAATGGGTATTGCCCAATGAGGAGGGCAGGCATATTCCCTATTTGGTAATAGGTCAGGCGGTTCATGGCCTGACCCTTGCCATGATGCTCTTTGGCGCGGTTCGTGCATGGTGTGCGCGCAGCATGGATGGATTTCGGATGGTCATGGTGCTGTCCTGCCTGGGCATCATGCTGTTTCTCCTGGCCTGGGAAACCCGATCCCGATATCTGACCTTCATGATCCCCATTTTTCTGGTCATGGCCTCCGATGGTCTTTATTCAGCTTTTAAGAAGGTGGATGCCCTGTTTGGCTTGTATTAATATGCACATCAAATGTATAATAAAAATATCTGTAATGAGGAGATGTATTGTGAAAAAAATAGGAATTGTAGCCAACAGGGATAAGGACATTGACTATAAATATACAAGGGTTGTGCTGGATAAGCTATTGGACAACGGCTTTACGGTCATTGTGGGCCCTGAGCTTAACCAGATTGCACCCCCTTCAGCAGTGGTTTCAACCTCCCCTTTTCAGGATGCAGACTTTTTAATCTGTGTGGGCGGTGACGGCACCTTCTTAAAAACGGCCCGTCAGGCCTATGTCCATCAGAAACCCGTCCTGGGCATCAATCGAGGGACGGTGGGCTTCCTGGCCGAGGTTGAGCCCAAGGACATTGAGCGGGCCATTCAACGGCTTGCTCAGGGAGAATTCCAGGTTCAGCCCAGAATGGTTCTGGATGTGGAGGTCATCCGAAAGGGCGAAAAGGTCTTTGAGGATATTGCCATCAATGATGCGGTGGTTTCCCGTATGGCCCTGTCCCGCATTCTCAGGCTCCGGGTCAGCATTGACGGCAAATATGTGGATTCCTTTCCGGGTGACGGGATTATTATCTCCACCCCCACGGGTTCTACCGGATACTCCCTTTCTGCCGGAGGACCCATAGTCCAGCCCGATATGCGTATGATGGTCATATCACCCATATGTCCGCATATTCTGTATTCCCGCTCCTTTATCGCATCGGACACCAGAACCGTAGAGGTGACCATTGATGAACAGGGAGAGAACAATGCCATGGTAACTGTGGATGGTCAGGAGGGGTTTGCGCTGGAGCCGGGGGATTTGGTGCTCACCAGGGCTTCCCATCATGAGGTGCTCTTTGCTTCGGTTTCACCAGTCAACTTTTATGAGGTGCTTCGGGCAAAAATCCACAAGGCAGACTAAAGCTCAATAACGGAGGATGATTATGAAATATAATCGCCATGCCAGAATACTGGAAATCATCGAGAACTATGAAATCGAAACCCAGGACGAACTGGCCGAAAAGCTCAGGGAGATGGGGATGGATGTCACCCAGGCCACCATCTCAAGGGATATTAAGGAGCTGAGGCTGGTCAAGGTGCTTACCCCGGGGGGCAAGTACCGCTATTCGGTCATGAATACCGATACGGGAAACATGAACGACAGACTATTGGTCATCATCAAGGAAGCCTTTGTTTCCAGTGACTACGCCAATAATATCCTGGTCATCAAGACCAGGCCGGGTATGGCTCAGGCCGTAGCCGCCACCATTGACGGGCTGGGCTGGAGCGATATTGTAGGAACCATCGCAGGGGACGACACCATTATGATTGTCTGCAGGGCTGAAAAGATTGCCGAGGATCTTATGGAGAAATTCACGCGTATGGTGAGAGGAGTGTCTTAAGGCAAGATGCTGCACCAGCTTCAGATAGAAAATGTGGCGATTATCGATAAACTTCAATTATCGCTTTTTGAAGGCTTTAATGTATTGACCGGTGAGACGGGGGCAGGAAAATCCATACTGATTGACTCCCTCAACGCTTTGCTGGGGTCCCGGGTTTCCCGGGAGCTCATCCGTTCGGGTGCTGAAAAGGCCGTAGTTCAGGGCCTTTTTTCCCATGGTCCCGAGCTCAATGGTCTTCTTGAGGAGTTGGGTATTGAACCGAGCGAGGACGGCACCCTTTTAATCTCCCGCACCTTTACCGATGCGGGCAAGAACATCTGCAGGGTCAATGGCACCATGGTGACGGTGGCCATGCTCAGGGACATTGGTCAGCGGCTGGTGGATATCCACGGACAGCATGACAATCAATCCCTCTTAAGGCCCGAAACCCACATTGAGCTTCTGGATCTGTTTTCCGGGGAGGAGCTTATCCGCGAAAAAACGGCCTACCAGGCCAGGCTTCAGGAGCTCCAGACGCTTAAGGCCAAGCTTAGATCCCTGTCGGGAGAGGGCAAGGAGCGGGAGCGCACCCTGGACATGCTGCGCTTCCAGATTGAAGAGATTGAGCGGGCCAACCTCTATTTGGGTGAGGATGAAGAACTGATGCGGCAGAGCAGCCTGCTCTCCCATGCCGAGGAGATCATTGAGTCCCTTGCCCTGGCCTATGACCGGGTCAAGGGTGAGGATTCGGAGGAGGAGAGCGCCCTGGATAAGCTGGGGGCGGCATTAAGCGCCCTCCAGAAAATCGAGGACTATGATCCTCAATATGCTTCCTTTGCCAGTACCCTCACCGAGATAGTGGACAAGCTTACCGATTTGTCCAGGGAACTCCGTTACAGCCGGGATGGGCTGGAGTATGATCCTAAGCACCATAAAATCATTGAGGATCGCATAAGTTTAATTCAGGGTTTAAAGCGAAAGTATGGTGAATCCATTGCCGATATCCTGGATTTTCTGAAGGACTCCAAAGAGAAGCTGGACCAGATGGAACGCAGCGAGGAGCTGATTGAGGCGCTGAACGCCGAAATCAAGGCCCTGGAGGAGGATTTACATAGAAGATGTGCCACATTGAATGCGCTGAGGAAGAAGGCGGCAAAGGTTCTGGAACAGGGAATCGCCAAGGAGCTGGCCGACCTGGAAATGCCTAAGACACAATTTGCGGTGGTCATAGAATCCTGTCCCCAGGAGGGCTTTACGCCCGAGGGGACCGACAAAGTGGAATTTGTGTTTTCTCCCAACCCGGGAGAACCCTTGCGGCCCCTTTCCAAGATTGCCTCGGGGGGCGAAATGTCCAGAGTTATGCTGGCCATCAAGTCCATATTGGCCCACACCGACGCCATTCCGTCCCTGATCTTTGACGAGATTGACACGGGAGTCAGCGGCAAGGCGGCCTCCAAAGTGGGTGAGAAGCTGAAAAACCTGGCCCGGAACCATCAGGTGCTCTGTATCACCCACCATGCCCAGATTGCCAGCCTGGCCCATGCCCATTTCCTGATCCAAAAGGGCGAACAGTCGGGGCGCACCCTGACCTCGGTAACCCTACTGGATGAGGGGAACAGGGAGAAGGAGATTACCCGCCTCTTAAGCGGTGAACATGCCACCGATGCGGCGCGCAGTCTGGCACGGGAGCTTCTGAAACAAGGCAGGAATGGAGCGTAATATGATCATCAAAAAAGCAGAGTTTATTACCACGGCAGTGGAGTCATCCCAATATCCGAACCTTGATCTTCCCGAGATCGCCCTGGCAGGACGGTCCAATGTGGGAAAGTCCTCGTTGATCAATACTCTGGTCAATCGCAAGTCCCTGGCCAGGGTGGGCAATACCCCGGGGAAAACGCGGGTCATTAATTTCTACAATGTGAATGATGCGCTTTTACTGGTGGATCTGCCCGGCTACGGCTATGCCAAGGTCTCCAAGGAGGAGAAGCAGTCATGGGCAAGGCTTACCGAGACCTATCTGACAAGCCGAAAACATCTTAAGGTGATTTTACTTTTGGTGGACATACGCCATGACCCCACCGAGGACGATGTACTCATGCGGGAGTATATCTTAGGCTCGGGGCGCAGCCTTATTGTGGTGGCCACCAAAGCTGACAAGATCAATCGATCTGAGCAGAAGAAACACATAGAGAATATCAGGACCTGTTTGAATCTGGATGAGGACATACCCATTATTCCGTTCTCGGCCATGAAACGCCAGGGCATTGATGAAGTATGGAACGCCGTAGAAACCATGATGAAATGAGAGTGAAACTATGATTGCGGAAATTCTCGCCGTAGGAACCGAACTGTTAATGGGGCAGATTGCCAATACCAATGCCCAATACATCTCCAAACGACTCAACGAGCTGGGCATCGGTGTTTATTATCACAGCGTTGTAGGCGACAATCCGGGACGACTGAAGAACAGCCTGAATCTGGCCCTGAGCCGGGCCGATGTCATTATCACCACCGGTGGACTGGGTCCCACCCAGGATGATTTGACCAAGGAAACCATTGCCGAAGCCCTGGGGCGAAAGCTGGTCTTCCACGAGGAAACCTATCAGGGCATCAAGGCCTTTTTCGAAAAGATCAATAAGATTATGGCCGACAGCAACGGTAAACAGGCCTATTTGCCCGAGGGCAGCATCATTGTGCCCAACCCCAATGGTACGGCCCCGGGCTGCATTATTGAAAAGGATAACAAGATTGTGGTCATGCTTCCCGGCCCGCCCAAAGAAATGATCCCCATGTTCGAGCAGACGGTATGCCTCTACTTTGAAAGCAGAACGGGGCAGACCATCAACTCCAGAATGCTCAAGGTTTTCGGCATCGGCGAGTCGGAGATGGAGCTGCGCATTCTGGACATTATCGAAGCTCAATCCAATCCCACCATCGCCCCCTATGTGGGAACGGGTGAGGTGATTATCCGCGTCACAGCCCATGAAAAGGATAAAGAAAGAGCTGAACAGCTCATGGAGCCCGTTATCCGTCAAATCCGGGAGCGGTTGGGAAGCTTTGTATACTCTGATAACGGAGAGACCATGGAAGAAGTGGTGGTGGGGCTGCTTAAGAAAGAAGGAATAACCCTTTCGGTAGCCGAGTCATGCACCGGAGGATTGGTGGCTTCTACCCTCATCAGCGTGCCCGGGGTTTCCGAGGTCTTTGATCGGGGCTTCATCACCTATTCCAATGAAGCGAAAATCAAGGAACTGGGAGTTTCTGAAGAGACTATTGCCCGCTTTGGGGCTGTCAGCCGTGAAACGGCTGAGGAGATGGTGTCCTGCCTGGTTAAGAAAACCGGGACCCGTGCAGGTATCGCCGTGACAGGGATTGCTGGCCCCGACGGGGGAACCAGGGAGAAGCCCGTAGGTCTGGTTTGCCTGGCCGTCAGCCTGGACGGGGAGATTGTCAGCCATGAAGTCCGCATTGCCGGTGACAGAGACAGGGTCAGACATGTGGCCTGCCTGAATGCATTAAATCTGCTGAGGAAGAAGATCCTGGGCCTTTAATGCTATTTTTGGTCCTTAAAGATACGATGGGAGAATACTATGGGAGAGAAACAGGACTCGGTTAAAAAGCTCACCGGCGCGGCCGGCATTGTAATGCTGTCAACGCTCTTAAGCCGCCTTACCGGTTTTTTAAGAACATTGCTCATATCCACCAATATGATGCCCAAGGGCTATTCGGATGAATTCCTTTTAGCCTTTACCCTTCCCGATCTGGTCTATGATCTGTTGGCGGGAGGAGCCATTGCCGCTGCTTTGATTCCCGTCCTGTCCACCTACCTGGCCAAGGGCAATGAAAAAGCAGGCTGGAAAGCCATCAGCACCTTCATGAACTGCACCATTGTCATCATGCTGGTGCTTGAGGCCATCTTTTTCACTTTTACAGGAAGCCTGTTAGGGATATTGGCTCCCGGCTTCAACGGGGACACGGGTGATAAGGAGCTGCTTATCCGCCTGACCCGGATTCTGCTCTTATCGGCGCCCTTTATGATGCTGGCCGGACAGTTCATGGGCATTCTCAACTCCTACAAACGATTTGCCATTGCCGCCATGGGCCCGGTCATCTACAACCTCTGCACTATTGTCAGTATTGCCCTCTTTGGCGGCAAAAGCGCCGAGCTTACAGCATGGGGCGTTGTGGTGGGCGTTGTGGTCTTCTTTGCCGTTCAGTTTCTCGGCGCCTATCGCCATTTTGTCAATTACAAGCCCAGGTTGTTTTTGGGCAGCCAGGCCTTCAGAAAACTGCTTGCCCTGGCCATTCCGTCCCTGTTGTCGTCCACCATTATTGAGATTAATCTCATCATTGCCAGAGGATATGCTACATATTCCGATGAGGGGATGCTCACCCTTTTGAACAATGCCAACCGTACCTGGCAGCTTCCGCTGGGGATCTTTGCCCAGAGTATTGGTATTGCGCTTCTGCCCACCCTTTCAGAGCATTTTGCCTCGGAGAATTTTCATGAGTTTAAGAAGATTCTCTACAAGGGCTTAAGGGTGGTCTTTCTGCTTTGTGTGCCCTGCTCCCTTTTCATGATGATCCTCAATCAGGACATTATGCGCATCATCTTCAAATGGGGCAAGTACTCGGAGCGGGAGGTCTTTTTCAGCGGGGTTATTCTTCTGGCCTATTCGCTGGCCCTGATTTTCTCATCCATCATGACGCTCATGACCAGAACCTTTTATTCCATCCACGACAGCAAAACCCCATTGCTCAGCGGTGTTTTTGGTATCCTGGCCAACTATCTGTTCAATGCCATCTTTATGAACTTTACTTCCATGGACATTGCCGGCACGGCGCTGGCCTATACCATTACTGCGTTTGTAAACATGATCATGCTCCTGTGCATCTTCAAGAGGAAGACGGGTGTCGATATTATCGCCGAAAACTTCAGCCACATGGTGAAAATCGTCATTGCCGCCATCCCTTCGGGACTGGTAGTCTTTGCCCTCCAACGTATAATTAAGCCCAATGTGGAATCCAAGATTAGCCAGATTCTTGCCATCATCCCGCCGGTACTGGTAGGCGGGGCTGTTTTCTGGCTGGTTCTGGTGAGGTTCAAGATTCCGGAAACCGCCTATATCCGCGATCTGGTCAGAGCCCGCTATAAGCAAATTAAAGGGTATTTTACACGATAACATAAATATACAAAAGTTTCTAAAAAATAACAAATAAAATACTTGACGGAGTTCTTTTTATGACATATAATAAGAACAAGTGTTCGGTAAAGGAGGGTTCGCCGCAAGGCATGTTATGGAAGAAAAGAAGAAAGCGTTAGAACTGGTGATGAGCCAGATTGAGAAGCAGTTTGGCAAGGGTGCCATTATGAAACTCGGAGAAGTATCCCATGTGAGCACCGACAGTATTCCCACAGGGGCGCTGGCATTGGATATTGCTCTGGGAGTAGGGGGTCTGCCCCGTGGACGTATTATTGAGATTTTTGGCCCTGAATCCTCCGGTAAGACAACGGTTGCGCTCCATGCGGTTGCCGAGGCTCAAAAGGCCGGTGGAGAAGCTGCATTTATTGATGCGGAGCATGCCTTGGACCCTGTGTATGCCAAGAATCTGGGCGTGGATATCGACAATCTGATTGTGGCCCAGCCAGATACAGGTGAGCAGGCCCTTGAAATTGCCGAGGCGTTGGTACGAAGCGGCGCCATTGATATAATTGTTGTGGACTCGGTGGCCGCCCTGGTGCCCAAGGCCGAAATCGACGGCGAAATGGGGGATCAGTTTGTAGGTCTCCAGGCCCGGCTCATGTCCCAGGCCATGAGAAAGCTGTCGGGTGTTCTCAGTAAGTCCAAGACGGTAGCTATCTTTATTAACCAGCTTCGTGAAAAGGTAGGCGTCATGTTTGGCAATCCCGAGGTTACCCCCGGTGGCCGGGCCCTGAAGTTCTATTCCTCGGTGCGTCTGGATGTCAGAAGAGTGGAAACCATTAAGGAAGGCGCCGAGGCCATTGGCAGCAGAACCAAGGTCAAGGTGGTCAAGAACAAGGTGGCACCGCCGTTTAAGGAAGCCGAATTTGACATTATCTACGGCCAGGGTATCTCCAAGGAAGGCTGTATTCTTGATGTGGGCACCAACCTGGATATTGTCAAGAAGAGTGGAGCATGGTTCTCCTATAATAATCAGCGCATTGGCCAGGGCCGTGAGAATGTGAAGAAGTTCCTCAAGGAAAATCCTGAAATCGCCAAAGAGATCGAGAGCAAGATCAAGGCCGAATATGAGAAGGCTTTCCTGACCAGTGTCCAGGCCCATGTAGCCACCGATGATGGCGAATAGGCCTTTGGATAACGGAGTAAGAAAATATTGAAAATGAGGCTGTCTTGGGGGAAGCAATTCCCAGGACAGCCTTTAATTCTATCCAGAAAGAATTGAAGATATCCCTTTTTCAATGGCCCACTCTGAAAAAGGGTGGGTTCTTTGCTTGGACATTATGCTATAATGGTGTAAAAAAACAGGTGAATCCCATGAAGATAACAGCGGTTGAAAAGATAAAGGACAAACCCATGCTCAGGGTATTTGTGGACGAGCGCTATGCCTTTACCATCCCCCAAGAGGATTATATTATCCAGCATCTCTACGAGGAGATGGAATTTACTGAGGAACAGCTTGAGCATATCAAACGTAATGTGCTGATCCGGGCAGCCCGACAGCAGGCCATTCGCTATTTAACCATGAAGGACAGGACCCAGTGGGAGCTTCAAAAAAAGCTTACTGAAGCAGGCTATGATGACGAGGTTGCCCAAGCTGCCATTGAGGAGCTTAAGACCATCGGTTATCTCGATGATGCCCGCTATGCTTTAAAGTACCTGTCAGAGCGCAGCAGAATGAAGTCCCTTTCCAGGAAAGCTTTGCGCTATGAACTGGAGCGCAAGGGTGTGGATCGGGATATTATCGAGGCATCCCTTCGGGAGTTTGAGGTGGATGATGAAGAGGTGGCCTTAAGAGCAGCCAGAAAGAAGTTTGGCAAGTATGACTTAAAAGATCCCAAAACAGAAAAGAAAGTCCTAAGCTTTCTATTCCATAGGGGCTTCTCAGGTGAGGTTGCCAGAAAGGTCTTTGAGCGGCTGAAGGAGCAGAAGTGAAACGCCGGGGCGGTGATGGGAAGTGTACCAGAGCCGCTCTTTTTGTCGGAGAAAGAAGGATTTGTCGGAACAGGAAAATATAGCAAATAAAGTAGTTGACACCTCAGATTCAAATATATAAAATAAATGTATAAAAATGTAATTAAATGAAGTCGGAGGGTCAACCATGCCGAATAAGGTCAAAGCCTTTCTGAAAAGCGAAAAGGGCATTAATACAGTGGAAGTGGTTATTATTCTTGCGATTGTAGTCGGGCTGGCCATCATCTTCAGAGAAGAACTGGGGAAATTCGCCAATAATCTTATGAGTGCAATCTTTAACACCGATAACGATTTCACGCCTGGAGGAATGAGGAACATCACCGGCGGGGGTATAACGGGAGGAGGTCCCTGAGTCCTCTTCGTGCTGAGCAAAGTCAATCCAGGACTTTGCTTTTTTTATGCGTTTATTGGGAGGAGCCATTATTCAGGCTTTGAATATGCTTGAACTTGCCGCTGATGGGATGGGCTTGTGGGGCCTTATCGGAGAGGTATATCTGGGCATCTATCCCGCTCTGCCTTAAGTAATCCGTAAGCTTCTGCTTTGCCGCCTCAAAGATCTGCTGCTTATCCTTGGTTTCCAGGCGGAGTTCCAGGTTATTTCCCTCCATCTGAATGAGTTGGAAACGCTGGATGCCATGGATCTCCTTCATAAGAGCATACAATGACAGGGGGGCAATCCTGACGCCATTTTCAAAGGTCAGGATATCGTCGGTTCTGCCTTCCAGAGTCAGCCATGGTCTGGTGCTGCCACAGGGGCAGGGCTCATTATGTATCACAATCCGATCGGTGATTTCAAAACGAATGAAGGGGCACAGGCTATTGGCCAGGTTGGTTAAAAGCACCTTGGAGGACTGGGTGCCATAGGGAACGGGCTGATGATTCTCGTCAACCGCTTCAAGAATGACCCAATCATCATTGATATGAAAATGCTTTTCAATACACTCACAGGCCATGGTTCCGCCTTCGGTACAGGAGTAGTTTGTTTGTACATAGCAGCCGAACACGCGGGAGAGCCTTTCCCGCACATCTGCATAGAGGTGCTCGCCGCCGGTCATAATGATGGCAGGATGAATATTGAGGTTTCCCTTTTCCTGTTCAGAGGCAATGATCTCCAGAAAGGTTGGATAGGAACCCAACATGGAGGGTTGAAAGGTATTGAGATTTTCCACAATCTGCTCAATAGGCATACGGACATCACAGGTCTTCAATTTATGGCGCTTCCAGGGCATTTTACGCTGGTTGTACCTGACTGATCCGCAGCCTAAATAAAAGCCATTGTCGGCAAACAGGGCCATGGTTCTTCCGCCGTGCCGCATAAAGCGCTGTACATCCTGCTTTCTGGCAAAGCTCCGCGCCACCCCAATGGCTGAGGAGACATTTATGGTGGTATCGTCGTAGAGGACAATACAGGGATATCCCGTGGAGCCCGAGGTGGTGTAGACCAAACACTTGCCATCCAGCTTTTTGCCGATATTGGACAGGTCAGACGTGAAGGCCTCCACCTTTTGGCGGGTAATGCTTCTGTCGGTTACCCAGGTGTCAAAATGGGTCATCAGGTCCCCTTTGCTAGTGGTGGGAAGAGCTTCCAGGGGGGTGTTTGAATCCACATCCTTATAGAGTTCCGAAAAGTAGGGGCTGTTCATCTTCACATATTGGATGAGCTCCCTAAGGCGATTTTGCTGAAGAGCCAACCGCTCCCGGGGAGGCATTTTATCAGCCCTCCGAACAAGACTGACGGCTTTGAGCAGACCTATTCTCTTCATAGTGTTTATCCTGCCTTTCGGTTATTTCCTGCCAAGTGGGCAATTTTAGCTTCCGAATCTTCTTTGGATTTATTTTATCAAATAAGGGAGAATAGGGGAATTCAAGATATCATACTTTGGCATGGTCAAAGGCCCATATTCCGACTTTTATGTGCGGGGTGAAAGGGGAGATAGCGTACTGGCAGGGGATCTTACGGCAGTCTGTTAAGCAATCATCAATCTAAGTCTTGCAACCACCGGAAAAATATACTATACTATCAACAGAACATATTAGCAGGTAATAATTAAGTGACTGGGTGAATACATTTGAGCAGAGATCCTAGAGCAAAGAGAGAAAGACAGAATAAACTCGTTGAAAAGTTAAAGGAGGATCCTTTTTTAACGGACGAGGAATTGGCGGAACAACTTGGGGTCAGTGTACCCACTGTCAGGCTGGATCGCCTTGAACTTGGGGTTCCCGAGCTGCGTCAGCGCATTCGGGATATGGCTTCAAAAAACCATAATAAAGTTAGAACCCTTAGCTCCAATGAAATCATCGGCGAGATTGTCGAGCTCAATCTTGGGGAAAGCGCCATATCCATTCTGGATACCACCAACCAGATGGTCTTCGCTCAATCCAAAATTGTACGCGGCCATTATATTTATTCCATGGCCGAATCGGTGGCCATAGCGGTTATCGATGCCGATGTTGCTCTGGTGGGTGTGGCCAATATTAAGTATAAGCATCCTGTGTATGCAGGAAGCAAGCTCATTGCCAAGGTCACTATCAAGCAAAAACGCCCCAAGGGAAAGCATATTGTTTGGGTTATGATTTATAATAAGCAGGTTGAGGTATTCAGAGGAAAGTTTCTTCTCGTGGAAATATAAGAGAATAGATTAGGGAATATACTAGGACGGTTACAATCATGCTTACAGGAATTGCATAATAAGGAGCTGAGGGCTTTGAGAATCGTTGTAGACGCTATGGGAGGAGACAATGCGCCCGAAGAAATCGTCAAAGGGTGTATTGATGCAATAAATGAAAGTCAGGGATTTGAAATAGAGCTGTTAGGTGACAGGAAAAAGATTGAAAGGTGCCTGGGTAATCTGTCAAATCCCAGAATCATTGTCACCGAGACCACGGATGAGATCACCAATAATGATAAGCCTACCGAGGCCATTAAGAAAAAGCAGAATTCATCCTTAGTGGTAGGCATGAAAAAGATTAAGTCGCAATCAGCCCATGCGTTCATATCGGCTGGAAGCACAGGTGCGCTTCTGGCAGGGTCATTGCTTATTGCGGGCAGAATGAAGGGAGTCGTAAGGCCGGCTTTAGCTCCTGTAGTTCCGTCCAAAAAGGGGCAGACCATGATTATTGACGCAGGGATGAATACAACCATCAAACCCGTCAACTATCTTCAGTTTGGCATCATGGGTACCGAGTATATGAAGTCCATGTATGGGATTGAGAATCCCCGTGTGGGGCTTGTTAATGTGGGTACCGAGGAAGGCAAGGGAAATGAAGCCCTTAAGACTGCTTTTAAAACACTCAGTAATTCCAAGCTTAATTTTATCGGCAATATTGAGGGCCGCGATTTGACCGAGGGAAAGGTTGACGTGGTGGTCTGTGATGGATTTACTGGGAACGCCATGCTTAAAGTCATGGAGGGAACAGGAAACTATTTCTTGGATTATCTAAAAAAGATGTACTCAAAGAGTTTTTCAGGGAAGCTCAGCTACATGTTGGTCAAGCATGAACTTAAAAAGCTTAAAAAGCAGCTTGATCCTGAAGAGCAGGGTGGCACACCCATTCTAGGCGTGAATGGTATTATTTATAAATGCCATGGGAATTCCAAGGCAAAAGCAATAAAGAACACGATTCTCAAAGCCTGCAGTTCTGCTTGTGCAACTGTGCTTGAGCAAATGAAGAATATCTTTGCGTGCATGGAAGTCGGAGGTCTTTATGACGAAGCCCTATAAGGCTGGTATCATTGGAACAGGGAGTACCCTCCCTGAAACAAAGCTCACCAACCTTCAGCTAGAACACATCGTCGAAACCACTGATGAATGGATTATGAAGCGAACGGGCATCAGGGAGCGCTGTATTTTGGACAAAGAGGTGCCCCTGGCCAAACTGGCAGCCGATGCCGCCGCCAAAGCCATTGAAGATGCAGGTATCACTGCCGCCGATATTGACCTTATTATTGCAACAACAGTTACACCTGACTATCTGACACCATCTCTGGCCTGTTGTGTTCAAAAAGAAATACAGGCCGCCCGTGCGGCAGCCTTTGATCTCAATGCCGCATGTACAGGATTTATTTACGCCCTTCAAGTTGCTCAGGAATTCATCAAAAACGGTACCTATAAGCATATCCTTATTGTTTCGGCCGAGGCCTTAAGCCGGGTCACCGATTACGAGGATCGTAAGACCTGTGTACTTTTTGGTGATGGCGCAGGTGCCGTTGTTGTAAGCGCCGTATCCCAGGAGTATGGGATTGAGGCCTCCATAATAGGCGCGAAGGGCGAAGACGGCGGAGTACTTACCATTCCATGCTGCTATTGGAATGACGAGGATCTGGAGAAGCGGAATGAAGGCAAGGTTCAGGTCATCTGGATGGATGGCAGCGAAGTCTTTACCTTTGCTTCCCGCATTATGGCGGAGTCCACCGAACAGGTTCTCGAAAAATCAGGCCTTACACCTCAGGATATTCAATTTGTATTTCCCCATCAGGCCAATATCCGCATTTTGCAGAATGCCGCCAAGAGACTTGGTCTTTCCATGGATAAGATATACTCCAATCTGGAGTATACCGGAAACATATCCAGTGCCAGTATTCCTGTTTGCCTGGATGAAGCGGCACAGAAGAAACTTCTGAAAAAAGGAGATAAGCTGGTTCTTGTCGCTTTTGGCGGAGGCCTGACCTATGGCGCCGTCACCATCACCTGGTCCAAAAATTAATAAAGGTTTTGTCTGATTGCAATGACATATTGGAGACTTATTTCATTCTTGGGAGGTAAATCATGGGAAAAATAGCTTTTATTTTTCCTGGACAGGGCGCACAGTATGTGGGCATGGCCAGAGAAATCACTGAAAGCTCCGAATCTGCCGCACGGATTATGGATGAAGCCTCGGAAGCCCTGGGCTTTGATGTCAGGAAGATGATATTCGAAGGCGATGAAGAGACCCTTAAGATTACAGAAAACACGCAGCCGGCCATTGTGACTGCCAGTGTGGCCTGCGCCCAGCCCTTGCTGGATGCGAGCATTAAACCCGACTTTACGGCAGGTTTAAGCCTGGGTGAGTATGCGGCCCATGTTATTTCCGGCTCCATCGCCTTTGCCGATGCCGTGAGGCTGGTAAGAAAAAGAGGAAAGTTTATGCAGGAGGCTGTTCCCCTTGGTGAGGGAACCATGGCCGCCATTCTTGGCCTATCCCGTGAGGATGTGGAAGAAATCTGCCGCCAGGCATCCAGTGCAGGGGTTGTGGAACCTGCAAACTTCAACTGCCCCGGACAAATCTCTATTGCCGGACATACCGCGGCCGTCAATGAAGCCATTAAGCTGGCCGCCGAAAAAGGCGCAAAGCGCGCTGTTCTGCTCAATGTGAGTGCACCCTTCCATTGCAGCTTGCTTAAGCCCGCTGGCGAAAAGCTTCAAAAAGAGCTTGAATCCATCACGGTGAACCCCATGCAAGTTCCGGTAGCCACCAATGTGACCGGCAAGCTGGTGGCGTCAGAAAAGGATATCAAGGATCTTCTCGTCAAGCAGGTAAGCTCATCGGTGCTCTGGGAGGACTGTGTTGCCACCCTGATTCAAAACGGTGTGGACACCTTTGTGGAGATTGGCCCAGGTAAAGTCTTGAGCGGATTTGTCAAGAAGATTGACAAGACTGCCAAGGTATTAAATGTGGAGGATAATGCCTCCCTGGCTCAGACTTTGGAATCCCTGAAGGGTAATTAATAAGGCAGTGTCTATGACACTGTCCTCACTGAGAAAGGGGATAGACATGAACTTTGAAGGAAAGACCGTTATCGTAACAGGCTCTGCCAGGGGGCTGGGCTATGCCATGGCCAAGGCCTTTGCTGCCCGGGGTGCCAATGTGATGGTATCGGGTACCGGTGAAAGTGTCCATGCGGTGGTTGATGAGCTCAAGGGATTGGGATACAAGGTTGCCGGCTTTGTAGGCGATTTGCGTTCCCCTGAAGCAGCTCAGGGCCTGATTGACAAGACTATCGAGGCCTTTGGCACCGTAGACGTTTTAATTAACAATGCCGGTGTTGTATGCGACAAACCCTTGGTTCGTATGGAGGAAGCGGATTGGGACAAGGTCATCGAGACCAATCTGAAAGGAACTTTCCTCTGTACAAAGGCCGCTTTAAAAATTATGATGAAAAAGAGGAGCGGCAGAATCATTAATATGACATCAGTTGTTGGCTTAATGGGAAATGTAGGACAGGCAAACTACGCGGCTTCAAAGGCCGGGCTTATTGGATTTACCAAATCCATCGCCAAGGAATATGGGGGCCGTGGCATTACCTGTAATGCAATTGCACCCGGATTTATTGAAACCCAAATGACAGACTCACTGCCTGAAGGCGTGAAGGAACTCTATCTCAAAAGCATACCCCTCGGCAGGTATGGGACACCTGAAGAGGTCGCTGAGTTGGCTGTATTCCTTGCTTCCGACAGTGCGCAATATATTACCGGACAGGTAATAAATATTGACGGTGGGCTGTATATGTAATATTATTTCTAATGGATGCAATAATATGGATAAATATATTGCAATTCCTGTCTGGAAGGGGGTGAATGGTGTGGTATTTGAGAAGGTTAAGGATATCATCGTAGAACAGTTGGGAGTTGATGAAAGCGAGATCACTTTGGAAGCTTCATTCATCGATGACCTCGGTGCCGATTCCCTCGATATCGTTGAGCTCATTATGGCTCTCGAAGAAGAGTTTGATTTGGAAATACCAGACAAGGAAGCTGAAAAGATTACGACCGTTGGTGATGCAGTAGAGTACATTAAGGCACACCAATAAATGAATCAAGTGAATAAGAAAAGTCCCAGCAAATAAACGTTGGGGCTTTTTTTATTCATCATGGCGTATTCCAAATGAACTTATTTGTCAAGGAGGTCAACAATGAAGAAAAGAGTCGTCGTTACGGGTTTAGGCGTCGTGCATGCGCTTGGTTTAAATGTAGAGACCTTCTGGAATGCATTGAAGGAAGGGAAAAGCGGTATTAAGACCGTGACCCGTTTTGATACTTCCAATTTTTCCACCAAGGTTGGCGCACAGATAGATGATTTTGATCCTACCCAGTACATTGACAGAAAAGAAGCCAAGAGAATGGATCTCTTTACTCAATATGCCCTGGTTGCATCCCAGCAGGCAGTTGAGATGTCCGGTATTGACTTTACCGCCATGGATCCCTATCGCGCCGGTGTTCTCATCGGTTCGGGCATAGGGGGCATGGAAACCCTTGAAGACAACTGCAGAACCATGTTTGAAAAGGGTCCCAAGAGAGTCAGTCCGTTCTTCGTGCCCATGATGATTGTGAATATGGCCTCCGGTCAGGTGGCTATTAAGTACGGCATCAAGGGCTATAATGCCTGTGTGGTCACCGCCTGTGCCACATCCAATCACGCCATTGGCGATGCCTTCCGCGTGATTCAGAACGGCTATGCCGATGTGATGATTACCGGTGGTTCTGAAGCATCCCTCACACCTCTGTCCTTTGCCGGCTTCTGCGCCATGAAGGCCATGTCGGAGAATGAGGATCCTGCAACCGCCTGCCGCCCCTTTGATAAGAACCGTGACGGTTTTGTTATGGGTGAAGGCGCTGGTATCCTGGTGCTTGAGGAATATGAGCATGCGGTGAATCGCGGTGCCAATATTCTGGCCGAGCTGGTGGGCTATGGCTGCACCTGCGACGCTTATCATATTACCGCTCCCGATCCCGAAGGGGAAGCGGGGGTTAAATGCCTGCAAATGACCTTAGAGGATGCAGGCGTGGCTCCCGAAGAGGTGGGCTATGTCAATGCGCATGGTACCAGCACACCTTTGAACGATCCTCTGGAAACCAAGGGCTTTAAGAAGGTCTTTGGCGACCATGCCAAGAATGTGGCCGTAAGCTCCACCAAATCCATGACGGGACACCTTCTGGGGGCTGCCGGTGGTATCGAAGCCATTGCCACCATTATGGCTGTGAAGGAAGGCTTCCTGCCGCCCACCATTAACCTTAAGGAGCCCGATCCCGAGTGCGATCTGGATTATGTGCCCAATGTGGGCAGGAGCAAGGATATCCGCTATGCCCTCTCCAATGCCCTCGGCTTTGGCGGTCATAACGGAGCCCTTCTGTTCAAGAAATACGAGAAATAACTCATAAAATGAAAAGCAGCCTGAAAGGGAGTTGGCCTTAGGGATTTACGAAAACAAGTAAATTTTTGACCGACTTTCTTCAAGCGGAGGTTCTAATGTAAAGACTGCACTAAAGGTTTTATCCTTCGGTGCAGTCTTTCTCTATATGTTGATTACTTTTTAGATAGATACTTAATTTCCATATATTACAATTAAATTTTCTGCTATTTAGTGGTTGAAAGAAAATCCGTGTACCAACTGGTCCTTTACAAATCTTCTTCAGTAGGTTTCTCTTTACCTGTATTCCAAAAGGCTTCTCCTCGTGAGGATCTTCGTTGAGTAGTATCAATGATGTGATTTATGAGTCTATTTCGATCTTTCCACTTCATTGCTAACTTTGCAGTATCCATGCCGTTTTCTGCAATAACATCTTTTAGTTCTTCTATATTCAGAGCTTCAAGTGCCGTCTTTAATCCTTCGACTCCTTGCTCAAGTAAGATAAACGGATTAATTTTAGCGGGTTCGCGCCGATTACCCTTTTTAGATTTAGTATTGGCGGATTCCATTTTGGAGGACTTCACCTTAACTAAGTTTTCTTCAAATATTAAACCTAAGCGGTTTGCAAACTCATCATTATTAGTGATTTCATCTGCAATGCAAACACTTGCTTTTTTCCATAACGCAAGAATTGTCTTCCTATCCATATTTTATACCCCCTCGGTTAACCTCATAAATTCTTCCGTAAACTCAACAAGAGAGTTGTATTGACCTTGGTATCCCCATTTCTGTCTAAGCGTGCTGTATTCTTGATATTCAGCTGCTTCTGCTATTTGGGCACTCTCTGAAAAATATGCATCAAAGACTAGAGGATAAAGCAACTTCGAGCCTCCCATTGGTTTGCCTGCATCGTTATGCATTTTATTCATGGTTCTTGTATGAATAGCAGCTTGCCCACGTACTTTTGTAGCAACTATGCCTATAGGGATGATCTCATCTTCGATTTCTCCTGAGAATTCTGCTACACGAGTAACAATCTGGGGAATTCCATATGTTGACATGACATCCGGTATCGTTGGAATGATGTAGCCATCTGAAATGCGAAGACCATTAAGTGTAATGTATCCGAGATTTGGTGGGCAGTCGATCAAAACATAGTCATAATCGTCAACAATATCCTTTATACCTCTACGAAGAATATTAACTGGGTTACGAGTCTGATATTTTCCAGCAGGCATTGTTATCAATCGATCCTGTAAGTCAATTAAATTTAAACTTGAAGGTAATAAATCGACTGATTTAACTTCGTTGACATTTCCCACAGATTTTTGTAGGGTTTTTAAGAGATTAAAATTGCTACTATCGTCTATTGCGTCCTCAAACAATGTAGCGAGTGTATAACCTTCTTGGTTAAGGGCAAACCACTTTTCCTCTCCGATAAGCATTGTAGTGGCATTAGTCTGAGGATCTAAGTCAATAACCAGTACACGCTTATTGAATACCCCTGAGAGAGCCTGAGCAAGCCCAACCGTTGTCGTAGTCTTGGCTACACCTCCCTTAAGATTAATTGAAGAAATTACTGTTGCCGCCATTTTGTTTCTCCTCCTATACCATTTTTTTACATGCTCAGCTTGAAATACCGGACCTGATTTCAGTATCGCTACGGGTTTAGGGAAATCTTCTGATCGACTTCTCCAATTTGTAACAGCAGCCGAACTAACATCAAACATCTTTGCAATTTCGGCGATGCCGACTAAATCATCCATAATTCCCCTCCTACTGTTTACGTTATACACAGCATATCACAACTTGTGTATGGTGTAAACAGTTAATCTAAAAATAATTGGAAATATTTTTTTACCTTTAATCGATAAATAATATAGGTATCCACGGACTTAATCTGGTGATTGTTTGGAGGTGCCATATAATTTCACTCTTGTACATATAGGAGTGAGTTGCGCGTTTACAGATCCTTCCTGCAGGAGCAGACGAGTATAAGGTTGCGAGGAAGGTGTTGCTCAGACACCTTTATGACCCGTCGGAGTGGATGATCTTCAAGAATACCCACGAAGCAATTATTGAGGAATCCGTATTCGAAGTAGTACAAAGAATCAGGGATGGCAGACGCAGGCTCACACCGATGGGTGAAATGCCGCTTCTCTCCGGCATGATGTTCTGTGCGGATTGCGGAAACAAAATGTATCAGGTGCGTGGGCGGGGTTGGGAACATGAAAAAGAGTATTTTGTATGCGCTACCTACCGCAAGATAAAAGGCGGATGCAGTTCACACCAGATACGCAATGCGGTCGTTGAGGAACTGCTCCTTGACGGTATACGCCGCGTAACGGCTTTTGCCAGAGACTGTGAGGACGAATTCGTGGAAATGGTAACTAAGAAAACAAGGTCAGAGCTTGACAAAAGTATGCGTGACAGCAGACGCGAATTGGAACAGGCACAGGCCCGCATCGCCAAGCTGGACGAGATTATTCAAAGGCTCTATGAAGATAACATAGAGGGCAAGATATCCGATGAGCGTTTTACAAAGATGACCGCAAACTATGAAGCCGAGCAGCAGACTCTTGAGAAGCGAGTAACGGAACTGAAATCCATTATGACAGAGGAAAAAGAAAGCGCTCTCAATGTTAACCACTTCCTCTCACTGGTAAGAAAGTATACGGACATAAATGAACTCACAGCCGAGGTTATACGGGAATTCGTTGAAAAAATCTTTGTTTACAAGGCAGAGCGCATTGATGGCCGACGGGTACAGCGTATCAAAATCGTATGGAACTGCATTGGCGAGTTTGAGCCACCGGTTTCTACATCCACCACAAAGAATGAAAAATCGGCATAGCCGGTAAATACATACCAAACTATGCCGATATTTTTCCGGGATTGAAAATCCCTAAGACGCACCCTCAAAAGGGCTGCTTTTTAATTTGACCGCTCAGCGAAAGGGAGATAAGGTGGGCTTCGGCTATATTTCGCCCGGGGGCAGAATGGTGATGCCCTCAAGGTCAAGGTCGGAGAGCCTGACCAGGGGATGCCCAAGGCCCCGGCTGGGCACAAAGTCGCCATGGCAGTCCGAACCTCCGGTTATACGCAGGCCGTGTTCCCAGCAAAAGCTCAGGCAAAGCCGGGTGGCTTCTTCGTTGTTATCGGGGTGGAAGCATTCAAAGCCCATGACGCCCATGTCATTAAAGTCCTTCAGAATCTTTTGAGTATCCGGATCATAGGAACGGCTGCCGGGATGGGCCAGTATGGGGATACCCCCGGCTGCCTTGATGGCGGCGATGGCTTGTTGAGGAGCGGGGAACTCCACCTGACTGAAGGCCTCCTTCCAGTCGATAAAAAGGCTGAAAAAGTCCTTATGGCTGGTACACAACCCCTTATCCACGAGATAATTGAGACTCTTCCAGCCGCCCCTTTCTTTATCGTCCACATAGGCAAGGTATTCTTCAAAGGAAACACGTTCCGGATAAATAGAGGCCAGATACTGAATGCCCGCATCATCCTTATCATCCATAAGCCGCCGGTTTTTAGCCAGCATGGGCTCCAGAGCCTCATGTCCGGGCTTAATGCCCAGCCCCAGAATGTGATAGGTCCTGTTTTCATACAAGGTGGAAACCTCAACGCCGGGGACAAAGCTCAGGCCGTTTTGTGCGGCCAGTAAAGCCACAGCGGGAACATTTTCGGTGCTGTCATGGTCGGTGAGGGCAAACAGCTTGATGCCGGCCTTTAAAACATTCTCCACAAGCCTTTCAGAGCGCCAGGTGCCGTCCGAGGCGGTGGAATGCATATGAAGATCAACCAGTGCATTTCTCTCCATGTATCAATTCTCCTTAACTTAACGCATAAGTTTTAGTGGCATGAATCCTCCGAATCTGTGCACACTTCTTAAGGAGAGCTCATTGCCCTTTGCTTGGTATACTCAGATTATTTCATAAGTATAACATAAAGGAGGGCCAAAAGACATGGGCAATGACAGCCCTTGACCCCTTATGTTAAAATACTAGAAAACGGGTACTGAAAGGAAAAAGGAGGGTCACCTTGAGTAAGATACCTGACCAGCTTTTAAGTACGGTCGCTGTCCTGGAAGAGCGAATCGGCTACCGATACAGAAATAAGCAATATGCTATAAATGCCTTGATTCACAGCTCCTATTCCAATGAGCATCAGAACTTCGCCGCCAGGAATAACGAAAGGCTGGAGTTTCTTGGAGATGCCATTCTGGATTTTGTCATGAGCCTTATGCTTTACAATAACAAGGCCAATTTCAGCGAGGGCGAAATGAGCAAGATGCGGTCCCTGATTGTCTGTGAATCCTCCCTGTATGCCTGTGCACAGGAGATGGGTCTGGGCGATTTGATATTTTTAGGCCGCGGAGAAGAGGCCAATGGCGGGCGGACCCGTCCCTCTATTTTGTCCGATGCCCTGGAAGCCATCATCGGCAGTATCTACCTGGATGGCGGTATTGATGAAGCTGAGGGCTTTATTGTCAATCTTTTGGGCGATATTTATCATAAGGCCGTCAACGGCATGCTGTTCATGGACTATAAGACAGCCCTGCAGGAAGAGCTCCAGAAGTCAGGGGATGTACAGATTCAATACAAGCTCATGGAGGCCACCGGCCCCGATCACTCCAAAACCTTTAAAATTGGTGTTTACGCCAATGGAAAGGCCATTGGTACCGGTACGGGAAAATCCAAGAAGGATGCTGAGCAGATGGCTGCAAAGGCCGCTCTGGAAATGATCAACCATGCACAATGATAAGGCCCTTCGGGGTGAATTACGCCATGTCAATATTCCCATCTTTGTTCCCCACAGGGGCTGTCCACATACCTGCGTGTTCTGTGATCAGCGTCGAATAAGCGGTGAAAGCGATCCACAAACCCCGTTGAAGGCGGCTAAGACAGTGGAGGACAGCCTTTCGACACTCAGAGGGGATTGTGAGACGGAAATCGCCTTTTTCGGGGGAAGCTTTACGGCCATCCCCGAGTCTGAAATGGTCGCCTATCTTGAGGCTGTTAAGCCCTATCTTAAATCGGGAAGGATTCAGGGGATCCGTCTTTCCACCCGGCCCGACGCCATCAATGACCATGTGCTGGATATTCTTGAGCGCTACGGTGTCACCGCCATTGAACTGGGGGTGCAGAGCATGGATGCCGGGGTTCTTGAGCAAAGCGGAAGGGGGCATACCCCCCGGGATGTGGAGATGGCCTGTCAAAAGATTGGTCAGCGCGGTATAAAGCTTGGCATTCAGACCATGGTGGGTCTTCCCGGGGACAGCCTGGACATCGCCCTTACAACAGCCCGCCGGGTTATTTCCCTGAAGCCGCAGATGGTCAGAATCTACCCCGTTCTGGTGCTTAAGGGAACCCTCTTGGAACGCATGTACCACCAGGGCCATTATGCGCCCCTGAGTCTTGAGGAAGCGGTTCACTGGTGCGCGCAAATTCTTCCCCTCTATGAGGAAGCGGGGATTACCGTATTACGCCTTGGCCTCCATGATTCCGAAACCCTGGGAGCCTCGGTGACAGCAGGGCCCTATCACCCGGCCTTCGGAGAGCTGGTGGCTTCAGAAATCTTCAGGCAGAAAATCGCCCGTAAGCTTGTTGATATGGAAGTTAAGGCCCATGAGCATATTCTTATCAGAACCAGCCCCCATCTTGTGTCCAAAATCATTGGGCAGAAACGCTCCAACCTGAGAGCCCTGCAAAATCAGTTTGGCTTAAAGGCCATCAAGGTGCTGGGAGATCTGACCAAAGAAGATTTTAGTGTGGAAAGATGCTCTGAAGCCTAAAAAGTGATACACTAAAAAAGCAAGAGACCATGGGGCTTATGGCCTGTGGATATGAGGAGAGATGATAATGAGAACCATTGAAGCAGCAACCATCATCGATGCCGTAGAGAGGCTGTGTATAGACGCCAATCTTTATTTGAATGAGGATGTGAAAAATGCCCTGGAAAAAGCGGCGGACTTAGAGGAGTCGGATACGGGGCGCTCCATTCTGGAAAGCCTCATTAAGAACGCCGAGATTGCAGCCAGGGAAGGCCTGGCCATTTGCCAGGATACGGGAATGGCCATCCTCTTTGTAGAACTGGGTCAGGATGTACATATCTCCGGGGGAAGCCTGAAGGAGGCCCTCAACGAGGGTGTACGCCGGGGCTATAAGAAGGGTTATCTGAGAAACTCAGTGGTCAGAGATCCCCTTCGGAGAGAAAATACTAAGGACAATACTCCGGCCGTGATTCACTATGAGATAGTGGAAGGGGACAAGCTTACAATCCATGTGGCCCCCAAGGGCTTTGGCAGTGAGAACATGAGCGCATTGAAGATGCTTAAGCCCTCCGACGGCGTGGAAGGCGTGAAAAAGGTGGTTATTGATACAGTCAGTCAGGCCGGTGCCAATCCCTGTCCTCCCATTGTGGTGGGTGTGGGAATCGGCGGGAGCATGGAGAAGGCCGCCCTTTTGGCCAAGAAGGCCTTGATGCGTCCTTTGGATCAAGGCCATCCCGATGCCTATTACAGGGATTTGGAACAGCAGCTTCTTTTGAGCATTAACAAGCTGGGCATCGGTCCTGCGGGGCTGGGAGGCCGTATGACCGCCCTGGGCGTGAATATTGAGACCTATCCCACCCATATTGCCGGACTGCCCGTGGCCGTTAATATAAGCTGCCATGTGACCCGTCACAAATCAGTAACCCTTTAAGAATACCAGAACCAGGAGATGCCATGAGCCAGGATTACGGAACCCTTTACCTTGTTGCAACACCCATAGGCAATCTGGAGGACATGACCTTTAGAGCGGTCAGGGTCCTTTCCGAGGTGGATCTTATTGCTGCCGAGGATACCCGCCATACCTTGAAGCTGCTTAATCATTATGAAATTAAAAAACCCCTGGTGAGCTATCATGATAATAACAGAATCTCCAGGGCTAAAGAGCTTCTGCAAAGGCTGAAGGCAGGAGAGAACCTGGCGCTGGTCAGCGATGCCGGAACCCCGGCCATCTCCGATCCCGGGGAGGAGCTGGTGGCCATGGCTCTCCAGGAGGGCATCACTGTAACCGCTGTGCCGGGCTGCTCGGCCTCGGTCACCGCTTTGATTTTGTCAGGCCTTCCCACCGGACGGTTTGCCTTTGAAGGCTTTCTGCCCCAAAAGCACTCGGAACGGGTCAAGTTTTTAGAAAGGCTCAAGTTTGAGGAACGGACCCTTATCTTTTATGAAGGGCCCCATCGGGTCAAGGATATGCTCAAGGACACCCTGGCAGTTTTGGGCGACAGGCGCTGCGCAGCCATGCGGGAGTTGACCAAACGCCATGAGGAGGGGGTCCGGGGAACCTTAAGCCAGGTACTCAGCCATTTTGAGCAAACCGAGCCCAGGGGTGAGTTTGTCATTGTGGTTGAAGGCATGCAAGAAAGGGCCTTTGAAAATCAAAAGCCCGATTATTCCAGTCTGACTATCGAAGCGCATGTGGATATGTACCTCAAGCAAGGCTATGAGCGCATGGAGGCCATGAAACTGACCGCCCGGGACAGGAACCTGTCCAAACGGGAGGTTTATGCTCTGCTCAACCGCAATGATGATGCGTAAAGAGCCCTCTTATAGGTTGGCATGCAGTGGATTGCAATTGCCCGAAAGGGTCATGATTTTGGTTTCAGAATCCTGCAAAAGCTCCCTCAGGCGATCGCTGAAGGCGCTGCTGCCCTGGGGTCCCTCGCCCGTAATAATAAGTTCAATACCATAATGCTGGGCATATTGGGCAATGGTTTCAGGGATCTTATCTGAATGAAGGATGGTCAGCTCGGCGCCATAGGATTTAGACAGGGAGAAGAGATACTCCAGAGCTACGCCGTCTTTTGCATCGTCAATAAAATTCCAGTCTTCTCTTGTAACATGTATAACATAGAGGCTTCCGCCATCGGCCAAAAGCTCCGCGGCAGTGCGAATCAGCCGCTCGCAGGCTTTTTGCTGGGTGACACAAACCAATATAGAAGTATACGTATTCAAAATAACCATCTCCGAATGAAAATAAAACTACTCTCTTATTATATCAGATATCCGGATAAAAGTCTGTAAGGAATCAGCGCACTTTTTGACATTCTCCCCGCGGGGCGAGTATAATCAAAGGATAGTAGTTATCGGGATTATAGGAGATTCTTATGAAATATAAGCATATTGTATGGGATTGGAACGGCACCCTGCTCAATGACGCGGAGGCCTGTGCCAGGGCAGTGAACGAAATGCTGGAAAAACGCGGCATGGGTTTGCTGCCCCTGGAAACCTATCGGGAGATAATTGAATTTCCCGTCATCAATTTATATTATGAGGCGGGTTTTGATATGGAAAAGGAAGATTATGAGAGCATTTGCCAGGAATATATCCAAAATTACATCAGACAGGCGCCCTCTATTAACATTCACACTGATGTCAGAGACATTCTTAAGAAGCTTAAGGACAGAGGGTTGAGCCAACATATTGTCTCAGCCTCGGAACTGGGGCTTCTGCGCAGGCAGGTGGAGCACTATGGTCTCATGGAGTACTTTACCCATATCCTTGGTCAAAAGGATAACCAGGCCGATAGTAAGGTCCATCTGGCCATGAAGTTTTTAGATATCACCCATTGCTGTCCCGAGGAGGTTCTGTTCATCGGGGATACCCTCCACGACCATGAGGTGGCCGGGGAAGCGGGCTTTGATTGCTGTTTGGTGGCCAATGGCCACTGCAGCCGTTCAAGGCTTGAATCCACGGGTGCGCCCGTCTTTGATAATCTGACAGTCTTATACCAAACTCTTTTTGGCCAGGAGAAATAAAACCATGAAATACATTGACTTAAGAAGCGATACCGTCACATGGCCCACCGAGGAAATGCTAAAGAGCATTCTTTCTGCCGAGGTGGGGGATGATGTGTACGGAGATGATCCCACTGTCAATCGCCTGCAGGAATTGGCGGCCAAGACCCTGGGCAAGGAGGCAGCCCTCTTTGTGCCTACAGGAACCCTGGGCAACCAGTTGGCAGTTTTCACCCATATTGAGCGCGGGGATGAGGTCATTATCCCGGAGGATAACCATATTGTGGCCCATGAGGGCGGCGCCGCGGCCATTATTGCCGGAGCCAGCCTAAGATGCCTGCCGTCCTTCAAAGGCCGGATGGATTTAAGTAAGGTGGAAAAAACCATCCGGTCAGGGGAGGATATCCATGAGCCCAGGACCGGGCTTATCTGTACCGAAAATGCCCATTCCACTGGGGTGGTTCATGAACTGTCCTATATGCGGGAGCTTTATGCTCTGGCCCAAAACCATAATCTGCCCGTGCATCTGGATGGGGCCAGGCTGTTTAACGCGGCAGCCTGTCTTAAGGTGGATGCCGCTGAGATTGCCCAATATGCCGATTCAGTCATGTTCTGCCTCTCCAAGGGGCTTTGTGCTCCCGTTGGCTCCATGCTGGTTGGCTCCCGGGACTTTATTGAAAAGGCGCGCAGAAAGCGCAAGCTTTTGGGCGGGGGCATGCGCCAGGTGGGTATACTGGCCCAGGCGGGAATTTTGGCCCTGGAGAAAATGACGTTAAGGCTCCATGAGGATCATGAACAGGCCCGGTATCTGGCCCGATCCTTAGCCAGACTGCCCGATTTGGAGGTCTTTTTGGAGGATGTCCATATCAATATGGTCTTTTTGCGATTGAATAAGCCTGTGGACGGCCAAGCCCTGGCCCTGGCCATGAAAAGGGAAGGGATCTTAATCAACCCGCCCCAGGACGGGATGCTCCGTTTAGTCACCCACTACTATATCGGTAAAACACAGGTCGATAAGACTGTTGAGAACCTGGAAAGGTGCCTGAAACAGCTTTAGATTTCTTTCGATAGCGTCTTTATTCGATTATCATTTTTTGGCTTTTCTTTTTGCAAACATATGTTTTTTTTCGCCGGGATATGCTATACTAAAAAAGAACATATGTTCTTGGAGGATTCCATGCAATTACTTGAAAAGCTTCAGATATTGGCTGATTCGGCCAAATATGATGTATCCTGCTCCTCCAGCGGGAGCAATCGGGCAAGCAAAAAAGGCCAGTTGGGAAATGCTGCTCCTGCAGGCATTTGCCACAGTTGGTCCGACGACGGCCGGTGTATCTCCCTTTTGAAGGTTCTTTTCACCAATTGCTGCATCTATGACTGCAAGTATTGTGTTAACCGTGCATCTAACGATAATCGCCGGGCCACCTTCACACCCGATGAGCTTTGCAGGCTCACCATAGAATTCTATCGCAGAAACTATATTGAAGGCCTATTCTTAAGCTCAGCCGTCATTAAGAGCCCCGATTATACCATGGAGCTCATTGTCGCCACTCTGAAAAAGCTGCGTTATGAGCATCAGTTCAACGGATACATCCATGTCAAATCCATTCCCGGAGCTGACTTAAGACTGATTCACGAGGCCGGGCTGCTGGCCGACAGAATGAGCATCAATATTGAACTGCCCTCAGTGCAGGGGCTTAAGCTGTTAGCGCCCCAAAAGGATCATAACCAGATCATTAAGCCCATGTCCTATGTGAAAGAGCAGATTTTGGGCGGACAGGAGCTGACCATCTACCGGAAAAAGCAGATATTTGTCCCGGCAGGGCAGACCACCCAGCTCATTGTGGGGGCCACCCAGGATAGTGACAGAACCATCCTGAACTTAACCCAGGAGCTCTATCGGCGTTATAAACTTAAACGTGTCTATTACTCGGCCTATGTGCCCATTAATGTGCACAAGGATCTTCCTGCCGTTACCACCAGCCCGCCCCTTTTAAGGGAACACCGCATTTACCAGGCTGACTGGCTGCTGCGCTTCTATGGCTTTGAGGCCCATGAGCTATTGAGCGAGAGTCAGGCCAATTTTGATACCCGGGTGGATCCTAAATGCTTCTGGGCTTTGAATCACCTGGATCAATTCCCTGTAGAGATTAATAAGGCACCATTGGAAATGCTCATGCGTGTGCCCGGCATAGGGTACAAAATGGCGGAGCGCATTGTTAGGGCCAGACGCATTGCCCCTCTTTCCTATGAAGATCTTAAACGGATGCGGGTGGTGCTTAAAAGAGCCAAGTACTTCATTACCTGTAAAGGCGCCTATTATGGGGATGTGGATCTGGACTCGGACGATCTCTACCCCATTCTGGCCGAAGAAAAGGATTCCAAATGCCTTTACGGCCAGATATCCATGTTTGGGTAATATTTGACATAGGAGCCTGAAAGAAAGAGGATAACCATGATCTTCGTCACCGATGGAACCTTTGAAGGCATACTTTCAGCAGTCTTTGAGGCCTACGCCCATAAGGAGGAGCCTGAGGCCATTGTCTCCAGGGCCCATTTCCAGCTTACCCTGTTTTCTGAGGTCAGGGACATTGAAACCCAACCCGATAAGTCGGATCGGGTCTATCGCTCGGTTGTGGAAAAGATGTCCCAGGAGGCCATCGAGGAGCTTTATCGGGCTTATCTCGGTGAGGACCCGGATGTGGGGCTGGCTATTTATCGGTACATTAAGGTAGGACTGAAAGTGGGCCGGCGAGTATTATCCTATTTACAGCATCCCGATGTTTTGCGCGTCCATGATATGAGCCGGCGGGTGGCTATGGAGACCCATACCTTCACGGGCATATTAAGGTTTACAAGGCTTAAGAACGGTATTTACTATGCTAAGATGGAGCCTGACAACAATATCATCATGCTTTTGGCCCCTCATTTTGCCGATCGGCTCAATGACCAGCCCTGGATCATCCATGACGCCAAAAGGAATCTCTATGCCTTATATAACACAGAGCAGGTGGTCTTCTCCGATGAAGTTCTGCCCATTAGGGATGATGAGCGTGACGAGGAATTTGAGCTTTTATGGCGGAAGTATTTCCAGGCCATCGCCATAGAAAGCCGGATTAATCCCCGGCTTCAGAGGGCCTTTATGCCCCGCAGGTATTGGAAAAACTTACCCGAGAAAAACAAAATTTAGGCACCCTTCGTCAGGTGCTGGTATTGCGGGAACTCTACGGATCAGTACGTTTTTATACCATGTAAATTTCGTTTTTGCTGACAATTAGTTCATATTGAGCGGTTTTTCAGGCTGTGCTATAATGAACTTAAGAAATCAATCCTGGAATGTGCGTGATGCCCTTATATTGAACCTGCTATAATTGACAAGGGAGTCCGATTGTTTGGCCACGTAGCACAGGCCACAAGCTAATTCCGACATAAGGCTCAAGTCTTGTGCAACGGCGGTGGAAGTGTGAAATGTCCGACAGGGCACCCACCTGGAACATACCAGGTGTCAAGATTGGGTTAACGGCATTTTGGGGAAGGGCTGTTCGAAAGAACAGCCCTTTTTAATTTTCCGCGCGTCCAGCGAAGCTGGACCGCACTAGTCGGTGAAAGTCCGACCCCG
>JAKIML020000031.1 GCA_022702935.2 Bacillota bacterium | reverse complement strand
AAAATCTAAGATAATGCGAGATAATGAAAGAAAATTAGAGATTATAGAGGGAGGATTATAAGTATATTCCGGCTGGTGCCATAGAGTTGTGGATCAATACGATTCCACAAAAAAGTCCTACAGCCGAGAAGTATTATCCTGGAAAACAAAAGGGGATGACATACTACCGGTGGGTGTTGGGTGTCCTACGCCAAGATAAGGATCTGGTGGGGTGGGAACCAGGGATTCCTATAGGAAATTTTGATAATACGGCTGAGCGCTATGAAAAATTGGTGAGAGATCTTTGCATAGAAGTCTACGGAGAAAAACAAGGACTCGCTTTCAGTAAGTATGCGCTAAATGAAAATGATAAGTATTATGATCTACTTGACAAATACAAAGCAAACTTTATAGGTTTCAGATCTGATATGGGCTTTGAATTAGTCTATATCTATCCAGATATTTTGCCTGGTCATGTTTTCTGGACAGATAAACCAGAGGTCAAAAAATGAGAAAAAAGAATTAATATATCCAGCTCCGATGGCAGTTACTCGAAGGAGATATTCTGGCCTACTATGTAGACCAGCGAGCCACTGACGATATGATGGGAGTGGGGACACACTGAAACATTGAAATCAGGAGGAAGATATGAAAAAACTCCTCACTTTTGTTATGATCCTAGGTTTAACACTAACGGGTGTCCCTGCAGAAAACAAGAGAAATGCAGCCGCTGCTCTATTTACCGATGTACCTGACAATGCCTGGTATAAAAAGGATCTGGAGTACATTGCCAACGACTCCCGAAGGATAATGGAAGGCTGAAGAATATAATTATGGGCTTAAATTCTCCACAGAACGACCAATAGAGAAAAGATAGCAAAGCATCGCTTGCTTATTTGAACTTTTCATAGCTCCATAAGAATCTTTTTGTGATTAACTATGATGCCTAATTTATACAGTCAAAACATATGCAAATAAGCCCATAAAGGCCTGGAAAAAAGTTCTTGACAAGATAGATACAGCCTCCTATAATTAGTTGTAAATAATGTAAAAACGCAATGAAAGAGAATAGTAACAGACTTATCCACGACAAAGAGAGCTGCCGGTTGGTGAAAGTGCAGACGTGGGGGAATGTGAATCTCGCTCTGGAGCGGATCGCTGAAGTAAGCTTTGGGCTTATTGTAGGTTGATACGGATGCAGCCGTTACACTGTGAGGCATTATTTGATGCTGATAAAGCGGGCACATTGCTGTGTGTCAATAAGAGTGGTACCACGGAGTATAACCTTCGTCTCTAATAGATTGAGATGAAGGTTTTTTTGTTGGTTTTTCTAGCTCAAAAAACCGGCAAATATAAGGGCTAACAGCCTAAGAGAAGATCGGTAGTAAGGGAGGATAAACCATGAGCGAACTCATGAATATCACCATAGGCGGATTGCTTGAGGAGGTTGCAAGAAAGTATCCGGACAGGATGGCGGTCAAGTACACCGACAGACCCTTCGAACGGACCTGGAAGGAATTGGACGAGGAAGCAACACAGGTGGCAAAGGGCCTTTTGAAAATGGGCATCAAAAAAGGTGACCATGTGGCTGTTTGGGCTACCAATGTTCCCGAGTGGATGCTCCTTCTTTTCGGTACGGCGAAGATAGGTGCGGTGCTTGTAACCGTAAACACCAACTACAAAATCTTTGAGTTGGAATATCTCCTGCGTCAATCCGACTCCAAGTGCCTGGTTATGACCGGGGGCTTTAAGGATGCCAATTACGTGGATATTATCAATGAGCTTTGTCCTACGCTGAAGAACAGTCAGCCGGGACAGTTGGACAATCCCATGTTACCCTTCCTCAAATATGTGGTCTATATCGGTGAAGATGAGCAGCCTGGCATGTATCACTGGAAGGATCTCTATACTCTGGCTGCCCAGGTTTCCGATGAGGAGTACCGGAAGGTGAACGAGACCCTTACCCCCGACGAAATCATCAATATGCAGTATACCTCGGGAACCACGGGCTTCCCAAAGGGTGTTATGCTCACTCACTACAATATTGTCAATAATGGAAAATGCATCGGAGATTGCATGAAGTTTACCGAGAACGATAAGCTCTGTATACCCGTACCCTTCTTCCATTGCTTCGGCTTGGTTTTGGCCATTCTGGCCTGTGTTACCCATGCATCCTCCATGGTGCCCATTGAATACTATCAGCCCTTGAAGGTCATGGAAGCCGTTCAGAATGAGGAATGCACCGCGCTTCACGGGGTTCCAACCATGTTCATTGGTATTCTGGATCATCCTGACTTTAAGAAGTTTAAGTTCCCCAAGCTCAGAACAGGTATTATGGCCGGTTCACCCTGTCCCATCAAGGTCATGAAGCAGGTGGTGGAAGAAATGGGCGCGACCGAAATCACTATTGCCTATGGACAAACGGAGGCTTCACCTGTTTGTACACAGACTACCACTGATGACAGTATCGAGGTGCGTGTATCCACGGTAGGCCGTGTCCTGCCCCATGTCCAGGCGAAGGTTGTCGATCCCGAAACGGGCAAGGAATGCCCGCCTAATGTTCCTGGTGAGTTCTGCACCAAGGGCTATCATGTGATGAAGGGCTATTACAAAATGCCCGAAGCCACAGCCCAGGCCATTGACAGGGAGGGCTGGCTCCATACCGGTGACTTGGCGACCATGGATGAGCATGGATACTTCAAGATTACCGGCCGTATCAAGGATATGATCATCCGCGGCGGAGAAAATATCTATCCCAAAGAAATTGAGGAATTCCTCTATACATATCCCAAGATTAAAGATGTACAGGTTATTGGCGTACCCAGCAAGGAGTATGGTGAGGAGGTCATGGCCTGGATTATCCTGAAGGAGGGTGAAACCGCCACCGAGCAGGAGATCAAGGATCTGGTCCGCAGCCATATGGCCAGACATAAAACACCCAAGTATGTGAAGTTTACCGACAGCTTCCCCATGACAGCCAGCGGAAAGATTCAGAAGTACAAACTTAGGGAAGCCGCCATTGAGGAACTCAATCTCAAGGATGCCGCAGCCATTGAAACAGCATAAGTCCATACATTATGATAATGATAGGGATATTTCCTTAAGAAAGGACGATGAATCATGAAGCTAGCATTTTCAACTCTGGGCTGCCCGGGATGGTCATGGGAAGAGATTTATGCCACAGCCAAGGACTTAGGCCTGGATGGCATTGAGATCCGCGGTATTGAATCTGAAATTTATGCGCCTAAGGCCAAGCCTTTTAAACCAGAGAATATAGATAAAACCCTGGAAACACTGAAAAAGCTCAATCTAAAAATTCCGATGCTGACATCGGCAGCTTATCTCTATGATAAGGATAACGCTGAAGCGGCCCTTCAGGAGGCTAAGGACTATGTAGATCTGGCTCAAAAGCTGGGTGTGCCCTATGTTCGTGTCCTTGGCGATAAGGATGGCGCCCCCGGTCCCCAGCGGGATCTGGATTTTGTGAGAGAACAGTATATCAAGGTCTGTGATTATGCCGCTGACAAGAACGTGACCCCCTTGATTGAGACCAATGGCGTATTGGCCGACACCAAGGTTACGGCTGAGTTCATTAAGTCGGTGAACAGATCCAACAGCGGTATTCTGTGGGATATCCATCATCCCTTCCGCTATTTCGGTGAGTCCCCCGAGACCACCCTTAGGAATCTGGACGGACATATCAAGTATCTCCATATTAAGGACTCGGTTATGAAGGACGGTCAGGTATCCTATCGTATGCTGGGCTATGGCGATGTTCCTGTATTGGACTGCCTCAAGCAGTTAAGTCTTAACGGCTTTGATGGCTTTGTCTCATTGGAATGGCTTAAGAGATGGTGTCCGGATCTCCAGGAGCCCGGTGTGGTCTTCTCCCACTATATCAGTTACATGAGCTATCTCATGAGACAGATTTAAGGTCGATACCATGTCACGTATTATTGATTTTCATACCCATATTTTCCCTGAGGCCATAGCCCAAAAGGCTGTGGCCCAGGTGGGTAATCATTATCATATTCAAATGCACGGAAAAGGAACCACTGAGGATCTTTTAGAGAGTGCAGATAGGTCGGGTATAGACTATTTGGTGATATGCTCTACGGCCACCAAAGCCTCCCAGGTACGCAATATCAATGACTGGGTGGCCTCCCAGGCAGGGGGCAAGCTCATAGGCTTTGGCACCCTTCATCCTGAAATGGACAATGTGGAAGAGGAAATGGAACACATCTTCTCCTTAGGACTGAAGGGCATCAAGCTCCATCCGGATTTCCAGGGCTTTGATGCGGATTCGCCCGAGATGGACAGGGTCTACAGGGCTATCGGCAGCAGGCTTCCCGTTCTCATTCATGCAGGGGATGAGAACCTGGACAGCTCCTCGCCAAGAAGATTAGCCAATGTCCTTTCGAAATTCCCAGAACTGACTATGATTGCAGCACATTTAGGCGGACATAGCCAATGGGAGGAGGCCCTTGAATGCCTGGTGGGAAAGAACCTCTATTTGGATACCTCCAGCGCCATTCGGTTTATGGGAAGGGATCTGGCCCTAAAAATCATTCGCCAGCATGGCACCCATAAGGTGGTCTTTGGAACCGATTACCCCATCGTTTACCATGAGCAGGAATTAAAGGATTTTTATGAATTGGATTTAACCCCACAGCAGCAGGAGGATATTCTGTATAACAATGCGGCAAGGATTTTGAGGATTTAGCGAGTTAAAAAGCTGTAATTACTGAACTATCATTTAGGCATGGGTAGATTGTACTCATGCCTTTGCTTTAAAAAATTGAATGTAATTATTTGGTGTATACGATAAAATGGTGGTAAACATTAACTAGGCATATAGGTAATATGCTAAAACGAACGTGTAGAGACCTTGTTAACAATCACATACATTGGTGATATCTTATGGAAGAGCAAATCAGACTTGCAGCCTTTGAGTGGTTAAAACGTCAAGTTCAGATCTATGGAAACACCCTCCCAAGAACTATCCTTGAGAAAGGATTTGATTTTCAAGGTCAAACCATTACAGTAATGGGGCCACAAGGTATTTGGAAACCGAGATTGTTAAAAAGTGTCCCTCTCTCAATCACAACCGTATCGGGAAGTCCATATCGTGATTCTTTTAATGAAGAAGGACTGCTTTTGTATAAATATCGAGGTACCGATATTTTCCACAGAGATAATGTTGGGCTTAGAGATGCAATGAATAAGCAAATTCCATTGATTTATTTTCATGGTATAACTAAGGGAAAATACTTAGCTGTATGGCCTGTATATATAGTCGCAGATAATCCAAATACTCTTACTTTTACTGTTGCAGCAGATGATATGAGTTCTATAGTTAATAATAGAGCACAAGAGGGACGTATTAGTATTTCAGAGGACGACAAAGATATTAAACGGAAATATATCACATCCATAGTAAAGGTTAGACTTCATCAAAGCTCCTTCAGAGAACTTGTTCTCCAAGCGTACCGTGAAAGATGTGCATTTTGCAGTTTAAATCACGCTGAACTGCTTGATGCGGCGCATATTGTGCCAGATTCTGAAGATATCGGTGATCCGATAGTTAGTAACGGTTTATCATTATGTAAAATTCATCATGCTGCTTACGATATGAACATAATTGGGGTATCTCCTGATTATAAGATTATGGTTCGAGAAGATATCTTACATGAAATAGATGGTCCTATGCTAAAGCACGGAATTCAAGCATTACACAACACCAATATATTATTGCCTAGTAATAGAAAATCATGGCCGGATAAAGAAAGGCTTTTAATCCGATATGAGCAATTTATGAATACAGGTTGATTTGTGAGGTGTTGTATGAAACTTTTCGCAAAGGAAATAGCACATAAATTATCTGGAATTATCACTTTATTTATTCTAGGTGGGCTGATCTATATATTTTCTGGTAACCTGCTTGGGCTTATTAAGTGGATTTGGGCATTTGGATGGTTTATAGGACCTTTTGCTATTCTAATAATATCGATACCCTTTTGGCCATCAATTAAGGGCGCTTATGGCGAATATCTTGTAAGGCAGAGACTTAAAGTACTGGATGATAAACAATACCTAGTAATGCATAATTTGTTGATTAGATTAGAGATTGGAAAGACTTCGCAAGTGGATCATATCGTAGTATCACCTTATGGTATTTTTGTTATAGAAACCAAGAATTTTTCTGGTTGGATAATTGGTGATGAAAGAAGCGAGTATTGGACACAGATTATTTTTCGAAGCAAAAAACGTTTTTACAATCCAATATGGCAGAATTATACTCATATAAAAGCATTAAAAGAAGTACTAAAGGATATTGATGGAATACAATTTATTCCTATTGTTATTTTTTCAGGAAACGCAGTTTTAAAAAGAGTTAACTCAAGTCAGGTAACGTATTTGAATAATTTGATTGACTTTATTAAAACAAAGCAGGTACCGATTATGGATTACGACAAAATGGCGTTAATCTTTTCTCGACTGCAAGCTGCTATAACTAATAGTAAAAGAGTTTACAAAAATCATATCGATAACATTAAGAAAAAGTCGGAAAGTAAATCTATTATTTGTCCAATATGTGGAAGTCCCATGGTACAAAGGCAAGGAAGATATGGGCCGTTCATAGGTTGTTCTGGCTTCCCTAAATGCAGATATATTTATAAAGGACAGTAATAAATAGATGACAATCGTAGGGTTCCATAGTGATGATATTTTTTCTTTGTGCGTGAGTGCTATTATTTATCAACCGGGCAAAGTGTTTAAAACTCTTGAACTGCGATTAAGGTATTAAAGAATGATTTACTACTAAACATTTACCTACTATAGTAATCTTATAATTTCTAAAGGAGCAAGCTTCCATGGTAGATGTCAATAAGCCCGTCACCAATCCGGAATTTGTTGATGCAATGAACAGGTTCCTGCAAAACAGAAGCGCGGAAAATGAACTGGCCTTCATTGAAAAGCTGGGTCAGGCTCATTTTTTATCGCCCATCATTCTGGATGGGGAGATTGAAAATGGCGTGCTGAAGGAAGGGACGCTGATTAATTTTAAACTGTTAACCAATCAGGATGATGAATCCTTTTTTATCGCTTTTACCGATTGGGATGAGCTGCGCAAATGGTCAAAGGATCATGTACAGACACTCATTATGCGCTATGAGGACTATAAGGCCATGCTCCTTAAGGATCCCGATGTGGCAAAGGGCTTCGTCATAAATCCCTACAATCAAAACATCATCATCACTCCTCAGTTGATGGAGTACATCGAAAGAAGAAAATCTGAAGTGGTTATTACGAAGGATACAAAAATCATGCTGGGGCAGCCATCGAACTATCCCCATGAGATGGTCGATGCTCTGTCTAAATTCTTTAAGAAGCACCGGGAGGTTGACGAGGCTTATATATTTCTAGCCCAAAGAGAGGACGAGGATAAGCCCAATCTGTTGCTTGTCATTGGCTTTGAGGGCGACAAATCGGTGTTATTTCCGCAAGTGGCCGCCATCGCACAGGAGTATTTAAGCAAGGACGAGTATATCGATATTGTTCCCTTGGACAGCGCCTTTGGCAGGGAAGCTGTAAAAGGGACTGAGCCCTTTTACAAAAAGAAGCGCTGGGCATTGTTCTGAGCGTTTCATAATTAAAATACCAGGTTTAAGGGTGCTTCCAATCCTGAATGTTTTGATAAGCGATAATTTGCTGTTGAAATCCCCAAAACCTTGTGCTAATGTATAACTAAATAACCCATGTGTTTGGGTGTTTTTTGTAGTATGGGCTTCAATTTAATTTATTATATTTATTTTTTGTGGTATGGGAGGACGGAACAACATGACCAAAAAGTACAACCGTGTCATCACAGTCATTGCAACCATCGCGATCCAGCTATGCCTCGGAACGGCTTATGTCTGGAGTATCTTCCAAAATGGTATCGCAGAAACCCTCTTTAAAGGGGACAATGCTGCAGCCAGTCTCGCTTATTCCTTTATGCTCGGTACCCTTACTGTAGGCAGTACCCTGGGCGGAAAGCTCCAACAGAAGATTGAAACCAAATACGTTGTTATGATTGGCGGTCTTATTCTTGCATCGGGATTCTTCTTGGCATCCTTTGTAACAGCCGCAGCGCCTTGGTTATTATGGATTACCTATGGTATCATGGGCGGCGTTGGTATGGGTTTTTCCTATTCAACCACCATTGCCTGTGCCCAGAAATGGTATCCCGACAAGAAGGGCCTTATCTCCGGTGTCATAGTATCATCCCTTGGTTTTAGTGGTGTTGTTTTCACTCCCATCATCGAAGCCTTGATGAAAGCCTTTGGCGGCCCCGGCGTAGGTGAATTCCAAACCTTCCGGGTGCTCAGCCTGATTTTCCTGGTTATCTGCACCTTTGGCGGCCTTTGCATTAAAACGCCTCCCAAGGATTTTCTTCCCGAAGGCTATACGCCTCCGGCGCCGGGCGCAACCAATGCCAATGTGGACTTCTCACCTGGGAAAATGCTTAAAACACCTCAGTTCTATATGCTGACCATCACCTTTATGGTGGCAAGTATGGGCGGATTGATGATGATAGGCTTTGCCAAGCCCATCGCTGTTGCCAAAGGCTTAGCGGCCACCGCCAGTATCGGCGTTACTGTTGTATCGGTGTTTAACGCTGCCGGACGCTTGTTCTGGGGCTGGGCTTCAGACAGACTGGGCCGGAAAAAGACCCTCATCATCATACTCAGCGGAACAGCTGTATTCTCACTCCTGGTCAACCTGGCCACTGGTTATTTGATTTATGGACTTATCGCCTTCATTGGCTTCTTCTATGGCGGTGTACTGGGAACCTTCCCGTCCATGACCTCCGATATGTTCGGAAGCAAGTATGCAGGTACCAATTATGGTCTTATGATGGTGGGCTTTGGCGTGGGTGCCGTGGTATCCTCCTACGTTGCAGGATACTTCAAGAACCTCGCTGCCAATGATATTAATCTTATGTTCCCGGCCTTTGTCATTGCATCGGTAGCTGCGGCCATCGGTATCGTTTTGCTTACCCTGGTCAAGAAGCCCAAGGCAGCCAACTAAGGATACATAGCTATAGAATTATAAAAGAATTGCACAGTCTAAAAAGGAAGTATGAAATCTATATGGAGCCGGTCTCACACCGGCTCCTGTTGTTTTATGGTTCTACGTCAATTGTTGGGGTAGGACAAAGTAAAATGAAGTAGTTCTATGTTA
>JAKIML020000125.1 GCA_022702935.2 Bacillota bacterium | reverse complement strand
GGCTCAGCAGGAAGATTGAGCAGTTTAAGCCCGACTACCTGTTTACTGAGGGGGGCGTCAACACCAGGTTCTTCATCTACCCTGTTCTGGAGCGCTATGGTATTCCTCATATATATTGGGCCGTTGAGGACCCTGTTGCCCACAAAACCATGGCCATGGAGTGGGCAGGCAAGTCAGTGCTAACGGCTACTCCGGACATTGAAATGGTAGAGGACTACAGAAAAAAAGGGTATAAAGCCTTATGCATACCTTTTGCCATTGATCCCGACTACTATTTCAAATATCCGGCTGATCCCCATTTTGCTTCGCTGGACGCCATACATATCGGGAACAACTATAATGTTTTTCCTGAAAGGCGAAAGGCCTACGGGTATATTATTCAGCCATTTATTGACAAGCAAAAAATGATTGAGGTCTATGGCTTTGACTGGCAGCATCCCAAGCATAGCTTCAAGCTCCCGCCTGAGTTTGATAAAGGCTATTTAGCCCATGAAAGAAGCGTCATTGCCTACTCATCCGCAAAGATTGTATTGGGGGTCCACTCCATAACAACCTCAAGAACCATGCAGTCCATGAGAACCTTTGAGGTTTTAGGCTGCTGCGGCTTTTACTTAACCCAACTGACACCGGCCATAAAGGAAATGTTCAAAAACCATGTTCATCTGGTCTGGTCGTCTAGCTATAACGAAACGGTAGAGCTCATGGATTTCTATCTGGACCGACCCAAAGCCAGGGAGAAAATCGCCCGGGCAGGCCAAAAGCTGGTGTATGAGCGGCATACCTACGAGATTAGAGCCAGGGAAATCATTAAAGCTTTGAAATGAGGGAGGGAGCATATTGAGATTTGCAATCATCGGCTATTACGGCCATAACAATTTGGGTGATGAGCTCAATCTCTATGAAATGATGAAACTGATTCGGAAGCAGTATCCCCATGCCGATATCACCATATTCAGCGGAGGACTGCCCTACCTTTACTATAAAGTGGACTATCCTCTTGTGCTGGCCGACAGGCTGGGCCTTAAGAACTATCGGGACACCCTGAACACCTATGATTTGATCATCATCGGCGGGGGCGGACTGGTTTTCTTCGGAGCCAACTACTTCAACTTTTTAATGGAGGATCTGAAGGTTCCCTATATCTTCAGCAGGGTGGGTATGGACGACCGCATGGTCAATCCCACCGTGGTCAGCGAACTGAAGGATATCCTGAATCGGGCTTACCATGTGTCAGTGAGAACCACCTCCGACCGCATGCTTGCCCAAAAGCATCTGGGCCTTACCTGTGAAGTGGTGCCCGAAGCCATCTGGAATTACAGGGCAGAAAAAACTCCCTTTGTCCATGGCGGCAAAAAGATACTGGTCAGCATTAATACCTACGCCTCCAAATACACAGGCGCTGTCAAGAAAACCCTATTGGGGCTTACCATTCCCCATACGATCTATACTGTTTCCATGCAGGATTCAGCCAATGACTTCTACTTTAATATTGAAGCCACGCCCCCCAAGCGCGTTATCCTGCCCGAGGCTGTGAGCCTGCATACCAAGGCCTCCTTCCTGGCCTCCTCGGATCTTGTCATCACCAGCCGGCTCCATGCGGGGCTTATGGCCTTAAGCCATGGTGTCCCGGCCATCATGCTCAAGAGCACGCCCAAGGTGGCTTTCCTTTTAAAGGATTTGGAGCTTGACATGCTTCATAACGAGGGGCATCTAACATCGGCAACCCTGGAGTCCCTTGTTCATAATCAACAGCTTAGAAACAGCTTATTGGAGAAAAGTGAGCAGATGAGGGCTCTGGCCGACACACCGCTGATACCAAAGCTATAGGAGAAACACCTGCATGGAATCAAAGAAAGGAGTCACCCTTATGGAGAATCTTATCCACGAATTTAAAGATATACTGCATTTGTTCATCAATACCGAGGGAGGGGTACTCATGAATACTGAGCCTAGAAGGAGCGACCTTGTCATCATCTACCCTCCAACCATTGACTGGAGCTGGATGAAGCAACGGCCTCAGCAGCTTATGGAAAGCCTTTCCCAGAACGGCTTTCAGGTTTATTATTGCAACAAGACCCAGTCAAAAAATGAATTGTCGGTGCAAATAAACCCTCAATTAACCGTGGTTCAGAATCATCAATATTTTATTACGCACACCATACCCGAGCTAAAGCGCCAGGGCAAAAAGATCATTCTATGGGTTTCCTGGTCCAAGCTTTGCGCTTTTTTAAACGTCTATCTGCCTGACTTTATTGTCTATGACTATATAGATGATTTTGCAGCCTGGCGGCCCTATTTAAAGCCCATGATCCACAGGGCCGATATTGTGGTGACCAGCTCCACCCTGCTCAGAGATCAGATAGAAAAAGATTTCCCCCAAAAACCCAGCTATTTTATTCCCAATGGCTGTGATCTCAATCATTTTAAGCCTCAGCGACCAACCAAGCCGCCCAAGGATATGGCTTATCTTAACGGACCCATCATCACCTATTCGGGGGCATGGGCCAAATGGGTAGATGAGCAGTTGGTTTATAGGGTGGCCGATACCTTTAAACATGCTTTTGTGGTCATCATTGGTCCCGAATTCGGGGCAAAGGTTAACCGAAATCTGCCCAACCTTCGATACCTGGGCTATAAGAACTATGAAGAGCTTCCGGCATACCTGCAAAACAGCACGGTCTGCATGATTCCGTTCCGGCTGGATGACATCACCCTGGCCACCAATCCCATTAAGATGTACGAGTATTTGGCCGCAGGGGCACCGGTGGTTTCCACCGATATCCCCGAGGTCCGGGGAATACCTTCGGTACATATTGGCCTTGACCATGAGTCCTTTATCGAAAAAATCAGACTCATCCTGGAAAAGAAGCTTCCCTTCAATGCCGACGAGGTCTATGGGTGGCTGGAGGCCAACAGTTGGGAACAGCGCTGCAGGGACATTTTGAGTATTCTAAAGAAGCATGGTTTCAGCCCTGTAATTGATTCAGCTCCCGAAGCTCAAACCCCAGAAACGCCGCCGTCATAAGTGTTGAAATGAAATCGGCCGTAGCCCCCGAAGCATACACACCCTGAAGATTGAAGAACAGGGGCAGAATGAGCACCGTGGGTATGAGGATGAGCACCTGACGGGAGAGATTAAGTATCAAAGCCTGTCTGGGCTTGCCCACCGACATGAAATAGGTAGCGCTCACCACCTGAAAACCCACCAGGGGTGTGGCCAATAAGAAATAGCGAATAGCTTTGGGAGCCTCCTCCATCAAATTGACGTTATCGGCTCCGAATAATTGAACAATGGGATGGGTAAAGAGCATGAGCCCGCACCAGAGGGTAAAGGAGACCCCTGTCGCCAATAGTATGGCCTGGAGCAGCAGCTTCTTGACCCGGTGATACAGCTTGGCACCATAGTTAAAGCCGATGATGGGCTGGACGCCCTGGTTGATGCCGTAGACTGGCATCAGCAGAACCTGTGATACCGACGAAACCACACCCATGGCGGCAATGGCCGTGTCCCCGCCATAGCGCCTCAACTGATTATTGGTAATGAGCTGAACCAGGGAGATGGCAAGCTGAAGGGCACCGGGCGATACACCCAGCCTCATAATCTCTGTTAAGGTCTTCCAATGTGGCCTTAAGTAACGACGCCTTAAGTTCAGGTGCACCTTGTGGGCGGTAAAGCAGTACAAGGTCCAGGCAAAGGAGGCGAACTGGGCCAGAATGGTTCCCAGTGCGGCACCGGCAATACCCATACCAAAAATGAAAATGAACAGGGGCGTCAGCAGCGTATTTAGAATAACACCAATAATATTGGTGCGCATGGAGAGAGTGGAAAAGCCTTGGGCCAGCATATAGCGGTTTAAGCAAAAGCCGGCGGTATTAAAAACCGACCCTATGAGAGAGATATTCAGATAGGTCATGGCGTAGGGCAGGACCTCGTCACTGGCACCAAAGGCAATGAGGATGGGTTTGCTGAATATAAGCCCAATCATTACGGCTGCAAAGCTGAGCCCCGCACCCAGAATGATACCGTTTCCTACATAGCGCTCAGCCTTGGCCCTTTCCCCTCTTCCCAGCGAAAGGGAGATATTGGCGCCACCCCCTGCACCGGCCAGCATGGCAAGGGCAAAAATGATGACAGTAACCGGGGAACTGACGGTGATGGCGGCAATGCCCAATTCACCCTCTCTGCCCTGGATATTGCCCACAAAAATGCGGTCAACCACCACATAAAGGGCGTTGACCAGCATACCGATGATGGTAGGGATGGAAAATCGGATGATGATGGAAAAGGTATTGCCTGTCGCAAAAAGCTTTGCTCTATCAGTGCTGTGATTCTTCATGGGTTACATCCTTCATGGTATCTTCTGCAATTTTGTCGATTTTACGCAGTCTGTGATTGACACCCGACTTGGACAGCGGGGGGCTGAGCATCTTCCCCAGCTCCAAAAGACTTACATCGGGATTTTCCAAACGGAGTCTGGCAATTTCATAAAGCCCCTTCGGGAGGCTTTCCAGGCCCATATGCTCCTTAATATAGCGTATGTTCTCCACCTGACGGTAGGAAGCGTTAATAGTTTTCTCCAGGTTGGCCGTCTCGCAGTTGACAATGCGGTTGACCTGGTTTCTCATATCCTTGACTATGCGGATGTTCTCAAGCTGCATTAAGGCATTGTGAGCCCCTATTACGTTAAGAAAGTCTACAATCTCCTGGCCTTCCTTCAAATAGACCAGATAATGCCCCTTACGCAGAATATATCGGGGTTCAAGGCCGAAGTCACGGAGATAGCGGATGTATTCATCGGCCAACAGCTTTGTGGGAAGGGATATTTCCAAATGATAGGATCGGTCGGGATCAGAAATGGAGCCGGTGGCCAGAAAACCGCCCCGAAGGTAAGCCCGCTTGCAGCATCGGGAGCGTATGGCCAGGGGCTCATAGTCCAGCTTGTCCCCCTCGGCAGAAACAATAATCCCGGTCTTTTTCAAAAGCTCACTGTTCTCCCCCGAGAGCAGCGGCGTAAATTCCAGCCGATAGATGGTATGAGTTCTGAAACGGTGGGTTTTGAGCATCATGACCTCGGGGATATTGTGATAGAGCTCCTTGACTCTTGAAAAAACATGCCGGGACAGAGGAGCATTTTCGGTTACAAAGAATATCCTTCGATTGCCCAGCTGGGTTCGAACCGATAAACCGGCCCGGAGCAATCCGGCCAGCTCATGTTTCTTGCAGCAGGTATCCAGTTCCTCTAATCGGCTTAGCTCGCCTTTAACCTCCAGTGAGAATGACAATGGCTATCCTCCTCATCCTAATGATGCTTGCAAATGTCCATAATGGCCTGCGCAAGCTTTTCGGGATCATGACGAACCAGATCGTTGGCGATCCTCACCAAGTCCTTTTCAATCACACGAACGCCCATGCGCTTGATTTTGGATAAATCAATCATAACCTGATCGGCACCATCGGCACGATACTTTTTAAGGATCTGCTCCTTAATGCCGCCGCAGTTAACCAGGCAGCAATCGATGATGGGTTCCTGAGCATGATTATGTATGGCAGCAATATGATCCCCTGCCGTAAACTCCTCGGTCTCCCCTGGCTGGGTCATAATATTGCAGACATAGACCTTGGTGGCTCTGGTTTCGGCAAGGGCCTTGGCCACACCCTCCACCAGGATGTTGGGGATTATGCTGGTGTAGAGGCTGCCGGGGCCCAGCACAATGAGATCTGCGTCCATGATGGCCTTGATAGCCTGGGGCAGGGGCTGTACCCCTTCCCTGTTCAGCATGACCCGCTTGATCCTGCCGGGGTGGGTCAGATGATGGGAACCAATTCGGGATTCCCCCCGTATGGTGGTGCCGTCCTCCAGCTCGGCCACCAGAGTGATGTTCTCCTCGGTGACGGGATACACCGTCCCCGTCACGGCCAGCACCTGCCCCATCTTCCTGACAGCCTCCTCAAAGCTGTTGGATATGCCGTTCATGGCCGCTAAAAAAAGGTTTCCGAAGCTTTGCCCCTTTAAGGACCCCTCGGTAAACCGATAATTCATAAGCTTTTCCAAAACCGGCTCGGTCTCGGCTAAGGCAATCATGCAGTTTCGGATATCGCCCGGGGGCAGCATGCCCAAATCGCTGCGCAGGGTTCCCGAACCGCCGCCGTCATCGGCTACCGTTATAATGGCCGTAATATTGCTGGTGTATGCCTTAAGTCCCCGCAGCATGGTGGAAATCCCGGTACCGCCGCCAATGGCTACAATCTTGGGACCGGCCGACAGTACCTTTCTTTTATAAAGAATATCACCGAATTCCCTCACATTGGCGGGCTTTCTGCCCATGGCCCAGGGATAAAAGTTAATGAATCGGATGAAGACCTTTCTGAAGCAGTCCAGAATAAAGACAATGCCCAGAGCGGCAAGCCCCAGGGATGCCCCCCATTGAAAGGGCCCAACCGTCAAATCCTTCAGCAGCACAACCAGGGAAGCCGCAAGAAAGATAAGTCCCACAATACCGCTGATGAGCAGCTTCTTAAAGCGAAAACCGATCTGGAACCATCGTATGGATCTCATGAAGAGCCTCCCTTATCGTCCCGCTCAATATCTCTGTGCTTTACCACAACACTCACATCATTATGCTTGAGCTTGGCATAGAGCTCGTTGGCCAGGGTCACCGAGCGATGCTTGCCCCCGGTACAGCCAATGCCCACCACAAGCTGGCTCTTACCTTCCTTCACATAGTAAGGAATCAGAAAGTCGATCATATCCACCAGCTTTTCCAGGAAGGCTTTGCTTTCCTCAAAGCTCATCACATAACCCGACACTTCCTTGTCCATACCGGTTTTGGGCTTTAGTTCAGGAATGTAGAAGGGATTGGGAATAAAGCGAACATCAAAGACCAGGTCACAGTCTATGGGAATGCCATACTTAAATCCGAAGGACTCTATGCTGACAATAAGGCCCTTAAAGGTCTTACCCTCAAGGAAAAGCCTGACTATCTCCTCCCTCAACTGACGGGGGATAAGGTTGGATGTATCAATGATGAAATCAGCCTTTTCCTTGACAGGCTGAAGTATTCGCCGTTCTTCTTTGATGCCGTCGGCCACACGCCCCTCCTGGGACAGGGGATGCATGCGGCGTGTTTCCTTGAAGCGCTTAATGAGCACCTCGTCGGTAGCATCCAGGAAAACGATTTTATAGGAGATTTCCATTTCGGTGAGGGTATGTAGGGCAGGCATGAGATCCAAAAACATGGCACCGCCCCTGATATCTATAATCAAAGCGATTTTTTCCAGATTGGGCTTGCCCTGCATGGTAATCTCAGCAAATTTTGGAATGAGGGATGGCGGAAGATTATCCACGCAAAAATAGCCGATATCCTCAAAGTATTTTACACACAGGCTTTTTCCGGCTCCGGACATGCCCGTGATAATTAAGAATTCCATAAGGTATTTCCTCCGATAATCTTGACTTCCGGCTCCAACAGCGTCCCCGTTCTTTCGTAAACCTTTTGCTGCACGTAGCGAATGAGATTGATGACATCGGCGGCTGTGGCCGTGCCCGTGTTGACGATAAAGCCACAGTGCTTGTCGGAGACCTGGGCTCCGCCAATGGCATAGCCCCTGAGCCCGCAATCATCGATGAGCTTGCCAGCGAATTGCCCCGGAGGTCTTTTAAAAACACTTCCTGCGCTGGGCATATTCAAGGGCTGCTTTTCCCTGCGCCGGCTGTTTAAATCGTTCATTTTAGCCTGAATGGCGTTTTTGTCGCCCTTTTCCAGGGCAAAGACCACCTTAAGACAAATGAGGCCCTCTTGCTGGATTCGGCTGTGGCGGTAGGAGAAGCTATGCTCCTCGCCCTTCAAAGTTATAAACCGCCCCTCTTTGTCCACATTGAGGGTTTCTTCGATAACCTGTTTCATTTCGCCGTCATAGGCCCCAGCATTCATACAGGCCGCACCCCCGGTGCTGCCGGGAATGCCTGACGCAAACTCCAGCCCTGTCAGCGAGTGCTCCAGAGCCTTATGGGCCACGGCGGCCAGTGATGCTCCGGCCTCGGCCACGATCCGGGTGCCGTCAACCTCTATTTTGGAGAGCCTGGGCCCAATTTTGACAATAACGCCCCGGTAACCCTCATCGGAAAATATCAGATTGGAGCCATTGCCCATGACCATGAAAGGAACGGGATAGGCACTTAAAAAGGCGATGCAATCCCGAACCTTTTCCAGGGAATCGGGTTCCACCATAAAATCGGCGTTTCCGCCCACAGCGATGGAGGTGTACTTTTTCATGGGTACATCCCGCTGAAGGGTAACGCCGCCCAATACCTTCTGAAAGCTTTCCATAAATTCCTTGACTCGCAAAGCATTCACTCCTTGTGATAAGAGCATGTGATCATCCATCATTATATATTCATGGCGAGCCGGAACTATGGTATAAGTTCGGTACTTCTCTGTATATCGTTGGATATTTTCTGGGTAAAGGCCTGAGCAGCGTTATAGCCCATCTTCTTCTGACGGTTGTTCATGGCTGCCACTTCAATGATAATGGCCAGGTTTCGTCCGGGTCTTACGGGGATGGTCAGTGAAGGCACCTTAATGCCCAGGATCTCGGTGGTAAGCTCCTCGGTGCCAAGCCTTTCATAGTGCTTCTGAGGATTCCAAAGCTCCATATTGACCACAAGATTAATGCTCTCGGTCATTTTCACCGAGCCCACACCGTAGAGATACTTCACATCCAATATACCAATACCGCGGATCTCTATAAAATGGCGGATGACCTCGGGGGCAGTTCCCACCAGGGTCTTGCTGGATACTCTCCTAACCTCCACCAAATCATCGGCCACAAGCCTATGGCCGCGCTTAACCAGCTCCAGGGCCGTTTCACTTTTACCTACGCCGCTTTCACCTAACAGCAGAACACCCTCACCATAGACCTCAACCAACTCCCCGTGCATGGTTTCCATGGGGGCCAGTTCTACGTTGAGATAGGCGATGAGACTGCTGCTGAAACGGGAGGTGACATCCTCAGTCCGAAGCAGGGGCACATTACACTCCCGAGCCACCTGAAGCATTTCGGGAAAGGGTTCCATGCCTCTGGCCAGAACCACACAGGGAATTCCCGTTGAAAAGAGCGCATACAGGCTTTGATAACGCTTCTCCGGGTCAAGCTGCGCCAGATAGGTCATCTCAACCTTACCGATAATCTGCATGCGGTCGGTGCCGAAATATTCAAAAAAACCTGCAAGCTGCAGCCCCGGCCTGTTGATATCAGTGCTATATATGGGTAGATTGGCATGCTCGTCCAAATAATACAGCGGCTCCAGGGAGAATTCTTTCACGATTTTACTCAGCTTGACGCTGGGCGAACTTATTTTTGACATGTCATTTTCACTCCTGAATTATAGCGATAGGGCCTGTCTCACTATGCCTTTCATTTCGTTCTTATCACATAAGGTGTTATGTAAAACAGCCTTTTTGTCAAGATTCTTGAGACCGGCAGGAA